>JBIQHU010000005.1:0-106215 GCA_044508395.1 Mycobacterium sp. | reverse complement strand
TGGACATCCGTAACTTCGGCCAGAAGTCCATCGACGAGGTGAAGATCAAGCTGCACCAGCTCGGTCTGTCGCTGAAGGACAGCCCGGCCACGTTCGATCCGTCCGAGGTCGCCGGTTATGACGTCGCCACGGGCACCTGGAACAGCGATGCCAGCTACGACCTGGACGACAACCAGGACTACGCAGAAACCGAACAGCTCTAAGAAAGTCCGTCCCGGCCCTACCTGATACGGGGGTCGGCCCCACATAGGAGATAGTCGCAATGCCTGAGGTTCAAAATGCCTAAGCCCACCAAGGGCCCTCGCCTCGGCGGGTCGTCCTCACACCAGAAGGCGCTGCTGGCCAACCTGGCCACGTCGCTCTTCGAGCACGGCCGGATCAAGACGACAGAGCCCAAAGCGCGGGCGTTGCGGCCCTATGCGGAAAAGCTCATCACCCGCGCCAAGAAGGGCACGCTGCACAACCGGCGCGAGGTGATGAAGAAGATCCGCGACAAGGACGTGGTGCACACGCTGTTCGCCGAGATCGGTCCGTTCTTCGCCGACCGTGAGGGCGGCTACACCCGCATCATCAAGGTGGAGCCGCGCAAGGGCGACAACGCCCCGATGGCCGTCATCGAGCTGGTGCGGGAGAAGACCGTGACCTCGGAGGCCAACCGTGCCCGTCGCGCGGCCGCATCGCAGAAGGTCGCGGCTGCCGCGGCGCCGCAGGCCGCGGTCGAGCCCGAGGCCGCCGTCGGTGCCGAGGAAAGCGTCGACGAGGTCAAGGCTGAAGACGCCGCGATCGAGGAGGCTCAGGAGGCGGAAGCCGAGGCTGAGGTTGCCGAAGAGGCCGCCGAGGAGAAGGCCGACTCCGATGAGGATGCCGACAAGTCCTAGCAGCATGAGCGACGAGCCCGCCATCGACAACGGTGGCGGGCTCGTTCGTCTTCGCCTCGATATTGCCTACGACGGCACCGAATTCGCGGGCTGGGCGGTGCAGGCGCGGCAGCGCACCGTCGCCGGTGTGCTCGACGAGGCGTTGTCGACGGTGTTCCGCGCCCCGGTGCAGCTGCGCGCGGCCGGCCGCACCGACACCGGGGTACACGCCACGGGTCAGGTCGCCCATGTCGACGTGCCGATTGATGCTCTGCCTCACGCCTATCCGCGCACGACCCGTCCCGGCGAGAGCGAGTTTCGTCCGCTTGTGCAACGGCTCGGCAGGTTCCTGCCCCGGGATGTGAGGGTGCTCGACATCGTCCGTGCGGCACCGGGTTTCGACGCACGGTTCTCCGCGCTTCGGCGGCACTACGAATACCGGTTGTCGACCGCACCGTATGGTGTCGAACCGCAGGAGGCACGCTTCGTCACGCCGTGGCCGCGACCGCTTGATGTCGACGCCATGGCGGCGGCGTCACGGGATCTGTTGGGGCTGCACGATTTCGCGGCATTCTGTCGCTATCGCGACGGCGCCACCACCATCCGCGATCTGCAGCGGTTCGACTGGGTGCGCGACGGCGACCGGGTCACCGCGTACGTCACCGCGGATGCCTTCTGCTGGGCTATGGTGCGGTCGCTGGTGGGCGCGTTGCTGGCGGTCGGTGAGCATCGCCGCGAACCCGGTTGGTGCGCCACGCTATTGGAGGCGACCAACCGCTCGAGCGACTTTGCGGCGGCGCCGGCGCAGGGTCTGACGCTCGTGGGTGTGGACTATCCGCCCGACGACGAGCTCGAGGCGCGGACGAAGGTCACGCGCGACTTGCGAGTGTTGTGATTTCGGCGTGCTGGGTCACGCTCAGCGAGACTTAGCACGCCGAAATCGCAAAATTAGATGCGTCCCGCGACGAAGTCGGCCGCCTGATTCGCCATCCCCGCGTTGATGTACGCGCTGGCGAGGTGGGCGGGCCAGTTGTCTTCCCACGTGTTCGGATCGGCCGGGTTGCAGATCGGATCGGCGCCGTGGCACAACTCGATGGTCCGATCGCGGTACACCGGATTGAAGTTGGTGATCGGCCCGACCCAGGCGACTCCATTGCCGAACAGCGCCACCGCGGCGATGTGCTGATCCGCGCCGGGCGGCAGCGGGGCCTTGAACCCGAAGAAGTCGAACGGCAGCGCGAGCACCACGTCGGTGACCGCAGCGCCGAGCGAATAGCCGCCGAGCACCAGCCGCGTATTCGGGCAGTTGTCGATCATGTACTGGATGCGGCCGCTCATATCGTTGGCGCCGACGTCGATTTCGTTATCGGCCGGGTACTGCACCGCATAGACACCGATGTTCTTATTCGACTTCGAACGCAGCGCTCTGATGAACGCATTGCCGAGGTTGCCGACCCCCGGAGATTCCAGCCGGCCGCGGGCGAAGATCACCTCGACGGGAGGGCACGACTGCGCATTCGCCGACGGCGTCAGCGACGCGACTGTCTGCGGCGTGATGAGTACGGTGCCGAGAACCAGCGCCACGATGAGACCGGTGAACAAGTGACGGCGGATCACCACACGGATGTTAATAGAAAGCATTGACGGGCTCGCAGAAAATGGTGTAAGGCGAGGTCAGAGGCGCGAAGCGACGAAATCGGCGGCCTGGTTGGTGGGACCACCCACGTATGCGCGATGCGCGGCGACGTCCTCGCCGTTGGTCTGGCAGACGGGGTCGCCCGGGTTGCACAGGTCGATGGACCTGGCGCCCCAGACCGGGCTGACGGTCAGCGGCAGCCCCAGCTTCGCGGATGGATTGCCGAACACGGCGATGGCCGCGACATGGTTGGGCACGTTGGGCGGCAGCGGGTTGTCGAAACCGAGACCGGGCACCGGCACGGCGCTGATCACGTCGATCACCGCGGCGCCTTGGGAGTAGCCGCCGAGCACCAGTTGGGTGTTGGGGCAGCTGTTCACCATGTACTGGATGTGGCCACTGGCGTCGTTCGCCCCGGCCGCCGCCTCGAGGAAGTCGAACGTCGCGGGGTAATTGACCGCGTACACGCCGACGGACCTGCCGCCGACCTTGCCCTGCAACGCGTCTACGAAGGCGCCGCCCACATTGCCCAGGCCCGGCGCGTCGTTGGTGCCGCGGGCGAAGACGACCTCGATATCCGGGCACCCTTGCGCCGATGCGGTCCCGAGGCCGCCAACGGGTACGGGGGACAGGGCAGGCGCGACAAGCGCGGCCGCGGCGATGAAGGTGGCGGTGAGCTGGTTGCGGAGTCGATCTAACGTCACAAGATCAACAGGGTAGCGGGTGTTTGCCGTCAGATCCTTCCGGCGACGAAGCTCGCCGCCTGCTGGACCAGCCCGGCGGACACGTAATCGTTGTGTGCGAACGGGTTCCTGCCGCGTGAACAGATGGGGTCGCCGTCCTTGCAGAGGTCGATGGCCCGGCCGCCGAAGACCGAACTGGTCAGCGGATTGCTGAACTTCGTTGCGGGGTTGCCGAACACGGCGACGGCGGCGATATTGTCCTGCAGGCTCGCGGGCAGCGGGGGCGCCGACCCGATGTCGCCGATTTTGTTGCCCAGCGGCGGGACGCCGGCCAGCATGTCGATGACGGCCGCGCCCTGCGAGTATCCGCCGAGCACGAGCTTTGTCGACGGGCACTGCTGTGACATCAACGCGACGCGGTTCTCCGCGTCGGTGGCGCCGTCGGCGGCCGCCAGGAAGTCATACGAGGCGGGGTAGTTGACCGGGTAGGCGCTGACGGTGCGACCGCCGACCAGCGGGCGCAATGCGTTGACGAACGCTGTGCCGGGCGTGCCGAGCCCCGGGGTGTCGTCGGTTCCCCTCGCGAAGATCACCTCGATGTCGGGGCATGACGATGACGACGACGTACCCGACGGCGAAGAGGCCGACGGGTCAGGCCCCGGCGCAACCCCCGGCCCGGGCGCAGGTCCCGGCGAATGGCTAGGCTGCGCCACCGCCAGCGGGGCAGCGGCGAGAGTCATGGCGGCGCAGACAACGGCCGAAGTAACCGTAGCCAGCCGTAATGGCATCCGGAGCAAAGTCACGTCGGCCATTTTCGCACATGTGCGGTGGCCGCAGCCAGCCGCTTACTTTTCGACGTTTGCGTCAATTACCGAGGTCAGCGGGGCTGACGGCACACCCTCGGGCAACGTGACGTCGGCGGACTCTTCGGTGCGGTCGCCCTGACGTGCCAGCGCCAGGCCCACGAGCACGATGACCCCGCCGACGGCCTGAATCATCGTCATCGCCTCACCGAGCAGGATCCACGCAGCCAGGACGGCGAACATCACCTCGGACAGGCCGACCAGGGAGGCGAACCGGGGACGCAGTCGCGCGATGCCCATGATGCCGAGCGTGTAGGCGATCGCGGTGGCCACCACGCCCAGTGCGACAACGGGCACCACCCACGACGTCGTCAACCCCGCAATGACGGTGTCGTTTGTGGTGAAGGTCAGTGGCATGATGCCGCCGACGCCGAGAACCGTGACGGCGACGGCGCCGACCACCAGGCCACCCGCGGCCAGCGTGACGGGGTGGACGCCATCGTTGTCGGCGGCATGCTTGCCGACGTTGGCCGACATCACGAAGTAGCACGCGGCACAGACTGCGGCGGCCAATGCCCAGCCGACGCCGATGAGATTGATATGCGCATCGCTGAACACGTTGAGTACCAGCATGATTCCGGCCACTGCCATGGCGACGCCTGCCAACGTCAGGTTGGTGGGCCTGCGTCGTGTGGTGGTCCAGACCCACGCCACGACGAGGATCGGCGCGGTGTACTCGAGCAGCAGCGCGACGCCGACGGACAGGTGCGAGACGGCGCAGTAGTAGAAGAGCTGCGCCCCGGCGATCGGGATCACCCCGTACAGGACGACGGTCTTCGCATGGCGCAATGCTTCGCGAACCCAGCCGGGTCGCACGATCGTCGCGAACACGGCCATCACCAGGGCGCCGCCGGTAAGGCGGGCGACGACGGCCGCCGTTGGGCTCCAGCCGGCCTCCATGAGTGCCTTGGCGAACGGTCCCGATGACCCGAATGAGAATGCCGAGCCGACGGCGAGCAGTAGACCGAGCCGGAAGTGGCTGGCGGACGCGCGCACGTCGAGCTGGGTCGCGGTCACGGGACACCTCCGGAATGTAATGAGTAAAATCAACTTTGCTCATGACGCTAGCCGGAAAGGGGGTCACGAGTCAAATGCTTTTCAGTCATGACACCGAGCTCACGCTGCGTGCCGCATGTGTCCTGGTCAACAGCGATCGGGTGGACGGTGAGCAGCTCGCCGACCTCCCGGCGCTCGATGCCTATTTGGACGGGTTCGGCTGGACCGGCAGACGCGACCACGACGCCGCCGAGCTCGACTCCGTCCATCGCCTGCGGGAACGGCTCGGCAAGATCTGGGCCGTCGCCGGTGACGAGGAGCGCGCCGTGGGGCAGGTGAACGCTCTGCTGAGCGACACCAAGGCCGCCCCGTGGCTGACCCGCCATCCGGAGATGCCGGAGTGGCATCTGCACCTGGCGTCCGTGCACGACCCGCTGTGGCAGCGGATGGGCGCCGAGATGGCCATGGCGCTGGCCGACCTCATCCGCATCGGCGAGCTGCGCCGTCTCAAGGTGTGCGCCGCGTCGGATTGTGACGCGGTGTTGGTGGACCTCTCGCGCAACCGCTCCGGAAAGTTCTGCGATACCGGCAATTGCGGCAACCGTCAACACGTCGCGGCCTATCGGGAACGCCGCGCCAAGGCCGACTGAAATTCGTGACGCCGCCACCTCCTGCCTGCCGTTAGGCTGGCCGCGGGGGAGGGATGGCTGGGCAGGCGACAACCAGGATCCAGGTGAGTGCGCATCGGTTCCTGGTGCGGCGAATGGAACATGCACTGGTGCGCGCCGACGTGCGCATGCTCGACGATCCCATACGTGCACAATCGCTTTCGTTGACCGCCGGGTGCATTCTGGCGGTCATCGCGATCGCGGTATGCGCGGTCCTCGCGTTCCTGCAACCCAGAGGTGACGTTGGCAACGCGGCGATCGTCGTGGTCTCCGAATCCGGCGCCCTGTATGTGCGCATCGGTGACACCATGCATCCCACGCTGAATCTCGCCTCCGCGCGGCTGATCACCGGCGTGACGGACAAGCCCGAGCTCGTCAGCGCACCGGCGATGGTACGGGCCAGGCGTGGACCTCTCGTCGGCATTCCGGGTGCCCCGGACGCAATCGGGGCTCCGCTCGGCACGGACGAACTGGTCTGGACGGTCTGCGAAGACGACAACGAGCGCACCACCGTGCTGGTCGGAACGGAGCCCGCGCCAAAGGATTCGGGCGCCCGCGCCCTCGTTACCGCGCGTGGTGAGAGCGCGGCGACAACGTACCTGCTCTACGACGGGCGCCGAGCACGGGTCGACCTGCGCAACCCCGCCGTCGTTCGTGCTCTGAAGATCGATGGCGTTGCACCGCAGCCGGTTTCGCGGGTCCTGCTCGACGCGGTACCGGAGGTGCCCGAGATCGCAATCCCCGTCATTGCGCGCGTCGGAGCGCCGTCGGTGCTGCCGGGGATTCCGGTTGGCACGGTGATGCGGTTGACTCGAGCTGATTCCGCGGAGCACTACGTGATGCTCGCAGACGGTGTCCAGCGCGTCGGGGAGGTGGCGGCAGACCTCATCAGATTCGCTTATGCGCACCGACGTGACATCGTCACCGTCGCACCCGGGCTCGTCGGCAACGTGCCGATTGTGGACGAACTGCCCGTGACCACCTTTCCGGATCGCGGCGGAGTCGCAGAACGTTCGGTTCTCTGCGTTCGACCCGACGCTGTGCTCACGGCCGAATCACTGTCCCTGGACGGCGATCTGGTGCAACTGGCACAGGACGACGGCGCAGGGCCCGGCGTCGACGGCTTCGTCATGCCTGCCGGCCGCTGCGCGTTCGTCCGCGCGACGGGATTATCAGGGGAGGGCGCCGCGACCGGAGCGTTGTATCTCGTCGACGATTCCGGTGTGGTGTTCGGGATACGCGACGAGGAAGCGGCAGGGCGACTGGGCCTGTCGGGCCCGGTGCCTGCACCGTGGCCGCTGCTGGCCCGGTTGCCACGCGGCCCCGAGCTCAGCATCGAAGGCGCGTCAGTCGGGCGGGACAGCCTCGGACCGACGCCGTAGCCGGTTCGTCGCCGCCGCCATCGCAACCACGGCTGCCGACACTCCGACGCAGACCGCGGCACCTCGCACAGCGAATCGAGTCGGCCGGTCGTCCGGTGGAGTGGACGCGGAAGCCGACAGGGGCGGCGGCGGGCGCCCGTCGTCATCCGCATGACTGTGGCCGGCGCTCACCGCTGCCGCTGCGTCGACCGTTCCGTGTCCGACGACGGGATCCCAACCAGCGGAGGGGCGGTGAGCGGTGTCCTCGATGCGCTGCATGACCTGCCGGGCGGTCAGTTCCGGCGACCGCGACCGCACCAGTGCGACGATTCCGCTGACGACCGGTGCGGCGTAACTCGTTCCGGAGATCGGCGTCTCCTCAGCCGTGAGGCTGTCGATCAAACCCTCGCCGTCCGGGTCCAGCGACACGACGTCCTCGGCCACCGCTGCCACGTCGACCCACGGTCCGGCGAGACTGAACGCCGACGGCGTGCCGTCGCGGTCCACCGAACCGACGGTCAGCACGTAGTCGTCATACCAGCCGGGGCTCACCACGGTTCTGACGTCAGACCAGTCGGGATTACCGCGACGGAGCGCGGCCGTTGTCGGGTTCTGTTCGGAGCACCGGCCGACCGAGCCGACGTTTCCCGCGGCGGTCACCACGACGGCGTTCTTGACGTCGACCGCATAGGCCAGCGCGGCGCCCAGCGCGCGGTCGTCCAACGCGTCGCCCGTCGACACACATGCGACCGCGGATATGTTGATCACCGTCGCGCCCAGATCTGCCGCTGTGCGCACCGCCATCGCGAGGGTGTCGACATCGCCGAAGCCGTGACCTGACGGGTCGTCCGTAGCGCGGAACTTGTTACTGGACTGTCGGATTCCGATGATGGTGGCATCGGGGGCGATGCCGCTGAAGCCGTTGTCGGAATCCGGGGATGCGCCGATGATCCCGGCGACGACGGTGCCGTGACCGTCGCAATCCGCGGTGCCGTCACCGGTTGACACGTAGTCGCCGCCGGGGATTAAGTGGGGGAGCAGGCGGTGCCGTGATACACCGGTGTCGATGACCGCGACCGTCTGGCCCGCGCCGCGCGTCAGCCTCCAGATATCCTGCAGACCCGGGCCTTTGGCGTCGATAGTGCGATCGGTGGAGGCGAGACACTGACCCTGCTGTTCCGTGCGTTGCGACGGATGCGGTGATTCCGGCACGGGCAGCATCGACATGTCGACCGCCGGTGGCGTGACCGCCGCTGCCGCAGGTGCGATCCACAGCGCCACGACCGCGAGCGCAGCCGCGGTCGTCACTCGAGCTGCCTTGGCCACCGTCCTCATATTCCGCGGGCGAGTCCAAAGACGCCGGCCACCCAACATGCCAACGGGACCACCGCCGCGAGTGCGATGTACTCGATGACCTCGATGGCGCGGACCACGATGGGGCTCACCGTCGGCTCGGTCAGACAGGTCAATGTCGCAGCACCCGAGAGCGTCGCGAGTGCGCTGATGACAGGGACGTGGTGCGGAGCCGACGCGGCAGCGGTGGCGAAACCTGTGGCGGCAGCGAGCACTGCCGCTGCAGCCAGAGCGATGCGGCGGGTCGGATCGACATGGGTCCGCATCCGCAGCACGAGCACCAGCGCGACGACGGCCGCGAAGACGATACCGCGTAGCGCAGATCCATCACCTATGGCGACCGATGCGGCGCCGAGCGCCGCGGCGGCGGACGAACCCACCACCAGCCCTGTCAATGTTCGATGACAGCTCCCCACGTCGGGCACCGCGGAGTCGACAGGCATGCGGTTGAGGATCATCGACAGCCTGGGTGCCGATCCCAGCATCGCGAGCGAGAGTGTGACCAGAGCAGCACCGCCCGTCGTGAGTTGCAGTCGCCATGTCGCTGCAACGGCTGCCACCGCAACGATCAGCGCGCCGAGTGTCGCTATTCCCGTCAAACATGTTGTACCGCAGCCGGTTATCCGCAACAGGAGAATCGACACGGCGAATACGGCCGCGGACGCGAGCAACAGTCCCGAAGCGGCAGGCGCCGGCGGGACGCTGAGATATCCGACGGTGCCCGCGTAAAGGATTGCGACCAGGCTCAGCGGCACGCATATCAGCGGGTCGGCACGAAGCCGCCAATGGGCAGCCGCCCCCACCGCGGCAGTAGCTGCGACACCCGATCCGATCAGGACATGACTCGTGGCCGACCGTGTCAACAGCAATGCGCCGAGTCCGCCCAGTAGTACGCAGCAGACGGCCGGCAGGATCCGTAGGACCGAGGCGCCTCCTTTGGTAACTCCCGCGACCACGGCGAGACAGGGATCGCAGCCGACCCATTCGGCGACGGGCGGGTCAGTTGCGGTGAGCAGCAAGACCTCACCGTGACGGACATCGTAGTCGTTCAAGGTCGAACAGTCGTCAAGTGGCTGATCGCCGAGTCGCGACAATCTCCAGTCGTGACTGCTCATGCTGTGGGGATGAACGATGTCGACGATCTGCGGCAGGAGCTGGGCGATCTCGATATCGCCTGGCAGCGCCAGATCGACCATTCGATGTGTGTTGTCGGCGCAGGCCGCAACCGTGAGTCGGCACAGTGAATTTCGCATCGGTCCCCCCTCGACGCTGCCGAGATAACCGTAACGCGACTCGGGGCAACGCATTCGCGGCAGCTACACCGGCTGGGGATGGAACGGAATCGGCGGTCGCGGCGTCCATTGTTCGATGGACTTCACCCGCGAGTCGAGGGTGCCGGTGCCGACGGCGGCGCGCGGCACCGTCGCCGTCGATGCGCCGCCACCGATTCCGGCGTCGCCGCCAGCCAACCCGCTGGCCCGCCTGATGCCGATCGCCGTGCTCGTCGCGGCCGTCGGGATGATGGCGGTGTACTTCACATCGGGCTCGCAGTCGATGCGCCACCCGATGTACGTGTTCTTTCCGGTGATGATGTTGACGTCGGTCCTCGGCACACTGATGTACTCTCGCGGCGCTAGCCGCACCGCCGACGTCAACACGCAGCGGCGAAAGTACCTCCACTACCTCGAAACACTCGATCAGACGACAGCGACCACAGCCGACACCCAACGGGAGTCGTTGCGGTGGAGCCACCCTGAGCCGCGCAGGCTGTGGACGCTGGCCGGTGACGCACGGATGTGGGAGCGACGCCCCGACGATCCGGACTTTTGCGTCGTCCGCGTCGGGACCGGTGACCAGGCACTGTCCACCGAAATCACGGCACCGGAGCTACCCACACAGGACGAACTCGACCCCGTCACGGTGACTGCGATGCGCAGGTTGATCCAAGAGCGGTCGACGGTCACCGATGCGCCGCTCGTGGTGCCGCTGCGATCGTTGTCGGTGCTCACCGTCGACGGTGACGTGGACGTCGCGAGGTCGCTGGTTCGTGCGATGATCTGCCAACTGGCGGTATGGCACGGGCCCGACGATCTCACGATATGCGCCGTCGTCGGCGCAGAGACCGGCATCGAGTGGGACTGGTTGAAATGGCTTCCCCATCATCAGCATTGGCACGCTACCGACGAGGCGGGCCCGGCGAGATTGGTCTACCGAGGCCTCGCACACGCCGCAGACTCCGGCGCCGAATCAAATCACGTCGTGATGGTCCTCGACGGTGGCGATCCTGCAGGAGTGCGCGTGGGCAGCGACGTCACCATCATCGACATCGGCGCATCGCTGGACGCTATTGCGCAGGGGCTGCGGCTGCACGTCACTCCCGACGCCGTCACCGTTCACGGGCAGGACGGCGATGCGATGGTCGCTGGGCCCGATCTTTTCACCATGGTGCAGGCGTCGGTGTGCGCTCGTCGTCTCGCCCCATACCGGCTTACCGCCGGAGGGGCCGATCGCAGGGCGACGGAGTCACTGGGCTGGCTAGACCTGATGAAGATCGATGGCGTTGGTATCGAGAAGTTCTGGGCGACAACCGATGACGGGCACATCAAGCCGGTACCCATCGGCGTTGCCCAGGATGGGACCCGGGTAACACTCGATATCAACGAAGCGGCACACAACGGGATGGGGCCGCACGGGTTGTGCGTAGGCGCCACCGGCTCCGGCAAGTCCGAACTGCTGCGCACGCTGGCGCTCGGGATGATCACCTCGCATCCGCCGGATGTCCTCAACCTCATCCTCGTGGACTTCAAAGGCGGCGCAACGTTTCTCGGCTTGGAGCGAGCCAGACACATCGGCGCCGTGATCACCAATCTGGCCGCCGAGGCGCACCTTGTCAGCCGGATGAACGATGCGCTGACCGGCGAGATGAACAGGCGTCAGCAGCTGCTTCGGGCGGCAGGCGGATGCGCCAACCTCGGTGAGTACCAGCGGGCGCGCGCGAATAATCCGAACCTGGCGCCCTTGCCCGCGTTGTTCATACTGGTGGATGAATTCTCCGAATTGCTCAGCCAGCACCCCGAGTTCGCGGAGCTCTTCGTGGCCATCGGTCGACTGGGTCGATCGCTGGGTATACATCTGTTGCTCGCCAGCCAGCGACTGGACGAAGGCCGGTTGCGGGGGCTGGAGACGCACCTGTCGTACCGGATCTGCCTCAAGACGTTCTCCGCCGCTGAATCTCGTGTGGTTCTCGGTGTTCCCGATGCCTATCACCTGCCGAGCACACCCGGCGCGGCCTATTTGAAGTCGGCGGAGGGCGAACTTGTGCGGTTCCAGACCGCGTTCGTCTCCGGTGAGGGCAGGCCGCGACGCAGCGTGCCGGTATCGACGGGGCCGGCGCGGCCACTGGTGTTCACGGCCTCGCGCGTGGGGACGCTCACCGAGCCTGGCCCTGGCGACCGCCCGCAACAGCCGGACCGCACCGTGCTGGACACCATGCTGGACCGTCTGGCCGGCCGCGGCCCAATTGCACATCAGGTGTGGCTGCCGCCGCTGGCCGAATCGCCGACTCTCGACATGGTGGCGGCCGCAGGCGCGGGTGGGCGTAGCCTCGCGGTCCCGATCGGAGTGGTCGACAATCCGTACGAACAACGCCGCGACTTGCTCGTCGTCGACTTGGACGGCTCGGCAGGCAATGTCGCGATCGTCGGCGCCCCGAGATCAGGGAAGTCTACTGCGGTCCGCGCGATGATGCTGGCCCTGGCACAGCGCCATGCTCCGGACCTCGTCGCGTTCTATTGCCTCGACTTCGGCGGAGGAGTCCTGTCCTCGCTACGGCACCTGCCGCACGTGGGATCGATGGCCGGTCGTCAAGAGGCCGAATTGTGCCGTCGCACCGTCGCGATGGTGAGTTCGGTGATACGGACACGGGAGTCGTCGTTCCGTCGCCTGGGTATCGATTCGATGGCCGACTATCGGCGCCGTAGAGCGGCGGGTGATTCGGAGTTGGCAGGCGATCCGTTAGGCGACGTGTTCCTGGTCATCGACGGTTGGGCGACCCTGCGCCAGGAGTTCGACGTCCTTGAGGCAACGATCACTGCTGTTGCTGCCCAGGGTCTTTCGTTCGGTGTCCATGTCGTCGTGACCGCATCGCGCTGGGGCGAACTGCGGCCCGCGCTGAAGGATCAGATCGCCGCACGCATCGAACTCCGGCTTGGTGACCCCGCAGAATCGGAGATGGATCGCAAACGTGCGCGCGAACTGTCCGATCGGCCACCCGGACGTGGCATCTCGGCTAGCGGTCGGGAGTTCGCAATTGCCCTGCCGCGATGGGACGGCAACGCCACCGCGGATGGGCTCGCCGACGCGATCGTCATCGACATCGAACGTCTGCGTGACCGATGGGCACCCTGCACTGCGCCGGAGGTCCAGTTGCTGCCGAGCAAGATCCGCCGCGATGATCTCGTTGGCACATCTGAACACGGATCCCGGGTTCTGCTCGGCATCGGTGAACACGAATTGATGCCGATACACATCGATTTCGAAGAACAGTCACATCTACTGGTGTTCGGTGAAACTGGGTGCGGGAAGACCGCTCTGCTGCGGCTCTTGTGCCGCGAGCTGATTCGGACCAACGCCGCCGACGAGGCTCAACTCGAGATCGTCGACTTCCGCAGAGGTCTGCTCGGTGTCGTCGAGTCCGATCACCTCAGCGGGTACGTGATGTCACCAGCCTCGCTGGCGTCGCGAGTGACGGCGCTGGTGCAACGTCTCGAAGCACGGATGCCCGGCGAGGACGTCACTCAGCAGCAGTTGCGCACGCGCTCTTGGTGGTCCGGGCCCGACATCTATCTTGTCATCGACGAGTACGACCTGGCAGCCGGGTCGACCGGCAATCCGCTGGCTCCGCTGGCCGACTTTCTTCCCCACGCCAAGGATCTCGGGCTGCACCTCGTCGTCGCCCGGCGCTCGGGCGGTGCTGCACGTGCGATGTTCGATCCGGTACTCGCGAGGATGCGCGAGCTCGGCTGCATGGGGCTGATTATGAGCGCCAGCCCCGACGACGGTGTGCTGCTCGGAACTGTCAGGTCATCGCCGCTGCCGCCCGGGCGGGCAACGTTGATCACCCGAGGCGACACGGATCAGCTCATCCAGGTCGCCTGGACCGATCCGCCGTGACTGAAGTCGTGGTCGAGGTCGGCCCCGGAACGATTCGAGGAGCCAACGACGCTCGCCCCGAACTGATCTCCGTTGCACTTGATTACGTTGACGGCGACATCGCCTTACTTGCCGATCGCCCGGTAGCCGTCCAGGAGGTGTGGGACGACGTCATGAGCGTGGTCTTGGGCTCAAACGTCGACACTGCCGTCCTCGTCTGCCCCGCCTGGTGGTCGTCGGCCAGAATCGAGAGACCCCGACAGGCCGCACACGCCGCGGCGGCGGATGTCATCGTCCTGGAGCGAATTGCGCTGCTGCGACAGGGAATCACGGCAGAAGACACCGTCATCGAAATCACCCCGGACATGGTCGTGGTGACCACCTTCGAAACGATCACCGCCGTGGTACCCCGAGGGGAGGAGCCTGAGGCTGCCGCAGACGCGGTGGTGACGGCCGTCGGTATTCCCGCGGGGGTGCTCGTGGACGCTCCGGCGACGGTCTTCGGCGCGCATGTGCTCGCATCCATGATCGCGAGCCGTCTGCGTGCCATCGGCGTGCCGGCCAGGATCCTCGACGACGACTGGGTCCGGCATGCGGCCGCCACGCAGTCGACGGACGTAGTTGTACACGGCATTTTTCGTGACCGCAGACCCTTGGCTGTGTTCTTCGGTGTGCTGCTCGCATTGGCCGTGGCCGGCGGTTTCATGGCGGTGCATGACAGCGGTTCAGGTTCGCTCTCCGATGACATGCCGATGACGCTGCTGGTGGAGGGCAGGGTCGGGGTGATGGTGCCCGCGGCCTGGACGGCGCAACGCATCACGTCTGGACCGGGATCGGCTCGGGTGCAAGTGGTTTCACCGACAGAGGGCGATATCGCCCTGCACATCACGCAGTCCGTCGTCCCAGTGTCGTCCAGCCTGGCCCAGACCGCGGATTCGCTGCGCGCCGCGCTGGCCGACGGCGTCGACGGCGCCTTCGTCGAGTTCAACCCGTCCGATCGCCGTGCGGACAGGCCGGCGGTGACCTATCGAGAGATTCGACGAGAACGGCGTATCGAGTGGACGGTAATGGTCGACGGCGCCGCCCGCATCGCCGTCGGCTGCCAGAGCGTACCTGGCCGCGAACACCTCGTCCGCGACGCTTGCGACCGTGCGATCCGGTCCGCACATGCGGTGCGTTGAAGCGGTCGCAGACACGGTGGAACCGAATGGCATGCACTCGCGTCGAACCTTCATGACAACCCTTCATGACAACACGGACGGAAGGACATCGATGACCACACCGGCAGGTGGCGCACTCAACACCGACTTCGACCTGATGACTGCGATCGCCGCGAAGACCGACGCGCGCAACGAAGAGATTCGGGCGATGCTGTCGTCCTTCATCGGGCGCATGGGCGGAGTGCCCGCATCGGTGTGGGGAGGCGTGGCAGCCTCCCGCTTCCACGATGTCGTGGATCGATGGAACACCGAATCCGTGAAGCTCCACGGCTCGCTGCAACGGATCGCCGAAACGATCCGCCTGAATCAGCAGACGCTTCGCGAAGCCGCGGAGAGCCATTCGCACCAGATCGGCGCCGTCGCCACCAACCTCTGAGGAGTCCGCATGGAGAACGTGCTCTCGTACAACTTCGGCGAGATCGAATACACCGTCCGGCAGGAGATACACACCACGTCGGCGCACCTGAACACGGCGCTGGACGAGCTGCGCGCTCAGATCGCGCCGCTACAGCAAGTCTGGACGCGGCAGGCCGCCGAGGCGTACCGCATCGAGCAGGCCCGCTGGGAGCAGGCGGCGACCGCACTGAACGACATCCTGATCAGGCTGGGTAACGCCGTCCGAGACGGCTCCGACGAGGTCGCGGCGATGGACCGGATGGCTGCGAACGCCTGGGGCGGATAGCCCGCAGACTCTGTGCGGTCCCGTTTGGAGGGGAGCCAGCGGATTCGCCAGGAGAAGGTTTGCGCCACCGTGGTGCGGGAGAGGGCCACGGTGGCGCAAACCCAGCTTGAGCTGCGGCTATTCGCAGGCGACGCCGTCACCGTCGCGGTCGAGGTGCGGCGCGTAGCCGTCCTCGCCCTGCATGATCGGCGCTACACCGGCGTCGCGCGCCGCGGTGCAGTTCTTGTAGTAGGTCTCGGCGTTGGCGACCGAAGCTGCACCGACAGCGGCCGCCACCGCAACCAAAGCCCCGGCAATGAGAGTGCGAAACATCTGTTCTCCGTTGTGATCTTGAAATTCGGATCGAACCTTGGCTAACACCGCCCGGCCGACCCAGACGAAGCTACGACGGCTTGGCGGGTCAAGGAATCAGGTGTTTCCCTATATTTGGAGCCGCGCCAGGTCGAGGGCCAGCCGCCCCCGGCTCTCGTGCCCAGGTCAGACCCTGCCGAAGGCGTTTTGACCTGCGAGGACGTGCACAGGTAAGCTGCTCGGTTGGCGTGCGGTAACGCCGGGGCCTCGGGTCAACGTCGGTCGCCGAGGGTTCCCCACCGCACACCTGACCGGCCCCCGGAGTTGCTCCGGGATCCAACCCGATAGATGAGAGGTAGCGCTGTGCCTACGTACACGCCAAAGGCGGGTGACACCACGCGTTCGTGGTACGTCATCGACGCCACGGACGTGGTGCTCGGCCGGCTCGCCGTCGCAGCAGCGAATCTGCTGCGTGGCAAGCACAAGCCGACATTCACGCCGAATGTCGACGGTGGCGATTTCGTCATTGTCATCAACGCAGACAAGGTCGCCATCAGCGGCGACAAACTCGCGAAGAAGTTCGCCTACCGCCACTCGGGTTATCCCGGCGGTCTGCGGGCACGTGCGCTCGGTGACGAGATGGCAAAGCACGCCGACCGGGTCGTCGAGCGGGCGATCCTCGGCATGATCCCGCACACCAAGCTCGGCCATCAGATCCAGAAGAAGCTGCGGGTCTACGCGGGGCCGGATCATCCGCACACCGCCCAGCAGCCCATTCCGTATGAGATCAAGCAGGTGGCCCAGTGACCGAATCGACCGATACGACATCGACCGATACGACCGAAGAAGTGACCGAGGCTCCCGTGGAGGAGACCGCGACCGAGACCGCTGCGCCTGAAGCAGCACCCGTGCGCGAGCCGGTCATCATCGACCGTCCCATCCAGACCGTCGGGCGCCGCAAGGAGGCCGTGGTCCGGGTGCGTCTGGTGCCGGGCACCGGCCAGTTCCATCTGGACGGCCGCACCCTGGAGGCCTACTTCCCGAACAAAGTGCATCAGCAGCTCATCAAGGCGCCGCTGGTGACGGTCGACAGGCTGGACTCCTTCGACATCTACGCCCACCTCGACGGTGGCGGCCCGTCCGGGCAGGCCGGTGCACTGCGCTTGGCTATCGCCCGCGCGCTGATCCTGGTGCAGCCCGAGGACCGGCCTGCACTCAAGAAGGCCGGCTTCCTGACTCGCGATCCGCGGGCCATCGAGCGCAAGAAGTACGGCCTCAAGAAGGCCCGCAAGGCGCCTCAGTACAGCAAGCGCTGATCTGTTTGGTCATTCCGCCCGGTGTGCATCACGCGCACCGGGCGGAATGCTTAGCGGCCGCCGACTTGCATGCAAGCTCGACCAGTTCACAATTTCGCGCTTTTCGTTTGAATCCTGTCCCGATCGTGAACACAGGGTCTTCGGAGGCGACGGTGCCGCATGCGCGGATGGGCCTACAGGCCACCGGTAGGGCAGTCGTGCCGTTGGGGGACCGGTTTGTCGCCTCCCCGACTGAAGAGGAGCAAGTGGATGAGGAACGTCATGAAGAACGTCGCAGCCGGCACCGTCCTCGGTGGGTCGCTGCTCTTCACAGCGGGCCTGGGCATCGCGACTGCGCAGCCCGGCAACGCTCCCGCGCCCGACGGCCTGGTCAATGTGACCCTCGGCAGCGCCGGAGTCCTTGAGGACGTGAAGACCGCCGACGCCGCGACGATCGCAGCCGGCGTCTGCGATCTCGAGGCTGGCCAAGTGACCCGGTTGGTGGAGTCCACCGACACCGATGGCACCGAGCAGTCGGTGTGCAACAACAGCCTCGGATCGGTCCTGATCCAGCAGAACGGCCCGGGCCAGTCTGAGAGTGCGCCTGGCCACATTCAGGGCACCCCTGGTCAGACGTCCGGGGACGAGGTTCCGACCACGGCGCCCGCAACCCCGCAGCAGCCGTCGGCTGAGCAGGGCAGCTAATTGACGCGACCTCACCGCCCGTATCCGCCTGGATGCGGGCGGTGAGTGCTTCCTGTCGCATTTGAGTACCGATTCGGTGGCGGCACGGCACCCGGTGTCCGCGGTTGGCTCTCGGGGCGCTATTTATGAGAAGTTTGTCGGCATGGGTCGACTGTTCGGCACCGACGGGGTGCGCGGCGTCGCCAACCAGGATCTGACCTCTGAGCTGGCCATGGCGCTCGGTTCGGCGGCTGCTCGACGGCTTGGCAGCGTCGGCGGTCATGCACGCCGCGTGGCCGTGGTCGGACGCGATCCCAGGGCCAGTGGGGAGATGCTCGAAGCAGCGGTGATCGCCGGTATCACCAGCGAGGGCGTGGACGCGTTGCGGGTTGGGGTGCTGCCTACCCCTGCAGTGGCCTACCTCACGGGCGCCTATGACGCTGACTTCGGCGTGATGATCAGCGCCTCGCACAATCCGATGCCGGATAACGGCATCAAGATCTTCGGGCCGGGTGGTCACAAGCTCGACGATGCCGCAGAGGACCGGATCGAGGAGCTCGTTCACCAAGGACCAGGCCACCGGCCGACCGGTGCGGGCATCGGCCGAGTGGTCGACGCCGAGGACGCCTTGGACCGCTACCTCCGCCACGTCGGCAAGGTGGTGACGACCCGCCTCGACGGGATCACCGTCGTCGTCGACTGTGCACACGGCGCGGCCTCGTCAGCCGCACCACGCGCCTATCGCGCCGCGGGTGCCAACGTCATCGTGATCAATGCGGAGCCCAACGGCCTGAACATCAACGACGGTTGCGGTTCCACGCACATGGAGACGCTGCAGGCCGCAGTCGTATCTCACGGTGCGGATCTCGGCCTCGCGCACGACGGAGATGCCGACCGCTGCCTGGCGGTCGATGCGAGCGGCCGGATGGTCGACGGCGACGCGATCATGGTGATCCTGGCGCTCGCGATGAAGGAGGCCGGCGAGCTGGCATCCAACACGCTGGTCACCACGGTCATGAGCAACCTCGGTCTGCACCTCGCGATGCGCGCTGCCTCCATCGAGGTACGCACCACCGGCGTCGGCGACCGTTATGTACTCGAGGAATTGCGCGCCGGTGGGTACTCGCTGGGCGGCGAGCAGTCGGGACACATCGTCATGCCGGCGTTCGGCACGACGGGCGACGGCATCCTGACCGGACTGCGCTTGATGTCGCGTATGGCGCAGACGCGTTCGTCGCTGTCCACACTGGCCGAGCCGATGCAGACGATGCCGCAGGTGCTGATCAACGTCGAGGTGGCGGACAAGGCGGCCGTCGCCGACGCGCCGTCGGTACGTACGGCGGTGGCTGAGGCGCAACGTGCGCTGGGCGACTCAGGCCGAATCCTGTTGCGTCCCTCAGGGACCGAGCAGGTGGTCCGCGTGATGGTGGAGGCCGCCGATGAGGACACCGCGCGCCGGCTTGCCGCCCGGGTAGCGGAGTCGGTCAGCGAACAGCACTGAACCCGCG
Organism: Mycobacterium sp.; assembly: GCA_044508395.1. Classification (GTDB taxonomy): domain Bacteria; phylum Actinomycetota; class Actinomycetes; order Mycobacteriales; family Mycobacteriaceae; genus Mycobacterium. Next base: position 86,967 of record JBIQHU010000005.1, on the reverse strand, counting down.
GGAACCGGGGGGACGTCGATAGCGTCCTAGCTCTACATGGGAGAACGAGACGTCGCGCACGTCGACGTCGCCGCGCTGCTGCATGTCGCGAACGAGTATCAGGCTGCCGCTGACGTCGTCGATGCCGTAATCCGCACTCGGCTTGCCGGGTTGCAGTTCGGTGGCGCGGCAGCAGGCCGGATGCACGTCGCACGCGGTGGAGCCGTACGTGCGGCCGTCGACGGGATCGCTGACCTACTCCGGGAATGGGCGCGGGCATCGGCGGAGGTCGCGGCGGCGTTGCGTACCACCGCGCACCGTTACGACGAGGCCGACCTTCGCGCCAGCCGCCTGGTGGGTTGAGGCATGGCCGAAACATACGACGCTGCTTCACGATTGGCCGAAGGTCGGCCAGCCACCGAGACTGTGCAGGACTATGTGTGGGCCTGCCATCTGCTTGGCTACCAGGACACGGATCTGACCCTGCATGCATCGCAGGTACGCGACTGGTACGGCAGCGAGGACGGCATCGACTTGCGTGCGCTCGATGCCGATTGCGAGGCGTTGCGGGCCGCTGCCGCCGCGGTCGAAGGGGTGCTGGCTCGTCAGGAGGCCCAGCTGGTCTTGATGCCCGTGGTGTGGCGTGGGCCGGGCGCTCAGGCGTCACGGGAGTTCCTGCGTCGTCACGGTGAGACCTCGGCGACGGTGGCGAACGCGGTACGTACGGCGGCTGAATCGTTGACCTCGCTGCGGGACCGGTTGTGGCACAGCGTGGATGGGAAAGTCTCTGCGACCCTGGCGGCGGAGAGTCGGGGTGCCAACCCGGGTTGGCGTGCGGCCGTGCAGACGATCACCACCGGCGCAGGTGATCGTGCGACGGCCAGTGAACTCGTCGATAAAGAGGTAAAGCCGTTCGTAGAGAGCGATATTCGGGGTGATTGGCTGGCAGCGATGCGATCGGCGGTGGCCGCCGTGACGGACGCCTATGACGCCGCGGTGGCCGAACTGGCATCGCAGTCGGCTGTCGCCTTCGAGGTACCCGGTGATTTCGGTCCGGCGTGGTCCGCGCCACCGGGCGACGCCGTGGAAACCGCACCAGCGGGGGTGAACTCGAGCGGCGGGGGAGCGATGAGTGTGCCGGTTGGCGCGCCCACGGCGTGGTCGGCGCCGCCGCCGGTGGCACAGTCACCGCTGCCGGGACCACCGCCCCCGCCGCTGCCGACACCATCACCAGCACCGCCGGTCGAGCCTGCGGCGATGACGCCGCCATCACTACCGTCGTTCGGCGGAGGATTGCCCGACATCGGAAGCGGGTTGTCGGGCTTCGGAGGGCAACTCGGCGACCTTCTGGGCGGTCTACTGGGAACGTCGCAGGACGCTCTGTCGGATCTGCCCGAAATCGACGAGCCAGACGATCCCGATGAGCCAGGCGAACTCGACGAGCCCGAGGACGAGGACGAGGCGGATGAAGAAGTCCTAGACGGCGATGAGGATGACCAAGTTGGCGCAGACGTAGACGAGGCTGTTCCCGCGGCGGTTGACGCGGAGGCGCCTGCCGAGCAGCCGACAGATCCACTACCACCTGCCGCGACCGAAACGCCGACCGCGCCGCCGCCTATCCCCGCCGCGCCACCGCCGATAGAGCCCCTTGCAGCGCCGGGCACACCCGCGGGCACGCCGTGTGAAATCGCTGCCGACGAACTGCCACAGGTGGGCGAATGAATGGGGGAGAAAGTCGTCAGCCTGGGAGATATCGACAGTATCCGCGGCGTGGCTAGAGCCGTGGGCGCGCGTCGACCCGAACAGATTGAGCTTGGGCGCAATCTATGGGTTGGCGAGAGTAGCCTGCGACGCGTGCAGTTGCGCGTGCCTGAAGTCCTTTTCCTGTTCCTTCTGGGGGCGGTGGCATCGCTCGTCGGCGATCACAGCCACGTCGTCACCGGCACAACGGTGTACTTCACCGACGCGGTGCCATTCGTGTGGAGCAGCCCGATCTGGTTTCCGACAATGGTTGGCGCCGCAACGGTCTCATTGGCCGAACTGCGGCTGCATCTGCCTGATCCGCGCACTACGGTCACTGCGCGCCAGGGGCTGGCAGGTATTGCCGCGGTTATCGGTACCTACGTCACCACCGCCCTGGTGCACAGCGCACCGGCAGTGCCCAGCACAACCCTCATAATCGCGATGGCGGTTATCACCTGGTGCGTGCTGGGAGACAAGCCGTCGATCGTTTGCGGTGTACTGGCCGCGATCTTCGGACCGATCGTCGAGATCGTGCTCGCCAAGGCCGACGTGTTCGCGTACAACGCCGATTCCGACGGACTGTTTGGTGTTGCGCTGTGGCTGCCAGCGTTGTATTTCGCGTTCGGTGTCGTTGTCGCGTTGCTCGCCGAAATCGTGGCCAAGCAACAGCAACCCTCGAAGACCGCCGTCTAGAACGCAGTGCCCTCGATAACGCAATCGACAAGTTTCTCGGCGAGTTGGCCGGCGTGCAGGCCCTTGAGCCCACCGGGGCCGCCGGCTACGCGTTGGCTGGCCGCCTACGACGGTTGTTCGAGCGACGACGGCGCGCCTGGGCCGGCTTGGCAGGCGCGGGTCGGCTGGGGGTGGCCGGCACGATCGGCTTCCCGAAGGTGCGCTCACCGGGCGCGATCTCATGCAGTACCGGGTGCGACGGACCGCTGAAGCGGGTGATCGTCGGCTTCACTCCGGCCCTGCGGGTCAGCTGCCGTACATCCGACACCTGCTCGTCGAGCATCAGCGTCACCACTGTGCCGTCGTTTCCGGCGCGTGCGGTCCGTCCGGACCGGTGCAGATAGGCCTTGTGCTCGACCGGAGGGTCGGCGTGGACGACCAGGCTGACCTCGTCGACGTGAATGCCGCGGGCCGCGATGTCTGTCGCAACCAGCACCGACGCTGTCCCATCGGAGAACGCGGCAAGGTTACGGGTGCGGGCGTTCTGCGACAGATTGCCGTGCAGTTCCACCGCAGGCACACCCCGCGAATTCAACTGGCGGGCAAGGTTCTTGGCGCCGAACTTGGTCCGGGCGAAAACGATGGTCCGTCCGGGCGAAGCGGCAAGGTCGGCCAGCACGTTGATGCGCGACGCTTTCTCTACATGCAGGACGTGGTGCTCCATCGCGGTCACCGGCGACTGCTCCGAGTCGACGCTGTGCTCGACCGGATTGTTCAGATAGCGCTTGACGAGAACGTCCACACCGCGATCCAGCGTGGCGGAGAACAGCATTCGCTGACCGTCACGAGGTGTCTTGTCGAGTAGACGCTTGACGGGAGGCAGGAATCCGAGATCGGCCATGTGGTCGGCCTCATCCAGCACCGTGATCTCCACCGCCGACAGGTTGGCATGGCCTGCCTGTACGTGGTCTTCGAGGCGGCCTGGGCAGGCGATGACGATATCGACACCGGCACGCAGCTTGTCGATCTGCGGTTGGTGCCCGACACCGCCGAACACGATGACCGAACGCAGATTCGTGGCGGCAGCCAGTGGAGCAAGCGACGCCTGGATCTGAGCCACCAACTCGCGCGTCGGGGCCAGGATGAGCGCCCGGGGCCGGCCGGGAAGAGGCTTGCTGGGGCTGTTTGTGAGTCGCGTCACCATCGGCAACAGAAACGCGTAGGTCTTACCAGATCCGGTGCGGCCGCGGCCGAGAACGTCACGGCCCGCCAACGAATCAGGCAGCGTAGCGGCCTGGATGGGGAAGGGCGTATCGATGCCGTTGCCGGCAAGAACGTCGACGACGGCCTGCGGCAGACCGAGTTCGGCGAAGGTGGGCACGGTTGAGCCACCAGGGATTTGAACAGACAAGATTGAAGCTCCGAAAGATTGAGTGTGGTCGTCCTGCCCGGCGCGGGCGATCCCGCGGCGCTCGGTTTGACGATCGAGAAGCGGCAAAAGGCAGAACAGACGATGCCGCTGTACGCAGTCTACAGGTGGGCGAGCGATTTCCGTAAATCGCTACGGCAGCAGGCCCAGAAGTTCCTCGACGAATTTCGACGTTTCGTCGCGGTCGCCTGAAAGCGGTTGCAGCAACAGCGTGGTGGCACCCGCCGCGTCGAACGCGGCCAGGCGCTCCTTGACGAACCCGCGCGGACCCACCAACGAGACGGACCGCACCAGATCGTCGGGCACCGCCTCGATCGCCTCGGCCTTCTTGCCGTCGAGGTAGAGATTCTGGATGTGATCGGCCACCTCGCCGAAGCCGTAACGGGTGGCGAGTTTGTGATAGAAGTTCTGCCCGCGGGCACCCATACCGCCGATGTACAGCGCTAGTTGTGGCTTCACCCAGGCCAATCGGTCATCGACGTCATCGCCGATCGCCAGCGGCGCGCTGACCATGATGTCGAGCGGGCCAAGGGAGGGGTCGCGCTTGGCGTACCCGGCCCGCAGCGAGTCGCCCCAGACGTCGTCGGCCTTTTCGGGAAAGAAGAACACCGGCTGCCAGCCCTCGGCGATCTCCGCGGTAAGCTCGACGTTCTTCGGTCCAAGCGCGGCGATCGTGATCGGAATCCGCTCGCGCACCGGGTGATTGATCAAATGCAGAGGTTTGCCGAGGCCCGTACCCCGATCGGCCGGCAACGGAATCTGGTAGTACTTGCCGTCGTAGGTCACTCGCTCGCGGCGCCACACCTGCCTGCAGATGTCGACGACCTCACGGGTACGGCCGAGCGGGGCGTCGAACGGAACGCCGTGAAAGCCCTCCATCACCTGTGGACCGGAGGTGCCGATGCCAAGCCGGAATCGGCCGTCGGACACATAGTCCAGTCCGGCCGCCGTCATCGCCAGCAGGGTCGGCGTGCGGATATAAATCGGGACGACGCCCGTTCCGAGCTCGATCGTCGACGTCTTGGCCGCCAGGAAGCCCAGCTGACTGATCGCGTCGTAGGAGTACGCCTCGGCGACCAGCGCGATGTCGACGCCGAGTTTCTCCATGTCGACGACCTGGTCGACGGCCTCCAGAAAGCCACCTGCGTAGTTGAGGAAGATCCCGGTTCGCATCCCGGTTCGCAAGGACGGCGCAGATGACATGTGAGAGTTATACACCCAACCGGTTGGTTGGTTCCCCTCAGGGCTTCAACAGTGCGACGACCTTGTTCTCGAGATCCACCGGATCGTCGGCGAACGGATCGAGAGTATGGGCCTTCGGCAGCGCGATTTCGGGGTCGGAGAAGTCGCGGTAGGCCTTGTCGCCGGTCAGCGTGTGCAGCAGATATCCGGTCATCAACGCCCGCACGATCTTCTGCGTGCCTCGATTGGCACCCGGGAGTCCGACGACCTTCGCCAGGCGCCGGCCCTCGATGAGTCCACCCGCTTTCACCTTGCTCACTGCGCGCAGCGTCCCGGTCTTCCACACACGCGCGAGCTCGACGGCGTTGGAGCGCAACGACATCGGGTCGCCGGGATCGGACAGGATCAACCCGGGCACCTTCAGCGTCGCCGCGGGTTCTTCGGCGCGGGGTTTGGTGACCGTCGGAAACGCCGCCACGACGGCCTTCACTCTGCTGGGCATGCCTGCGGCCGTGAACACCGCCGCAGACCCGCCGAAACCGTGTCCGGCCACGCCGAGCTTCGTGGGATGCACGCTGATCTTGCCCGGCCCCAGCCGCACCCCGGCGATGATGTCCAGAGTGGTGCCGAGGTCGTAGGACAGATTGAGCACCGACGGCGCGAGCCCGGTCTCAGTGGCGGGTGCCGCGGCGACGATGCCCCACGACGCCAGATGCTCGAGCGTCCCGTGGTAACGGTCGTCACTCGTGAGCCAATCGTGACCGAAGGCCACGCCTGCGAGATTGCGCCCTGACTCCGGGGTGAACACGACGCCACGCAATCCGGCAAAGGCCAGGTCACCCCGCAAAACACGATGCGGACCGCGACGCTTCAACTCGTTGAAGAGCTTCGCCGTTCGCGCCACGAGACGACCGTAGCGCAGGCGGTCGTCGAACGCTCTTGCACTACCCTGAATGGCTATGTGCGGAATCGTCGGCTACGTCGGGCAGCGTCCTGCCTGCGACGTTGTCGTCGACGCTCTACGCAGGATGGAGTACCGGGGATACGACTCGTCCGGCGTCGCCCTGCTCGACGGTAAGGGCGGTCTGACGGTGCGCCGCCGGGCCGGGCGTCTGGATAACCTCACGGCGGCGCTGGCCGAGTCCGACGCTGCCACCCTGGTGGGCAGCACCGGCCTCGGGCACACCCGCTGGGCGACCCACGGCAGGCCGACCGACCGCAACGCTCACCCGCACCGTGACGCCGCCGGGAAGATCGCGGTCGTTCACAACGGCATCATCGAGAACTACGCCGTTCTGCGAGCCGAGCTGGAGGCCGCGGGCGTCGAGTTCGCCAGCGACACCGACACCGAGGTGGCTGTGCACCTGGTTGCCCGCGCATACCGCGACGGTGAGACCGCGGGCGATTTCCCGGCGTCGGTGTTGTCCGTGCTGCGCCGGCTGGAGGGCCACTTCACGTTGGTCTTCGCCAACGCCGACGAGCCCGGCATGATCGTCGCCGCGCGGCGTTCCACGCCGTTGGTACTCGGTGTGGGCCAGGGCGAGATGTTCGTCGGCTCGGATGTCGCCGCGTTCATCGAATACACCCGCGATGCCGTCGAACTGGGTCAGGACCAGGCGGTCGTCGTGACCGCCGACGGGTACCGCATCACCGACTTCAACGGTGTCGACGACTCCGCGAACGCACGCACGTTCCACATCGACTGGGACATCTCGGCCGCCGAAAAGGGTGGCTATGAGTACTTCATGCTCAAGGAGATCGCCGAGCAACCCGCCGCCGTCTCCGACACGCTGCTCGGCCATTTCGTGGACAACCGCATCGTGCTCGACGAACAGCGTCTCTCCGATCAAGAGCTCCGCGAGATCGACAAGGTGTTCGTGGTGGCCTGCGGCACCGCCTTCCACTCCGGCCTGCTCGCCAAGTATGCGATCGAGCACTGGACGCGGCTGCCGGTGGAGGCCGAGCTGGCAAGTGAATTCCGTTACCGCGACCCCGTTTTGGATCAGCACACGCTCGTCGTCGCCATCTCGCAGTCCGGCGAGACGGCCGACACGCTGGAGGCGGTGCGCCACGCCAAGGAGCAGAAGGCCAAGGTGCTGGCCATCTGCAACACCAACGGCTCACAGATTCCGCGCGAATGCGATGCCGTGCTCTACACCCGCGCCGGGCCCGAGATCGGCGTCGCGTCGACCAAGACCTTCCTCGCGCAGATCGCAGCCAACTACCTTGTCGGACTGGCCCTTGCGCAGGCTCGCGGCACCAAGTACCCCGACGAGGTCGAGCGTGAGTACCGCTCACTCGAGGCCATGCCGGACCTGGTCGCCCGCGTACTCGACTCGGTCGAGCCCGTCTTCGAACTGGCCCGCCGCTTCGCGCAGTCGCAGACCGTGCTGTTCCTCGGGCGCCACGTCGGCTACCCGGTCGCACTCGAGGGCGCGCTCAAACTCAAAGAATTGGCGTACATGCACGCCGAGGGCTTTGCGGCGGGTGAACTCAAACACGGCCCGATCGCATTGATCGAGGACGGCCTGCCGGTCATCGTGGTCATGCCGTCGCCGAAGAATGCGCCGACGCTGCACGCCAAGCTGCTGTCGAACATCAGGGAGATCCAGGCGCGCGGGGCGATCACCATCGTCATCGCGGAAGAGGGTGACGACACCGTCCGTCCGTACGCTGATCACCTGTTCGAGATCCCCGCGGTGTCAACGCTTTTCCAGCCGCTGCTGTCGACCATTCCGCTGCAGGTTTTCGCGGCGGGGGTTGCGCAGGCCCGCGGCTATGACGTCGACAAGCCGCGCAACCTGGCCAAGTCCGTCACCGTCGAATAGTGCAGGGCTCCGGGGTTGGGCACTTCCGGAGCGAGGTCGCCCGTGCGCACTTCGTCGCCACTTATGAGGCCTGCCTGGCCGAGCTGCCGTCCTACGACGAGTCATTCGACATTCCAACGGATTTCGGCACTGTGCGGGTGTATCGCTTCCCAGGCCCCGAGGGGCGTCCGATTGTGCTGCTGCCCGGACGCAACGCGTCGACCCCGATGTGGGGCGCCAACCTTCCCGGCCTGCTCGCCCATCGCACGGTGTTCTCAGTCGACCTGCTCGGCGAGCCGGGGTTGTCGGTGCAAAAGCGCCCGCTCAGGGACGCCGAGGACCAGGCGCAGTGGTTCGACCAGATGCTCACGGGACTGGGGCTCACATCGCCGCATCTCATGGGGGTGTCCTTCGGCGGATGGTCGGCCACCAATTACGCCGTCCGCAGACCAGGGTCGGTGGCGTCGCTGACGCTGCTCGATCCGGTGATGACATTCGCGTCGATTCCGATCCGGAGCATGCTGATGGTGCTGCCGATGGGCCTGCCCGGGGTGCCGGAATCGGTGCGGCGCCGGGTACTGAAATGGATCACCGGTGGTGCCGACGTCGACGATTCCGTTCCGGTAGCGTCGCTTGTCGCCTCGGGCACCAGGGACTTCGCCTTGCGGCAGCCTCCGCTTACGCGTTTTACCGCCGGCCAATTGCAGGCGCTGGACATCCCGGTCCTTGCCCTGATCGCCGGCCATAGCGTGTTCCATCACGCCAACCGGGCCGCCGAGACTGCACGGAGCCTGCTGCGGCGCGGACAAGTGGAGTTGTGGCCCGACGCGTCGCATGCGATCAACGGTGAGTTTCCTGAAAGGATCTCCGCGACGGCCGCGGCATTCTGGGGGCGGGTCGACGACTAGGTCGCGGATAATGAAACCGCGTCCGATGGGCCGGTTCGACACGTAACGTAGGGAGCGATGCGGCACTACTACACCGCCGACCAAATCCGCGAGGCAGAAGCGCCGCTGTTGGCGAGCCTCCCCGACGGTGCCTTGATGCGCCGCGCCGCCTACGGGCTGGCCACCGTGATAGCCCGTGAACTCACCGTGCGCACCGGCGGCGTGTCCGGCCGCCGGATCTGTGCGGTCGTCGGCTCCGGAGACAACGGCGGCGACGCACTGTGGGCGGCCACCTTCCTGCGTCGCCGCGGAGCATCAGCCGCTGCGGTACTGCTCAACCCGGAGCGCACGCACGCCAAGGGGTTGGCCGCTTTCACCGCATCCGGCGGGCGGGTGGTCGAAAGCATCCCGGCAGCAACCGATCTGGTGATCGACGGGGTGGTCGGGATTTCCGGCTCCGGACCGCTGCGGCCGAACGCTGCCCACGTCTTCGATTCCGTCGACGACGCGGGCATTCCCGTGGTCGCCGTCGACATCCCCAGCGGCATCGACGTGCATACCGGCGCCACCGACGGCCCGCACGTACACGCGGCGCTGACCGTGACGTTCGGCGGCCTCAAACCGGTTCACGCACTGGGCGATTGCGGGCGCGTGGAGCTGGTCGACATCGGCCTGGACCTGCCGCAGTCCGACGTATTCGAGCTCGAGGCGGCCGACGTCGCCGCGCTGTGGCCCGTTCCTGGCCCGAAGGACGACAAGTACACCCAGGGCGTCACGGGCATCCTGGCTGGATCGGCCACCTACCCCGGTGCAGCGGTGCTGTGCACCGGTGCGGCGGTCGCCGCGACGTCGGGCATGGTGCGGTACGCGGGAAGTGCCGCACAGCAGGTGCTCTCACAGTGGCCGGAGATCATCGCCACGCCGACTGTTTCCGCAGCGGGGCGCGTGCAGGCGTGGGCGGTCGGCCCAGGGCTGGGGATCGACGAAGCCGGTGCGGCCGCGCTGTGGTTCGCACTCGGGACCGATCTGCCGGTGATCGTGGACGCCGACGCACTGACCATCCTTGCGGCCCATCCCGACCTCGTGGCCAATCGCGCCGCGCCGACGGTGTTGACCCCTCACGCAGGGGAATTCGCACGGTTGGCCGGCTCGGCACCCGGTGATGACCGCGTCGGAGCAACCCGCAAGCTCGCCGACCACCTCGGCGTCACCGTGTTGCTGAAGGGCAACGTCACCGTCATCGCGGAGCCTGGGGGGCCGGTGTACCTCAACTCCGCCGGCCAATCGTGGGCGGCCACAGCCGGTTCCGGTGACGTGCTGTCCGGGATCGTCGGTGCGCTGCTCGCAGCGGGCTTACCGCCCGGGAAGGCGGCCGCCGCGGCCGCGTACGTCCACGCGAGGGCAGCCAACCTATCCGCCGCCGATCCCGGGCCGCGCCCCGCGCCGACGTCGGCATCACGCATCCTCGCCCATGTCCGATCCGCCGTCGCCTCGCTATAGGAAGGACTTGCCGTGAAACGCAAGCACACTCAGGCACAACACGTCGAACCGGCATACACGTGCCGGATGGAAATGGCGCCTGTCCCGTCGCTGCGACTGCCGGACGATGCGATGGATCCCGATTCCGCATACCGGTTCATTCACGACGAGTTGATGCTCGACGGCAGCTCGCGGCTCAACCTCGCGACGTTCGTCACCACCTGGATGGATCCCCAGGCCGAACGGTTGATGGCCGAGACGTTCGACAAGAACATGATCGACAAGGACGAATACCCTGCGACCGCGGCGATCGAGCAGCGGTGCGTATGCATGGTGGCCGACCTGTTCCATGCCGAGGATCTGCGCGACGACGATCCGTCCAGCGCAGTCGGCGTCTCCACGATCGGCTCCAGCGAGGCCGTGATGCTCGCCGGCCTCGCGATGAAGTGGCGGTGGCGCGAAAAGGTCGGAAAAGACTGGAAGGGCCGGACCCCAAACTTGGTGATGGGCGCCAACGTACAGGTGGTGTGGGAGAAGTTCTGCCGCTACTTCGACGTCGAGCCGCGGTATCTGCCGATGGCCGAAGACCGCTACGTCATCACCCCCGAACAGGTGGTGAACAACATCGACGAGGACACCATCGGCGTGGTGGCCATCCTGGGCACCACGTACACCGGCGAGCTCGAACCGATCGGCGAGATCTGTGCGGCACTCGACAAGGTTGCGGCCGATGGGGGACTGGACGTCCCGGTCCACGTCGACGCAGCCAGCGGCGGCTTCGTGGTCCCGTTCCTGCACCCCGATCTGATGTGGGACTTCCGCCTTCCCCGCGTGGTCTCGATCAATGTCAGCGGCCACAAGTACGGGCTCACCTACCCGGGCATCGGATTCGTGGTCTGGCGCAGCAAGGAGTATCTACCCGAGGATCTCGTCTTCCGGGTCAACTATCTCGGCGGCGACATGCCGACCTTCACGCTCAACTTCTCCCGGCCGGGCAACCAGGTGGTCGGCCAGTACTACAACTTCCTGCGGCTCGGCCGCGGCGGCTACGGCAAGGTGATGCATTGTCTGTCGTCGACGGCGCGCTGGCTCGGCGACCAGTTACAGGAGAGCGAGCACTTCGACGTGGTCGCCGACGGCTCGGCCATCCCGGTGGTCAGCTTCCGGCTGAAGGGCGATTTTGGCTACACCGAGTTCGACGTGTCCCACGCGCTGCGCTCCTACGGCTGGCAGGTGCCCGCGTACACCATGCCCGACGGCGCCGAGGACGTCACCATGCTGCGGATCGTGGTCCGCGAGGGGTTCTCGGCCGACCTGGCCAGGGCCTTGTACGACGACACGGTCACCGTGTTGTCTCAGCTCGACGCGCTGAAGCCGCGGGGGCACTTCAACAATCTGGAGCCGTTCGCCCACTGACCTGGACCCGTGTGTGGCCGGAAACACCCGCCGCGAGAAGCAGGCGAAACCCGAGGTCAGCCGGTATGGACGCGACTCGAAACGGGCGCATCGCAGTCGCCGTCGCCAGCGCATGGTCCCGGTCTGGGAGAATCGGCTCTGGTGACATGACCATGAAACCGACCAGAGCGACGACGACGCCGGCAACGGCAGTGCCGCCGTCCGCGACCCCCGAGGCGGTCGTCGACCTCGACGCCGTGGCACACAACGTGGCGCTGCTGCGTGAGCATGCGGGTCCGGCCCAGGTGATGGCCGTCGTCAAGGCCGACGGGTACGGCCATGGAGCCACCCAGGCTGGCCGCGCCGCCCTGGCCGCGGGTGCCGCGGAGTTGGGCGTCGCCACCGTAGATGAGGCGGTGGCGCTGCGCCGTGACGGCATCACCGCCCCCGTGCTGGCATGGCTGCACCCGCCGGGGACCGACTTCGGGCCCGCGCTGGACACCGACGTGCAGATCGCCGTGTCGTCGCTGGCTCAGATCGGCGAACTCCGCGACGCGGTCGAACGCACGGGCAGCGCCGCGAACGTGACGGTCAAGGTCGACACCGGCCTGAGTCGCAACGGCGCAAGCCCGGCCGAGTATCTCGAGATGTTGACGGCGCTGAAACGAGTTGTCGCCGAAGACGCGTTCACGGTGCGCGGCCTGATGTCGCATCTGGTGCACGGCGACGACCCCGACAATCCGTTCAATGACGTTCAGGCGCAACGGCTGAAGGAGATGTTCGGCCAGGCTCGCGACGCGGGTGTGCACTTCGAGGTGGTGCACCTGTCGAATTCGCCATCGGTGTTGACGCGGCCCGATTTGGTCTTCGACATGGTCCGGCCCGGCATCGCGGTGTACGGGCAGACGCCGATCCCGGAGCGTGGCGATATGGGGTTGAAGCCGGCGATGACACTGAAATGTCCTGTGGCGCTTGTGCGGCCGGTGCAGGCCGGAGATGGCGTGTCCTATGGTCACACCTGGATCGCCGAGCGTGACACCACGGTGGCACTGCTTCCCATCGGCTACGCCGACGGCGTCTTCCGCAACCTCAGTGGCCGCATCGACGTGTTGATCAACGGCAGGCTGCGACGCATCGCCGGGCGCGTCTGCATGGACCAGCTCGTGGTCGACGTCGGCACTGACGGTGATGTCTCCGAGGGGGACGAGGCGATTCTGTTCGGGCCGGGCAGCCGCGGCGAGGCCACCGCGCAGGACTGGGCGGAGCTGCTGGGCACCATCAACTATGAGGTCGTCACAAGTCCACGGGGTCGCGTCGTCCGGACCTACCGCGGGTCGCTGAGTTGAGCGATCAGGGGGCTCGTTGGCTGGCGGGCGCGGCGGGCGTGACCGCTGTCGGCACCGCGACCGCGGTGTCGGTCGCTAGATCCCTGCGCCGTCGCGTCAGTAGCGACGACCCTTACGAATACGAGGATTTCGGCCTTCTCGACGCCGACCGCAGTGTTGTTATCACCACCCCCGATGGTGTCGACCTTGCCGTGCGCGAGGTGGGCGACAAGGACGCCCGGCTGACGGTGGTCTTCGCCCACGGCTTCTGTCTCCGCATGGGGGCCTTCCATTTCCAGCGTGCCCGCCTGACCGAGGAGTGGGGCTCGCAGGTGCGGATGGTGTTCTACGACCAGCGTGGCCACGGGCAGTCCGGTCAGGCGCCACCGGACACCTACACCGTCGATCAACTGGGCAAGGATCTGGAAACGGTACTGGCGGTCATGGCACCGCGCGGGCCCGTCGTGCTGGTGGGCCATTCGATGGGCGGCATGACCGTGTTGTCGCACGCGCGACAGTATCCGCAGCGCTATCCGACCCGCGTCGTGGGTGCGGCGCTGATTGCCTCTGCGGCCGAGGGGGTTTCACGTTCACCGCTCGGGGAGATCCTGAAGAACCCCGCGCTGGAGGCGGTCCGCTTCGCCGTCCGCTACGCACCGAAGACCGTGCACCGTACCCGCGGTGCCGCAAAATCGGTGATCGCGCCGATCCTGCGTGCGGCCTCCTACGGCGACGAGAAGATCAGCCCGAGTGTCGTCGAATTTTCCGAGAAGATGATGCACGACACCCCGATCGAGACGCTGGTCGAGTTCCTGCACGCGCTCGAAGTCCACGACGAAACCGAAGGGCTGAGCACCCTGGCGAAGGTGCCGACGCTGATCGCGTGCGGCGACGAGGATCTGCTCACCCCGATGGAGTATTCGCAGGACATGGCCGACGCCCTGCCGAAGTCCGAACTCGTGATCATCGAGGGCGCAGGGCATCTCGTGGAGCTCGAACAACCAGAGGTCATCGACGACGCGCTGGTTCGGTTGGTCGAGCGCGCAACTCCCTCCAAGCTCGTCGCGCTGACCCGCCGTGTCCGGGAACGGATTCGGGACTATGGCTGAGCGTGCCGCAGGTACAGCTGAGCTGCCGACCGCCGCCGACACCATTGCCCTGGGTGAGCATCTGGGCAGCCAGCTGCGCGCAGGCGACGTCGTCGTGCTGTCGGGACCGCTGGGGGCCGGAAAAACGGTGTTGGCCAAGGGGATTGCGCAGGCCATGGATGTCGAGGGTCCGGTCACCTCGCCGACGTTTGTGTTGGCCCGCGTCCACCGGCCGCGCAAACCCGATGCCCCGGCCATGATCCACGTCGACCTCTACCGGCTCCTGGACGACAGTGCGGTGGACCTGCTCGCCGAACTCGACTCGCTGGACCTCGACACTGACCTCGAGGACGCGGTCGTCGTGGTGGAGTGGGGCGAAGGAGTGGCCGAGCGCCTGTCCGACAGCCATCTCGACATCCGCCTCGAACGCGGCATCGACAGCGAGGTGCGCACCGCGATGTGGCAGTGGAGCACACCATGAACGGCCTGATCCTGGCGATCGACACCGCCACGCCCGCAGTCACCGCGGGCGTGGTTCGTCGACACGGCGACACGATCGACGTCGTGGCCCAACGGGTCACGCTCGATGCCCGTGCGCATGCCGAGCAGCTGACACCCAACACGGTCGGCGCACTCGCCGACGCCGACGTCGGCGTGGGCGATCTCGCGGCGGTCGTCGTCGGATGCGGGCCGGGGCCGTTCACCGGACTGCGCGTCGGCATGGCCACCGCCGCGGCCTACGGCCATGCGCTCGGTCTGCCGGTGTACGGCGTATGCAGTCTCGACGCCATCGGCATCGTCGCGGGTGGCAACTTACTGGTGGTCACCGATGCGCGCAGGCGTGAGGTGTACTGGGCGCGCTACCGCGACGGTGTGCGGATCGAGGGTCCGGCCGTCGCCGCCCCGGCCGACGTCCCCGGCGCGGACGAGGCATTGGCGCGGCCGCCGCTGTATCCCACCGCCGAGGGCTTGGTGCGTGCGGTCGGAGACTGGACCTCACCACCCGCGCCGTTGGTGCCCCTCTACCTCCGCCGTCCCGACGCCAAGACGCTGGCCGAACGGGAGGCCGCCGCTCGATGACCGTCGTCTACGGGAAGCTGAAACCGTCTGACGCCGCGCGATGTGCCGAACTGGAAGCCCAATTGTTCAAGGGTGATGATCCGTGGCCGGAGCGGGCGTTCCTGGCCGAACTCAAGGCCAAGCACATTCACTATGTCGCCGCGCGCGTGGACGACAAGTTGGTCGGCTACGCGGGAATCGCGAGGCTGGGCCGGACGCGGCCCTACGAGTACGAGATCCACACCATCGGTGTCGATCCGGAATATCAGGGTCAGGGCATCGGCCGCCGCCTGGTGAGCGAACTACTCGAAATTGCCTCCGACAGCGTGGTTTTCCTCGAGGTGCGCACCGACAACGCACCCGCGATCGCGCTTTACGAGAGTTTCGGATTCGTCAATGTCGGTCTGCGCCGCCGCTATTACCGCGCCAGTGGAGCCGACGCCTATACGATGAAGCGTCTTCCTCCAGAGGATCCGTCATGACAGTCATCCTGGCCATCGAGAGCTCCTGCGACGAAACCGGCGTGGGCATCGCCGAACTGGGCGCAGACGGCTCGGTGACGCTACTGGCCGACGAAGTGGCCTCCAGCGTCGACGAGCATGCCCGATTCGGCGGCGTGGTTCCCGAGATCGCGTCACGCGCGCACTTGGAGGCGCTCGGCCCGACGATGCGTCGCGCCCTGGAGACGGCGGGTGTGGACAGGCCGGACATCGTCGCTGCCACAATCGGGCCGGGCCTGGCCGGAGCCCTGTTGGTGGGAGTGGCTGCCGCCAAGGCGTATTCGGCGGCATGGCAGGTGCCGTTTTACGCCGTCAACCACCTCGGCGGACACTTGGCCGCAGACGTGTACGACCACGGTCCGCTGCCGGAGAGCGTGGGGCTGCTGGTGTCCGGCGGACACACCCACCTGCTGCACGTGCGGTCGCTGGGCGAGCCGATCATCGAGCTCGGCAGCACCGTCGACGACGCGGCGGGTGAGGCGTATGACAAGGTGGCGCGGCTGCTTGGCCTCGGCTATCCGGGGGGCAAGGTGCTCGACGATCTCGCCCGGACCGGCGACCGCGACGCGATCGTCTTCCCCCGCGGCATGACCGGACCCCGCGACGATCCTTATGCGTTCAGCTTCTCCGGGCTCAAGACCGCCGTGGCACGCTACGTCGAGAGTCATCCAGAGGCGTCGCAAGCCGATGTCGCCGCCGGCTTCCAGGAGGCCGTGGCCGATGTGCTGACCATGAAGGCCGTCCGCGCCGCCAAGGCGCTGGGAGTGTCGACGTTGTTGATCGCCGGCGGGGTGGCAGCCAATTCGCGGCTGCGTGAGCTCGCCGCCCAGCGCTGCGCTGCGGCGAGGCTGACGCTGCGCATTCCACGGCCCCGGCTGTGCACCGACAACGGGGCGATGATCGCGTCGTTCGCCGCCCACCTCATCACGGCGGGCGCGACGCCATCGCCGCTGGATGCGGCGAGTGACCCGGGCCTGCCGGTGGTTAAAGGCCAAGTCGCGTGAGTACCGTCGAGGACAAGCTGGAGATCATCGATTTGCTCCACCGCTACGCCGAGCTGATCGATGCGGGTGACTTCGACGGCGTCGGCGCGCTGCTGTCCCGGGCGACGTTCGGCGGCACCGGTCCGGCGGGCGTCTCCGGCGCCGAGAACATCGCCAAACTGTTCGACGCGACGACCCGTCGCTTCCCCGACCACGGCAATACGCCGCGGACGCGTCACCTCGTGCTCAACCCGATCGTCGAGGTCAGCGGCGACACCGCGGTCGCGCGCTCCACCTTCTGCGTCCTACAGGACACCGAGGCCGTGCCGATTCAGCCGATCGTCGTCGGACGGTATTTCGACGCGTTCGGCCGCGACGGCTCGAGTTGGCATTTCACCGAGCGCAAGGTGGCGATCCAGATGATCGGCAATGTGTCTGATCACCTGATGGTCGATCCGACGAACTTCTGACCTGTTCGCCCCTCGCGATAGGCAATGGGGCACTCTTGAGTGCTAGCACTCTCATGTATAGAGTGCTAGGTGGCAGGCGGCCAACCCCTGCGCCGGCACCCGCGACGACGTCGCAAGGTACGGACGCTATGCCGAACACCTGGTAATTGAGAACCCGGAATCCCCCGGGTCCGACACCCGAATTAGTGGAGGGCTCCATCGTGGCGAGCGTGAACATCAAGCCACTCGAGGACAAGATCCTCGTTCAGGCCAACGAGGCCGAGACCACGACCGCTTCCGGTCTGGTCATCCCCGACACCGCCAAGGAGAAGCCGCAGGAAGGCACCGTCGTCGCAGTTGGCCCCGGCCGCTGGGATGAGGACGGCGAGAAGCGGATCCCCCTGGACGTTGCCGAGGGCGACACCGTCATCTACAGCAAGTACGGCGGCACCGAGATCAAGTACAACGGCGAGGAGTACCTGATTCTCTCCGCCCGCGACGTGTTGGCTGTCGTCAACAAGTAAGCACCCGTGTCCCGCCCCGGAGCTTCCCGTATCCACGGGCGAGTTCCGGGGCGGCACTCGTTTGAGTCAAAGGACATTCATGAGCAAGCAGATTGAATACAACGAGACTGCGCGCCGCGCAATGGAAGCCGGCGTCGACAAGCTCGCCGACGCGGTGCGCGTGACGCTGGGGCCGCGTGGTCGATACGTGGTCCTCGCCAAGGCCTACGGCGGCCCGCAGGTCACCAACGACGGCGTGACGGTTGCCCGCGAGATCGAGCTGGAGGATCCGTTCGAGAACCTCGGCGCTCAGCTGGTCAAGTCGGTGGCCACCAAGACCAACGACGTGGCAGGCGACGGCACGACCACAGCGACCGTGTTGGCGCAGGCGATCGTGAAGGCCGGGCTGCGGCAGGTAGCCGCGGGGGCCAACCCCATCGCGCTGGGCACGGGCATCTCCAAGGCCGCCGACGCGGCGTCGGAGGCGCTGCTGGCCTCCGCCACGCCGGTGTCGGGCAAGACGGGTATCGCGCAGGTCGCCACCGTCTCGTCGCGTGACGAGCAGGTCGGCGAGCTGGTGGGCGAGGCGATGACGAAGGTCGGCACCGACGGCGTTGTCTCCGTAGAGGAGTCTTCGACGCTGAACACCGAACTGGAGATCACCGAGGGCGTCGGTTTCGACAAGGGCTTCATCTCCGCGTACTTCATCACCGACTTCGACTCCCAGGAAGCGGTGCTCGAGGACGCGCTGGTGCTGCTGCACCGCGAGAAGATCAGCTCGCTGCCTGACCTGCTGCCGCTGCTGGAGAAGGTCGCCGAGGCCGGTAAGCCGCTGCTGATCGTGGCCGAAGATGTCGAGGGTGAAGCACTTTCGACGCTGGTCGTCAACGCGATTCGCAAGACCCTGAAGGCCGTCGCGGTCAAGGCGCCGTTCTTCGGCGACCGCCGCAAGGCGTTCCTTGACGATCTCGCCGTGGTGACCGGCGGACAGGTCGTCAACCCCGATGTCGGGCTGCTGTTGCGTGAGGTCGGTCTGGACGTGCTCGGCACCGCGCGCCGCGTCGTGGTCGACAAGGACAGCACCGTGATCGTCGATGGCGGCGGCACCAAGGACGCCATCGAAGGCCGAAAGAATCAACTGCGCGCCGAGATCGAGGCCTCCGATTCCGACTGGGACCGCGAGAAACTCGAGGAGCGGTTGGCCAAGCTGTCCGGCGGCGTCGCCGTCATCAAGGTTGGCGCGGCCACCGAGACGGATCTCAAGAAGCGCAAGGAAGCTGTCGAGGATGCCGTCTCCGCGGCCAAGGCCGCGGTCGAGGAAGGCATCATCACCGGCGGGGGTGCCGCGCTGGTGCGGGCCCGCAAGGCCGTCGAAAAGGTGCGTGACAACCTCAAGGGTGATGAGCGCATCGGTGCCGAGGTGTTTTCGGCAGCCCTGTCGTCGCCGCTGCACTGGATCGCCACCAACGCCGGGCTGGATGGCTCGGTCGTGGTGAACAAAGTCGCCGAATTGCCCGATGGACAGGGGTTCAACGCCGCGACGCTCGAGTACGGCGATCTTGCGGCCGACGGCATCGTCGATCCCGTCAAGGTCACCCGGTCGGCCGTGTTGAATGCGGCCTCCGTCGCGCGGATGCTGCTGACCACGGAGACCGCGATCGTCGAGAAGCCGGCCGAGGAGGAAGACGACGGCCACGGCCACGGCCACGGCCACGGTCACCACCACCACTGAGGCGACTTCGGCGTGCTGAGTCACGCTCAGCGTGACCAAGCACGCCGAAATCGCTGAGCCGAGACACCCCCGGGGTCATACGCCGGGGGTGTTTTCGTTTCGGCATGGGTGTGACATGACGGATGACGCTGCGGACACCATTGATCGATTCTTGGCAGTTTGGGAACGGGCCGACGTAGATGAGCTGTTGGGCTTCTTCGCCGACGATGCGTCGGCGAAATGACTCGGCGCCATCTCCCGAGGTCGCTTCCACGCGGGCTGGACATGAGGACCATTGGCCCTATGGAACTGCGAGGCCGGAGCGCATCCTGATGCCGAGTCATTCGAGGCTCATTTCTGCACTCGATCTTCAGGAGTGATCATGACAGAGGACGCCGAGAAGAATCCCCCGGCGAAACGTGCGCCAGATATTGCGGAGCGGGTAGCCGGCTTGTCTGATGACGTGCTCAAATCGGTCGAATCCGGCCAACGCACCGCGATCGATGCCGTACGCAAGTTCGTTGCCGCTGTGGAAAAGTCGTTGCCTGGGCGTGACGACGATCATCCCTCGAAACGTGAGACCATCGTCGACGCTGCCCTGGATATGGCGGACAAACTCGTCAAGACACAGTACGAGTTCATTCGAAGCGTCGTCAGCAGCGCGAGTGAGACGCTAAAGACGCAGGGCGACGAGAAGCCAGGTACTGATTAGTCGCACTGCTTGCTCCTTGGCTCCCCGTTGACGAAGCGCAGCTGAGAAGGAAGAGACCACGATGGGCCAATCGTCCGCTCTCACCTCCGTCGGATCGCTCGACCTCAACCGTTACCTCGGGCTGTGGTATGAGATCGGCAGACTCCCGCTCCGTTGGGAGGACGCCGATGCCGCCGACATCACTGCCAACTACACGCTCGAAGACGACGGAAGCGTACGGGTCGACAATCGGTGCATCGACAAGGGCGGCGCACCATCCCAGGCGATCGGCCGTGCAACGCCGGTGAACGGCAAACCGGGCCAGTTGCAGGTTTCTTTCCTTCCGGAATTCCTGCGGTGGATACCGTTCACGAAGGGCGACTATTGGGTTCTGAAAATTGATGACGCCTACACCGTCGCTCTTGTCGGTACACCCGACCGCAAGAACCTGTGGCTTCTGGCCCGCGAACCGCGCATCGACTCCGCCACCGAAGCGGCCTACCTAGACGAAGCGACCCGACAGGGTTTCGATCTCGGACAGTGGATCACACCGACGCAGTCCGGTGGGCGCGTGACCGACGAACAGCTGAAAAGCTGATACCGACACGGCTCACCACCATCACTGAGAAATCAGCACGGAACACCCCCGGCCCGATGGGTCGGGGGTGTTTTCTTTTGGCATGGACCGGATCTTTCAGTGGGTGTGGGATCGGTACGGGCCGCGATATTCGTGGGCCTTCTCGGCAATTTCCTTCACGGTGTTGCTGCCGACCAACCTGGTTTTGTCGTTCTTCATCGTCTCGTATGAAAACAGCGGTAAACACCTCGAGGCAGCGCTGGTAACGGTGGTTGCGATGCTGGCGCTCGTATACTTAATGATTCTGCCCGGGGTTGGACGCATTCGGCTCATGGAACGGTGGGCCGCCGGCGAAACACTCGAGCGCGCAGAGGTTTTGCGAGCCACCTACACCTGGGGTCGAGAAGCAGTCGCCCGGGCAGTAGTCAGCGGTGCGCTTATCGTCGCCCTACTTGCGGCTGTTGTCGGTGTCATCGCAGGGGCGGGCGGGTCGAGGCTCGTCCAGTATTCGGTTATGGGTGCCACCCTCGGTATCGCGATCGCCCTGATAGGAGTGCACAGCTTCGCTGAAACTGCGATGAGGCCGGCAAGACTTGACCTCGCCGGCGAGACCGAGATTGGTGATGGGTTGCCGCGACCGCGTCCGAGCTTCGCGGCGTGGTCGAGCATCTCGATGGTTGCGGCCATGTTCGCATTCACGCTGGGCGGTGCGCTGGTGTCAGCAGTTGTCGATCGCGTTCGGGAGGCACCGGTTCTCGCGGTCGTTATTGCGGGGGCGTTCACGGCTTTATCTGCAGCGCCGGCCACCGTCGGCGCCGTCTTTGTCCCCTCCCTCCGCCCCATCCGCGACCTCGCCGAGGGCACCAAACGTGTCGCGACCGGCGATTACGGCCGGCGCCTACCCGTGGTGCAGGACGATGACCTGGGGGCGTTGGCGGCGTCGTTCAACCGGATGCAGGCGGGTTTGGCTGAGCGGCAACGACTTCAGGCCGCTTTCGGCACCTATGTCGATCCGGCGCTGGCGACGCGGCTCCTCGAGCAGGGTGACGATGTGTTCACTGGTGAGCGCCGTGAGGTGACGGTGATGTTCGTCGACATCCGCGACTTCACGCCCTTCGCCGAGGCGAATTCCGCGGAGGACACCGTCGCCCGACTCAATGCGCTGTTCGAGATAGTGGTACCCGCGGTGGTCGACGCCGGCGGGCACGTGAACAAGTTCCTCGGAGATGGTGCGTTGGCGGTGTTCGGTGCCCCCAATGAACTTGCCGATCATGCCGAGGCGGCGGTTTCCGCCGCCGTGTTGATTCACCGACTTGTCGCCGAGCGATTCGGCGAGGAGCTTCGGATCGGCATTGGCATCAACACCGGAGTCGTGATCGCAGGAACGATCGGCGGGGGCGGCAAGCTGGAATTCACCCTGATCGGCGACACCGTCAACGTCGCCGCCCGCATAGAGCAGCTCACCAAGGCCACCGGCGATGGGATTCTCCTCAGCCGGCAGACCGTCGACGCCCTGGTTTCTCGACCGCTCGGACTCAACGACCGGGGTGCTCATGCGCTGAAGGGCAAGTCAGCCCCCACCCAGGTTTGCAGCCTCGACCCGGCGATGACGCCTTCGGATCGCCTCGGCTGAATGCCGAACCTCGCCAGCCGAGGGTATGGCTACATCCACGACCACCGAGATGGCGATCGTCGACAAGCTGGCGGAGCCGGAGGATGACGGCCATGGCCACGGCCACGGTCATCACCACCACTGATTCAGCAGGACGAACCCCCCGGTCATCGGCCGGGGGTGCTTCGTTTGCACGTTGCGGTTTGTCCAGGTGTGCTCCAGGGCGCGGACAGCGTGCGGATCGCTCAAGCCCGGGCTAGGTCGATGACGACGGGGACTGGGTTGCTGACTAAGTCACGGACGGGCGAGTAGCGGGTGAGGCTGGCCAGCTCGGCGAGCTGATCGTCATCGAAGTCGCCGGTGACCGTGATCGTGACCCTGATCTGCTCGTACCCGGGGCGCACACCGTCGTCGAGCCCGAGGATGCCCTGTGCGTCCAAGTCCCCTTCGATGCTGACCTCCAGGCCCTCCAGTGCTATGCCGCGGGCAGCGGCGTGAAAAACGATCGTGCCGGTGAGACAGGCCGCAAGGGCGTGGAGGACATATTCGCTGGCGTTGGGCGCCCGATTTTCACCGAGCAGAACAGGCGGCTCGTCGGATTCCACAGTGAACGGCTCTGTGCGGGAGGCGTCTTCTTGGCCGACGCCGTAAAAGTCCTTGATCGTCGTGCGGCTGTAGTTGCCGTCGATCCACTCGTGGCGAGCACGGAACTGGAACCGTCCTAGCGCGGGGTCGGCGGTGACGGCGTCCATCGTTGCGGAGATCTTCTCGACGTCGAGGCCATTGACGGTGGTGGTTGCGTACATGATGCGCTCCTTTGCCAAAACTTAGCACGATCGATCGTGCTAAGTTCGAAGAGTACGACCGGTCGTGCTATCTTGTCAACGTGGCCTCCGAAACGATCCAGCACAAGCGTGCTCAACGACAGCCGCGCGCCGACGGCGAACGAACCCGCACCGCGATCCTGCGCACCGCCGCTTCGCTGGCCACCGTCGACGGCCTAGAGGGCCTTTCCATCGGGAACCTTGCCGCCGCGACCGGCATCAGTAAGAGCGGCCTTTACGCCCACTTCGGTAGCAAACAGGAACTTCAGCTGGCCACCGTGGAGGAAGCGGAGCGAATCCTCGACGCGGAAGTCATCCAGCCTGCGCTCCGTGCCCACCCCGGTCTAGCCCAGATGACAGAGGTGTGCGAAGCCTTCTTCAACTACCTGCAGCGACGCGTCTTCCCCGGCGGCTGCTTCTTCGCTGCCACGACGCTGGAAATGGGTACCCGCCCAGGTCCCGTCAAGGAACGGATCGCCGCCTTCCAGGACAAATTCGTGGCGATGCTCCGAGACATCGTTGCCACCGCGGTTGAGCAGCACGAACTTCCTGCCTCCGAGGACCCCGATCGGCTCGCATTTGAGCTACACGCGACGCTACTGGCCGCCGACGCCAGATTCGTCCTGCACGACGACCCGGCAGTTTTGGACCTGGCCCGCCAGGTCGTCCACCAGCGGCTAGGACTGGTCGACGGCCACGGCCGTTAGTTCGTCAGTATGAAGCGCCCCCGGTCCTGTTGGGCCGGGGGTGTTTTCGTTCTCTGCCGATTCAGGGGCGGATCGTGCATGCTTGGCCGCACACCCCGCGTAGCCGAGTGAGGTTTCGACCTGATGGATGAACCACTGCTGCTGAACCGCCGCGACGACCGTGGTGTCGTCACGCTGACGCTGAACCGTCCCGGCGCCTTCAACGCGCTGTCGGAGGCGATGCTCGCAGGGCTGGGCGCGGCGCTCGACGCGCTCACCGACGATGAGTCGGTGCGCGCCGTTGTGCTTGCGGCAGTAGGCAGGGCCTTCTGCGCCGGCCACGACCTGAAGGAGATGCGGGCCGACCCGTCACTGGAGTACTACCAACAGCTGTTCGCACAATGCACCGCCGTGATGCTGTCGATCCAGCGCCTGCCGGTCCCGGTGATCGCGCGCGTGCAGGGCCTCGCGACCGCCGCCGGATGTCAGCTCGTTGCGATGTGTGATCTCGCGGTAGCCAGCAACGAAGCGCGCTTTGCGGTCAGCGGTATCAACGTCGGACTCTTCTGTGCGACGCCCGGAGTGGCTCTGTCGCGCAACGTGCCACGTAAAGCCGCCTTCGAGATGCTGGTGACCGGCGAGTTCGTCTCTGCGGAGGACGCCCGCGTGCTTGGGCTGGTCAACAAGGTGACGTCGCCCGACCTTCTGGACGACGAGGTCGAAGCGCTGGTGGCGCAGATCGTTGCGAAGCCCCGTGTCGCGGTCGCGATGGGAAAAGCGCTCTTCTACCGCCAGATCGAAGTCGGCATCGCGCCGGCCTACGCCGACGCCGGCGCGACGATGGCCTGCAACATGATGGACCCGAGCGCACTCGAGGGTGTCTCGGCCTTCATCGAGAAGCGTCGGCCTGACTGGTAGCCACTAGCCGTCTTCTCCGATCGGCAAACCTGATCGCGGCGCGATTCCGTTGGGCCAGAGGTATTTTCGCTTTCTGACGGGCCGCCAGCGGCGGCGAGCTTGTCCAAGATGACCGATGACGTTCAGGCGATCAAGAATCTGCTGTATCGCTATGCCGAGGCTTTCGACACCGGTGACTTCGACACTGCCGTCGGACTTTTCGCCCATGCACGGGTGCGCCTATCTGGGACGGTTGATCCATGCCGACCTCATGGGCGGCATCAGCCATCACTTCACGGCCGCCTGACGACCGCCGTCCAGGGTCAGAAACCAGCTGTGCCGATCCCGCTCGTGAGGACCAGCTCAGAACGTACTATTCGCTGGTGCCGTTGCGGAACGGTGCGCCCCCGGCCGGGGAGGTGTGGTGAACCTACGACGCAGATGGCGTACGCCCCCGGCCGATGTGGTGATCGAGGTGGCCAACGCCGACGAGCTGTTCTACGCCGACCCCAGCGGCCTGATGGCCGGAGCCCGTCGCATCGATAGCGGTATGGACGAACTCGTGGAACGGTTGCTGGCCCAGCGAGAGGTCGGCTCCCACCAGCGCGTCGTCCTGGACATCGCCAGCGTGTGCTCGGACGAGGAGGCTGCCAAGGTGGTAGCGGCGGTCCGCCGCTACTGCGAACTGCGACTGCGGCGAGCCCGCCGCGAACACGATCTCATCTGGCGCCAAGGCCTGCGGTCGCTAGTCAGTGGCTCGCTGCTGTTCGTCCTCGGCATCGCGTTGTCGTTCGCGTTCACGCGACCGGGGATGGGTGAATTTGCCAACGACCTGATCGGCAGCGGCGTGTTCCTCGTTGTCGCGTGGGTCGGCCTGTGGTATCCGCTCGACTTGCTGTTCATTGCCCGTGAGCAGGCCAAGCGGGAGATCAGCGTGCTTACCAAGATGCTCGCTCTGCCGGTGGTCGTCCGTGCGCAGAATCGCGCTGTTTCGGTTGCGACGATGTCCCCCTCACCGGCGAAACAGGGTTTGCCGCTGAGCCTGGAGGCTCGCTTCCGACGTTTTCGAGGGCCGTCCAAGTCAGGCATTTAGGAGGTGCGTATGCGCTTGATCTCGTGTTGTGCTGCCGCCGCGATTGTTGCCACGGTTTCCGGTGTCGCGTCTGTGGCGCCGGCCAGTGCTGCTCCGCTGGACCCGATCCCGGGCAACGGGTTCTTTCTCGTCGGGCCCGACATCTCGCCGGGCCTCTATCAAACGGCTGGTACCGCGTCGACCTTCGGGGTCTGGATCAACGATGTGCCGACCCAGGACTCGATGTGCGTGTGGTTCACGTACAGCACGCCCGACGCGAACAAGGACAATGTTGTTGCGACGAATATGTCCATTGGTCCGATGTTCGCAAACATCAACACGACGGTGATGGCGTTCGAGTCGCGCAACTGCCAACCATGGACCCGAGTGCCCTGAAGTGGGTGATAACCCAGAAGCCGGGGTACCCAACGCAAATGGTGGAACACGAGGGCGGCCAGTGGAACGTCGCAACGAAACAAAATGAGGTGTACCTCGAGCGGATGTCCGAGGACAACGAGCGGATGTTCGAAGACTCGTTGGCGCCTGAAGAGGCCCGTCAATTGGCTCGGCTTCTGACGAAGCACGCCGACGGGATCAGCGACGCGGCAAAGGCCAGCGAGGGCGACGACAAGGGCGACGACGACAAGGGTGACGACTCCGACAAGGGCGGATGACCGGACTGGATCTGCATCTGCGCTCCCGGCGTCGACATGATCACCATGCTCAAGCCCGAGGAGATCGTGGCCCGCGAATTCGTCGCGGCATCCCAACGCCTGTCAGTACGGAGGTTGACCGCCATGCGAGCGATCATTGCGCGTGACCGTTCGGCCGGAGTCGACGGACTTGCGTTGGGGGAGATGCCCTATCCGCATGCCGCCGAGAACGACGTCATCGTCGAAGTGCACGCGGCGGGGTTCACGCCCGGCGAACTCGACTGGCCTGGGACATGGACCGACCGCGCCGGTCGCGACCGAGCGCCGTCCATTCCCGGCCACGAGGTCTCCGGGGTCGTCGCTGAGCTCGGTTACGGGACGACCGGATTGACGGTCGGACAACGAGTTTTCGGGGTCACCGATTGGTGCCGCAACGGCACACTGGCCGAATTCGTCGCTGTGGAGGCGCGCAACCTTGCGCCGCTGTCGGCTGGGGTCGACCACATCACCGCTGCGGCGCTGCCGATTTCAGGTCTGACCGCCTGGCAGGGGCTGTTCACCCACGGCCAACTTCGCGCTGGGCAAACCGTGATGATTCACGGGGCTGCAGGCGGTGTCGGCTCGATAGCCGTGCAGCTGGCCTTGGAGGCCGGTGCGCGGGTGGTCGGTACGGGCCGCGCTGCCAATCGGCAGATTGTGCTTGGGCTGGGAGCCGAAGTCTTTGTTGACCTGGATCAGGATCGACTTGAGGGCATAGGTGAAGTTGACATGGTCTTCGACGTGATCGGAGGTCAAGTCCTCTGTCGCTCAGCGGCTTTGGTCTGTTCTGGCGGTGTGCTCGTCAGCATCGCGGAACCTCCTCCGAATTCGCCCGACAACATCCGGTCCGTTTTCTTCGTCGTTGAACCTGATCGCGCGGGGCTCGCCGAACTGGAGCTGCGACTCAGCGACGGACGGTTGCATCCACTCGTCGGAGCGATACGACCCCTCGATGAGGCCGCTGCGGCATTCGGTCCGGCGCGTCGAGGTCGAGGCAAGACCGTCGTCCGAGTTGTCGACGACGTTCGCAATGCCGCGCGACGTGGTTCCGGGGCCAACCGTCTTGACGGCTAGTCGGTCGCCACATGCGGCGGGTCGTAGATGATGAGTCTGGCGAGCGTACCGACGGCCACGGCCACGCTGATCGCGCCGGAACTGCGGACGTTCGCCCATCGGCACCCGGCCGTCACTATTCGGCTGTTGGAGGGGAGTGAACACAGGTCGCCGAACGGGTGGACGTCGTCTACACCCGAACGACGGCTATCCAACCAGCGAAAATGGTCGAAGCTCACAGCGAATGGCATGGTGGCTGCCATGAGCCGAAAATCCTGCAGTTTGATCCGCAAGTGGGCGGTGTTGGCGATTTCGATCATCGCGTTGTTGGGCTTGGTGACCGCGTGCGGCACGCAGTCCCATCGCGATAAGGCACCCACCTCCGATTTCACCGACAGCAGCGTCGTCGCACCCGAAGCTCCACCCGAGCAGGGGCCTGCGTCGGTCGAGGACGTGACGAGGGACGTCATCAAGACCGCGTCGATGACCATGACCGTTTCCAATACTTCCGAGGCCGCGGACAAGGCGGCCGTCGTGGTGGAGGAGGCCGGCGGCCGGGTCGACAGCCGCAGCGAGGACGCGGGGTCGGACCGTGGCTTCGCCCGCACCTCGATCGTGCTGCGAGTTCCCGCGGCCAAGCTCGACGGTGTGGTGCGGGAGCTCAAAGATCTCGGCACGGTGCAGAGCGCCGAAACCAGGTCCGAGGATGTCACCGCGCAGCGGGTAGACCTCGATGCACGCATCAAGGCCCTGCAGACATCGGTCGATCGTCTGCTGGCGATCATGCGCGATGCCAGGGACCCCGAGGCGCTCATATCCGCTGAGAACGCGCTCTCGCAGCGCCAAGCGGATCTGGACAGTCTGCGCGCCCAGCGAGAAGCGCTCGGCGATCAGATCGAATACAGCACGATCAATGTCACCTTCGTGGCTCAGACGATCGGTGGGCCCGCCCCCAAAGACTATCAGGGATTCATGGGTCAGGTCGAACGAGGCTGGGACACAATGGTTTTCGTCGCCGGGAATCTGGTGCTACTCTTCGGCCTGCTGCTACCCTGGCTGGCCTTGCTCGCCGTCGCCGTCGGTCTCATCTACGGCATCATCCGAGTGGCGGGGGCTCGCCGCCCCGCGACGGTGGCGGCTGCGCCCAAGCCGGCCCAGCAATCAGACAGCACGCAATCAGACACCGAGCAATCAGACGTGGACGTCGCGCAGCCCGAGGGCGAACCGCACACCTGAGCAGTGGTAGCAGCCGACGCAGCCGACGCAGTTCGTGCAGCCGACGCAGCCGAGGCAGGCGACACACTTCTTGCAGAACGCGCACGCCACACATGCGATGCTTCCGGCGACCGCGAGTGACATTGCGGTGACGATACTTCCGGCGACGGCGGCGCTGCCCGCGGTGGCTATCGATCCGGCGACGGCGGTGCTGGCGACGGTCGCCGCGGAACCGGCCACGCCGGCGCTGGCCACCGTCGCCGCCGAGCCCGCCACTGCAGTGCTCGCGACCGTTGCCGCCGATCCAGCGACCGCGGTGCTGGCCGTCGTCGACTCGGAGTCGGCCACGCTGCGCTCATAGTTCACGGAGCTCATTCTGGGTCAGGGCCGGGCGGTTGTCCTGTGTTGACGCCACGAACGAAAGACCCCATCCCGGTTTGACTGGGATGGGGTCTTTCGCTCCGTCTAGTGATGGTGGACTTACGAGGCGCGGCGGATACCTCGCTTCAGCAACAATTCGCGCTCGGACTCCGACAGCCCGCCCCAGATGCCGTACGGCTCCCCGACGGACAGTGCGTGCGAGCGGCACTGCGCGATCACCGGGCAGCTCCGGCACATCTCCTTGGCGCGCATCTCGCGCTGGGCGCGCGCCCGGCCGCGCTCGCCGTCGGGGTGAAAGAACATGGACGAGTCGACGCCTCGGCAAAGGCCGGCGATCTGCCAATCCCAGATATCTGCATTGGGCCCGGGAAGCTGTTGCGGCTGTGGCATTCGAAAAACCCCTCTCTACACACCCATTTCGCTGACTACGCGAGTGCGTGAGTTTCAAAACCGATCCGAGCTCAAGTCGCCGATGACTTCTCGTGCCAACAAACTAGGGGGACTCACGAAATTCCGTCAATAGCCTGCACATGTGCTTACGGGCATACGGGCTGGTCCAGAATTTACTTCACGTTCATCATTGGGGCTCAGTCGCAACGAGTTCGATGTTAAGCAAACGCGCCGTTGGGGTCGGCGAAGCGCATTTGTCCTGATCGCGTCGAATGGTCCCGCTTTGGCAAATTTCTTCGACCCGCCGCCGGCTTACATGGAATTAACATTGGCAGCACCAATTGTTAACCAATGTGATTTTCACGGCGATTCGAAAACGTGCCCACCGGTACCGGGTATCGCGCTGCCGCATTGATCTGCCGCATTGATAGCGTGCGGCTCCGATGGCCACTTCCACGGCAGCCTCCATGGCAGCGCTGTCCGACGCCGCATTCGGGCAAGACCCGGGACGTTGGCCGCTGCCCACCGCGACGACGCCGCACGAACTGTGGCTGCGTGCCGTGGCGGCCGGTGGTCAGGGCCGCTACAGCAGCGCGCTGGCAGATCTCGCGCAGCTGCGCCGCGGGGCGCCAGGCCCGTTGCTGTCGTTGGCCCACAGCACCCGCGCGTCGTTTCTGCGGCAGCTCGGCTGGCACGCCCGCGCCCGCACCTGGGACGGGCGCGCGGCGGCAGTCGCAGGATCCGACCGCGAGGCCGGCGCCGACGCACTGATCGGTCTGGCCGCCGACGCGTTGGGCATGGGTCGGTTCGCCGCATCGGAGCGGGCACTGCGCCGCGCCGCCGACTTGCTCGACGACGCAGTTCCCGCCCGACTCCACGTACGGATCGCGTGGGTGTCCGCAGAACTGGCCATGGCCAGGGGACAGGGCCCGACGGCCGTGGAACATGCCGACAGGGCCGTGGCCGCTGCCGCGGTGCTCGGTTCGGCACGACACACCGTGAAATCAGACGTGGTGCGGGCTGCGGCCCTCTGCTGCGCCGGCGACCTGGACAGCTCCCGGCGGGTCGCGGACAGGGCACTGAGCGACACCGAACGTCTCGGAATGATCCCGCTGCGCTGGGCGTTGGCGAGCTTGTTGGCGGGCATCGGCAGCGCGACGCACTCTGAAGTAGAGGTGGCCGCCATTCGCGACGAATCCGCCGACACAGTCCGGTCACGGGGCGGCGTGTGGGCCGTCCGCTGATCCCGGAGCACGCCATCCTGAAAGTTATTGTTTAGCTGAGCCAACCGCCACCACCTGTAAGTGTCCTGCAAGTAACGCTGGAGAGATCGCCCACGATGACAATTTCGGGAGAACGTCTCGATGCTGTCGTTGCTGAGGCTGTAGCGGGCAACCGGGACGCGCTCCGGAGGGTGCTTGAGACCATTCGTCCCATCGTCGTCCGGTATTGCCGGGCCAGGGTGGGGTCGACTGAGCGAAGTGGCCTGTCAGCAGATGACATTGCCCAGGAGGTGTGCTTGGCCGCCATCACGGCGCTGCCGCGGTACAAGGATCAGGGACGACCGTTCCTGGCCTTCGTATACGGCATTGCTGCGCACAAGGTCGCTGACGCACATCGCGCAGCGGGCAGAAATCGCTCCGACCCGACGGATGTCGTGCCGGAACGCTTCTCGCTGGACGCAGGACCTGAACAGATGGCGCTGAACTCCGAAGCATCGGCGCGGATGAAGAAGCTACTGGCCGTGCTACCGGAGAAACAGCGGGAAATCCTCATCCTGCGTGTGGTCGTCGGCATGAGTGCCGAGGAGACCGCCGAGGCCGTCGGAAGCACTGCGGGCGCGGTCCGGGTCGCCCAGCACCGTGCGCTGGCGCGGCTCAAGGAAGAGATCATCGCGACGGGGCACGACCATGCCTGACTTCGGACGCTGGACTTCCAACGGGGGCGATCCGTCGCTCAACGAAATCAACCGGACTGACCGCTTCCTCGACGCGCTCGCCACCGAGCAGCCTGTGTATGCGACCGATTCGGGCGAGGCAGAGCTCATCGGCCTGTTGTCCGGATGGCGCGACGAAATTCGGCAGAAGCCGCTGTCGGTGCCGGTGACGCCGCGGGACGCGGTGATCGCACTGGACGCCGCGCAGCGGACGCGCCGGTCACGCCGGACCCTGGCAATAGTCGGGTCGACCGCGGCGGCCGTACTGTGTCTCGGCGGGTTCGCCAGCGTCGTCGCGGGTGCGGGGCCAGGCGACACGCTGTACGGCCTGCGCACGATGATCTTCGGTGAACCGGCGGCCCCCCGGGACGACGCGGTGATGCTTGCGTCGCAGCAACTCGCCGAGGTGCAGCAACTCGTCGACCAAGGACAGTGGGACGCCGCGCAGCAGAAGCTGGAGACACTGACCACGACCGTCGCGACCGTCGGCGACGATGTGCAGAAGCAGGAACTGGTCAGTCAGTGGCAAGAGCTGACGGTCAAGGTCGAGGCCAAGGACGCCGCGGCGACTCTGCCGCCTGACGTACCGCCGCCGACCTTCCCCGAAGTGGTCGTGCTCGAGACGCCGACCTCGTCCGAGGCGACGACTTCGCCGGAGACTTCGACGTCACCGTCGGAGGCCACGACCTCGCCGTCGGAGACCACGACACCTTCGGAGACATCGACGACGCCTCCGTCAGAAACCTCGCCGTCAAGCCCGACCACGTCGCCGACCTCGCCGTCGTCGGGCACCACCGGGACGTCGACTTCGGCCAGTACGGCTGTGCAAGCCCCGCCGCCTTCGACCCTGCCGACTACGGTGCCGCCGACGTCGGTGCCCAACACGCCGACGCCGGAGCAGGAATCGCCTGCGAGTTCACCTTCGACCACACTGCCACCTTCGACGAGCACCACCGTGGCGCTCACCACGAGAACGCAGCCTGCGCCGTCATCGACTGTTTCCGAAGCCGCCGAGGACGCGCCGACAGCCGTCCAGGCCCCGCCGGCAACCGCCGACGCACCGTCGGCAACAGTCGAGGCCCCAACCGTCCAGCGGCAAGCACCGCAGACCCAGCGGCAGGCGCCGGCGACGACCATCGTGGTTCCCGAGCCTGAGCCTGAGTCAGGCGGCTCCGGGGGCGAGGGCAGCTAACCCAGGCGGCGAACCCCAGGTTGCGCTCAGCGATACCCGTCGGTGTCGGTGGTGGCCTCATTGAGGGAGGCATCGGCGTAGCCGCGGCAGTAATCCCAGGTGACGTAGGCGTCGGGTTCCGGGTCGTAGGCAGGCTCGTGCGGTCGGACCGTGCCGTCGACCAGCAGCTGCAGCAGGTTGGCCCGCAGCATGTCCCAGTCGTGGTAGTGGTCCTGCTGGCATTCGTCACAGCAGACGACCAGTCCGCGGATTCCCTTGTGCGCCAACAATGCTTCGTACACCGCGAGGTCTGCGAGATCGGCTTCGACCGCGGTGCGCTCCTGCGGGTCCAGTGGCTGCCCGGGCTCGAGAGCGTCGAGCGCAGCCGAGGGATCACAGGGGTCGTCAGCGAACGGGTCGGGCGGCAAACCCGGCGGGAGGTGGTCGCGCACGCCTCCACACTACGCAGCGGTCCATATTTCGCGCCAGCCGTGCAGCGGCATGGCGCAACCGGGAGTGTGACACCGAACTGACGACGTCAATGCCGATAAGATGGGGAATCTAGCTCGTCCGTCCCGGGAGGCCCACCCATGTCGATCGCTGAAAGCAGCCTTCCCCTCGCCGTTCCTGTGTCGACCGGCGGCGACGATCCGACCAAGATCGCGATGCTCGGCCTCACCTTCGACGACGTACTGCTGCTGCCCGCCGCCTCCGATGTGGTGCCCGCCACAGCCGACACTTCCAGCCAACTGACCAAGCGGATCCGGTTGAGGGTGCCCCTTGTGAGCTCCGCGATGGACACCGTGACCGAGTCGCGGATGGCCATCGCGATGGCCCGCGCCGGCGGAATGGGTGTGCTGCACCGCAACCTCCCCGTCGCCGAACAGGCCAGCCAGGTCGAGACCGTCAAGCGCTCCGAGGCCGGGATGGTGACCGATCCCGTCACCTGCTCGCCGGACAACACGCTGGCAGAGGTCGACGCGATGTGTGCGCGCTTCCGCATTTCCGGGCTTCCGGTCGTCGACGCCACCGGATCCCTTGTTGGGATCATCACCAACCGCGACATGCGGTTCGAGGTCGACCAGTCCAAGCCGGTGTCCGAAGTGATGACGAAGGCACCGTTGATCACTGCGCAGGAAGGTGTTTCGGCCGAAGCCGCGCTGGGATTGTTGCGCCGTCACAAGATTGAGAAGCTGCCGATCGTCGACGGGCACGGCAAGCTGACCGGGCTGATCACCGTCAAGGACTTCGTCAAGACCGAGCAGTTCCCCTTCGCCACCAAGGACAGCGACGGCCGGCTGCTCGTCGGCGCGGCGGTCGGTGTCGGCGACGATGCGTGGACCAGGGCGATGACGCTGGCGGATGCCGGCGTCGACGTGGTCATCGTGGACACCGCACATGCACACAACCGCCTGGTACTCGACATGGTGCACCGTCTCAAGAACGCGGTCGGCGAACGCGTCGACGTGATCGGCGGCAACGTCGCCACCCGCGCGGCCGCGGCCGCGCTCGTCGAGGCGGGCGCCGACGCCGTGAAGGTGGGCGTCGGCCCGGGTTCGATCTGCACCACACGCGTGGTGGCGGGTGTCGGGGCACCGCAGATCACTGCGATCCTCGAAGCGGTCGCGGCCTGTGCCCCCAGAGGCATTCCCGTCATCGCCGATGGCGGCCTGCAGTACTCGGGCGACATTGCGAAGGCGCTCGCCGCCGGCGCCTCGACCGCGATGCTGGGCTCGCTGCTGGCAGGCACCGCCGAGTCACCCGGCGAGTTGATCTTCGTCAACGGCAAGCAGTTCAAGAGCTACCGCGGCATGGGTTCGCTCGGCGCCATGGCCGGACGTGCGGGTGCGCGGTCGTACTCCAAGGACCGTTATTTCCAGGACGATGCCCTGTCCGAGGACAAGCTGGTGCCGGAGGGGATCGAGGGCCGGGTGCCGTTCCGTGGTCCGTTGTCGACGGTGATCCATCAGCTCACCGGTGGGCTCCGTGCCGCCATGGGCTACACGGGTTCGGCCACCATCGAGCAGTTGCAGCAGGCGCAGTTCGTCCAGATCACCGCTGCGGGTCTGAAGGAGAGCCACCCGCACGACATCGCGATGACTGTCGAGGCTCCGAACTACTACACCCGCTGACGAGCGTTCGCGTTCATCGATGAGCGCTTGCGCGAAGAGGAGATGGCTCCGTGCGTGACATGGTCGAAATCGGCATGGGCCGAACCGCCCGTCGCACTTACGAACTCGACGACATCAATATCGTGCCGTCACGGCGCACGCGTTCGTCCCAGGATGTTTCCACGGCCTGGCAACTGGATGCGTACCGGTTCGAGATCCCGGTCGTCACGCATCCGACCGACGCGCTGGTCTCGCCGGAGTTCGCCATAGAGATAGGTCGCCTCGGCGGCCTCGGCGTGCTGAACGGTGAGGGCCTCATCGGTCGGCACGCCGATGTCGAGGAGAAGATCGCCCAAGTCATCGCCGCCGCCGAGAAGGAACCTGAACCGTCCGCGGCCATCCGGCTGTTGCAGCAACTGCACGCGGCACCGTTGGATCCCGACCTGCTGGGGGCCGCGGTGGCGCGGATCCGCGAAGCCGGGGTGACGACGGCCGTTCGCGTGAGTCCACAGAACGCCCAGGCGCTGACGCCTGCGCTCGTCGCCGCGGGCATCGACCTGTTGGTCATCCAGGGCACCATCATCTCGGCCGAGCGCGTCGCCCAGGATCACGGAGTCGGCGAACCGCTGAATCTCAAGACCTTCATCTCCGAACTCGACATACCCGTCGTGGCCGGGGGTGTGCTCGACCACCGCACCGCCCTGCACCTGATGCGGACCGGCGCGGCGGGCGTCATCGTCGGCTACGGGTCGACCAGCGGCGTCACCACCAGCGACGAAGTGCTGGGCATCAGCGTGCCGATGGCGACAGCGATCGCCGACGCCGCCGCCGCGCGCCGCGAGTACCTCGATGAGACCGGCGGCCGCTATGTGCACGTGCTCGCCGACGGTGACATCCACACCTCGGGCGACCTGGCCAAGGCCATCGCGTGCGGCGCCGACGCCGTGGTGCTCGGCACGCCACTGGCCACGGCCGCCGAGGCGCTGGGCGGCGGCTGGTTCTGGCCCGCGGCAGCTGCGCACCCGTCGCTACCGCGCGGCGCTCTGCTGCAGGTGGCGCTTGGCGAGCGGCCGTCGCTTGGCCAGGTGCTCACCGGCCCGTCCGACGATCCGTTCGGCTCGTTGAACCTGGTGGGCGGCCTGCGGCGGTCGATGGCGAAGGCCGGATATTGCGATCTCAAGGAGTTCCAGAAGGTCGGCCTGACCGTCGGGGTCTGACGCGGCATCGTCAGTTAGCTGTAAGGGTTACCTGGGTAGTAGTTACCCATGGGTAGCGGGATACTGGGCCGATGAAGCCTGACTACGACGTCCTGGTCATCGGTTCGGGGTTCGGTGGCAGCGTCTCAGCGCTGCGGCTCACCGAGAAGGGCTACCGGGTCGGCGTAGTCGAAGCGGGTCGCCGGTTCGCTGATGAGGAGTTCGCGAAGACCTCGTGGAACCTGCGCAAGTTCCTGTGGGCGCCGAAACTCGGTATGTACGGCATCCAGCGGATCCACCTGCTGCGCAACGTGATGATTCTGGCCGGCGCCGGGGTCGGTGGCGGGTCGCTCAACTACGCCAACACGCTCTATGTGCCGCCCGACCCGTTCTTCAACGATCCGCAGTGGAAGAACATCACCGACTGGCGCGCAGAGTTGATGCCGCACTACGACCAGGCGCAGCGGATGCTCGGCGTCGTCACCAACCCGACCTTCACCGACGCCGACCGGGTCATGAAAGAGGTCGCCGCCGAGATGGGTGTCGGAGACACGTTCGTGCCGACACCGGTCGGAGTGTTCTTCGGCCCGGACGGCACCAAGACCCCCGGTAGAACCGTGCCCGACCCGTACTTCGGCGGCGCAGGCCCGGCGCGCACCGGCTGCATCGAATGTGGCTCCTGTATGACGGGCTGCCGCTACGGTGCCAAGAACACGCTGCTGAAGAACTACCTCGGTTTGGCGGAAAAGGCTGGGGCAGAAGTCATTCCGATGACCACCGTGACCGGATTCGAGCAGCGGTCCGACGGGCTGTGGGAGGTGCGCACGGCACGCACCGGCCTCTCGCCATTGCGCAGGCGTCGCACACTTACTGCGACCTACCTGATCCTGGCGGCAGGCACATTCGGCACCCAGAAGCTGTTGTTCAAGATGCGCGACGCGGGCAAGCTGCCCAAGTTGTCCGACAAGCTCGGCGTGCTCACCCGGACCAATTCGGAGTCCATCGTCGGCGCCGGCCGCTTCGAGGTGTCAAAGGACCTCGACCTCACGCACGGGGTTGCGATCACGTCGTCGATCCACCCGACGGCCGACACGCATATCGAGCCGGTGCGCTACGGCAAGGGCTCCAATGCGATGGGGCTGCTGCAGACGCTGATGACGGATGGCGCCGGCCCCTTGGGATCCGATGTCCCGCGCTGGCGGCAGTTCCTCCAACAGGCGGCGTCGAATCCGCGCAAGCTGCTGCGACTCCTGATCGTGCGCCGGTGGAGCGAGCGGACGATGATCGCTTTGGTGATGCAGCATCTCGACAACTCGATCACCACGTTCACCCGCCGCACCAGGTTCGGCTTCCGGCGGTTGGACAGCAAGCAGGGGCACGGCGAACCCAACCCGTCGTGGATTCCGGTCGGCAACGAGGTGACCAGGCGGATCGCCGAGAAGATCGACGGCGTCGCGGGCGGGACCTGGGGAGAACTGTTCAACATCCCGTTGACCGCCCACTACCTCGGTGGTGCCGCGATCGGTGACTCTGCCGAGAACGGCGTCATCGACCCCTATCAGCGGGTGTACAACTACCCGACGTTGTCGGTGCACGACGGGGCGTCGGTTTCGGCGAATCTCGGTGTCAACCCGTCGCTTTCGATCACCGCGCAGGCCGAGCGCGCCGCGTCGCTGTGGCCCAACAAGGGGCAGGCGGACCTGCGGCCCGCGCAGGGCGAGCCGTACAAGCGGCTCGCGCCGATTCCGCCGGAGCATCCCGTCGTGCCCGCCGACGCACCCGGCGCGCTGCGGCACCTGCCGATCGAGCCGGTCAGTTCGACCGGTTAGAAACGCCGCCCGCGGGTACACCCAACGCGTGCGGACGGCCTACCACGAGCAGCTCGAACAACTCCGGGCACATCTGGCCGAGATGTGCGGGCTCGCCGCGACTGCAATGGAACGCGCCAGCCGCGCACTGCTCGACGCCGACCTATCATTGGCCGAACAGGTCATCACCGACCACAAACAGATCTCCGACAAGGCCGGCCGGGCCGAGGCTGTCGCGTTGCGCCTGCTGGCCCTACAGCAGCCCGTCGCCGGTGACCTGAGGTCGATCGTCGGGGCTATCCACATCGGGGCCGACATCGAGCGGATGGGCGCGCTTGCCGTCCATGTCGCGAGAATCTCCCGGCTGCGCCATCCCGACTGTGCGCTGCCCGCCGACGTCCGCGCCAGCTTCGCCGAAATGGGCACGCGGGCAGTGCAACTGGCCAACACCGCGCGAGAGGTGCTGGTGTCGGGCGATCACAGTAAGGCCGCCCGCCTACGGGATGAGGACGATGCCGTGGACACCGAGCACCGGCGGCTGTTCACGCTGCTGATGGACCACAGGTGGCAGGACGGCGTGTGCTCCGCGGTCGACGTCGCATTGCTGGGGCGCTACTACGAACGGTTCGCCGACCACGCCGTCGAGATCGGCAGGCGCGTCGTCTTCGAGGAGACCGGCGGCCTGCCCGTCTCGAAACAGATGGCGTAGGCCCGATACCGGCTAGCGGTAATCACACTTTCCCGTCTGCCCTGCGGCTGGATGGCTGCCAGCGTTGATGACGCACGACGCCGCGCAGGCGACCCTTCTTGGCAAGCTGCTGGGAAACCCCTGGCAGTCGGCATTTATTCCAACTGCTAAGGGGCTGACCATGGCTGATCAGAAGACCGTTCACGACGTGACGTACGACCTCCTCCGGACCTTGGGCCTGACAACGGTCTTCGGTAACCCGGGTTCCACCGAGCAGTCGTTCCTGCGGGACTTCCCGGACGATTTCACCTATGTGCTTGCGTTGCAAGAGGCTTCGGCTCTGGCGATGGCCGACGGCTTCGCGCAGTCGACGGGCCGGCCGGCGCTGGTGAATCTGCACACCGCGGCGGGCACCGGCAATGCGATGGGCAGCCTGATCGCGTCCTACCGGGCCAACACCCCGCTGATCATCACCGCCGGGCAGCAGGCCCGCGAGATGTCGATCACCGATCCATACCTGAACAATCCGCGCGCGACCGAGCTACCGCAGCCGTGGGTGAAATGGGCGTATGAGCCCGCGCGCGCCGAAGATGTGCCTGCGGCGTTCATGCAGGCCTACGCGGTGGCGATGCAGCCGCCGATGGGCCCGGTGTTCCTGTCGATCCCGCTCGACGACTGGGACAAGCCCGCATCGGGCCCCGCAGTCGTGCGCAGCGTCAGCGAGCGGGTCGCACCGGATGCCGCCCGCCTGGCCGAGTTCGCCGAGCGCATCAGCGCCGCGAAGCGCCCCATGCTGCTGCTGGGTCCCGAGGTGGACCGGGCCGGAGGCTGGGATGCCGGAATCGCGTTCGCCGAGAAGTTGGGCGCACCCGTGTACGGCAGCGCCCTGGGTGATCGCGTCTCCTTCCCCGAGACTCACCCCCTGTATGCCGGGGTGATGCCGATGACGATCGCCGAGGTCGAGCAGACGGTGCACGGCCACGATCTCGTCGTGGTGGTCGGTGCTCAGGTGTTCCGGTACTACCCCTACGTCGCCGGCGAATACCTGCCCGAAGGCACCGAGCTGCTGCAGATCACGTCCGACACCCATCTGTCGGCGGTCGCACCGGTGGGCGACAGCCTGACCGGCGACGTCACCACGGCGCTGACGCAGTTGACCGAACTGATCGAGGTGCCTGCCGACCGCGAGCGTCCCGCGCCGTTGGTGCGCGACCTTCACTCGGACCTGCCCGCGCAGGTGCCGATGACCTCCAACGCGGTCTACGAGGTGATCAGCACGGTCAAGCCGGACGACGCTTCGGTTGTCATGGAGTCGACGTCGACGATGGTCGATCTGTTCAACTGGCTGCCGACGACGCACTCGCAGGGCTTCTTCGCCACTCCGAGCGGCGGCATCGGCTGGGGCGTGCCCGCCGCGGTGGGCATCGCACTGGGGGACCGGGCCCGCGGCGTCGAGCGCACCATCGTGGCGACGATCGGCGATGGTTCCTTCGAGTACTCGATCCAGGCGATCTGGACCGCGGCTCAGCACAAGCTGCCGATCGTGTTCGTGGTGCTGCGCAACGGTGAGTACGCGATTCTCAAATCGTTTGCGCTGCTGGAGAAGACGCCGAACGTGCCAGGTCTGCAGCTGCCCGGTCTCGACATCACGTCGCTGGCAAGCGGATTCGGGTGCCGTGCGGTGGAAGTCGACAGCTCCGAAATGCTGGCGCAGGAGTTCACGACCGCGCTGACCGCTGATGGTCCGACCGTCATCGTCGTCCCCACCATCCCTCAACTGCCGCATCTCGGCTGAGCCACGGGAGTAGACGAATGCCCATCTATACCTGCACCACTGCCCAAGGGACGTTGCGACCCGAGGACAAGGCGGAACTCGCCGCGGAGGTGACCCGGATCCATTCCACGGTCAACCACGTGCCGAGCACCTACATCAACGTGGTGTTCAACGAGCTGCCGACCGAAGACGTCTACACCGCCGGCCGTCCGGCCCGCCCGTTGATCATCAACGGGTGGGTCCGGAGCGGACATCCCGACGACGAGACCAGCCGCCTGGTCACCGAAGTCGCCAAGGCTGCAACGGGGGTCACCGGGATCCCGGCCGAGCGCGTGCTCGTCGTGATCGGTAACAGCCCGGCGCGGTTCGCCATCGAGGGCGGCCGGGTGCTGCCGGAACCGGGCCAGGAGCAAGCCTGGCTCGCCGGCAAGGTCTGACAACTCAAATCGGCTTGCGCCGCAGCGGCTCCCGGCCAGGGGGCTGCTGCGGCTCAGGCAGCAGCGGCAGTCGAGGGTGGATCGTCACCTTCGACGGCTCATCTGTACTGAGCTTCAGATCCGACCCGGCGTGCCGGATCGTCAGGCCGTGGTGGGGTCCGTCGCGGATGGTGTAGGTGACGTTCTCGTGGTTGACGTCCACCGTGAGCCGGAAGTCGTGCCACCGCAACCGAAATCGCAGCCGGGTGATGCCGGTCGGCAGCTGCGGGTCGAGCGACAGCACGCCGTCGTCGTCGCGCAGTCCGCCGAAGCCGGCCACCAGTGCCGTCCACGCACCTGCCAGGGACGCCATGTGCAGACCATCGCGGGTGTTGTGGTGCAGATCCCGCAGATCGATGAGCGCCGCCTCATACGCGTAGTCATGTGCGAGTTCGAGATGGCCGACGTCGGCACACATCACCGCCTGCGTACATGCCGACAGCGACGAGTCGCGCGTGGTGCGGCGCTCGTAGTAGTCGACATTGCGTGCCTTCTGTTCCGGCGTGAATGCGTGACTTTGCCAATGCATGGCCAGCACGAGGTCCGCCTGTTTGAGCACCTGTGCCGGATACAGCCGCACATACGGTTCGTGCAACAACAGGGGATAGGAGGTGCTGGATGCGAAGTCCCACTCGCGAAGGGTCGTGAACCCCTCACACTGCGGATGGATTCCGAGTTCGTCGTCGAACGGGATGTGCGCGTCGTCGGCCGCGGTGCGCCAGTCGGCCATCTCCGCCGCGGTGACACCCAAGTCGTCCGCTCGGTCGGGATGCCGAAGACACGCCTCGGCCGCCGTCCGAAGGTTATGTGCCGCCATCAGATTGGTGAAGACGTTGTCCCGCACGATGGCGGTGTACTCGTCGGGTCCGGTCACTCCGTCGAGGTGCCAAATCCCGTGCCGGTCATGATGTCCCAGCGACAGCCACAACCGTGCGGTTTCGACGAGGACCTCGAGTCCGCACTCGTTCTCGAGCGACTCGTCGCCGGTGACGATACGGTAGCGCTCGAACGCCATTGCGATGTCGGCGTTGACGTGCCAGCCGGCCGTGCCTGCGGGCCAGTACGCCGAACATTCCTCGCCGCGGATGGTGCGCCACGGAAACGCCGCACCCGTCAGGTCGAGTTGGGCGGCCCGCTCCCTGGCGAGGTCCAGCGTCGAGGCCCGCCACCGCAGTGCGTCGGCAGCCGCATGCGGTGCGGTGTAGGTGAGCAGCGGCAGCACGTAACCCTCGGTGTCCCAGAAGGCGTGTCCGTCGTACCCGGTGCCGGTCAATCCCTTTCCGGGGATCGCGCGGCGTTCGGCGCGCGCGCTGGCCTGCAACACATGGAACAGCCCGAAACGCACCGCCTGCTGGCTGTCGGGATCGCCTTCGACCTCCACGTCGGCGCAGTCCCAGAACCTGTCGAGGTATTCACGCTGCGATTTGAGCAGGCCCTCCCATCCCGTGTAGCGCGCGCTACTGAGCCCTGCCGCGGCTTGATCGCGCAAGGCCGGACGGGACCGCAGGCTCGACCACCCGTACGCGAGGTACTTCACGATGCGCAGACGTTGACCGGGGCGCAGGCCACAGATCACGGTGGTGTTCGCCCAGTCTTCTCCCGCACCGGTGCTCACCTCGACGCGTCCGGGTACCTCGACGTCGTGGTCCATGGCGGCGGCCATGAGCAGCCCACTGGTCCTGGTCCGGTGCAGCAGGATTGCGCCGCTCTCGGCATGTTCGTGCT
Organism: Mycobacterium sp.; assembly: GCA_044508395.1. Taxonomy (GTDB): domain Bacteria; phylum Actinomycetota; class Actinomycetes; order Mycobacteriales; family Mycobacteriaceae; genus Mycobacterium. Next base: position 44,801 of record JBIQHU010000005.1, on the reverse strand, counting down.
GCACGGCCTCCAACGGCTTGTCGAGTACGGCGGCCACCCTGGGATCGCGCGAGGAGAGGGGGACCTCTTCGTTGGCGATCAGCTGGGATTGCACTGTGACGCGGACGAACTCGTCGAGCGCTTCGACCGTGTACTCGATCGCCGCGACGCTGCGTTGCGCCAGCGACACCAGACGGGTCGACACCACCTTGACCTGTTTGCCTGCCGGAGATCGCCACTGCGTTGTGCGGGCCAGCGTCCCCGCCCGCATATCGAGGACGCGTTCATGTTCGAGAAGGTCGCCGTAGCGCAGATCGAACGGCTCGTCGTCGACGAGCAGGCGTATCAGCTTGCCGTTGGTGACGTTGACGATCGTCTGGCCGGCTTCTGGATAACCGAAGCCCGCCTCGGCATACGGCAAGGGGCGAACCTCGTAGAACGAGTTCAGGTAGGTGCCGGGCAGCCCATGCGGTTCACCCTCGTCGAGGTTGCCACGCATCCCGATGTGACCGTTCGAGAGGGCGAACAGTGACTCGGATTCGTCCAAAAGGTCTAGATCAAGCGAGGTTTCGCGGATGTGCCACGGTTCGATGGTGAAGTTGTCCCCGGTGATCATCGCGACATCAATTCCGCGAGATCGGTGACCACCACGTCGGCGCCCTTGCGCCGCAACGCCTCTGCGTGGCCCACACGGTCGACCCCGACGACGTAGCCGAAGTTGCCTGCACGTCCCGCCTCGACACCTGAGAGTGCGTCTTCGAACACGGCGGCCTCGGCGGGGGTGACGTTCAGCAGCTGCGCGGCGTGCAGAAACGAATCGGGTGCGGGTTTACCCGCGATGTTCTGTTCCCGCAGCGTCACCCCGTCCACGCGGTGTTGGACGAACTTGTCGAGTCCAGTCAGTTCGAGCACCTCGCGGGTGTTCGCGCTCGACGACACCACGGCGGTGCCGAACCCCGCGTTGACTGCCGCCTCGAGGTAACGGCGCGAGCCTTCGAAGACCTCGACCCCGTCGGTGCGCAGGGTGTGCCGGAACATCTTGTTCTTGCGGTTCCCGAGGCCGTGAATCGTGCGGGCATCGGGACCGTCGTCCCGAGCGCCGTCGGGTAGCTCGATGCCCCTGCTGGCGAGAAATGACCGGACGCCGTCCTCCCGTTTTTTGCCGTCGACGTACTTCAGGTAGTCGGTGTCGATGTCGAACGGAACGAAGGGGGTTCCCGCGCGCTCTGCCTCTGCCTTCAAGAAGTCGTCGAACATCGACTTCCAGGCCTTCTTGTGGACGCTGGCGGTGTCCGTCAGTACTCCATCGAGGTCGAAAAGGGTGGCACGGATCCGTTCGGGTAGACCGAGCACTGAGTACCTCGCTTTGCTCTGACCGCGATCTTTGGTTCGTGCCTCCAGTTCACCATTCCCCATTTCGTCTGTGGGCATACTTGGGCATCGATTCTTCCGACATGTGCTGGAACACGGTCACCGAAATCTCGGTGCGGGCCATGCCGACAGCGAAGCCGCCACATCAGTGCTTAGGCGGCGTACTCAGCAGCGGTGACTTCGGACCACGGCAATTGAAACTGTTCGCGATGCCGTCAGCCTGATGTGCAATCGAAGCGTCGCAGGCAGCCGTGAGCACGGCTCGCGACATCGACCACCGCGCTGATGAGGAGGGTGCCCCGGCAATGAGCGCTCGGTGCACCAACGACGTCCCCGCGCTCGTCGGAACGGCCCCGTCGGTGCGCGTCGACCGACAGGATGCGGAACCCGACGCCTTGCGGTCTCGCGGTGCTTGGGCGGCAATCGGCGATCTCATCCTGGAATCCGGTGCGCTGCTTCCCGACGTACGTCTCTTCTACGAGGCGTTCGGCAATCTTGCCCGCGATAAGAGCAATGCGGTCTTGGTTTTCCATGGACTCGCGGCCGACAGTCACCTCACGCGTGGCGCCGCCACACAAGATGCGGGCTGGTGGTCCGGCGTGGTCGGGCCAGGTCTCGGGTTGGACACCGAACGCCTGTGCGTCATCTGCGCAAATATCCTCGGCGGGTGCTACGGATCGACGGGTCCCATGAGCATCGCGCCGGACGGCCAGGACTGGGCGAGCCGGTTTCCGCCGCTGACCATCCGCGACCAGGTAGCAGCGGCGGTGCGGCTGGGCGAGACTCTCGGAATTTCCACCTGGGCCGGGATTGTGGGTGTGTCGTTCGGTGGCATGCACGCTCTCGAATGGCATGTGGCTCAACAGGGTAGGGCCGAACGCGTAGCTGTGATCGCGTCGCCCTGGGCGACGACCGCCGAACAGCTGGCGACCAACACCATGCAGACCGAGATCGTGAAACTGGACCCGGAATTCCGCGACGGGTTCTACCGCCGACTCGGCACGCGACCGCGAACCGGCCTCGCACTTGCTCGCCAGGTGGGAATGCTGCAGTACCGAGCCCGCGACGAGTTCAACGAGCGTTTCGGCCGCGCGCGTCAGGAGGTCGACGAGGGACCTTACGCGATCGAGTCGTACTTTCGTGCGAACGCAGCGAAGTTCGCGGAGTCGTTCGACGCGAACAGCTTCATCACGCTTGGGGGCGCCAAGAGCTCGCACGATATCGGGCGTGGCCGTGGGGGTCCCGAACGCGCACTGCAATCGTCGACGTCTCCGCTTCTTGTGGTCGGCATCGAATCCGACCGGCTCTTTCCGTTGGATCAACAGCGATTCATAGCTCGTCACTCGCCGGGCAGTGTCAACGGAGACGAACCAGTGGTGCTCCGCAGCGGGCACGGCCATGACGCGTTTCTCATCGACCAGGCATGGATGAGCCGCACCCTTGGCGAGTTTCTGTGCTGACTTCGGCTCACCCCGGTTTTATCCGTTTCGCGGCCTAGGAAAGCTTGTTAACTTGCCTATCGGTCTCGGGCCCTTCTTCCATGTCGGTGCTCGGTCTAGAGGCTGGATACGTATGCAGGCGCGTGAATCTCGCGTCATGCGAGCGATGCCATTCCACTACGACGAAACAAACGGATACGAGATAACGTGGCAACAGGTCAGAAGCGAATCTTCGATGACGTCACACAAACGGTGGGCAGAACTCCCATCGTGCGTTTGAACAACCGTCTCGCAATCGACGGCACCGAGCTGCTGTTGAAGCTCGAGTACTACAACCCGACCGCCAGTGTGAAAGACCGGCTGTCCGTCGGCGCCGTCAACTTCGCGGAGAGGAGCGGGAAGCTGCGACCGGGCGGCACGATCGTCGCTGCGAGCAGCGGGAATCTGGGCATCGGACTGGCCGCCGCAGGGGCCAGCCGCGGTTATCGCGTCGTCATAGTCATATACGAGGACACGAGTTACGAGCGGAAAGTCGTCGTACAGAACCTCGGGGCTGAGCTTGTGCTGACGCCGAAGGAAGACGGCGTGCGAGGGTCGGTCGAGGAAGCCCAGAGGATCGCCGACGACACTCCCGGCGCATTTTTCGTGAACCAGTTCATCATTCCCATCAACCGCGAGGTCCATCGGGAAACGACCGGGCCTGAAATCTGGGAGGACACCGCCGGAGATGTCGACGCAGTAGTGATCGGCGTCGGGTCGGGCGGGACGATCAGCGGTGTCGGATCCTTCCTGAAGGAGAAGAATCCGGGCATCAAGATCTTCGCGGTCGAACCTGACAACTCCGCAGTTCTGAGCGGCGAAAAGTTCAATCCTCACAAGATCTACGGCTTGGGTCCCAACTTCAAGAGTCCGAATTTCGCAGATGAAGTGGTCGACGAGATTCTCCGAGTCACCGAGGACGACGCGGCTGCCACCGCCAGGGAACTCGCCAGACATGCCGGAATCCCCGCCGGCCTCAGCGGCGGGGCTTCGGTAGCCGCGGCCAGGCAGGTTGCCGAACGCCGAGACCCGTCCATTCGAACGATCGTCACTTTGGTTCCGGATTCGGCAGATCGCTACATATCCAGCTTTCTTTTTCAGGATGCATTTGATGAGAACGGAGTGCTTCGCGCACATGTCGGTGTTTGAACAAGCGAAAGATAATCAGAGTCAGGTCACTCACGCTGCGCTGGAAGCGCGTGCGGCGCGTCTCCGGCAACCGGGCAAGCAGTTCAAACTGGGGTTCTTCACCCAGGTGCCGAGCCGAGCCGACCAGCCGGCGCGACGTACATACGACGAGCTCCTCGAAAGCATTGTGGCCGCCGAAGAAATCGGGTACGACAGCGTCTGGATCGGACAGCACCATTTCAGCCCAGAGGACGGCGGTGTTCCATCTCCTCTGGTGGTGTTGGCCGCGGCCGCCGCACGGACTAAGCGGATTCATCTGGGCACAGCGGTCGTCGCGTTGCCGTTCGAACACCCGATCAGACTCGCTGAGGATCTCGCGGTGTTGGATGAGATTTCCGGCGGCCGACTCCAGATCGGATTGGGGGGCGCTCGAGGAGATCTACAGGCATTCAACGCTTTCGGAGTTGACTTCTCGGCACGGCATGACCTGTTCGACCGCAATCTCGAAGTTCTTCAGCATTTGTTGGAAGGCCGGAGCACCGCCGAGTTGGCCCAGGTCCAGGACGTCTATGGGAAGGGCACCGCTACTCCCGCAGGCCGCGGGTCACAAGAGCAGCTATCGGCCTCTGATTCTGTTGCCGGACAACAGGCGTCAGCGGATGTGGAGCCGAAGCATCTTTATCCTCCCGCCCAGAGTCTCCGGAGCAGGTTGTGGCAGACAGCCAGCAGTGAGGACAGAGCTCGGAAGATCGCGCGAAACGGGAATGGGCTCATGATCGGCGCGTTCCACGACCACGTCATCCTCCACCAGCTCCGGTTCGTTGTCGGCTACCTCGAAGAATGGCTGGCACTCAACGGAAATCTCGACGAGGCGCGAATAGGCGCACAGCGGTTCACGTATCACGGCGAGAGTGCAGATGCGATAGCGGAAGAACTCGGCCCGCACGTGTCGGCCACTCAAAAGACTCTGGAAGCCCGTTTCCCGCAACTGGGGTCGCTGTCTACGAGGGAGTATCTACGATTCGTCACGCGGACCGGTACCTCCCAGGACATCGCTGCGCAGCTGCTGGAGGATCCCGCGTTGCTGGGGTTCGTGACCGATTTCTTCCCCACGACCGGACTGTTCCCATCGGTCAGGACGGGCACTTCGGGAGCCGACCTCGACGTCGAACGTTTGCGAGTGTTCGCCGAGGAGATCGCGCCGGAACTCGGCTGGAAACCATCCGTCGGCCAGTAACAGCGTTGTCGCGCAAGACAACCCGCATGGGAACAGGATCTGTCCGCCGGTTCTGTTCACGACGATCCAAACCGTTAACGCGCGTGCCTGTAGTTCCTAGCCTTCGAAGGTCTGCCACCTCCTGACAACCGGCAGCCGGCTTCAGGATTCACCCTTTCGTCACCCACATAAGGAGACCGGCCGTGGCCAATCTCGAATTCATCCAGCAGTCAGGCGCATTGGGATATGCGCTGCTTTTCGGACCAGGCGTCGTGCTGCTCCTCATCGCCCTGGCCGTGAAGGGTGCCGTCAAGACGACACACAACTTCGTGATCTCGGGCCGGCTGCTCGGCTTCGGGTTCGGGGTGGCGTCGCTCATCTCGGTGTGGACCTGGTCGATGGCGGTGATGTTGTCGTCGGCTCAGGCCTACACCTGGGGCACCTCGGGCCTCGTGTGGTTCATCGTGCCCAACGGACTCGCGGTGATCATCATGGTGCCCTTCGCCCTGAAACTCCGCCAGAAGATGCCGTCGGGATACACACTCGCGGAATTCATCCGAGCGCGGTTTCAGAACTCGATCAGTAGCGTGGCGACCCTGGTATTCCTGATCGGTGCGCTGCTCGGCGTCATCATGATCAACCTCGCAGGGCTGGTGCTCGTGATGAACAAGATCTTCGGGCTCACCCCGATCAGCATCGTCATCACCGGCATCGTCGTCGTCACCGTGTACTCGTACTTCGGCGGGTTGACGACGTCAGCGGTGACAGGAACGTTGAACACCCTGCTCCTCGGCGTCGGCTCGTCGGTGGTGGTGCTCTTCGCCCTCGCCAAGGCCGGCGGTGCCGAACTCGTCTTCAATAAGGTCGACGCGCTGGGCGATCAGCACCTCAACCCGTTCGATCCCGTCACCGCCGCCAGCTTCGGTCTCGCGCTGGCGCTCGGGCTACTGACCAATGTCATCGCCGATCAGTCCTTCTGGCAACGCGTTTGGGCGATCAGGCCGAAGGATCTCGGCCGCAGCTTCCTCTGGGCCGGTGTGTGGTTCTACCCCATTCCACTGGCGCTCGGCCTTCTCGGTTTCATCGGTGTCGCCTACGGCGTAACGCCCGAGCAGCTGGGCTCACTGGGCGCGGGAGCGATCGGGCCGCACGTCATCGCAAGTCTCGGGCTGCCGGTGTTCATCATCGCCCTCTACACGCTGGTGGTCGTCAACGCGTGCTTCGCGGCGATCGACGGTGCCCTCTCGGGGGTGACTTCACTGGTCGCGGTCGACATCGTGCACCGGTACTGGCCCAAGGTGTCCGAGCGCAAGCTGCTCACGATCACGAAGACCAGCATGATCGTCGCGGCCGCTGTCGCAGGCGGTGTGGTGCTGACTGGTATCGACTATGTGAATCTTGTGACCACGGTGTATTTCTACGGCACCAGCCTGCTCATCCCCGTGACACTCAGTATCTTCTGGTCGCGCATGACGGGGACGGGGTATGTCGCGGGTGTGCTTGCGGGTATCGCAGTCGGAGGACCGCTGCGGGAGACGCTCGGCCCGACCTACGGACCGCTTTTTGGAATCATCGGTTTGATCGCGGCGTCGGCCATCGTCTCGGTCGTGGTGAGCTTGCGTGCCAACACGCGATTTGACTTCGACAGCCTCGCCGAAGGCAAGGCAGCGCTGCTCGAACGCGACGCCGCGACCGCGGGCAGACCCGAAGACTCGACGAATCCCACCGTGGGCGACCCCGTCATCGCCGGACAGCAGTAAGAGCCGAAACATCGGAAAGGCAGTCTCGTGACCCTCTTCTACATTGGCGCGGGCATCGGCCTGGTGCTCGCCGTCATCTACCTGATTGTCGGCGCGCTGAGCTTCCTGCGGATCCGGCGAGAGTTGGCCGCCGGTGCGGGAATCGACGCAGTCGAGGAACTCGACTCATCGGAGGTGGCACTCGTTCCCGGCTTCACGTGGAAGGCCACCCTGGCGGTCCTGACGTCGTTGGTCCTGTTGGTCATTGCGTCCTACAGCGGGATGTTCTGGTACGTGCTCGCGCTGAGCGGACTCGGTACCGCCGCTGCTGTGATCGTGGCCTTCATCCTCGAGTTGCGCGGTGACGGTGCGGAGTCGGGCGTGTGACCAAGAAGAAGGCGCATCTGCTGGGATTCGTACAGCACGGCGTGATGAACCACGCGTCGACGATGTGGGCGCACCCGCGGGACAAGGTCGGGTATCACTGGTCACGGCCGGAGTACTGGCGCGATCTCGGACGCACCATGGAGCGCGGCCTGTTCGACGCGATGTTCATCGCCGACGAACTGGCGCCGTACACGACCTACAAGGGCAGCTCGGATCCGGTGGTGAAGTTCGCGGGCCAGTGTCCGGTTCACGAGCCCGCCAGCGTCGTACCGATCGTCGGGGCGTTCACCAAGCACCTCGGGATTGGCATCACGTTGTCGACGTCCTTCGTGCCGCCGTACATGATGGCCCGTCAACTGTCCACGCTGGATCACTTGACCGGCGGCCGGGTCGGCTGGAACATCGTGACGTCCTACTCCAAGAGCGAGTTCCAGGCGATGGGCAAGGAGAACCTAACGCCGCGTGACAAACGCTACGAGGTGGTCGAAGAGTACATGCAGCTGCTGTATCAGCTGTGGGATTCGTGGGACGACGACGCGATCGTCTACGACCGCGAGAACGGCGTGTTCGCCGACCCGTCGAAAGTGCGTGAGGTCGACTTTCAAGGCGAGTTCTTCCAATCCAAGGGTCGCCACTTTGTGGCACCGTCGCCGCAGAAGCGGCCGGTGCTGTGGCAGGCCGGATCCTCGGAGCACGGCCGCGAATTCGCCGCCAAGCACGCGGAATCCGTTTTCGGTATCTTTCCGACGCCGAAGAGCATGCGGGCCTACGCAGACGACATCCGTACCCGCGCCAGCGATGCGGGCCGCGACCCCGAGTCGGTCAAGCTGATCTACGGCCTGCAAACCATCATCGATCGGGACAAGGGCCGCGCCAGCGACCGATACGCCGAGTTCGTCGAGAAGATCCAAATCGAGAGCGCGCTCGGAATTCTTTCCGGCCACACCGGTTTCGACTTCTCCACGCTCGACCTGGACGACAACGTCGTCGACGCCGACGTGCAGGGCATCCGCGGTCTGTTCGACGCGATCCTGGAGGCCAAGGACGGCGCCCCGGTGACCGTGCGCGAGGCCGCACAGATCTACGGAGTTTCGATGGGCGCACCCGTGGCTGTCGGCACTCCGTCCGATGTCGCCGACCAGATGGAGCAGTATCTCGACGAGGGTGGCTGCAACGGTTTCATGATGCTGGCCACCGACACGCCTGGATGCTTCAACGACATGACCGAGCTGCTGGTGCCCGAGTTGCAGCGACGCGGTCGTTTCCGCACCCGGTACCCCGGCACCACACTGCGGGAGAGCCTGCAGGAGTACTGATTGCCACTTCGGCATGTTCCATCGCCGACCAGAGGGCCCGAGGGCCTTCAGGCCGGGGTGAGCCGATCCCGTTTGTCGACCGGTCGAGCTCCGGCGGTCGGAGTGGCCCCGGTAAGTCCTCCCTCCACTTGGGAGGCACGGGACGATAAAGCAGGAAGCACCCCGTCCGCGGCATAGCGAGCACGGGAATCCCCGCCATTTCATGACTGGGGAGCACGTCAATAGACTGTCGGGGTGACAACAGGTTCTCCCCGTCCCGTGTTGGTCGTCGACTTCGGAGCGCAGTACGCGCAGTTGATCGCCCGTCGTGTCCGCGAAGCGCGCGTCTATTCCGAGGTGATCCCGCACACCGCGACCGTTGAGGAGATCAAGGCGCGCGACCCGCGGGCCATCGTGCTGTCGGGCGGCCCCGCGAGTGTGTACGAAGACGGCGCTCCGCAACTGAACGCCGAGGTGTTCGACCTGGGAGTGCCGGTGTTCGGCATCTGCTACGGCTTTCAGGCGATGGCGCAGGCACTGGGCGGCACCGTCGCCCGCACCGGCACCAGCGAGTTCGGCCGCACCGAGTTGAAAGTGACTGGGGGAGAGCTGCATTCCGATCTGCCCAGCACGCAGCCGGTGTGGATGAGTCACGGCGATGCGGTGACCGTCGCGCCCGACGGCTTCGATGTCGTTGCCACCAGCTCCGGTGCGCCCGTCGCGGCGTTCGAGAACCGGGCCAAGCGATTGGCGGGCGTGCAGTACCACCCCGAGGTGATGCACACCCCGCACGGTCAGCAGATCCTCAGCCGCTTCCTGCACGAATTCGCGGGTATCGACTCGACGTGGACACCGGCGAACATCGCCGACGCGCTCGTCGAGCAGGTACGCGAGCAGATCGGCGATGGGCGGGCGATCTGCGGGTTGTCCGGCGGGGTGGACTCCGCGGTGGCTGCGGCGCTGGTGCAGCGAGCCATCGGCGACCGTTTGACGTGCGTATTCGTCGACCACGGTCTGCTGAGGGCCGGTGAGCGAGCGCAGGTGCAGCGCGATTTCGTCGCCGCCACCGGCGCCAATCTCGTGACCGTCGACGTCGCCGACCGCTTCCTGGAAGCGCTTTCCGGGGTGACCGATCCGGAGGGCAAGCGCAAGATCATCGGTAGGCAGTTCATCCGTGCCTTCGAGGGTGCGGTCCGAGATATTGTGGGCGACAGCGGTTCTGAGGTCGAGTTCCTGGTGCAGGGCACGCTGTATCCCGACGTGGTGGAGTCCGGCGGAGGATCGGGAACCGCGAACATCAAGAGCCACCACAACGTCGGGGGCCTGCCCGACGACCTGAAGTTCAAACTCGTCGAACCGCTCCGCCTGTTGTTCAAGGACGAAGTGCGCGCGGTGGGACGAGAACTCGGTCTGCCCGAGGAAATCGTTGCGCGCCAACCCTTCCCGGGACCGGGCCTGGGCATCCGGATCGTCGGCGAGGTGACCGCTGCGCGACTGGAGACGTTGCGGCGTGCCGACGCCATCGCGCGGGAGGAACTGACCGCCGCCGGCCTGGACAACCAGATCTGGCAGTGCCCCGTTGTGCTGCTTGCCGAAATACGTTCGGTGGGGGTGCAGGGCGATGGCCGCACCTATGGTCATCCGATCGTGCTGCGCCCGGTGTCCAGTGAGGATGCGATGACCGCGGACTGGACGCGGGTGCCCTACGAGGTGCTGGAGCGCATCTCTACGCGCATCACCAACGAGGTTCGCGAGGTCAACCGCGTGGTGCTGGACATCACCAGCAAGCCGCCGGGCACCATCGAATGGGAATGAGCTGACCACTTCCTGATCGCTTGACGGTTGTCGGTACCCCGGTGTTTACTCGGGGTATCGAACATACATTCGAACATCGAATGATTCTGGTGATGCGGGAGGTGCTGTTGTGACAGCTGCCTTGCCCCTGGATCAGCGTCGCCTAAACCGTGCTGAACAGCTGGAACACCTGCGTCGCAAGATGGCGGCAGTATCGGGAAAGGTGGGTGTCGGGCGTCGTGTGGCAGTGCCCGCCGGGGACCGCCTTTCGGACTCCGAAAGTTTGCTGCCGATACCCGACGAGCTGGGCGACGCGTCTCTCGCGCCGTTGCCGCGTGGGACGGTGGCGGTGTTGTCAGGTGCCCGGTCGCTGCCGTTGCGCATGGTGGCGGCGGTGACGGCAGAGGGCGGACATGCCGCGATCGTCGGCCACCCCGAGGCCGGTCTGCTGGCCGCCGTGGAGATGGGGGCGGATCTGAGCAGGATCGCGGTCATCCCCGACCCCGGAAGCGATCCGGTCGAGGTGGCCGCGGTCCTGATGGACGGCATGGACATGGTGGTGCTCGGGCTGGGCGGGCGTTCGGTGCCCGCCACCCGCGCACGGGCGGTCATTGCCCGGGCGCGGCAGAAGGGCTGCACCCTGCTGGTCACCAACGGGGACTGGCAGGGTGCGTCCGCCCGACTGGACGCCAGGGTCTGCGGTTATGAGATCACCGGACATGCCCGGCCGGGGTTCGGTCGAATCGGCAAGGTGCAGCTGACCTACTCGGTCAGCGGCCGGGCTGGGCTGACGACGGTTGCGCAGTGAGCGGGCTGCGGTGTCGTCTTTGTCGTCGCGCGTATTGGCCATCTGGTGCATGGACTGGCCCGCGGTCGCCGCCGCGGCAGCAGCGGGTCTGACGCCCACGGCTCCGGTCGCGGTGACGTTGGCCAACCGGGTCATCGCCTGTTCGGCGTCGGCCCGTTCAGTGGGCGTGCGACGGGGGTTGCGCCGCCGGGAATCGCAGGCCAGGTGTCCGGATCTGCACGTCGTCGCCGCCGATCCGGCTCGCGATGCCCGGCATTTCGAGGATGTGACGGCCGCGGTGGACGACTTGGTGCCGCGGGCCGAGGTCTTGCGGCCAGGCCTGCTGGTGCTGCCGGTGCGCGGGGCGGCCCGCTACTTCGGGTCCGAACAGGTCGCCGCCGAGCGGGTGGTCGACGCCGTGGCCGCGGCCGGAGCCGAATGCCAGGTGGGCATTGCCGACCAACTGCCCACCGCGGTCTTCGCCGCGCGGGCGGGACGGATCATCGAGCCCGGCGGTGATGCGCAGTTCCTGTCGACGTTGTCCATCCGGCAGCTGGCCGCCGAGCCGAGTCTGGCTGCGCCCGGGCGGGAGGACTTGGCAGACCTGCTGTGGCGCATGGGAATCCGCGCCATCGGACAGTTCGCGGCGTTGTCTCGCAGCGATGTGGCCTCGCGGTTCGGCGCCGACGCGGTGGCCGCGCACCGGTTCGCCCGTGGTGAGTCCGCACGGGGTCCGTCGGGCCGCGAACCCGAGCAGGAACTCGACGCGGTCATGGACTGCGACCCGCCGATCGATCGGGTGGATGCCGCTGCATTCGCAGGCCGCTCGCTGGCCGGCGCCCTGCACCGCACTCTCCAGGCGTCCGGAGTGGGGTGCACCCGCCTGGCCATCCACGCCATCACCGCCAACGGTGAAGAGTTGGAACGGGTTTGGCGTTGCGCGGAACCACTGACCGAGGATGCCACCGCCGACCGGGTGCGCTGGCAGTTGGATGGCTGGTTGAACAGGCGCAACCGGGACGATCGACCGTCCGCGCCGGTCACCGTGATCCGGCTGCGGCCGGTGGAACTGGTTTCGGCCGAGGCGTTGCAGTTGCCGCTGTGGGGAGGCATCGGTGAGGAGGACCGACTGCGGGCTCGCCGCGCGCTGGTACGGGTGCAGGGTCTGCTCGGGCCCGAGGCGGTACAGGTGCCGATGCTCAGCGGTGGTCGCGGACCTGCCGAGCGCATCACCTTCACTCCGCTGGGTGACGAGCAGGTGCCGCGCGCTGATCCTTCTCAGCCATGGCCGGGCCAACTGCCCGAGCCGTCGCCGACGGTGCTGCTCGACGATCCGGTCGAACTGTTCGACGCTGGCGGGAACCCGGTGCGGGTGACCGGCCGCGGACTGTTCTCCGCCGACCCGTCGCGTCTGGTGGCGCCCGGCGCTACCGATTCGCGTCTGGCCTGGTGGGCCGGGCCGTGGCCGGTCGACGAACGATGGTGGGACCCTGAGCAAGCCAGGGTCGGCCGAACGGCCAGGGCGCAGGTGCTCGTCGACGGGAAGCCAGGGCGGGCACTGCTGCTGTGCTACCGGCAGAGGAGGTGGTACCTCGAGGGAATCTATGAATAGGAACGACCAAACGGGGTACGCGCGTATGCCATGACCGCTCAACCCCCAGATCCCGATCCGGCACAGACGTCGGGTCTCGAACCCGGTGGTGGTGTCGCGCCGGGATCCACGCCACCGGATTCGGCGCAGACCTCCGGCCTCTCGGCCCAACAGCCGCGAGCTAGCCGAAAGTTCACGCCGACAGTCGTCGTGAGCCTCATCGCGCTCGCTGTCTTCATCCTGTTGTTCGCCGCGACCGTGTTGGTGCTCGTCGATTAGTCGGACGACTGTGAAGTCGTCTACGAATTGCGGCAGGTGATGTCGGCGCTGTGCCCGTCGTGACCGACGACTGAGCGTTAGCCCAGGCGTCGGGCAAAGGCGCCCACTCGGGCGATGAAGCGGTCGAAGAACACCTTCGGATCGACGCCAACACCGATGAGCGCGTTGGGTTCCCGGCCCCACCGGTTGCTCCAGTCCGCGATCGTCATACCACGGGTCAACGTGCCGGTCAGCTCGACGTCGATCGTTGTTGGCCGACACGTGACCAGATCGGGATCCAGCGCCACCGCAGCGGCCAGTGGGTCGTGCAGATGCGCCAGATAGCCCTCGTCCTGGTCGAAGTGGAACTCGAAGTAGAACCGCATCGCGTCCTCGAGCACCGCGATCAGGGGATTGGACGCGACCGACCTCGTGCCGCGGTCGTCTAACACGCTCATCGGAATCGACGACGATTCCGCCGCCGTCGCGAGGCGGTTCAACAGCGCCGGCGTCATCGCGATGTTCTCGGTCAGGTTCAGGCCCAGCACGATCGGGAGGTGGGTCGGCGCTAACGATCCCCACGCCGCACCCCAGGCGGCGAAGACCTCTGCCGCCGCCTCCGGGTCCACGCTGATGTTCCACTCCGCGACGGGCGTCGTGTTGCCGCGGTAGTCGAAGGCGCCGCCCATGATCACCAAGCGACGCAACAAGGTGGGCAGTGCAGGTTCCCGCCGTAGCGCCAGTGCCAGATTGGTCAGCGGGCCGGTGGCGACCCCGATCAACTCACCCGGATAGGCCTGCGCGGCAAGCACCCACGCCTCGGCGGCATCGTATGTGGTGAGGTCCCGGTCGGTCGCAGGTAACCGCGCGTAGCCAATGCCCTCGGGTCCGTGGGTGTCTTCGGCGGTGCGCAGTGGCGCCTCGATCGGTTGCTCGGATCCTTTGGACACCGGGATGTCCACTCCGCAGAGCTTCAGCAGTCCCAGGTTGTTTCGGCAGACCTGTTGTACGGGAACATTTCCCGCGGTCGATGCGATCGCCACGACGTCGGCGTCGTCACTGCCGAACAGGTAGACCAACGCCATCGCGTCGTCGACGCCGGTATCGACGTCGACGAACACAGGCAGCGTCACGCCTGAAACGATAAGGCCCTCCCGCTCACCAGTGCACGCCGGGCACCAGGCGCATCGCGCGCTTGGCCGGGCGGGTGACGGCTCGCGGGACTCGCACCCGGTGCGCCGTGGTGCGCGCAGGACGCCTCGGGCGGCGTTCGGTTGCCGGCCCGGTGGTCTCGATTCCGCGGGCGGCGGCCGAATCCGGATACCCCAGATAAAGCTGGTGCAGTACGCGCCGCGACAGCTTGGGCGTGAAATACATGCCGGCGTCGGCCAGCGTCCCGATCGGGGTGTCGATCCTCGTCGGCTTTTCGATGAGCCCGCGGACCACCATCGCAGCGGCATGCTCGGCAGTGATCGGCGGTATCGGGTTCAACCGGCGCGACGGCACGATCATCGGCGTCTTCACCAACGGCATGTGGATGCTGGTGAAGGTGATGTGGTCGGAAAGTGTCTCGCTGCCAACGACTTCGGCGAATGCATCCAGGGCCGCCTTGGTCGGGATGTACGCGCTGTACTTCGGATTCCTGGCCTGCACGCCTGCGCTGGACACGTTGACGACGTGGCCGAACCTCCGCTCCCGCCAGTGCGGTAGTAGGGCGAGCACCATCCGCACCGCCCCGAAGTAGTTGACCGCCATCACGCGCTCGTAGTCGTGCAAGCGGTCGGTGGACGCCGACACCGAGCGGCGGATCGACCGTCCGGCGTTGTTCACCAGATAGTCCACGTGGTCGAACCGGCCGAGGATGTCTTTGACTGTCGCCTCGACCGACGTCGAGTCGGTCACGTCGCAGGTGAACGCGTGCGCCTGTCCGCCGGTCTCACGGATTTCGGCGACCAGTTCGTCGAGCGCTTCGGCGTTGCGCGCCAAGGCGAATACGCATCCACCGCGTTCGGCGACTGCGATCGCCGAGGCCCGCCCGATCCCGCTGGACGCGCCGGTGATGATGACGTGCTTGCCCACCAGAGGTCCGGCGGGGTCGTCGCGACGTGCGCGATCGGGATCGAGGTGCGCTGCCCAGTAGCGCCACAATTTCGGTGCATACGTGGCGAACTCCGGCACCGTGATACCGGTGCCGCGCAGGGCTTCGTCGGTATTGGCGGAGGTGAACGTGGGGAACAGCTCGACGACATCCAGCACTTCGCCTGGTACGCCCAATTGCGTGGCAGCCATGTTGCGCAGGACCTTGACGCGTCCGGTGGCCCGCACGATCGGCGTCGCGGCGCTGCGCGGCAGCGAGCCGATCAGCGGTGGCAATCCCGCAGCTTTGCCGACCCCGCGGTAGATCCCGCGCAGCCCAATCGTTTTCGGTGCTGTGAGGTGAAACGTCTGCCCATCTCGGTCGGGTGTGTGCATCAGCGCGACAAGTGCCTCAGCGACAAAGTCGACCGGAACGATGTTCGTTCGTCCGGTGTCCGGCAGTGCCATCGGCGTGATTCTGGGCAGGCGCGCCAGCTTGGCCAGGACGCCGAAGAAGTAGTAGGGCCCGTCCACCTTGTCCATCTCCCCGGTGCGGGAGTCGCCGACGACGACGGCGGGCCGATAGATGCGGTAGCGCAGGCCCGGCGCCGAGCGAACGAGCTGTTCGGCTTCGAACTTGGTCTGGTGATACGGCGTCGGCAGGTCCTGCCCCACGTCGAAGTCGTCCTCCGTGAACTCGCCGCGGTGCGTGCCGGCGACGGCGATCGAGGACACGTGGTGGATGGTTGCGTCGAGCCGCAATGCGAGGTCGATGACGGCGCGGGTGCCGTCGACGTTGGCCGCACGTTGATCGGCCTCGGCGGCGGTGATGTCGTAGACCGCCGCGCAGTGCACGACGTGGTCGACGCGGCCGAGTTCGGCGATCGCGTCGTCGGTCAGTCCCAGGCCGGGTGTGGTGAGATCCCCGACCAGCGGTTTCGCTCGTTCACCCCATGCGCGCTCTACCTCGGTGGCCATCCGCTCGAATCGCTCGAGCGACCCGCGCCGCACCAGCACCCAGACCTCCGCGTCATCGCGAGTCGCCAATATTTGCGAGACCACGCGTCGGCCAATAAACCCGGTACCGCCGGTAACGACATAACGCATGCGAGCCATGGTCGCCCCTGGCGGAAGAAACGTCAATGGCTCGATCGCCGGTTCGGCCGGCGGTGCTGTGTATCGTCCGAACATCAGCGAAGGGAGCCGCGATGCCACTCGACCCGAATGCGATAGGCGCCAAGACGGAGCCGCAACTTTTCACGTGGACCGACCGGGACACGATGCTCTACGCGCTGGGCGTCGGCGCCGGTCTTGACGAACTGGCGTTCACCACAGAGAACAGTCACGACATCCCGCAACAGGTGCTGCCCACCTACGCGGTGATCGCGTGTCTGCCGTTCGCGGCGGCCGGGTTGATCGGCAGCTTCAACTTCGCCATGCTGCTGCACGGTTCCCAGGGCATCCGGTTGTTCAAGCCGCTGCCCCCGGCGGGAAAGCTGAGCGTCGTCGCCGAAGTCGACGACATCCAGGACAAGGGCGAGGGCAAGAACGCCATCGTCATGCTCAAGGCGACGGGAACGGATCCCGACTCCGGCGAGGTGATTGCCGAAACTCACACCACTGCGGTCATCCGCGGCGAGGGTGGGTTCGGCGGCCAGCCGGGGCAGCGGCCGTCGGCGCCGGAAATCCCCGACCGCGAACCGGATTCGACGATCGCGTTGCCCACTCGCGAGGATCAGGCGCTGATCTATCGGCTGTCCGGCGACCGCAATCCGCTGCACAGCGATCCGTGGTTCGCGCGCGAGCTCGCCGGCTTCCCCAAGCCGATCCTGCATGGGCTGTGCACCTACGGCGTCGCGGGCCGCGCCCTGGTTGCCGAGCTCGGCGGAGGCGACGCGACGAAGGTCAGTGCCATCGCTGCCAGGTTCACGTCACCGGTGTTTCCTGGCGAGACGCTGACGACGTCGATCTGGCGAACTGAGCCGGGTCATGCCGTCTTCCGCACCGAAGCGTCCAATCCGGACGGATCGAACGCGCGTCTGGTGCTCGAGGACGGCGCCGCCGAGTACAGCGCCTGATCAATTTCTCCGAAGCGCGGATAACCGCGGCCAGGCGTTGACAGGATCACCTCACGACGTCCGTACCACGGTGTGCGAGATCGATGGGTGGTTGGTCAATGAAGCTTGTCGTTGGTTATCTGGCGACGCCGGGAGGCGCCGACGCGTTGGCACTCGGCGTGCGGCTGGCCCGCACGCTCGGCGCCGAGCTGGGAGTGAGCATCATCCTGCCGCCGGACCGCGCGGGGGCCGCGCTGGTGCCGGTGGGTGGATACAACGAGCACCTCGCCGAACAGGCTGAGCGCTGGCTCGCCGAAGCGCGCGCCGACATCCCCGCCGACATCACCGCGGGTACCCACGTCAGCTTCGACGACTCGTACGCCGACGGGCTGATCAAAGAGGCGGCCAGGGTGGAAGCCGATCTCATCGTCGTCGGAGGTTCGGGCGGTGGCCTCGCGGGGAGCTACTCGTTGGGTTCGGTCGTCAACGAGCTCCTGCATTCGTCACCGGTGCCAGTCGCCGTGGCGCCGAGAGGTACCCGCGACTCGTCGATCGAACGCGTCCGCGAAGTGACATGCGCGCTTGGTGAACGCGCTGGAGCGGACCTGCTGCTCGCTACCGCCGTGCGGTTCAGCCGCGCCGCAGGAACCCCGCTGCGGCTGGTGTCACTGGTTGCGCTGGATCCGATGTTCGGCACGCTTCGTGGGGACGAGGAAGCAGTGCGTGAGCGTGCGCTCACACACGCGCAACATACGCTCGATACGGCAAAAAGCAATCTACCCGAAGGCTTTCCGGTGACCTCGACGATTGTCGACGGCCATACGGTGGAAGAGGCTGTCAGCAAGCTGGAGTGGCACGACGGCGACCTGATCATGGTGGGTTCGAGCCGGCTGAGTGCACCCAAGCGGCTGTTCCTGGGTTCCACGGCAGCCAAGATGTTGCGAGTATTGGAGGTTCCGATGGTGGTTGTTCCGAGGGATCAGTTCGAGGCTGCGGACCTGCCGTGAGCGAAGCTGACGCCCGAAAGGAACTTCAGTTAGCCGAAGAGTCGTCCGGGCTCGTATCCAAAGGACTCGCCGCCGGAAAGGTCGGCACCTTCTCCGGTGCGATTCTCGGTATCGCTTCCGTCGCACCCGGATACACGCTCACCGCGAGTATCGGGCTCATCGTCGCCGCAGTCGGGCTGAAGATGCCGGCAATCTTCATCGCCGGATTCATTCCGATGTTCCTCACGGCCTACGCCTACCGTGAATTGAACTCGCGTGCACCCGACTGTGGCGCCTCGTTCACCTGGTCCACCAAGGCATTCGGCCCGTACGTCGGCTGGATGTGCGGCTGGGGGATGGTGATCGCCACCATCATCGTTCTGTCGAATCTCGCGGCGATCGCGGTGGAATTCTTCTACCTGTTCGTCGCACGGATCTTCAACAACCCGGATATCGCTGATCTGGCCGACAACATACTCATCAACATCCTCACGACGCTGGCGTTCATCGCAATCGCCACGTTCATCGCCAGTCGTGGAATCACCACCAGCGAGTACGTGCAGTACGTGCTCGTAGGCTTCCAGATGGTAGTGCTGCTGGCATTCGCAGTGATGGCCGTCGTGCATGTCGGCCGCGGAGAGGCCCCCGCCGGCCTGTCCTTCAGCTTCGATTGGTTCGATCCCTTCACAGGACTTGCGATGGGCGCCTTCATCATCGGCGTGACGGGTTCCATCTTCGCATTCTGGGGCTGGGACACATGTCTGACTCTCGGCGAGGAGAGCAAGGATCCGACGAGGGTGCCGGGCCGGGCCGGACTGTTGTGCGTGTTGACGATCCTGCTGACCTATCTGTTGGTCGCGGTGGCGGTGATGATGTACGCCGGCGTCGGTGAAGACGGTCTGGGACTTGGTAATCCGGAGAACTCGGAAAACGTGTTCGGTGCACTTGCCGATCCGATACTCGGTGGCATCGGCGGCCCGGTGCTGTACCTGGCCATCTTCGCCTCGTCTGTGGCCAGTCTGCAGACCACGTTCCTACCGGCGGCGCGGACCATGCTCGCGATGGGCGTCTACGGAGCGTTCCCGAAGCGATTCGCCAGTGTCAGTCCGCGATTCCTGGTGCCGGCGTATGCCACCGTGGTCGCCGGGGTGGTGACGGGCGCGTTCTACACCGTCGTGAGCCTGCTGTCCGAGCGAGTGCTGTTGGATACCATTGCCGCGCTTGGCATCATGATCTGCTGGTACTACGGCATCACCGCGTTCGCCTGCGTGTGGTACTTCCGCAACGAGCTGTTCAAGAACGTCCACAACGTGGTCTTCAAGTTCCTGTTCCCGCTACTCGGCGGGATCATTCTCGCGTTGGTCTTCGTCATCTCGGTACGCGAGAGCATGAACCCGGAGAACGGCAGCGGCGCGGCGATCGGTGGGATCGGGCTGGTGTTCTACATGGGCTTCGGCATCCTGTTGCTCGGCGCGGTGTTGATGCTCATGTGGCGGGCCCGAAGCCCCGAATTCTTCGAGCGCCGCACCATGCGGGCGGAGGCTCGGGACTAGCCGCCCCTAGCACCTGGGACCGACAGTTCGGCGGGTTGCCTGGACCGACGGAACACGACCGCCCGAGATCAACCACGCCCACCATCCCGAGGAACTGCTGCGCAGCGACCCCGATCCACCGGTCCCACCTGACAAATAAGAGAGCGCGCAACTAGGCCAGGGCATTCAGCTCATCGCGGGAGGCACGTGTTCTGGGGTGCTCGTCGGCCAGTCGGTTTTCGAAGATTCGCAGTGCATGTTCCAGCAGCGCCCGTGCTTCGTCGTCGCGGCCTTGCTCGGCGCGCAGAACTGCGAGGTTGTGCATGGTGAGCGCGACATCGGGATGGTCGGCGCCGAGGTGAGCTTTCTTGATCAGTAGCGCGCGCATGTACAGGCGCTCGGCGGCGTCGTAATCGCACCCGGATGCCCGCAACGCGGCGAGGTTGTGGCAGCAGAACCCCACCTCGATGTGGTCCGGCCCAAAAGCCGTCTCGAAGATCCCCATGGCGCGTCGCACCAACTGGTCGGCCTCCTCGAGGCGCCCTTGTTCTTGAACGAGGGCGGCCAGCGCAGCGACGTCTGCCGCCGTCGCGGGATGCTCAGCACCGAGGGCAGCCTCGCGGATCTCCACGGAGCGAGGCGCGTACCGCTCGCCCGCGGCAAGCCGTCCGCGCGCATGTTCGAGACCACCGAGGTTGTGCCAGACCGCGGCGACATCGGGGTGGCGCGGCCCGCAGATCTCCTCGAGGACGTTCAGTGCCTCCCGGTAGAGCGCCTCGGCCTCGTCGTAGCGGGCGGCGTACTTGTACACGATCGCAAGTTCGTTCCGCAGGCTCACGGCGGACCGGTCACGCGACCCGTAGACCGTGTCGGCGATCGCGATGGCGTCGAGATAACGGGCCTCGGCTTCATCGAGTCGGCCGAGCAGTCGATCGGTTCGTGCCGCGCCCGCCAGCGCCGCCGTCCACAGTTGCACCGGTGGCGGGTCGATTCGGTCGACGATGGCCAGCGCGCGGGTGAACTCCGCGTGGGCGTCGGTGTAGTGGCCAAGTTCCTCGTGAACGCACCCGCCGGTGATGAGAGCGGCCGCGGCAGCGTGTTCCCTCACGTTTCCCTCACGGTCGGATCCGCTGTGTCCGATCCCTGCGGCGATCGGCCCGTCCAACACGGACGGGCCGTCGCTCGTCGGGTTATCGGCGTTTCGCCATCACCTCGTTGTGGTTAGTGATGATCTTTGCCTCGGCGAGTGCGAGGCCGGGGCCGAATGCGACCGCGGTGACCGTGGCGGTCACCGTGGCCAGACGGGCGGCGAGCACCGCCCTGCGGCTCGGTTCTGCGTGTTCGCGCGAATCTGGTGTGATGTCGTTGCGGTTCATGGCGAGTCCTTTCGGATAGGGGTCAATGCATGTGCAACGCGCCAATGCTCACCCGTTCCGAACGGTCGCCGCCTGAGGCGTCTGCCTCAAACTCGTTCGCCGGTTATGCGGTGCCCTCGCCGTAGGCCTTCGCGATCTCGGGTGAGTCGGGCCAGCGTGACCTCGCGGGGCCCGACGGCCAGCCGTCGGGGGAGTCCTGCCAGTCTTCCTGTCGACCCCACGGCAGCACGGCCCGCCGGATTCATCGATCCGACCGGCTGCTGTTAGAACATGTGTTCGATATATTGTCAGGGTGGGCTGGCATACGGGGCCTCCGAGCTGGACGGAGATGGAGCGGGTGCTCTCAGGCCGGTCGCTCCGGCCTGCCGGAGGGGCAAAGCCGCGCCGTGCCGGTTGGCCCATCGACGAGCAGGTGGGCGACGGCGGAGACAGTCCGGCCTGGTCGCGCAAGCGGGGGGCCTACCAAGCGGAGGGTATCGATCGACCCGCCTCCGCCGTGCCGTACGCGGAACTGCACGCCCACTCGGCGTACAGCTTCCTCGACGGGGCCAGCACGCCGGAGGAACTCGTCGAGGAAGCCGTCCGCCTCGATCTGCGCGCGATCGCGCTCACCGATCACGACGGCCTCTACGGAGTGGTGCGCTTCGCCGAGGCCGCCAAGGAACTGGAGATGTCGACGGTGTTCGGCGCCGAACTGTCGCTGGGCGGGGGAGACAGGACCGAGGATCCCGATCCGCCAGGACCGCATCTGCTGGTGCTGGCCCGCGGCCCCGAGGGATACCGGCGACTGTCTCGCGAGCTCGCGAGGGCACATCTGGCGGGCGGCGAGAAGGGCAAGCTGCGCTATGACTACGACACGTTGACCGAGGCGGCCGGAGGGCACTGGCACATCCTGACCGGATGCCGCAAAGGGCATGTCCGCCAGGCACTTTCCGAGGGCGGTCCGGACGCGGCGGCCACGGCGCTTGCCGACCTGGTGGACCGGTTCGGCCGTGACCGGGTCAGCATCGAGCTCACCCACCACGGGTATCCCGGCGACGACGAGCGCAATGAGCTTCTCGCCGAACTCGCGCCCCGGTTCGGGGTCGGCGTCGTTGCCACCACGGGAGCCCACTTCGCCGGACCGTCCCGCGACAGGCTCGCGATGGCCATGGGTGCGATCCGGGCTCGGCACTCGATGGACGAGGCGGCCGGTTACCTTGCGCCACTGGGTGGTTCGCACCTGAGGGCGGGAGCGGAGATGGCTCAGTTCTTCGCGCACATGCCACAGGTCGTGACGGCGGCGGCCGACCTCGGCGAACAGTGCGCATTCGAGCTTGCCTTGATCGCCCCGCAGTTGCCACCCTTCGCCGTCCCGGCGGGCCACAACGAGGACAGCTGGCTGAGGCATCTGGTCATGGAGGGTGCGCGCAACCGGTACGGTCCTCCCGAGCGCGCACCGCGGGCGTACACCCAGATCGAGCATGAGCTGAAAATCATTGAGCAACTGACCTTTCCGGGCTATTTCCTGGTCGTTCACGACATCACCCAGTTCTGCAAGGAGAACAACATCCTGGCCCAGGGCAGGGGGTCGGCGGCCAATTCGGCCGTCTGCTACGCCCTCGGGGTCACCAACGTCGACCCGATCGCCAACGAGCTGCTGTTCGAGCGGTTTCTGTCGCCGGCGCGTGACGGCCCGCCGGACATCGACATCGACATCGAGTCGGATCTGCGCGAGAACGCGATCCAGTACGTCTACAACCGTTACGGCCGGGACTACGCCGCCCAGGTGGCCAACGTCATCACCTACCGGGGCCGTAGCGCCGTGCGCGACATGGCCCGCGCGCTGGGGTTCTCCCAAGGGCAGCAGGATGCCTGGAGTAAGCAGATCGGCCAGTGGGGGAACCTCGCGGAAGCGACCCACGTCGAGGACGTCCCGGAATCGGTGATCGACCTTGCGCTGCAGATCTCCAATCTGCCGCGACATATGGGCATCCATTCCGGCGGCATGGTGATCTGCGACCGACCCATCGCCGATGTCTGTCCGGTGGAATGGGCGCGCATGGAGAACCGCAGCGTGCTGCAGTGGGACAAAGACGACTGCGCGGCAATCGGTTTGGTGAAGTTCGACATGCTGGGGCTCGGCATGCTTTCGGCGCTGCACTACTGCATCGACCTGGTGCGTGAGCACAAGGGCATCGACGTCGACCTGGCCAAGCTGGACCTGTCCGAGCCCGCGGTCTACGAGATGCTGCAGCGCGCCGACTCCGTCGGGGTGTTCCAGGTGGAGTCCCGTGCCCAGATGGCCACACTGCCGCGACTCAAGCCTCGTGTGTTCTACGACCTGGTGGTCGAGGTCGCGTTGATTCGCCCCGGGCCGATTCAGGGCGGATCGGTGCACCCGTACATCAAACGCCGCAACGGGGAAGAGCCCGTCACCTACGACCATCCGTCGATGGAACCCGCCCTGCGAAAGACGTTGGGTGTGCCGCTGTTTCAGGAGCAGCTCATGCAGCTGGCGGTGGACTGCGCGGGCTTCACCGCCGCCGAGGCCGATCAGTTGCGCCGCGCGATGGGATCCAAACGTTCCACCGAGCGAATGCGACGACTGCGGGGCAGGTTCTACGACGGTATGCGTGAACGGCACGGCATCACGGGTGAGGTCGCCGACCGGATCTACGAGAAGCTGGAGGCATTCGCCAATTTCGGTTTCCCGGAGAGTCATTCGCTGTCGTTCGCATCGCTGGTGTTCTATTCGTCGTGGTTCAAGCTGCACCATCCCGCGGCGTTCTGCGCCGCGCTGCTGCGAGCCCAACCGATGGGCTTCTACTCACCGCAGTCGCTGGTGGCCGACGCCCGCAGGCACGGGGTCACCGTCCACGGGCCGGACGTCAACGCGAGCCTCGCGCACGCGACTCTGGAGAACGTCGGCACCGAGGTCCGGCTTGGTCTCGGCAGCGTCCGCCATATCGGTGACGATTTGGCGCAGCGCATCGTCGATGAGCGAGAAGCCAACGGCCCGTTCGCTTCTCTGCTGGACCTCACCCAGCGGATTCAGCTGAGCATCCCGCAAACCGAGGCGTTGGCCACCGCGGGCGCGTTGGGCTGCTTCGGGATCGCCCGACGCGAAGGACTGTGGGCCGCAGGCGCGGCCGCCACCCAGCGTCCCGACCGGCTGCCTGGGGTCGGGTCGTCATCGCAGATCCCCTCGCTGCCCGGCATGACCGAGCTCGAGTTGGCCGCCGCCGACGTGTGGGCGACGGGCATCTCGACCGACAGCTATCCCACTCAGTTCCTGCGCGAGAACCTCGACGCACTCGGCGTAGTTCCGGCCAACAAGCTGCTGGAGGTGCCCGACGGGACCCGCGTGCTGGTGGCTGGTGCGGTGACTCACCGCCAGCGACCGGCGACGGCGCAGGGTGTCACGTTCGTCAACCTCGAGGACGAGACCGGGATGGTCAACGTGCTGTGTTCGCGCGGCGTCTGGGCGCGGCACCGCAAGCTGGCACAGACTGCGTCGGCGTTGTTGGTGCGCGGTCAGGTGCAGAACGCCACCGGGGCGGTCACCGTCGTCGCCGAGCGGATGGGCAAGCTCGACATGCGGGTGGCGTCGAAGTCCCGCGACTTCAGGTAGTGCGCCCGGCAGGTCAACCCGCGGTCGGTGTGGTCCAGACCTTGTCGACGCTGATCTTCAGCCGCAGGTTGTATGCGGAGAGAAACTCGGCGGTGAAGCCCAGGCTTTCGGCGTACTCGCCGTACTTGGCCGCATACCGCTCGTCCTCGAGGGGGTTGGCGTTCTCCGCGTCGACCGTCGCGACGCCGCCGACCACGATGATGCCCGATCCGTTGCCGTCGGAGTCCAGGTTGAGGCTGACCCGCGGATGGTTCCGGATGTGTCTGACCTTCGCGGCGCCGGGTTCGGAGTAGATGATCACGTCAGAACCGTCGAAGTAGAACCAGACCAACTTCGGTACGGGCTGCCCGGATTTCGCGACCGTGGTCAGCCAGCCGTACTTGTCGGAGGTCAGGCGGTCGGAAACTTCTTGTGTCAGTTCGGCTGTCATCGGTCCAAATGTAGTCTCGCCTAGTCTTTTGGATATGACCTTGAATTTGTCCGTCGATGAAGTCCTGACCACCACGCGATCGGTGCGCAAGCGGCTGGACCTGGAGAAGCCGGTCCCGCGTGAGGTGCTGATGGAGTGTCTGGAGCTGGCGCTCCAGGCGCCGACGGGGTCCAACGCCCAGGGTTGGCAGTGGGTGTTCGTGGACGATCCGGACAAGAAGAAGGCGATCGCCGACATCTACCGGCACAACGCGTCGAAATACCTCGCCCTGCCCAAGCCCGAATACGGCGACATTCGCGACACGCAGCGCCCGCGCGTCACCGAATCCGCGATGTACCTAAACGATCACTTCCACGAGGTCCCGGTGATGCTGATTCCGTGCCTGGCCGGCAGCCCCGACGATGCGGTCGCGGGCAGTGCCGGATTCTGGGGCTCACTGCTGCCCGCCGTGTGGAGTTTCATGCTGGCGCTGCGCTCGCGCGGCCTCGGCTCGGCGTGGACGACGTTGCATCTTGTCGGCAAGGGCGAGAAGTTGGCCGCCGACGTCCTGGGCATTCCGTTCGACGGATACCGGCAGGGCGGGCTGTTCCCGATCGCCTATACGAAGGGCACCGACTTCCGGCTCGCCAAGCGGCTGCCCGCCGAGCAGCTGACGCACTGGAATTCGTGGTGACGTTCAGACAGCGCCACTGAAGCCGTGCTGGCGCCACGCTTCGTAGACGACGACCGCGGCGGCGTTCGACAGGTTCAGTGATCGCCGGCCGGCGAGCATCGGGATCCGCAGCTGAGCGGTGATATGCGGGTCGGCGAGCGTCTCGGCGTCCAGCCCGGTCGGTTCCGGCCCGAACATCACCACGTCGTGGGGCTCGTAACTGATCTCGTCGAATCGCGTCGTGGCGTGCGCCGTGAACGCGTATACCCGCTGCGGTGCCAAGGCCTCCCATGCCGTGGCCAGATCGCGGTGCACGGTGACCGATGCGAGGTCGTGGTAGTCCAGACCCGCGCGACGTAGTTTGGGTTCGGACAGATCGAATCCGAGCGGCTCGACGAGGTGTAGTTCGCAACCGGTTGCGGCGACCATTCGGATGGCATTACCGGTGTTCGGTGCGATGCGTGGCGAGTAGAAGAGCACGCGGAACATCCGTAGATCATCCCGTCGGCAGGGCAGCGATCCAAAACGTGTTTGCTCCGTTACCACAATGGGACGCGTTGCAGCCGCTGCGGAGTCTGTCTGGTTAGTAAGAATTGTGGAGTCGGTCGAGCAGGACTGGCATACTCGACCAATTGCCAGGCGCACAACGCAGCTCGCGGCTGCCGGCGAATGAGCAGGAAACGTATGAATCACTCTCCAAAAGTGAATTGCCGACATGTGACCGGAGATGCGGACACGCGCCGATGAGCGCCTTCTCGCAGCTCGACGGCACGCCTGACAGTTTCGAATCCAAAGCCGCGCCGCCACCCAAGCGGCCGAGCCGGTGGGCGGTGTCCAATTGGCCCGTCGGCTGGAAAGTCTTCGCCATCGTTCTGGTGCCACTTGTGCTGGCCGGAACGTTCGGCGGCTTGCGCATCTACAGCAGCTTCAGCGAGGCCACCGACCTACGTCGCGCCGCCGACCGCACCGAGATGGTGCCGGCGATCGTGAACTATATGGCCGCCCTCGACGGTGCGATGCTGGCGAGTTCCACCGGAGGCGATCCGCAGGCCGCGCTCACCGAGTTCGATTCCAGCAAGCGGGAATTGCAGCGCCGGCTGTCCGACACCGACGTCGCGGCCGACGTCAGCAAGGGCGTCACGAGCATGATCTCCAGCGGCCAGGCACTGATGGACAAGGTCACGTCCAACAGCATCAACCTGTTCGACCGCATCACCACCTACGCGCCGATCCTGCTGTCCGCCGAGGACGCCATCAACGGTTCGGTGCGTGTCGACGACGAGCGCATCACCGCCGAAACCCTCGGGTTGTCCCGCGCGGTCGGCGCCCGCGGCCAGATGATGATGCAGCAGCTCTTGGTGAATCTCGGTGCCGAACTGCCCGAGCCCGAACTGCGGACCAGGATGATCGCGCTCGCGGGCACCGAGCCCTCGACGTTGTTCGGGATGAGCCAGGTGCTCGGTGTCGGCTCGGCCGAGGCCCAGCAGCTGCAAGGCGAGATGGTCAAGCGGTTGGCGATCATGTCGGATCCGGCAGCGGTGCTGGTGAACAACCCGGATCTGCGTGCTTCCGAAGCCGTCACCGATCAGATCGCCGGTCAGATCATCGCCGACACCTCCGAGTCGGTCACCTCGACGGTGGCCGAGCGTGCCGCCGCGCAGCGGACTGCCGCAATTCGCGACGCGGCGATCGTCGGTGGCGCGATCCTGCTGGCGCTCATCGTGGTGATCGTGGTGGCGATGTCGCTCGTGCGGCCGCTGCGACGGCTGCGCGACAGCGCGTTGAAGGTCGCTCACGACGACCTGGCCCGCGAGATCGAGCAGGTGCGCGCAGGTGGCGACCCGGGACCCGTTGCGCCGATTCCCGTCTACACGTCCGAGGAAGTGGGTCAGGTCGCGCACGCCGTCGATGAACTGCACGAGCAGGCGGTGCTGCTGGCCGGCGAGCAGTCGCGGCTGCAGCTGCAGGTCGGTGACATGTTCGAGACGCTCTCGCGGCGCAGTCGCTCATTGGTCGACCAGCAGCTCTCGCTCATCGACCGCCTCGAGCGCAACGAGGAGGATCCCGAGCGGCTGGAGAGCTTGTTCCGCCTCGATCACCTCGCTGCCCGGATGCGCCGCAACGGCGCCAACCTGCTGGTGCTCGCGGGGGCGAAGGTGCCCCGCGAGCAGGCCGCGCCGGTTCCGGTTTCGGCGGTCATCAACGCGGCGGCGTCCGAGGTCGAGGACTACGCGCGTGTGGTCACCGCGACGGTGCCCGACAGCGAGATCGCCGGCTCCGTCGCGGGCGACCTGGTCCACCTGCTGGCCGAACTGCTCGACAACGCGCTGCGCTACTCACCGCCGACCGCACAAGTGCGGGTGTCCGCGGTGCACACCGGCAACGGCGGACTGGTCATCGAGGTCAGCGACATCGGCCTCGGCATGACCGAATCGGATCTGCGGGTCGCCAACACCCGCCTGCAGTCGGGCGGCGAGGTCAACGCCTACACCGCGCGGCACATGGGTCTGTTCGTGGTCGGCCGGTTGGCGGCGCAGCACGGTCTGGTGGTCAGGTTGCGCAGCACCATCGCGGGCGAGCCTAACTCGGGGACCACCGCCGGGGTCTATGTGCCCAAGGAGCTGCTCGGCGGATGGGATGCACCCCATCAATTCGGCGAACCCGCCTCGCCCGCCGACGCGCACGCGGGCATCGCGACCGCCCTGGCGCTCGACGAAGACCACGGCGATGCCTGGGGTGACTACCCGCAGCCCGTCGATGAGTACTCCGATGACGACCACGGCACCGCCGAGATTCCGGTCGCGTTGTTGCCCCAACGTCGCCCCGGTGCCAGCGGCATATCGGACATTCCCGAGTCGTTGGCGCCGCCCGCCGCCCCGCAGCAACAGGCTTACGTCGAAGACGACTGGCCAGAGGACGACTGGCCGGACGACTCCATGCCGGCCCAGACGATCGAGTTCCCGGCCGTCGACGACGAATGGGGTGCGGCGTCGGCGCCGGTCGACCGGCCGACCGATACGGCGGGCTTCTTCGCCGCCCGGCGGCAGGTGGCCGCCGAACCGCAACCAGTGCAGCCGGAACCGCCACCTGAACCGCAACCCGAACCGCAACCGGCGCCCACCCATCACGCGGCACCCGAACCCTCGAGCACAGCCGGTTCCGACGACGCCATCTACCAGCGGATGCTCTCCGAATGGCTGGTCGACCCCACCGAGCTGGCCAACAGCTCGGACCTCAACTGGGAATCGGTGTGGGACAGCGGTTGGTCAGCGGCAGAGGCGGCCGCCGAAGCTCCGGTTCAGCAGCACACCGAAGAGGGCTTGCCGGTCCGCGAGCCCGGGGCCCGGCTGGTGCCCGGTGCAGCCGAACCCGCAGGTGAGCATCGCAGTAATGGCGGCGCTCACCGGAGCACTGACGGCGACGACGAGGTAGCATCGGCGGCTGAGTTCGGCTCCGCAGAGCCGGGCGCATCATCCGCAGGCGGGGTCCAACCGCAGCGCGACCCCGATGCCGTCCGCGCGAGTATCAGCAGCCATTTCGGTGGTGTTCATGCGGGCCGCTCGCACGCGCGAGAGACACCGCGAGAGACATGAGGAACAGATAGCCGATGACCTACCCGCCACGTTCGACGCAGCGTGACTCGCTCGACTGGCTGGTCTCCAGGTTCGCCCGCGGGGTATCTGGGGTGACCCACGCGGTCCTCGTCTCCGCCGACGGGCTGTTGATGGCGTCCAGTGAGCACATCCCTGTCGAACGTGCCGACCAACTGGCCGCGGTGGCCTCGGGTCTGGCCAGTCTGTCGACCGGTGCCGCGCAGCTGTTCGACGGCGGCTACGTCTTGCAGTCAGTCGTTGAGATGGAGAACGGCTATCTGCTGTTGATGCGGGTCGGCGACGGATCGAATCTGGCGACGCTTGCCTCGCGCAATTGTGATATCGGCCAAATCGGTTACGAGATGGCGATTCTGGTGGAACGGGTGGGCGCCGTGGTGCAGTCCTCACGGCGGCGTGCACCTCAGCACTCGTGAGCGGCCGATGGACCATACGGAGGACAGGGCGAGCGGGCAACCGCCGTGGGAGCGGGAGGTCTCGGACGAGCCGAGCCTGGTCCGGCCGTACACGCTGACCGCCGGTCGCACGGAACCCGAGATCCCGCTGCCGCTGGAAGCGCCGATCGGCAAGCCGGCAGCGGACAAGCCCCCGCGATGGCCCGGCAACGACGTGCGAGGCCAGATCCTGCGCATGAGTGCCGATCTCCCGTCCGTCGCCGAGATCGCCGCTGGTTTGGCGTTACCGCTCGGCGTGGCCCGGGTACTGATCGGTGATCTCGTCACGCAGGGATATCTGCAGGTGCACACGACACTCGGTGATTCGGCGAGCAACGACGAACGTCGAGACCTCATAGGAAGGACGCTGCGTGGCCTCAGGGCACTCTGAGCGGCATGCCTCGACGCACCCTGCAGCGAGACGGGCCGCCGCCTCCACAAAGATCGTCATCTCCGGCGGGTTCGGCGCAGGGAAGACGACGTTCGTCGGCGCGGTCAGCGAGATCATGCCGCTGCGGACCGAGGCGCTGGTAACCAACGCGTCCGCCGGCGTCGACGGCCTGGATGCGACGCCGTCGAAAACCACCACCACGGTGGCCATGGACTTCGGCCGCATAACCCTCGGCGCGGACCTGGTGCTCTACCTGTTCGGAACGCCCGGCCAGCGCAGGTTCTGGTTCATGTGGGACGACCTGATCCGCGGCGCCATCGGCGCGATCATCCTCGTCGATGTGCGGCGGCTGCAGGATAGCTTTGCGGCGGTCGACTTCTTCGAGGCGCGTCGCCTGCCCTTCCTGATCGCGACCAACGAATTCGAGGGAGCGCCAAGATATTCCGCACAGGCGGTGCGTAAGGCACTGGCGCTCGCCGACCATGTCCCGGTGATGTCGATCGACGCCCGTGACCGCAACTCGGCGCGCGCCGCACTGATCGAGGTCACCGAGTACGCCCTGAGCATCCTCGCCGGCTGATTCGTGGGCAACGACGAAGAGGTCTGGACCGATAGGGAATTCGTCGCCCACGACTTCCGCGATGAGGATCTCAGCCGGCTGCGCACCGAGCGCGTGGTGTTCGACGAGTGCGACTTCCGTGGCGTCGACCTCACCGAGTCCGAGCACATCGGATCTGCATTTCGGAACTGCCGATTCGAGCGGGCCACCTTGCACCACAGCATGTTTCGGCAGTGCAGCATGCTGGGATCGGTCTTCACCGGATCCCGGCTGCGACCGCTGAAACTGGTGGACGTCGACCTCACGCTCGCCGTCCTCGGCGGTTGCGACCTGAGGAGTGTCGACCTGTCCGGCTGTCGGTTGCGCGAAGCCAGCCTTGTCGAAGCCGACCTGCGCAAGGCGGTGTTGCGCGGCGCCGACCTGCGCGGTGTGCGATTGGAGAAGTCGCGGCTCGACGAGGCCGACCTGCGTGGCGCGCGCACCGATGCGACGTTCTGGACCACCGCGACTTTGCGGGGCGCGAAGATCGACGTCGACCAGGCGCTGGCCTACGCCGTCGCCCACGGTCTCGACATTTCGGGGGAATAACCGCCGTCCCGTCCCGTTGACAGCAACATGACGGGGTTCCACGAGGGCGAACTCGCCGTTCAGGGCCGAGCGGGCGTTCGCGCGCAGGCGGCCCGGCTCGGCGGCGCCATGCTTGCCACCCCGGATCTGAACGGCAGCATCGGGGCGTTCCTCACCGCCCGCGCCTTCGCCGTGCTCACCGCCCGCGATGCCGACGGCAGACTGTGGACCTCGCCGCTGTTCTCGTCGCCGGGCTTCCTGCAGGCACATGACCGCGAGCTACGAGTTCTTGCCGCACCGAGCCCCGGCGACCCGCTGGAGGGCCTCGCTGCCGGCCAGCCCGTCGGCATGCTCGCGATCGAGTTCGCCACCCGCCGCAGGGTCCGGGTCAACGGCACGCTGACCGACAGCAGTTCCGGTCTGGTGATCTCGGTCGACCAGGCATATGGGAACTGCCCCAAGTACATTCATCCACGCCAAGTTGAACGAGTAGGCAGCGCGCAGCAGCGCGTCGAACGGTCCTCGAGCCTGCGCCCCGAACACGAGACGCTCATCGCGAACGCCGACACCTTCTTCCTCGGCACTATCCATCCCACCCGGGGCGCGGATGCCTCTCATCGCGGCGGTCCACCGGGATTCGTCCGCGTCGACGGCGACAGACTGTGGTGGCCGGACTATCCGGGCAACAACATGTTCAACAGCTTCGGCAATCTCGCCGTCGACCCGAGCGCCGCGCTGCTGTTCATCGATTTCGACACCGGCGCGACACTGCACGTCTCGGGCAGGGCGACCGTCGAATGGGTGCCGCCCAGCGACATCGACGGCGGCACCGGACGGCGCGCGAACCTGGCGATCGAGTCGGTCGTCTCGCGCTGAATACCGGTTATCGCTGGTCAAAAAGCCGCATGTCACGAGGTGTTAAAGCCCACATCGAGAAAAGTCGCATCTGAGATACGGAATTACTACCGTCCGTAGTATGCAGCTAACCCGCTTCACCGATCTCGGCTTGCGCACCATGATGCTGCTGGCCGCGGGTGAGGCCGACGACCAGCGGGTCACCACCCGGTCGATCGCGATCGGCGCCAACGCTTCGGAAAACCACGTTGCCAAGGCGGTCGCCCGACTGGCGGACCTCGGCATGGTGCACGCGCGGCGCGGCAGGATCGGCGGACTGACGCTCACCGACGCGGGCCGGCATGCATCGGTCGGCTGGCTGGTGCGGAGCCTGGAGGGCGACCGCGAAGTCATCGAGTGCGACGGCTCCGATCCGTGCCCACTCGTGCCCGGATGTCGACTGCGCCGCGCCCTGGCGGAGGCCAAAGAAGCGTTCTATCGCGAGCTCGACCGCTACACGATCAGCGACTTGGCCAGGGACACAGGGTTACTCGTGATCTCTGGGCCACCGTCTAGTGCCGGGCATCCGTCCGGCCGCCAACCCAACGAAGGGATTGTTCAATGACCGCCATCGCCGCTGCCCCCGTCGAACTGGAAGCCCAGCACGCGGAGATCGTGTCCGCGACGCTGCCGGCGATCGGCGCGCACATCGACGAGATCACCGCCGAGTTCTATCGGCGGATGTTCGAAAGCCACCCGGAGCTGATTCGCAACTTGTTCAACCGCGGCAACCAGGCCCAGGGAGCGCAGCAGCGCGCGCTGGCGGCATCGATCGCCACCTTCGCCACCCACCTCGTCGACCCCGACCTACCGCATCCGACCGAATTGCTGTCCCGGATCGGGCACAAGCATGCGTCGCTGGGCGTCACCGCCGACCAGTACCCAATCGTCCACGAGCACCTGTTCGCCGCGATCGTCGCGGTGCTCGGCGCCGACACCGTCACCGATGAGGTGGCTGCCGCATGGGACCGGGTGTACTGGATCATGGCGCAGACGCTGATCGACATGGAGCACGATCTCTATGCGGCCGCCGGAGTCTCCGACGGCGACGTGTACCGCCGCGCGCGTGTCGTCGCCCGCGTCGACGATCCGTCGGGCGCGGTGCTGCTGACCGTCCGGCCCGCTACCGGATCGTTTCCGAATTTCGCTCCGGGACAGTATGTTTCGGTGGGCTTCACGATGCCTGACGGCGCGCGCCAGCTGCGCCAGTACAGCCTTGTGAACGCACCCGGCAGCGAGGAGATTACCTTCGCGGTCAAGCCGGTTGCCGCAGCAGACGGCCAACCAGCAGGCGAGGTGTCCACGTGGATCACAACGAACGTGTGCGTGGGCGACATCCTGGATGTCACCGTGCCTTTCGGTGACCTGCCCGCGCCCGCGGGCGACGAGCCGCTGGTCCTGATCTCCGCCGGCATCGGAATCACGCCGATGATCGGCATTCTGGAGTACCTCGCCGTCGAGGCGCCGGACACCGCGGTGCAGGTGTTGCATGCCGACCGCAGCGACCAGAGTCACCCGCTGCGTGAACGGCAGCGCGAACTGCTGGACGCACTGCCCAGCGCGACCCTCGACATCTGGTACGAGGACGGCGTCACCGGCGGCCAAGCCGGCGTGCATCCCGGGCTGCTCACGCTCAGCGGAATCGAACTGCCGGATACCGCACAGGTCTACCTGTGCGGGAACAACGGCTTCGTGCAGGCGGTACGCACACAGCTGGTCGCATCCGGGATACCGGCCGCCCAGGTGCACTGCGAGCTGTTCTCTCCCAACGACTGGCTGTTGTCCTGAACTCACGCAAAGTGCCGTAATCCGACGCGGTGGAAGCGGAGGATGGAGGCATGGCAGCCACCTGGGACACGATCGATCGCTATGTGGTCATCTCCACCGACACGCACGCAGGCGCGGACCTCTACGACTACAAGGAGTACCTGCCGAAGCGACTACACGACGATTTCGACGCGTGGGCGAAGACCTATGTCAGCCCGTTCGACGACCTGATCATCGCCACCGCAAAGCGCAACTGGGACCATGACCTCCGAATGTCGGAGATGGACGCCGACGGGGTGGCCGCCGAGGTGCTGCTGCCCAACACCGTGCCGCCGTTCTTCCCGACCTCTCCCAACATCACGATCAGCCTGCCGCGCACCCGCGAGGAGTTCGAACATCGATGGGCGGGCGTGCAGGCCCACAACCGGTGGCAGGTCGACTTCTGCGCGCTGGCACCGGAGCGCCGCCGCGGCCTGATCCAGATCTTCCCCAACGACATCGAGCTGGCGATCGACGAGATCCGCTGGGGTGCAGAGCAGAAATGCTTCGGTGGCGTACTGCTGCCCGCCGTCTCGCCGGGGGACCCGAACGTCGCTCCGCTCTTTCACACCCGCTACGAACCGATCTGGGCGGCGTGCGCGGAACTCGACCTGACACTGGTCCAGCACGCCGGCGCGGGCAGCCCCGCCATGCCGATGGATCAGCCGGCATCCAACGCCGTGCTCGTGACCGAGATGGCGCTCTGGGCACAACGCACGGTCAACCACCTCATCCTCGCGGGCGTGTTCGAGCGCTACCCGTCGCTGCGTTTCGTGCCGACCGAGCAGGGCACCATGTGGCTGCAGGACCAGATGACACTGCTCGACGTCATGGTGCCTAGCATGAAATCCCAAGCGGGCAACCGGACTTACGGCATGTTCGGCGGTTCGTCGATCGACGCGCTCACGATGGCACCGAGCGAATACGCCAAACGCAACTGCTATCTGGCCTCCGAGCTCACGCCGTACGAGAAGTCGATGATCGACTACATGGGCGCCGACCACATGATGTGGGGCAGCGACTATCCCCACGAGGAGGGCTTCACTCCGCATTCGAAGCTGGCCATCAGGTGGGCACTGCACGGCCAGTCCGAGGAGAACTGCCGAAAGATCCTCGGCGGCAACGCGGCCCGCCTATACCGCTTCGATCTCGAGGCTCTCACCCCGGTCGCCGCCAAGATCGGGCCGACGGTCGAAGAGGTGAACACACCTCTCGGCGACACAGGCTATGTCTCGCCGCCGGCCTTCGGCTACCGACCGTTCGAGGGCGGGCTCGCGCTCAAACGGCTTGCGCCGGCGCGGGTTTGACCAGGATCGCGCGGGTGTAGAGCAATTCGAATCCGCGCCGCTGCACGTTCTCCTGCGATTTCGATCCCGGTGCGGTGGTGACGACCGCGATGTCACAGCCCGCCGCGGCGGCATCGACGAGTCGAGCCGCAAGCATCGCCGTCTGAATCCCGCGCCTGCGATGCGCAGGCGACGTGGCGGCACCTGTGAGTTGGGCGATGCCGTCAGCCATGCGCACACTCGCCGCGCCCGCGATCACGCCGTCGTGCAGCGCGACGTACCGGGCCGCGCCCGCGGCGGCCATATCGCGTGTCGCAGAGGCGATCACGTCGCGCGGGAACTCCTCGTGCGGCGCGACGCCCTGGGTGTCGGGGTTGGCGAAACCGTCGACCACCACGTCGAGCCACGTCTCGAACTCGTCGTCGCCGCTGCGCCGAATCTCGACGCTCGGCGGTGTGACCCGCTGCACCGTGTCACCCAGGCTACGGCCGAGCACGTTCTCGAAGCCGACGAGCCGGTACCCGCGGTCCGTCAGCATCATGCCGATCTCGGGGTCGCCGAGATGCGCCAACTCGACCTGGGTGGCGCTGCCCACTTGCGAGTTGGCCCGCTCGATCTCGGCCATCGTTGTCGCAGGAGGTACGCCGCCGAAGCCGAGTCCGACGACCTTGTTGAACGGTGAGTTCTCCCCGGCGAAACATGCCGCCCCGCCCGCGACCGGTAACACGAAACCCGCGACGGCGCGGTCGCCGGCGGCCTTGGTGCCCGCGGTGATGAGACCTGTCTCCGCGCGCTCGACGCGCTCGGCCAATGCCGTGCTGCAGAACATCGAGTCAGTTCGCGGCGGCCAACCGGATCTTCCACCGCACGAACCCTGTGTAGCCGATGCAGATCACGAGCAGCATCGCCATGTCGAACCACCACGCACCGGTGGTGTGGTGCCAGTGCGAGTCGTTCGGTGACAGCGGACTCGGTACGAGTCTGGTGAGGTCGATCGTGGACGCCGACGAGGCGAAGCCCCAGCGAGCCGGCGTCAACCAGGCCAGCTGATCCAGCACGATTCGATCGGTCACCGGGATCATGCCGCCGGAGAACACCAGCTGCGACATGATCGCCACCACGAGCAACGGCATGATCTGTTCCTGGGACCGGGCCAGCGCCGAGAGGGCAAGGCCGACCATGCCCGCGGCGATGGTGGTCGCCGCGATGTCGACGAACAACTCGAGGCTGCGGTTCGGGATGAACACCCCGTGCTCGGTGGCACCCGGTCCCCAGCCCTTACCCCATACGGCGATCGAGGTGACGATGGCCGACTGGATGACCGCGAACACCGTGAAGACGGCGATCTTCGCGAGCATGTACGCGGTGGTCGACAAACCGACGGCCTGCTCCCGCAGGAAGATCGCCCGCTCACCGATCAGCGCCCGGATGGTCAACGCGGTGCCCATGAAGATGGCGCCGACGTTGAGCATCACCAGGATCTGACCGGGTTCGTTCGGCGCGGGGCCGCCCTTGATGGCGGGAATGGGCACACCGAAGCCGACGTCGCCGGGCACCGACAGCGACAGCACACCCATGATGAACGGCAGGAACATCAGGAAGATGAAGTAGCCGCGGTCCGACACGATGAGCCGGACCTGACGCCGCGCGATCGTCGAGAACTGTCTACGCAGGCTCGTCTTCGTCGGCTCGCCGAGGTCGGACGGTTTCTCCGCTGGCGGCGGCGGTGGCGGCGGCCCGTGCTGAGCGAGGTATCGCGCCTTGGCCCCATCCGGATCGCCGGCGACCGTGCTGAAGATGTCGGCCCAGTTGGTGGTCCCCATCGACGGACCGATCTCGCTGGGCGGCCCGTAGAACGCGGTCTTGCCGCCCGGCGCCAGCAGCAGCACCTGATCGCAAACGTCGAGGTAGGTCAGCGAGTGCGTCACCACCAGCACTACGCGGCCGGCGTCGGCCAATTGGCGCAGCATCGTCATGACCTGGCGGTCCAGCGCCGGGTCCAGGCCGGAGGTGGGCTCGTCGAGGATCAGCAGCGACGGGCCGGTCAACAGCTCGAGGGCGACCGAGGCGCGCTTGCGTTGGCCGCCGGAGAGCTTGTCGACGCGAGTCTCGAGGTGATTGGTCATCTCGAGTTCCTCGAGGACCTGCATGACCACCTGCTCGCGGTCGGCCTTCGTGGTGTCCGGCGGAAGCCGGAGCTCCGCGGCGTACATCAACGCCTGCCGGACGGTCAGCTGACCGTGCACCACGTCGTCCTGCGGGACCATGCCGATCCTGGATCGCAGCGAGGCGTACTCGGCGTGGATGTTGTGACCCTCGAAGGTGACGGTGCCGGTGGTCGGATGGGTGTAGCCGGCCACCAACTTCGCGAACGTCGACTTGCCCGCACCGGACGGACCGATGACGGCGGTCAGCGTGCCGGGGCGCGCGGCGACCGAGATGCTGTCCAGCAGTGT
Organism: Mycobacterium sp.; assembly: GCA_044508395.1. GTDB lineage: Bacteria > Actinomycetota > Actinomycetes > Mycobacteriales > Mycobacteriaceae > Mycobacterium. The sequence continues at coordinate 7,052 of JBIQHU010000005.1, read as the reverse complement.
CTTGTTGCCCTCGATCGTCCAGGTGACCGAGTGCACTTCGAGGCCACCGGTCTGGGTGGCCGCGGCGGTCTCGGTGCGGCGGGTCAGCGTGCCGCCCGTGAACACCAGGTCGATGTTGCCGATCGTGACGGTGTCGCCCTCGTGCAGGATCGCCGAGTCGACGCGCGCACCGTTGACGAATGTGCCGTTGATGCTGCGGTTGTCGCGGATCTCGGTTCCGCCGGCGACGGGCACCAGGGTTGCGTGATGCCGCGACGCGAGCACGTCGGGGACGACGATGTCGTTGTCCGTCGCGCGGCCGATCTTGATGGCGCCCGGGACACCCGCGGCCGCGGGCTTGCCCGGCCGCAGGATCTTCAGCATGCTCGTCGCGAGGTTGCCCTCGGGAGTACGGGGGGCGGCCGTCGGGCCCAGCGCCGTGACCGACTCCAGCGCCGGTTGCGACATCGGCTGCGAAAGCTGAGGTGGCCGCACCGGCGCCGACGGGTTGGACGAATACGCACGCGCGGCCGGTTGCTGCGGCGCCGAAGGGTAGTGCGGCTGCGGTCCGGAGGGGTAGGCCGGTGGGCGCGGGCCGGTCGGCGGCACTGCTTGCGGCCGGGAGACCTGCGGTTGTGGCGGCCCCTGGGCGGTGGGGTACGACGTATCGGCCCCGGCACGCTGCGTGCTGATGGGCACCGACTGGGTCGGCGTCCGGCCGACGGCGCCCTGGTGCCGCCCGACGTCGAAACTCAGTTGCGGACCGTCGGGGTTTCCGATGTTGACGTGCTGACCGTCGTGCAGATCGACGGATGAGACCCGCCGATTGTTGACGTACATCCCGTTGAGGCTGCCGTTGTCGATGGCGACCCACCGGCCCTGATCGAACCGCAGCACCAGGTGTGCGCGGGAGATCAGCGGATGTGCGATGCGGATGTCGGCGCGGAGGTCGCGACCGACGACTACGTCGTTCCCCGGCGCGAAGGTTCGGGTCGATCCGTCGTAGCGAACGGTCAGCGCGGGCGGGGCTGGTCGGCTCATCGCGACCAACTCTATCGGTAGGACTGGAATCGCGGCGCACGTCTAGGCGGTTGCCCGTGCGGCCGGCCCGGGTCCCGGTACCGCCCAGCGCCAAGAGACAAATATTTGCCGGTCCGTTCGGCGAGTCGTGCGCTGTCGCAGCCGCGTTCGTGGTGTCGTTGATCATGGTGTCTTTGGCGCCTGCAGGCCTGGTGGCGAGTGCCGCGGTGACCGTGGGTCTGGCGGTGACGATCACGTCGCCGGTGGCCGCCGCAGAACCGGCGTATCCCACTGATGATCGGGGCTTCATCGGCACCCAGATCCGCTGCGATGCGCCACAGACAGCGGTCACCTTCAGCCGCACCGATCAGTCGATCGTGGCGATCTGCGTGGACGAAGCCGGGCATTACCAGTACCGCGGCGCGCGGCTGGCCGATACGGACGCGGTGCTCACCGTGGTCGCCGAGCCCACTGTGCCCGGGGAGTTCTTTGCCCAGAAGGATGGCGCCACCTACACCGTGAGCAGCAAGGCACTGGTCATCAAGACCGACGAGTGGGTGCGCACCGAACCCGTGGTGCAGTTTGGGGCGCAGCCGCTACTGCCCATCGAGATGCCGACCCCGCCCACCTAACCGGGCGAGCCGGTCACGACGCAGTGCGTGTGGCTGTAGATGGTGGCCATGCACTTGTTGCAGTGCGTGCAGAGCGACCGGATCGAGTGCGCGTCGCCGTCGTCCTTGATGCGGTTGATCAGGTCGGGCTCGGCGAGCAGCGCCCGGCCCATCGCGACGAAGTCGAAGCCCTCGGCCATCGCCAGGTCCATCGTTTCGCGATTCGTGATGCCGCCCAACAGAATCAACGGCATCTTGAGTTCGGCGCGGAACAGCTTCGCGTCGCGCAGCAGATACGCCTCCCGGTACGGGTATTCGCGAAGGAATTTCTTGCCGGTCATGCGGATACCCCACCGCAACGGCGGCTTGAAGGCGCCCGCGAACTCCTTGATCGGCGCGTCGCCGCGGAACAGGTACATCGGGTTGACCAGCGAGCTGCCCGCGGTGAGCTCGATGGCGTCCAGACCGCCGTCCTCCTCGAGCCACTTCGCGGTCTGTAGCGACTCCTCGATCGAGATGCCGCCGCGCACTCCGTCGGCCATGGTCAGCTTCGCGGTGATGGCAATCGGGTTGCCCTCCTTCTCCACCGCGCGCCGGACCGCCATGACCATGCCGCGCGCCACCTTGGCGCGGTTCTCGAGTGACCCGCCGAACTCGTCGGTTCGCCGGTTGATCAGCGGGCTGAGGAACGAGCTCGCAAAGTAGTTGTGCCCCAAGTGAATCTCGACGGCGTCGAAGCCGGCCTCGATCGCGAGACGGGTGGCGTTGGCGTGCGCGCCGATGATGTCGTTGATGTCATCCCGCGACGCCTTCCTGGCGAAGCGCATCGACATCGGGTTGAAGAATCGCACCGGCGCGTACGCCGTCGCCTTGGTCGAGCGCGCATTGGCCACCGGGCCGGCATGGCCGATCTGCGCGCTGATCGCCGCACCCTCGGCATGGATGGCCTCCGTCAACTTCCGCAGACCGGGTATGGCCTCGGGACGCCACCAGATCGCGTTGCCCTCGGTGCGACCGCCTTGCGTCACCGCCAGGTAGGCGACGGTCGTCATCCCGACACCACCCGCGGCGGGCAGGCGGTGGTAGGTGATCAGGTCATCGGTGACGAGCGCGTTCGGCGATGACGCCTCGAACGTCGCGGCCTTGATGATTCGGTTGCGCAGCGTCACCGGGCCGAGTTTGGCCGGGGTGAACACATTGGGCTGTGTGTTCATACCCCGGAGCCTGCCACAAGACATGTCAGACTGGCTGCCGTGGGTGCGATAACTTTGGACGGTAAGGCCACGCGCGACGAGATCTTCGTCGACCTCAAGGAGCGCGTCGCGGCGCTGACCGCCGCTGGCCACCCGCCCGGCTTGGGAACGGTGCTGGTCGGCGACGATCCAGGGTCGCATGCGTATGTACGGGGCAAGCACGCCGACTGCGCCAAGGTGGGCATCAACTCGATCCGGCGCGACCTGCCCGCCGACATCAGCCAGGCCAAGCTCGACGAGACCATCGACGAGCTGAACGCCAACCCCGAGTGCACCGGCTACATCGTGCAGCTGCCGCTGCCCGAGCATCTCAACGAGAACGCAGCGCTGGAACGGGTCGACCCCGGCAAGGACGCCGATGGGCTGCACCCGACGAATCTGGGCCGGCTGGTGCTCAACGAGCCCGCGCCGCTGCCGTGCACGCCGCGCGGCATCGTGCACCTGCTGCGTCGCTACCAGGTCGAGATCGCCGGCGCGCACGTTGTGGTGATCGGCCGCGGTGTGACCGTCGGCCGGCCGCTCGGTCTGCTGCTGACCCGTCGCTCCGAGAACGCCACCGTCACGTTGTGCCACACCGGAACTCGTGATCTACCCAGCCTCACCAGACAGGCTGACATCATCGTCGCTGCGGCCGGTGTACAGCACCTGGTGACCGCGGACATGGTGCGCCCCGGTGCGGCCGTGGTGGACGTGGGGGTGGCCCGCGACGAGAACGGCAAGCTGGTCGGCGACGTCCACCCCGACGTGTGGGACGTCGCGGGTCACGTCTCACCCAACCCGGGTGGGGTCGGACCCCTCACCCGCGCGTTCCTGCTCACCAACGTCGTCGAGCGGGCAGAGGCACTGGCAGCCACGTGACGCTGCGGGAGTTCGCGCGCAAGGTGTTCGGCGGGCAGTGGCCGATCCTGCTGCCCGGCGTGATCCTGATCGCGGCGTTCGGGCTGGTGATCGCCGGGTACTGGCGCCGCGGGGCGCTGGTACTCGCGATCGGGGTGGCCGTCGCCTCGGTGCTCCGGCTCACCCTGCCCGAGGACCGGGCCGGGCTGCTCGCGGTACGCAGTCGCGCCATCGACGTCGCGACCACCGCAAGCGTCAGCGCGACGATCCTGTACATCGCCTGGACGATCGACCCGCTCGGCACCAGCTAGCACGGACGGCCGGGCGTAAGACTTCAGGACAGCGTGGCGCGCGTGCACACCGTGACATACGGCAGGGCCAAGCCGTTGGAGTTGGCCAGCGCGGGGTGGGTGGCCAGCAGCTCACGGACCCGGTCGAGGGTTCGGGTGCGCACCTTCTCCGGCGACGTGATGCAGTAACTGCGTGAGGCGACCAGGTCGATGAGTGCCTGCGGCGTCAGGTAACTCGTCCAGTCGACGCGATGGTGTTCGACGTCGGTGAACACGTCCGGAAGCGTGGTCTTCTCATTGAAGTGGGCGTCCTCGTGCCCGATGATCCTGCCGAGGTCCTTGACCCAGCCCATCCGCTCGTCGCGGGCGTTCCACACCAGGCCCAGCCGGCCGCCGGGCCGCAGCACCCGCGCCACCTCCTTGACGGCGCGCTCGGTATCGAACCAGTGCCAGGCCTGCGCGACCAGCACCGCGTCGACGCTGTCGTCGGCCAGCGGAATCTCCTCGGCGGTGCCCAGCAGCGCAGGAGTGTCGGGCAGCGAATTGCTGAGCAGTTCAAGCATTTCCGGAATCGGGTCGACGGCGACGACATCCAGCCCGCGCTCGACCAACCGCGTGGTCAACTTGCCGGTGCCCGCCCCGAGATCCAGGACATCGCGAGCGCCAGCCGGCAGCAGCCAGTCGATCGCTTCCGGTGGATACGACGGTCTACCGCGTTCGTATGCCGCGGCTTCTGCACCGAAGGACAGAGAGCGCTGCTGGCTACGTGTCATGAGCGTGACGCCAACTCCAACGTCTTGCGGATCAATTCGCCCACCGCTTCCGTCTCGACCAGGAATCCGTCGTGGCCATAGATCGAGTCGACCACGTTCAAACCGGTACAACCCGGCAACAGCGCCGCCAATTCCTCCTGAAGCCGCAACGGATACAGCCGGTCTGAGGTGATACCGCCGACGACCACGGGCACCGGGCAGCTGCGCAACGCGGCCGCCGCGCCGCCGCGGCCCCGGCCCACGTCGTGGCTGGACAGCGATTCGGTGAGGGCCACATACGTGCCCGCGTCGAACCGCGCCAACAGCTTGCGACCCTGGTACTCGAGGTAGCTCTGGATCGCGTAGCGGCCACCCCGCGCCGGGTCTTCGTCACCCTGCGGGTCGTTGCCGAAGCGATCATCGAGTTCGGTCTCGCCGCGATAGGTCAGATGCGCGAACCGGCGGGCGATCTGCATCCCGATATCCGGCGAGAGGCCGGTGCCGTAATAGTCGCCGTTGCACCAGTTCGGATCGGACTTGATCGCCGCGATCTGCGTGCTCTGGGTGCCGATCTGATCGGCCGTCGCACGCGCTCCGACGGCCAGCACCAGAGCCGCGCGCACCGTGTCGGGATGGCCGACGATCCACTCCAGAGCGCGGGCACCGCCCATCGAACCGCCGACGACCGCGGCGACCCGGGTGATACCGAGCGCCTTCAAGGCGGCGATATCGGCTTCCACCTGGTCGCGCACGGAGATGACGGGAAACCGTGAGCCCCACGGCTTCCCGTCCGGGTGCAGCGAACTCGGGCCGGTCGAGCCACGGAAGCCGCCGAGCACATTGGTGGCGACCGCGCACCAGCGGGTGGTGTCGATCGGCGCGCCGGGTCCGGCGACGCCTTCCCACCAGCCTTCGGTCTCGTCGCCGGGACCGGTGGGGCCCGTGATGTGCGAGTCGCCGGTGAGCGCGTGCAGCACGACGACGACGTTGTCGCGGTTGGGTGAGAGCTCACCCCACCGCTGCACGGCGATGGTGACATCGTCGATGACCGCGCCGCTCTCCAGCGTCAGATCGCCGATGTCGACATAACCGACTTCTCCCTCGGCAGGGAGTGTCGCGGTTTGCACGTCCAGAACCGTCATCAGAACGCTGCCGTGGCTTTGTGATCCGCAGATCCCGCGGAGTTGAACGGTTTGGCCGCCGCGAAACCCTGCTCCAGGTCGGCGAGGATGTCGTCGATGCCCTCGATGCCGACCGCAAGCCGAACGAGGCCCGGTGTCACGCCGGTGGCCAACTGCTCCTCGGGGGTGAGCTGGGCGTGCGTCGTGGACGCCGGATGGATGACCAGCGACCGCACATCGCCGATGTTGGCGACATGGCTGTGCAACGTCAACGCGTTCACGAACGCCTTGCCCGCGTCGATGCCACCGGCCAGCTCGAACGCCAGAACCGCACCGGTTCCCTTGGGCGCCAGCTTCTTTCCAAGCTCATACCACGGCGAGCTGGGCAGTCCCGCATAGTTCACCGAGACGACGTCCTCGTGTCCGGACAGGTACTCGGCGACGCGTTGTGCGTTCTGCACGTGCCGCTCGATGCGCAGGCTCAGCGTTTCCAGTCCCTGAGCCACCAGGAAAGCGTTGAACGGCGAGGCCGCCGACCCGAGGTCGCGCAGCAGCTGAACGCGTGCCTTCAGCGCGAACGCCGGCGGACCGAGTTCGGCGAACACGACACCGTGGTAGCTCGGGTCGGGTTCGGTGAAGCCGGGGAACTTGCCGTTGGTCCAGTCGAAGTTGCCGCCGTCGACGATCACACCGGCGATCGCCGCGCCGTGCCCACCGAGGTACTTGGTCGCAGAGTGCACGACGATGTCGGCACCGTGGGCCAGGGGCTGGATCAGATACGGCGTCGCGATGGTGTTGTCGACGATCAGGGGGACGCCATTGTCATGAGCTACTGCGGCTACCGATGGAATGTCGAGCACATCTATTTTGGGGTTGGAGATCGTCTCGCCGAAGAACGCCTTGGTGTTGGGGCGTACGGCCGCCCGCCAGGAGTCCAGGTCGTCGGCGTCTTCGACGAAGCTGACCTCGATGCCGATCTTGGGCAGCGTGTAGTGGAACAGGTTGTAGGTGCCGCCGTAGAGCCGCGGGCTGGACACGATGTGGTCGCCCGCGTTGGCCAGGTTGAGGATCGCGAAGTGCTCCGCCGCCTGACCCGATGCCAGGAAGAGCGCCGCGACGCCGCCTTCCAGCGCTGCGATGCGCTGCTCGACGACGTCCTGCGTCGGGTTCATGATCCGGGTGTAGATGT
>JBIQHU010000101.1:0-20425 GCA_044508395.1 Mycobacterium sp. | reverse complement strand
GAACTCGCCCTTTTCCCCGCGGTTCTGGGGGGCTTCGCGTCTGCTCGCGCTGGAAGGTGACACCGTCAGAAGAAGCCCTGCGCCTTGTTCGAATACGACACCAGCAGGTTCTTCGTCTGCTGGTAGTGGTCCAGCATCATCTTGTGGTTCTCGCGGCCGATCCCCGACTGCTTGTAGCCGCCGAACGCCGCGTGCGCGGGATAGGCGTGGTAGCAGTTGGTCCACACCCGGCCCGCCTTGATGTCGCGGCCGGCACGGTAAGCGACGTTGCCATCCCGCGACCACACCCCGGCGCCCAGTCCGTAGAGCGTGTCGTTGGCGATGCTGATCGCATCGTCGTAGTCGGAGAACGACGTCACCGCGACGACGGGGCCGAAGATCTCCTCCTGGAAGATGCGCATCTTGTTGTTGCCCTCGAAGATCGTCGGCTGCACGTAGTAACCGCCGTTGAGGTCGCCGCCCAGCTCTGCGCGCTCACCGCCGGTGACCACCCGCGCACCTTCGTCCTTACCGATCTCGATGTAGGACAACACCTTTTCGAGCTGGTCGTTGGACGCCTGCGAACCGATCATGGTCTCGGTGTCCAGCGGGTCGCCCTGGCGCACCGCCTTGGTGCGGATCGCGGCCAACTCGAGGAACTCGTCGTAGATGTCGGCCTGGATCAGGCTGCGCGACGGACACGTGCACACCTCACCCTGGTTCAGTGCGAACATCGTGAACCCCTCCAGCGCCTTGTCCTGGAAGTCGTCACCTGCCGCCATCACGTCGGAGAAGAAGATGTTGGGGCTCTTGCCGCCGAGTTCGAGCGTGACCGGGATCAGGTTCTGCGAGGCGTACTGCATGATCAACCGGCCGGTGGTGGTCTCGCCGGTGAACGCGATCTTGGCGATGCGATTGCTCGACGCCAGCGGCTTGCCCGCCTCGAACCCGAACCCGTTGACCACGTTCACCACGCCCGCCGGCAGCAGGTCGCCGATCAAGCTCATCAGGTACAGGATCGAGGCCGGAGTCTGCTCGGCAGGCTTGAGCACGACCGCGTTACCGGCCGCCAGCGCCGGGGCGAGCTTCCACGTCGCCATCAGGATCGGGAAGTTCCACGGGATGATCTGTCCGACCACACCGAGGGGTTCGTGGAAGTGATAGGCGACGGTGTCGTCGTCGATCTGGCTCAGCGAGCCCTCCTGCGCCCTAATGGCACCCGCGAAATACCGGAAGTGGTCGACGGCCAGGGGCAGGTCGGCATTGAGGGTCTCGCGGATCGGCTTGCCGTTGTCCCACGACTCGGCCAGTGCCAGCGATTCGAGGTTGGCCTCGATGCGGTCAGCGATCTTGTTGAGAATGATGGCGCGTTCGGCAGCGGCCGTCTTGCCCCACGCGGTGGCCGCGCCGTGCGCGGCATCCAGCGCCTTCTCGATGTCCGCCTCGCCCGACCGCGGGATTTCGCAGAAGGACTGGCCGGTCACCGGCGTCGGGTTTTCGAAATACTCACCTGATGTCGGCGGTACCCATTCTCCCCCAATGAAATTGCCGTATCTCGACTCAAAGGACATCGGGGCATCGGCGGCACCCGGGCGAGCGAAAACGGTCATCGTGTCCTCCTCGTTGAGACGCGGCGTCACGGCCGATTCTGCTCTCGATCACTTCGACGCGCTAGCACCCCGTCAGAATGGGGGCGTGGATCCGTCACCGACGGTCGGACGTCGCGCGCACAATTCGCGACCCTCGATGAGCTTTGGATTCGTCCTGCTGGCGGTGACGCTGTCGATCAGCGATTTCACCATCGCCGACGCCGTCATCCCGCCCCTGGTACGTGACCTCGGTCTGACCGTCGCCGATATCGGCCTGGCATTCACCGCCTACTTCGCCGCCGCAGCGGCCTTCATGGTGCTGTTCGGCAGGCTCGGTGACGTGCTCGGACGACGCCGCGTACTGCTCATCGCCACCGGCCTGTTCATCGCCGGATCCGCGCTGAGCGGCATCGCCTGGAACCTGCCGTCGTTTTTTGCCGGCCGCGTGCTGGCCGGGTTGGCATTGGCGGCAACTCTGCCCACTGGTCTCGGCGTCCTGAACACGCTGTTTCCGGTGGCCGGGCGGCAGCGCGAGCGTGCGTTCGGCTGGTGGGCAGCGGCCATCGGAATGGCGGCGGTCGTCGGACCGCTGATCGGTGGCACGATAGCGGACACCGCGATCAGTTGGCGCTGGGCCTTTTTGGGATCCGCTCTGCTTGGTGCGCTTGCCGCGGTCGGGATCAGAGTCACCCTCGCCGAAAGCCGACGCACTCACCTCGCCGACATCGACGCCGGCGGTGCGGTCCTGTTGGCGACGGCTGCGGGCAGTCTCGCTCTCGCCGTCGACCTCGGCGGCGCATTCGATGACCAAGCGCGAACGGCCGCCGCGCTTTTCGGTGTCGGCATCGGCGCGGCCGCGGCATTCGCCGCAGTCCAGCGTAGACGCATCCGACGGCGGCAGGACCCCATCGCGCCACCACACTTGTTCCGGTACAGGTCATTTCGGTTGGCCACGTTCAGTTCGGCATTCATGTCCGTGGGCGACACCGGATTCCAGCTCGCATTACCGCTCGTCCTGGGGTTCGTCCTCGGTATCGGCGAACTGGGCGTCGGCGTGGTGCTGGCGTGCTACGGCGTCGGCGCCGTGCTCAGCGGGCCGGTATCCACAGCGCTAGGTCGCCGTCTCGATGACCGCACGGTCGCCAAGTACGCGTTGGCAGCACTGCCCCTTCTGTTGCTCGGACTTCTTGCGTTGATCTCCCGCGACATCCCACTTGCCGCGGTCGGGGCGGTACTGGTCGCGTACGGCGTGGCCTGGGGCGTCGCCTACGCGCGCCTGGTGAATGTGTCGTACTACGAAGTACCGGCACAGGACTCAGCGGTGGCGGGTGGCATCCAGAGTGCGTTGCGTTTGCTGGCGGGTGCACTAGGTGCGGGCGTGCTGACCGCAGTGTTCAGCGGTGTCGCCGGGCGGTCCGCGATGGACGCGGCAGTGCCGTCCCATGCGCGAATTGCGCCATCGGCAGACCCGGGCGTGCTCGCATCGGCACTCTCGACGGGTGCCCAGGCGGCAATCGCGGTCGCAGCCGCCATCACCGCCGTCGCCCTGATCATCGCGTGGCGACTCCCCGACCGACAGACCGTCAAATCGTGACGGGCCGCTCCAGACGGTCGCGCACCGATTCGAGGAACGGATGCTCCTCCGTACCCAGATAGGCGGCCGGCGGCCGCCAATCGATCCGGCCCATCTTCCCTGCGAACAGGCCGTACCCGATGAGTTCCCGTAGCCGCGGATCCAACCGCCGCACCAACTCCCGCGGAATGCTCAACTGCTGGTTGATCTGCTGACGCAAGAACCCCGCACAGTAGTTGACGGTGAGGGCGGGCCGCGGCTGGTTCGTCCGGTTCGCCCCGGCCGTGTGCCACAGGCTGCCGTTCCACACCAGAGCGTCGCCCGCCGCCATTTCCACCGGTGTGCTCTCCGGATATGGCTCAGACGGTTTGGCTCCCACTCGATGGGTGCCTGGAACGACCCGGGTCGCGCCGTTCTCGTCGGTGAAGTCGCAGAGCGCGATCAGTGCGTTGCACAGTAGCGGTTGGTGCGGCCGCGGAATCGGGTACATCTCGTCGTCACAGTGCAACCGCTGCTCGACGGCGCCCGGCAGCTGGTTGCTCGTCATGAACCACGACAACAGACAGTCGCTGCCGAGTACACCTTCGATGACGGGCAACAACCGTGGGTGCACCGGCAGGGCCTCGTATCTGGCGCCGTGCAGGAGCAGATTGTCGATCCGCACCCAATCGTGATCGGGTCCGGTGACCGGCTGCTGTCCCGGTCGCGGGAAGCCCTTGACGACGGTGTTCGAGTTTGCGATCACCGTCGGCAGTTCCCGTTCGAGCCGGCCCGTATCGCTCAAGTAGTCGGCTACCGCGGTGTCATCGAGGACCCCCTTGACGACGGTGTAGCCGAGTTCTTCGATCTCATCGACGTGACGAGCGGTCGATGAGTCGTCAGCCATCAGGACGGCAGCAGGTCGATTTCCTGCTGTACTTCTTCTTCCTGGTTCTCGCTGGTGTCGACAACCTGGGGGTCAGCCATGTCTATCTCCTCTGCGAACACGACGGTGATGAGCTCATGATCACTCACGGTGGGTCAACGCGCTGCGTATTCCGGTGAAAAATTGACTCTGGCGGTGGGCGCGGAGTGCGGGCGGGACCGGGACCGAGACAATGGCGGGATGACGGACCCGTACCTGTGGCTCGAGGACATCACCAGCGACGACGCGCTGGACTGGGTCCGCAATCACAACGACCCGACCCTCACCGAATTCGGCGGGCAACTGTTCGAGGAGATGCGCACCGAGGCGCTGGAGGTCCTCGACACCGAAGCGCGGATCCCGTACGTGCGGCGGCGCGGCGACTACCTCTACAACTTCTGGCGCGATGCCGCCAATCCGCGCGGGCTGTGGCGGCGCACCACGCTGGAGAGCTACCGCACCGACGAGCCCGACTGGGACGTCCTGCTCGACGTCGACGCGCTCGCCGACGCTGAGGACGAGAACTGGGTGTGGGCCGGCGCCGAAGTGCTGGAGCCGGATCACTCGTTGGCGCTGATCGAGCTGTCCCGCGGTGGCGCCGATGCCACCGTGGTGCGCGAATTCGACATGGAGAAAAGACAATTCGTCACCGGCGGCTTCAAACTGCCCGAAGCCAAGTCGAGTATCACGTGGCAGGATCGCGACACGGTGCTGGTGGGCACCGAATTCGGCCCAGACGCGATGACCGACTCCGGCTATCCGCGCATCGTGAAACGCTGGCGGCGCGGCCAACCACTGGACAGCGCCGTGACCCTGTTCGAGGGTGAGTCGACGGATGTCAGCGTGGGCGGTGGCTACGACCCGACGCCCGGCTTTGAGCGCCTTTTCATCACGAGGTCATTCGATTTCTTCAACCGTGACCGCTACGAACTCCGCGGCGAAGACCTGATTCCGATCCCTATCCCCACCGACGCGGGTATGTCGGTGCATCGCGAATGGCTGCTGATCCGGCCGCGCAGCGAGTGGACCGTCGGCGATGTCACCTACCGGCCGGGCTCGCTGCTGGCTGTCCGCTACGACGAATTCCTCTCCGGCACCGGAGAACTGACCGTCGTCTTCGAACCCGACGAGCATTCGAGTCTGGACAACTACGCGTGGAGCCGCGACCACCTGGTGCTCATCGCGCTGGTGGATGTGTCCAGCCACGTGGAGCTCGTGACCCCTGGAACCTGGGAGCGCTCCCCCATTGCCGGCATCCCGCCGAACACCAATACCGTGCTGGTGGACATCGATGAGTACGGCGACGAGTTCTTCCTCGATTCAAGCGGTTTCACCATTCCGTCGCAGCTGCTGTGGGGGCGCGCGGGTACCGAGGTGGTCCCCGTCAAGAGCGCTCCCGAGTTTTTCGACGCGTCCGACCTCGAGGTGAACCAGTACTTCGTCGCATCTGCCGACGGTACGAAGATCCCGTACTTCGTCGTGGGGCATCGTAGTTCAGAGAAGCACAGTAGTTCAGAGAACGTCCCCGGACCGACGCTGCTCAGCGGTTACGGCGGGTTCGAGGTCGCCAACACGCCGGGATACGCAGGTGTGCTCGGCCGGCTGTGGCTGGCCCGCGGTGGCACCTACGTGCTGGCCAACATCCGCGGCGGCGGCGAGTACGGACCGACGTGGCACACTCAGGCCATCCGCGAGAACAGACACCTGGTGTACGAGGACTTCGCCGCCGTGGCAAAGGATCTCGTCGACCGGGGCATCACCACCGTCGAACAGCTCGGCGCCCAGGGCGGCAGCAACGGTGGCCTGCTGGTGGGTGTCATGCTGACGCAGTATCCGGAGTTGTTCGGTGCGCTGGTGTGCAGCGTGCCCCTGCTCGACATGCGCCGCTTCCACCTCCTGCTCGCCGGCGCATCCTGGATGGCCGAGTATGGCGACCCGGACAACCCCGACGATTGGGCGTTCATCTCGAAATACTCGCCGTACCAGAATATCTCGGCCGACCGGCGCTATCCGCCGGTGCTGATCACGACGTCGACGCGCGACGACCGGGTGCATCCGGGGCATGCCAGGAAGATGGCTGCGACACTCGAGGAACTCGGCCACAGGGTGCACTACTACGAGAACATCGAGGGCGGTCACGCCGGCGCTGCCGACAATGCGCAGACAGCGTTCAAGTCCGCCCTGATCTACGCCTACCTGTGGGCAACGCTTACGTCACCAGCAGATCGCCAAGGAACCGATCCTGACCGGTGACGCCGGGCAGCACGAAGAAGAAACCGCCACCCACCGGCATGATGTACTCCTCGAGCGGCTCACCCGTCAGTCGGCGCTGCACGGTGAGGAAGCCCTTCTCCAGGCTCCGCTGGTAGGAGACGAACGCCAGCCCCTGATCGAGCCTGCCCGCGCCGTCGAACCCCCGCGAATAGTTGAAACCGCGTCGCAGGATGAGGTTTTCGTCCGTTTCGGGCGTGCGCGGGTTCGCCAGCCGGATGTGGGCGTCGAGCGGGATCCGCTTACCGTCGGGGTCTGAGGAATAGTCGGGGTCGGTGAACTCGCCCGTCAACCCCAGCGGCGCACCGCTGACCTTGGAGCGCCCGATGAGTTGCTCCTGTTCGACGAGCCGGGTGCGGTCCCAGAACTCGACGAACATTCGGATGATGCGAACCGCCTGATACGAGCCGCCGACCGCCCACTCGGGTTCGCCGTCCTCGGATCCCACCCATACGTGCCGATCCATCAGGGCCTGGTCGTCGACGTCGAGATTGGCCGTCCCGTCCTTGAAGCCCAACAGGTTTCGTGGGGTCGCCGTTTCTGAGGCCACACCCGCGCCGATGCCGCGGGCATAACCGTCGATCATCCACCGCAACACCAGGTCACGCCGCGTGCGCCGCATCACCTGGCGCAACGCGAATTGGACCGTGTCATTGTGTCCGGCCTCGAAGATGATCGAGATGTCCCCGTGCGAGAGCTTGGGGTCGAGGCGGTCATTGGCCAGGAACGGCATCGTCTCCAGTTCCTTCGGCTTGCGATCAGCGAGCCCGAACCGGTCGTCGAACAGCGATGCCCCGACCCCCACCACAATCGAGAGGTTGTCCGCGGGCGGTTTCTCACCGAGGATGCCCGAGTCGACCGGCGGGTAGGCGGCATCGCGCGTTTCCGGCGGCTTGCCGGCCATCAGCCCGCGGATCTCCTCGGTGAGCTCCTGCAGTGCCGTGGTCAGCCCGGCCCGATCCTTGGACTGGACGTTGAACGACGCCACCAGTCCCTGCTCGGGGATCGGCAGGGCGGTGACACCTGTTTGGTGCACCCCCTCGAAAGGGACGAAGATCCCCTGGGCGGCGGGTGCGGGGCTCTGCCGCTCGCCGGTGTTCGTCAATGCCAGCGTGGCGCCGGCACCCACGGCAGCTCCCGCGCCCGCGCTCAGGGCACCCGTGACGAATCCTCGACGCGAGATGCCCTGCCGCAGCTGCTCGGTCACGACAGTTTCAACACGCCCGCGACCTGGGACACGTTCTCCGACAGCCCGGCCAGCTGGGCCTTGAGCTTGTCGATGGTCGCCGGATCGACGGTCACACCGGTGCACCGGGGCGACGGGTACGGATCGTTCTCGGTGCAGTAGAGCACCCAGCCATCACCGCGGCGCAACGGCGCAAGCGTGGCATTGATGTCCGCGAAGCCGGTGTCAATCTTGCCGAGCAGCGCAGGATCAGCCTTCTCCAGAGCGGGTTTCAGCTTGTCGATCGCGGCCTGCGAGCCCTGCAGGTTGGCGTCGAAATCCCACAGGTCGGTCTTGGAGTAGCGGTCCTCCTCGCCCGTGATCTTGCCCTCGGAGACCTCTTCGATCAGCTCGGCAGCACCGGTTGCGACGTCGACCGGCTTCACCTCGACCGAGGAGAACTGCTCCTTGAGCGCCGCGATGTCCTTGTCCAGCTGGTCGGCGAACTGGGCGCCGCCCTCGGTCGTGTTCTGGTTGAACAGCAGGTACTCCAGGCGGTGCCAGCCCGTGAACTCCGCGTCGTCCACGCCGGCGAAGTCGTCGACGCGGGCGTCCACCTTGCCATCGATCTCCTCGACCAGGCCGGCCAGCGGCTCGATGCGCTCCCACGGGACGCGCGAAGGTGCATACGCGTCCTGTGCGGCCTGCAGGTTGTTCGCCCGCACCGCGTCGGTCAGCACCTTGACGGCGACGACGAGCTCGTCGATCTGGCCGGCCGCGTACGTCTTGTATTCGGCTGCCGCCTGCTCTGCCAGCGGATCGGGAGCCGCCGCAGCGGCGCTGGACGTCGTGGTCGTCGCGCTGGCGGCGGATGTCTGTTCGCTACCGCTGGATTTGTCACTGGAGCAGCCGGCGACGATGAGACTCACGGCAACGACCGGCACCGACCAGGCGAGATAACGATTCATTTGCACCTCTTGAGTTAGGAGAGGCAAACCATAGCATTCCCCAAAACGAGAGGGTAGGCACACCTAAATCTTGATTCGAAACGCTCTGTCGTTGACTTGGCGTCCTTGACTTCGCCATCTTCAGTGACTCGACTGCTGCTATGCCGACGACGTTCGAAACCCTGCTCTACAAGACCGAGGCACCGGTCGCGACCATCACCCTGAACCGGCCCGAGCACCTCAACACGATCGTGCCGCCGATGCCCGACGAGATCGAGAAGGCGATCGGCCTCGCCGACCGCGACCCGGAGATCAAGGTGATTGTGCTGCGCGGCGCCGGGCGCGCGTTCTCCGGCGGCTACGACTTCGGCGGCGGCTTCACGCACTGGGGCGACGCGATGAACACCGACGGTCGCTGGGACCCGGGCAAGGACTTCGTGATGACGACGGCGCGCGAAACGAGCCCGAACCAGAAGTTCATGGCGATCTGGCGGGCATCCAAGCCCGTCATCGCGCAGGTGCACGGCTGGTGTGTGGGCGGCGCCAGTGACTACGCGTTGTGCGCCGACATCATCATCGCCAGCGATGACGCCGTCATCGGCACCCCGTACGCGCGCATGTGGGGCGCCTACCTGACGGGTATGTGGATCTACCGACTCAGCCTGGCGAAGGCGAAATGGCACTCGCTGACCGGGGAGCCGCTGACCGGAAAGGAAGCCGCCGCAGTCGAACTCATCAACGAGTCGGTACCGTTCGAGAATCTCGAGGCGCGCGTCAAGGAGATCGCGCACAAGCTGGCCCGGATCCCGTTGTCGCAATTGCAGGCTCAGAAGCTCGTAGTCAATCAGACCTACGAGAACATGGGCCTGGCGTCCACCCAGACACTGGGCTCGATCCTCGACGGCTTGATGCGCAACACCCCCGATGCGCTCGCATTCATCGAAACCGCTGCGTCCCAAGGGGTTCGGAGCGCCATCGAACAGCGCGACGGCCCGTGGGGCGATTACAGCCAGGCGCCGCCGGAGCGGCGACCCGATCCGAAGCACATCATCGAGCCCTAGCGCGCAGATCCAGCAGCGCATCGAGATCGGCGATGGCGCGCAGCGTGTCGTTGAGATGCGTACACGTGCTGGTGCCGACGAACTCGCTACGGATACGCTCGCGCAGCTCTGACAGCCTCACCCCCTGCACCCGCGCGGCGCTGCCGATCGCGCCGGGACATTCCTGCCACGGCAGCACCCGCACGTCGGCGGTGACCGAGGCGATGGTGCGCGTCGACGTGTCCACCGCGCCGGCGACGGTGTACTCGTGCACGATCGTCTCGACACCCTCGCCGTCGACGTGTGAGTCCCGGAAGTGCGCGTCGAAACCCACCGACGCCGACGACGCGTCGACCGGATGCAGATCCAGCCGTCGGTACCGCCGCATCCCGTGGGCGCGCAGCGGTTCGACCCGGTGCAGCCCGTCGAGAGGTGGCGCCGACGGCCCGTGCACCGACGGGATGATGCCGATGCGACGCGCATACCCGACGAGCGAAGCCTCCGGGGCGAATCCGGCGCAGATACCCGCCATCCGGTCGACGGTTCCGGGAGGCAACTTCTCCTCGACGCCGGAGATGATCGCCGCGTGCTGCGCCGAGTAACCGGACACCAGCGCCGCACCGACCCAGTCGTCGAGCAGCAGGTTCAGGAGGCTGGCGCGCTGCGCCTCCCCCGGGAGCAATGTGTTCACCGACGACCGGAATCCCGGGCCGACCATGCACCCGTGCAGCGCCGCCAGGCGCTCGTCGTGCGGAGTCGACGCGATGTCGTCGATCACGCGCTGGGACAGATGCGCGCGCACCCGGATCTCGCCGAGGACGTCGACGCCGTCCTGTCCTGCCACCACATCGCGCGCCCGCAGATCGACATCGGAATCGCCCGTTCCGGCGGGATGGGTGTCGATGGTGCTGGTGCGACGAAGCGCACCGACGGCTAGCGCCACCGGTGTCTGGACGGGCTGCTGCGGGCCCACAATGTCCGAGACGAACGGCATGGCAGAACGGTACCTGGGCCTACTCCCGCCGGCGCAGACCGCCGAGCAACGACACCGCGACGCCGAACACCACGAGCACACCGCCAGCGGCGAGCGTGAGGTTCAGCCACTGGTGCATGCTCGCTTCGGCCTGGGCGACCATGACCTCGGCAACGGATCGGATGTCACCTACCGTCTGGTTCAGGGCGTCGTTGACGTACCGGCGTGACACCTCCAGCGCCGCCCATCCCCCAGCACCCACGAGCAGCGCCGAAACACCCAGCGCCACAAGGGCTCTACCACGTGAGCGAGCCGATGCCAGCACGAGCAGCGCCGAAACCCCCGCCAGTATCGTCGACCCCACGCTCACCCACGGGCCCCACGTGGACACCGCCCGCAACTGACCGGGCCGCAACGCCGAAGACTCGGGCACCGTGAGCGGCACCGTCAGCGTCTGCGGAACATCCAGGTCGAGATCACCGAGAGTCTGCTTGATCGAGGGGTCGTTGAGCATCGGCGCGATATCGACCAGCCAGCGGTCACCCGAGCCGTCCTCGGACTGAACCGAGTTGGTGAACATCCAGCGATGGGCGATTCGATTGGCCTGCGCGAACTGGCCGGGGAATCCGTCATTTCGGGTGTAAGAGGTGACCACGCCGGACACCAGGTCGCGGTTGAGCGTGCCGTACCCGTTGTCCGCGGCGAAGGCGATGATCTGTGTCGTCAACTCCGTGGCCATGGCCCGCTGCAGTTTCGGATCGTGGGCCGCCGCGGCTGCCAGCGCGGCGTACCCGTCCTCGCTCACCACGTTCCGTTGCGCCCACATCGTCGGGACCGCGACCGCGACCAGGACGGTCGTGACCAGCCAGAGGAACAGGGTCGCGACGAACCGCACGCGTCCTCCTATCCGGACGCGCCAGAATCAATCGGCCAGGGCTCGTCCCACAATGAGGGGGTCCGGTCTGCCAACCACCTCATGGTCTTTGTTGTCGTAGTCGAACTTACTCAACACATGACGCATGGCGTTCACGCGTGCGCGCTTCTTGTCGTTGCTCTTGACGACGGTCCACGGCGCGCTTTCGGTGTCCGTCCACGCGAACATGTCCTCCTTCGCGGCGGTGTATTCGTCCCACTTATCCAGCGAGGCAAGGTCGGTCGGGGACAGCTTCCACTGCCGGACCGGATCGACCTGCCGGATCGTGAACCGGGTGCGCTGCTCGGACGCGGACACCGAGAACCACAGCTTTATCAGGCTGATGCCGTCGTTGACCAGCATCTGTTCGAAGAGGGGAACCTGCCGGATGAACTCCGCGTGCTGTTTGGGCGAGCAGAACCCCATCACCCGCTCGACGCCCGCCCTGTTGTACCAGGACCGGTCGAACATCACGATCTCGCCTGCGTGCGGCAGATGGTGGACGTAGCGCTGGAAGTACCACTGCGTGCGTTCTTTCTCGGTGGGCTTCTCCAGTGCCACGACGCGGGCGCCGCGCGGGTTGAGATGCTCCATGAATCGTTTGATCGTGCCGCCTTTGCCAGCGGCATCGCGGCCTTCGAACACGATGACGTGCCGGCGCCCGTTGGCCTGGCTCCACTTCTGCAGCTTCAGCAGTTCGATCTGGAGCAGCCGCTTCTGTTCCTCGTACTCGTCGCGCGACATACGCTCGTCGTACGGGTAGTTCTCTCGCCACGTGTCGACGGCCAGGCCGTCGGCGTTGAGCAGTATCGGGTCGTCATCGTCGTCGTCTTGGACGCGGTAGTGGTGTGAATCCAGAGTCACCGGCAGAAAGTATCGGCGCGCGCCGAAGCGGACGTGACGCGACGGTGAACGGAAAGTGGACTACTTGGCGACCCGGCGCGGGCGCATCAGTCCCAGCTTGGTCATCAAGTTGGTCGTCCGCTTCAGCGCCTTCAGCGAGTTGTTGTAGTAGTTGCCGCCGGCGCCGATCTTCGTGCGCGGCGTGACCACCGTCTCCTGCCTGCAGTACTTGCGCATGCCGTCGGCTCCACCGAAGCGAGCCCCGATGCCCGACTCTTTCCAGCCGCCCATCGGCGCCGTGATGCACATCAGGTTCGCCACCACGTCGTTGATGTTGACTGCGCCGGCATCCAGCTGCAGCGCAACGTCTTTGGCGCGTTTGACGTCGCCGGAGAACACCGATGCGCTCAACCCGTACGGGCTGTCGTTGGCCAGCCGAACCGCTTCGGCCACCGACGACACCTTCTTGATCGGCAGTGTCGGCCCGAAGGTCTCCTCGGTCATGCAGCTCATCGAGTGGTCGACGTCGACGAGCACGGTCGGGGGGTAGAAGTTGCCCTCGGTGCGCTTGCCCCCGGTCAGCGCGCGCGCTCCTGCGGCCAGCGCCTCGCGCACGTGCCGGTCGGTCACCTCGACCTGGGTCTGGTCGATCATGGATCCGAAGTGGCTGCCCTCGCCGGCGCCGACCTTGAGCTTTTCGACGGCTGCGACCACCGCGGCGACGAACTGGTCATAGACGGGCTCGAGCACGTACACCCGTTCCACCGAGACACACATCTGCCCCGCGTTGAACATGCCGCCCCATACCGCGGCCTGCGCGGCGAGTTCGACGTCGGCGTCGTCCAGCACGATCATCGGGTCCTTGCCGCCGAGCTCCAGGCTGACCGGTGTGAGGCGGCGCGCGGCCCGCTCCATCACCTTGGCGCCGGTCCGGCTGGAGCCGGTGAAATGGATGAAGTCGGAGTTGTCGATGATGGCCTCGGAGACCTCACGCGCACCCTGCGCCAGGGCCAGCACCTCGGGCCCCCCTGAGTCCTGCCAGCCACGCAGTAGCAACTCAGCCGTCAGGGGTGTGCGCTCGGACGGCTTGAGCAGGACCGCACAGCCGGCGGCCAGCGCGCCGAGCGCATCCATCATCGCGTTGGCGACCGGGAAGTTCCACGGCGCGATGATGCCGACGACCGGCCTCGGCCGATAGTGCACCTCGACCTTCTTGACCGCCATGAACGGCAGTGCGGCAGGCCGGGTTTCGGGCGCCAACGCCTTTTCCATCGTCTTGATGTAGTAGGAGGCGATCATGATGAGCATCGGCACTTCCTGCACGGCGTCGGTCGCCGACTTGCCGGTCTCCTTGATCAGAAGTTCCTCGATCTCGTCGCGGTGCTCACCCATCCACACCGCGAAACGGGCCAGCACCTTGGCACGGCCCGCGGCGCCGCGGGCCTCCCACTGCGCCTGCGCCGTTCGCAGCCCCGCGGCGATGCGCGGAATGTCGGCGGGGTCGGTCCATCGCACGGTGCCGGCGACGGCGCCGGTCGCGGGGTTGTGAATGGTCCTGGCGTCGGGCAGATCGACATCCGATGTTGCGGTCATGGCCATATGTTAGCCATCGGATGTGATCTAGATCGCAGAGGGGTTGACAGGTGTCAAGTCGCGGTGGGCGGCAAGCGCCGCGATCCACACGATGGACGACCCGAACAGCAGCCCGCCGACGGTGTCGGTGAAGTAGTGGAAGGTGGACCCGACCCCGGCCATGGCCAGCGCGATGTAGAGGGCGGCGGCAAGGACGCTCGACAGCGCGCCGCCCGCCACGACTAGGAGGAGTCCCAGGACGACCGTCGTCGTCGTGATATGGCCGCTGGGGTATGCGAGACCGCCGCCCTTGGTGCGCCCGAAGAACGGCTTGATCAGTTGCACCAGCAGATAGGCGGCCGGCGGAAGCACGATCGCGACCGCCGCGAACCGCCACCACTGCCGATAGACAGCGACGCCGACCACGATGCACCCGAGCACGGCCAGCGACAGCGGGTGTGCGAGGTAAGCGAGCAGCCGGACAGGAGTGTGGCGGAACTGCTGGAACCAGTCGTCGAGCGGGGTTGCCCCGTTACCGACGGCCAACCCGAGCACGATCATCGCAGCCACCCCGATCGGCGGCCACCACCGACTCGGGTGACTCGGGTTCACGCGATGCCGCGCACGTAGGCCGCCTGGCCCAAATGCTGTGCGCTGTCATCGAAGATGCTCACCAACCGCACGCCGGCCGTCACCGGCGGGTCCCAGCTGTCGTCGACGACGCGGTCGAGTTCCTCGGGTGTCACCGAGGCGATGTACTCCAGCGTCGCCTTGTGCACGGCGTGGTAGTAGCCGGCGAGCAGGTCCGCCGAGGCGCGTACGCGGGCGACCTCGTCGGGTCCGTCGCCGTACCCCATGGCGTTGCGAGGCAGGTCGAGGCCGAAGCGGTCGACCCAGCCGTCGGTGAACCAGACCTGCTCGGTACCTGCGATGTGGGCCAGCTGAAGGTCGTGCTGGCGTGCGCTGTGCCAGATCAGCCACGAGATGCTGTTCGCATTCGCGGTCGGCCGGAAGAATGCGATCTCGTCCGTCAACCCGTCGGTCAGGTCCTCCACGTGCTCGATCAGCCTGGTGAAGGAGTCCCGGAGCAGTACGCGGACCGCGGTCGCATCAGAGGTAGTCATCCCCCGACCGTACCCAGTTCAGCTCTGGGGACCTCCACCGTGGAAAACCGCCTCGATGTTGTTGCCGTCCGGGTCGCGCACGAATGCGCCGTAGTAACCGGGGTGATACTCCGGCCACAGCCGCGGCGCATGCAGGGATTCGGCTCCCGCCTCGATTGCGGCGTCGTAGAACGCCTGGACAGCGTCGGTGTCGGTGGCCTGGAACGCGAAGTGCACCTCACGGTTCGGCCCGGCCGCGTCGCCCGCGTTCATGTCGGCGATCCAGAAATCCGGTTTGCCGTCTTTGCCGTAGCCGATGGCCACCTCGAAGTCCATTTGACGGGTGTATCCGAGCGCTCCGAGCACCTTGTCGTAGAAGTCTTTGGATTCATCCCAGTTTGCACAGTTGATTCCGAAGTGGTCGATCACCCGGCCATCGTAGATTCGATATATGACATTCGATTTGGTCATTCGCAACGGCACCATCGTCGACGGCTCGGGCGGCGAACCATATGTCGGCGATGTCGCCGTTTCCAACGGGGTGATCGCCGCGGTGAACCGCGCAGATGACACAGCGGTGAACCGCGCAGACGACACCGCGGTGAACCGCCCAGATGTCACCGCGGTCGGCACCGTCGAAGGTTCGGGCGAGCGGGAGGTCGATGCGACGGGCCTGCTCGTCACCCCCGGCTTCGTGGACCTGCACACCCACTACGACGGGCAGGCCATCTGGAGTGACCGGATGAACCCGTCGTCGGCGCACGGCGTGACGACCGCCGTGATGGGCAACTGCGGCGTCGGCTTCGCCCCGTGCCGCCCCGAGGACCACGACGTACTCGTCGACGTGATGGCCGGTGTCGAGGACATCCCCGGCGTCGTGATGGTCGACGGGTTGCCGTGGACATGGGAGACCTTCCCGGAGTTCATGGACGCGTTGGACTCCCGCCGTCGCGATATCGATGTGGCCGCCTTTCTCCCCCACTCCCCGCTGCGCGTGTACGTGATGGGTCAACGGGGCGTGGACCGCGAACCGGCCACCGCCGAAGATCTTTCGCTGATGCGCAAACTCGCCGGCGAAGCGGTGCGGGCCGGTGCGTTGGGCTTCGCGTCGTCCCGCCTGACACTGCACAAAACCATCCAGGGCCAACCCATTCCGAGCTATGACGTCGACTAGGCCGAGATCGAGGCGATCGCACGCGGCGTCGAAGACGCCGGCGGCGGGCTGCTTCAGTTCGTGCCCGACCTGATGGCCAGTGATTACCAGGAATCCCTAGGGGCGGTGTTCGACGTCGCGGGCGAAGTCGGGCTACCCGTCACGTTCACGATGGCGATCGGCAACGCGGGCCCGCCCATCCACCTCGATGCGCTCACGATGGTGGAGAAGGCCAACGCCAACGGCGGCGACGTCACCGGCCAGATCTTCCCGCGGCCGATCGGCCTGATTCTCGGACTCGAGTTGTCGGGCAACCCCTTCGTGATGTACCCGTCCTACCAGGAGATCGCGGACCTGCCGCTGGCCGAACGTGTCACCAAAATGCGGGATCCACAAGTACGCGAACGCATCCTGAACGACCATCCGAGCAGCGATGGGCATCCACTGATGTTCGCCGCCCAGGCATGGGACTACATGTTCCCGCTCGGCGATCCGCCGAATTACGAACCGGCGCCATCGGATTCGATCGGAGCGCGGGCCCGGTCGCGCGGGGTGACACCGGTTGAGGAGGCCTACGACCGTCTACTCGATGACGACGGACACGCCATGCTGCTGGTCACCCTGGCCAACTTCCGCGACGGCTCATTGGACACCGTCGCCGAACTGATCCAGCGCGACGACGTGATACTCGGCCTCGGCGACGGCGGTGCGCACTACGGAATGATTTGCGACGCAAGCTATCCCACGTACCTGCTGACACACTGGGTCCGCGACCGAAAGTCCGGGCGGCTGCCGCTCACGCAGGTGATCAAGGAGCTCACGTCCGTACCCGCCCAAATCGCCGGGCTGAACGACCGCGGCCGCCTCGCGGTCGGGTACAAGGCAGACGTGAACGTCATCGATGCCGACGCATTGCACCTGCACCGGCCGATCGTCAAGTCCGATCTGCCCGCGGGCGGACGCCGCCTGGACCAGACCGCCGACGGCTATGTGCTGACGATGGTGTCGGGAGAGATCATCGCCGAGAACGGCGAACCCACCGCCGCGCGTCCAGGCAAGTTGATCCGCGGCCGTCAGCCCGCACCCGCCAACTAGCTCAACGGGTTACGACGACCTTGCCGGTCATCCGGCCGGTCTCGACATCGCGGTGGGCCTCGCGCAGACCGGCCGCCGTGAAGTCGTCAATGGTCTTGGTGACTGTCGTGCGCAGCGTGCCCTCGTCGACGAGCGCGGCGGTTCGAGACAGCAGACGCTGCTGTTCGATCATGTCGGGTGTCTCGAACATCGACCGGGTGAACATCAGCTCCCAATGCCACGCGATGCTCTTCTGCTTCAGATCGAGCAGGTCCAGACCCGGAGGTTCGTCGATCGCGGTGATGTGGCCGAACGGCCGCACAATCGCGGCGTAGTCGGCGATGTTGCCCTTTGAGTGCGGAGAGAAGAGATAGTCGACACCGTCGGGGGCGACCGCCAGCGCCTCATCGCGCAGATGATGGTGGTCGATGACAGCGTCGGCACCCATGCGTTCGGCCCACGCGCGTGACTCGTCGCGGCTGGCCGTCGCGATCACTCGTACACCGGTCAGCGCCTTCGCCAGCTGGATCATGATCGAGCCGACTCCGCCCGCGGCCGCAAGCACCACCAGGTCGCCGGTCGAGTCCTTCGTCAGGCCGAAACGCTCGAACAGCGTCTCCCACGCAGTGATGGTGGTGAGCGGCAATGCCGCCGCATCGGTGAACGTCAGCGACGTGGGTTTAGGCGCGACGATACGCTCGTCGACCGCCTGAAACTCGGCGTTGCTGCCCTGGCGGGTGATGTCGCCGGCATACCAGACCTCGTCGCCGATGGACAGCGTTTCCACTTGCGGTCCAACGGCTTCCACGATTCCAGCGGCATCGTATCCGAGGATGGTCGGCGTCTTGGACGGCTGCAGAGCGGCGCGCTGTTTGACATCGACGGGGTTCACCGAGACCGCGAGCACGCGGACCAAGACGTCGCGCGGTCGTAGCGTCGGCAGATCGACAGTGACGTCGACCAGAGCCTCGTCGTCGTCGATCGGTCTGGCGGCGAACGATCCGATCGCTGACATCCGGGTCATGTTTTCGCTCAACGCCGAGATGTGGTGGAAATCTTCCCCTCGGCTCGTATCCTCGGTTCATGAGCGTCAAGGTGGATCTGGACCAACTGGCTGAGGCGCTGGCGGACTTCTCGTTCGGTTATCTGATCACCGTCGGCGACGATTACCGTGCGCACACCGTGGCTGTTGACCCCGTGCTCAACGCAGGTGTGTTAGACGTCGGGCAGATGGGCTCCAGCACCCGTCGCAACGCGGGCGAGCATCCCGACGTCACGGTCGTCTGGCCGCCAGCCGAGCCCGGCGGGTACACCTTGATCGTCGATGGCCGCGCCGAGGTGACCGATGACGGACTGACGGTCGCACCCACCCGCGCAGTGTTGCATCGCAGGGCCACGTCCGACTCCGCCGCGACGAGCCCCGACGGCCTGCACGACTGCGTCCCACTCAAGAAGTAGCCAGCCGAGTTATCCACAGGTCGGCAACGGCGCCCTTTCGACCGCCGCCCTGGTGGGCTGCGATGGAATGGTGACCGAGATCGAGCGCATCGTCGCAGCGAATGGCGGAGTCGTATCCGCGGCCCAGTTGCGCACGGCAGGGTGGTCGCGATCGCAGATCAACACGCTGTTTACGCAGGGCTGGCTGCCGGTGCGGCGGGGTTGGTACGCCAGTTCTTCCGCCGACGCTCATGTTGTCCGCGCCGTCTCTTCCGGAGGTGCACTGGCCTGCGTGTCGGCTCTGCGCCTGCGCGGCGTGTGGGTTCCCGATTCCGGATTGCACGTTCGCTACTCCGCACGAGCGCGCAGGTCGCGCTCCGGAGTTCGATCCTGCCACCCGCACCGTCTGGACCCACCCGTCCTCAGCGCCGTCGATCCGACGGAAATCGCGGTGGCGTCGGCGGCGAACTGTCTCGACGCGGAGGGGCTCGTCATTGTGCTGGACTCGATGCTGAACAAGCGGATGATCCAAATGGCCGACGCCAAAACGATCGTGGCAGCGTCGCGGTTCGCATCCCACGATCTTGCCGAGCGTTGCGACCCCAAGAGCGAATCGGGTACCGAGACGATCATCAGATTGCGACTGCGGGCCGCGGGAATCCACCTGCGCACTCAAGTGGTGATTCCTGGAGTAGGGCGCGTCGATTTTCTTGTGGGCAATCGGCTCATCATCGAAGCGGACAGCCGAGAGCACCACCTCTCCAAGTATCAGGTAGACCGAACGCGAGACAGGGTCGCGACGGGATTGGGCTTCATGGTGATTCGGCTGACCTATCAGGATGTTGTGCATCGCTGGAACGCGGTCGTCGGGGACATTCGAGCAATCATCCGCAGACGGGAACATCGACGTCCGATCACAACGTCAACCTGAGAGCTTCGCCGCGCATATATAGCCGCGGACGCTGTCTCAGCGCGACATTGCGCTAGGCGAATCCACGAAAAAGCCCGGCCCCCAGAAGGAGCCGGGCCTTTCCGGATTGGACAGACTCAGAAGTCCATGCCGCCCATGCCACCGGTCGGGTCGCCCGCAGGTGCGGCCGCCTTCTCCGGCTTGTCGGCGACGACGGCCTCCGTGGTCAGGAACAGCGCCGCGATGGACGCCGCGTTCTGCAGCGCCGAACGCGTCACCTTGACCGGGTCGGCGACGCCCGCCTTGAGCAGGTCCTCGTATTCGCCGGTCGCGGCGTTGAGGCCGGTGCCCGCAGGGGAGTTGCGAACCTTCTCGGCGACGACGCCAGGCTCGAGACCCGAGTTAAAGGCGATCTGCTTCAGCGGAGCCTCCAGCGCCACGCGGACGATGTTCGCGCCGGTCGCCTCGTCGCCGCTGAGCTTCAGCTCCTCCAGCGCAGGCGCGGCCTGCAGCAATGCGACACCGCCACCGCTGACGATGCCCTCCTCGACGGCCGCCTTCGCGTTGCGAACGGCGTCCTCGATGCGGTGCTTGCGCTCCTTGAGCTCCACCTCGGTGGCAGCTCCGGCCTTGATCACCGCAACACCGCCGGCCAGCTTGGCCAGGCGCTCCTGCAGCTTCTCGCGGTCGTAATCGGAGTCGCTGTTCTCGATCTCGGCGCGGATCTGGGCCACGCGGCCCGCGATGGCGTCGGAGTCGCCGGCACCCTCGATGACCGTGGTCTCGTCCTTGGTCACGACGACCTTGCGGGCCTGACCAAGCAGCGCGACGTCAGCGGTCTCCAGCGAGAGGCCGACCTCTTCGCTGATGACCTGGCCACCGGTCAGGATCGCGATGTCCTGCAGCATGGCCTTGCGGCGGTCGCCGAAGCCCGGGGCCTTGACGGCGACGGACTTGAAGGTGCCGCGGATCTTGTTGA
>JBIQHU010000271.1:0-2594 GCA_044508395.1 Mycobacterium sp. | reverse complement strand
CAGCGCGTCACAGTGGCGGTGCTCGACGGGCTCGAAGATGCTCAGCGCTAGTGGGCACCCACGCCAGGCGGCGTCGGAAACTTCGGAAGCGGTACTGATCGTGACGGGGTTGTCGGCGATACGCGTCGTCCTTTGTGCGTTGCTGCTGTGTTTCTCCCTGACCAGTTGCGATCTGGCCAGACAGGCGATGAGGCACTCAGTGGAGGTCGACTACAACGATCAGAGGCTCAACGATGGTTTAGAAGGCCTTCTCCACGACAAGAAGCCGGGCCGGCTCAGCGACTTCACCAGCTGGGACTGGGACGAGGTACATGTCTTCCACGAGAATTCCGAACGGGAATTCATCGAAAAGACCGTTGGCGCACCCGTAATCAAGGACCGCTTCTACAACTCGAAAGCCAGCCTGCTGATATTCGAACTCAACGCAAAACCGGTCAAGGCCGCCGGAATCAGCGGCGATTACGTACGCGGCGAGAATCTCCAGGTTACCTGGCCGGCCGACGTGATGCTGCGGCCCGAAGGCGGCGGCTACCTGACGCTGACCCTGCCGGGCTAGCGTCACACCGCCAACGCCGACCGGCCCCGAACCGGCGAGTTGACGTGCGCTCGGCAGCGACCGGTGCGGCTTTGCGAAACCGATGCGATTGCCGCGTTCGTCCCACATTTAAACTGAACCAGGAGACTGCGACCAGGAGGGGAACGCATGAGCGCGATCGACGCGTTCTACTCGACGTGGTCGCGAGCCCGGGAGACGTTCGGTGCCGGAGTGCCGCAGGACGGCTCCCAATTCGGCGACGGTAGCCGGCTCCGCCAAATGCAGTCAACGATCGAGTCCGCAGCGCCCGACGACCGCTGGCAGGGCACCGCCTCCCAGGCGTACGCCGCAAAGAACGCCGAACACGCTGCCGTCTACGGCAAGCTGGCCGATCTTGACCAGCGGATGGCTGCCGAAGTCACTCGGGCCGCCGGAGTGGTCAGCGCGGGTCGGCAGAGCCTGGATCAGATCCACGCTTGGGTGACCAATGCCGCCGCATCTGTACCCACCGGCGAATCTGGTGAGCGGGCGAAGCTCGTCATTGCAAACAGGGGCATAGGCCAAGTGAACGATGTCATCCGACAGTCCAACAGCGAGATGGCTGCCATCGGTGACCGCATCCAGAGCCTCGGTAGGGAATATGAGGAGATCGGCGGGCCGAAGCAGGGCGGGCCCAACAGCGGTGACAAACCGAAGGGCACCGAGATCCCGGGGCCGAAACCGCCACCGGAGCCCGACGAAGGTCAGGCACCACATGGCTCGCAGCCGTGGTACAGCCGGGCGGACGACGTCGCTTTCAAGGAACTCGCGGAGAAAGCCGCAGATGCCGCCGAGGCACGTGGATGGACGAACGCCGCGCGACATCTCAGACACTATCTCGACAATTCGGGCGAGGACCTGGTCATCGATCCCGATCAGCTTCAGCGAGACGTTCCCAAGATTCAGCAACAGACCGACGACATCGTCAACGCCGAGGTTCAACGCATCGCTGCCGAAGCGGCAGCAACGGGCAATTACGGCACACCTGTTCCCTTCCAATCGGAATGGCAAGGCCCATACATTAAGCAGGAAGACAACCCTGATTGGTTCTACGCGATGGGCGGCATACAACAGTCAGTGACCGGCGTCGTGACCGTGAACCCTCCTGCAGTCCCTGGAGGCGAACCGACGGTGAGTGTGGATTATCAGACTCACGTCTTTGACCGCTACAACTGGGACGGAACTAAGTCGACGACCATCCCTATCCCGGGGACTGACGGCATCACCATCACCGATGCCCGCATGGGAGCGCTGCATACGGCCGGAATTGCCCAGGAGTACAACATCACTGGCACCGGAAGCGTGTTCCATTACGACGGTGCGTTGCCCTCCAACGCACCCATCGACCTTCCCGACGCGCCCGATAACCGTGACGGCACAAGATCCGACCCAGGGAGACCTCAATGAATCTCATGCAAACGAAGCGCCCGTCCCTGCTCGGACTGACCGCCGTCGCGATGTTCGTAGTGGTTGCCTGCGCCTCACATGACGATCCGGTCGGCCGCGCGCTCGGCTCCCGTGACGAGAGTTCGACCAGTCCCGAATTGATCAAGCAAGCAAGCGAATTCGGAGGCGTCGCGATACCGACCGGCGCGGAAGTACTACAGGCTCACGTCGACAGCGCCATGGATACCAGGTATCAACTGGTGCTCAAGATGTCTCCCGCCGACCTGCCGACGCTTCTGACGGAGTCGCATTTCACCAAGCCGCTCACCCGGGACTATCCCCCGTTCGAACCGATCATCGCCGGCCCGGATCTCGCAAGTTCTCCGTCGGTTGTCAGAGCGCAGGATCGTTATCGCAACTCTGCGGGCAAGTCGGTGTACCGCACGGTCATCGTTGACGAGCGGGAACCCGACGTCCGCTTCGTCCACCTGAACATGAACACCACGTAGCCGGACGTGTGCGCGTCACACCACCGTCAGCGGCAACGACTTGCGCGGCTCGAACACGAACGACGCACCGCCGCTGAACTTCGTCACCGCTACCTCGTCGAATTCCTTTGCCGCCGCCTCAGTCT
>JBIQHU010000100.1:0-20965 GCA_044508395.1 Mycobacterium sp. | reverse complement strand
GATCTTCGACCTGTTCGAGGAGAACGTCCGCTACTTCCCGTCGCTGCTGCCCGAGATGTCCGACGAGGACCCCGTGCGCGAACTCGCCGAGGGCCGCACGCCTCGGCTTTCCGAGCTGCGGCTGCACAACGGCACCATCTACCGGTGGAACCGCCCCGTCTACGACATCGTGGAGCAGGACGGGGTCCTGCGGCCCCACTTGCGCGTGGAGAACCGTGTGTTGCCCGCGGGACCGACGGTGGTCGACATGATGGCCAATGCCGCGTTCTATTACGGCATACTGCGGACACTGGCCGAGGACGACCGCCCAATATGGACGAAGATGAGTTTTGCTGCGGCACACCACAATTTCACCCAGTCCGCGCAGCACGGAATGAACGCACGACTGTATTGGCCAGGCCTCGGCGAGGTGACACCGGACGAGTTGGTGCTGCGGCAGTTGCTGCCCATGGCCGACGAGGGACTGCGTCGGTGGGAGGTCGCAGGTGAGGTACGCGACCGCTACCTCGGCGTGATCGAGGGCCGCGCGAAGACCGGCCTCAACGGATCCGCATGGCAGATCGCCACCGTGCAGGCACTGCAGAACCGCGGACTGTCCCGGCCGAACGCATTGGCCGAGATGCTGCGAATGTACTGTGAGCGCATGCACAGCAACGAGCCCGTGCACACCTGGGACGGGCCGTGACATCGGTGCGATGTCGCTGGTCGCGCGGCTCCACGCTGTGGATCGTGTTCGCAGCGCTGGTGTTCGCCCTGGCGGGATGTCAGAGCCACCCGGCGCAGGCGGATCCCATCGAGTCCGGCCTCGATCAGGAGTTCGTCCTGCACGGCGGGCAGGCGGCCACGATCCGCGGCACTGACCTGCGACTGCGCTTCACTGACGTGCTCGAGGATTCGCGCTGCCCAACGCAGGTCGAATGCTTCTGGACCGGCCAGGCGCGCATCTCCGTCGTCGCGGAGCAGGGGCAGGCCGCACCGACGACCATCGAGTTCAACACCAACCCGGCTCCCGGCCAGAACAAGCAGGTGGTGCAGGTAGGCGACCACAGCGAATACACCGTCGAGCTGAAATCGCTTGACCCGTATCCTCAGACGCCCGACGACTCACCGGCCCTCACCGCCTACAGCGCCACGCTGTTGGTGCGAAAGTCCGCTTAGAGCAGGCCCTTTCGTCGCTCACAGGAACCCGGCGTAGGTTGGGGCCATGGCAGCAGACAACGTGATGGAGTGGGACGACGCCTACCAGGAACACGGGCCCTTCGAGGGACCGCCGCCGTGGAACATCGGCGAGCCGCAGCCTGAACTGGCCGCAGTGATCGAGAGCGGCAAGGTCCGCAGCGACGTGCTCGACGCCGGCTGCGGATACGCCGAGTTGTCGCTGGCGCTGGCAGCCGCGGGGCACACCGTCGTCGGTATCGACCTGTCACCGACGGCCGTCGCGGCCGCCACCAAGGCAGCGAACGAGCGCGGTTTGACCAACGCCGCGTTCGTCCAGGGCGACGTCACGTCGTTCACCGGTTTCGACGGGCGGTTCAACACCATCATCGACAGCACCTTGTTCCACTCCTTGCCGGTCGAAGACCGCGACGCGTATCTACGGGCGGTGCACCGGGCGGCCGCACCGGGGGCGCTTCTTTACATCCTGGTGTTCGAAAAGGGCACGTTCCCAGAGGGGTTCGGCCCGCACACCGTCACCGAGGACGAATTGCGTGACGCGGTGTCGAAGTACTGGACCATCGACGAGATTCGGCCCGCATCCATCCACGCGCATATGGCGGTGGCGATTCCCGCCGACGCACCCTTCACGATGCCAACCTTTGACAAGGACGAGAAGGGCCGGGACAAGATGCCCGGCTTCCTTCTCACCGCGCACAAGGAGGGCTAGGTGACGGCGGCCAGCGCCTTGGCGAACTGGCCGAGTTCCTCCGCGGTCACGTCGACATGCGGCGACAACCGCAGCACCGGCGACGCCATCTCGAACGGGGCCCGCAGCGTTTCGGCGTAGGTGGTGACGATGGCGTGCTCGGCGATCAGTTGCGCGCGCACCTGTTGCGGGTCGGCGCCGTCGACGGGCACCAGCGTGGTGATCGCCGTCGGTTCGTCCACCGCCTCGACCACCCGCCATCCCTTGACGTCGCCGAGCGCCTCACGCGTCATCCTGCCCACCTCGGCCAGCCGTTCACCGATCGGCTTGGGTCCAAAGGCCCGGTACTCGCCGAGCGCAACCGAATAGCCCACGCGTGCAGCTACATTGGCTTCGCCTTGTGCCAGTCTTTCCACCACGGTCAACGGCAGCCCCCACTCCGGCGGTGGTAGCCGCGGCCGCAGCGTTTCCGCCAGGTCGCCCCGCACCGCCAGAAACCCGACACCGCGCGGGCCCGCCACCCACTTACGCGACGAGCTGTAGATCGCCGAAGGCGTTACGGCGCAATCGAGGTGTCCCAGCGCCTGCGCCGCATCGATCACTAGTGCCAGGTCCAGATCGCGGCAGACGGCGGCCAACCCCGCCATTGGCTGAGCGACACCACGATGGCTGGCCAGTGCCGTCAGATGTACCAGCGCGGGCCGGTCGTCAGCCAGGGCGCGGCCCGCGGCGTCGACGTCGAGCCGGCCATCCCCGTCCACCGGCAACGCGCGCACCGTAAAACCGTTGGCCGCCATGATCGCCAGGTTGGGTCCGTACTCGCCGGGCAGGCAGGCGACGGTGCGCTCACCGGGCCAGCTGGACAGCAGGAGGTCCAGCGCGTTGTTGGCCCCGGTGGTGAAGACGACACCACTGCTGTCCAAGCCGGTCAGCGCCGCGATGGCTGCGCGCCCTGCGTCGAGCACCGGAGCGGCGGCCGCGGCGGCGACGTATCCGCCGACCTCGGCTTCATGGCGGGCGTGCTGCGCCGCGGCATCGATAGCGGCGAAACTCTGCCGGGAGCACGCCGCACTGTCGAAGTGCAGCCCGGCGACAACAGGCCTGGCCGCGCGCCACGTGCCGCCGAGGCTTTCCGTTTCGGATGTCACAGCGTCGCCAGTGACAGGCCGAAGTCGCCGGCGTCGTCGGTCCACCAATGCGTGCGGCGCAGGCCGGCGTCGGCCAGTTCGGCGGCCACCCCGTCCGGGCGGAACTTGCACGACACCTCGGTCAGCATCTCCTCGCCGTCGGCGAAATCGACGGTCAACTCGAGTGCCTTCACATGGACGCGCTGCGCATGGTTGGCGCGCAACCACATCTCGATACGCTCCTCGTCGGTGTTCCACCTGGCGACGTGGTCAAAGGCGTCCAACGCGAAATCGGCGTCCAGTTCGCGGTTGACCACGGCTAACACGTTGCGGTTGAACTGGGCGGTGATGCCCGCGCTGTCGTCGTACGCCGCCACCAATCGATCCGCATCCTTTACCAGATCGGTGCCCAGCAGCAGGCTGTCGCCGGGCTGTAGGGACTGCGCCAGCGTGGCCAGAAAGTCGCCGCGCGGCCCCGGCGTCAGGTTGCCGATCGTGGAACCGATGAACGCGACCAGTCGACGGCCGACGCGGGGAACCTTGCCGAGATGCTCCTCGAAATCACCGCACACCGCATCGATCTCGATGCCCGGATACTCCTGCTCGATAGCGGCTCCGGCGGCCGTGAGCACCGACGCATCGACGTCGAACGGGATGAACCGGCGAAGGGATCCGCTGTCGCGCAGGGCGTCGAGCAGCATGCGGGTCTTCTCCGACGTGCCGCTGCCCAGCTCCACGAGGGTGTCCGCCCCTGACGCCGCGGCGATCTCGGCCGACCGCTCCCGCAGGATCCGCGCCTCGGTGCGGGTCGGGTAGTACTCCGGCAGGCGGGTGATCTGATCGAACAGATCGCTGCCGACGGAATCGTAGAACCATTTGGGCGGCAACGTTTTCGGTGCCTGCGTCAACCCGTCGAGGACGTCGCGGCGCAGGGCGTCGCCCGCCGAGTTCGCGGACAGGTAGTTCGACAGTGCGAACGTCATCACGATCCTTTCAACGGGATCAACTCGATATCTCGGCCGAGCACGGAGACCAGATGACGATCGGGAATCTCCTGCCAGTCGGGGTTGTCGTCGTAGGGTTCGCTGGCGAGCACGACGCCGTCGGCGCATCGCAGCGCGGAGAGGGTGTCGCCCCACGTGGTGGCGAGCAGCCGAGAGGTGTTGGCCGCCAAGATGTTCAGCCGGGCGTTCGGATCCGCGGCGGCGACCTCGACGATGGTGTCGCCGAGCGCGTCCAGCCCTCGGTCGAAGATCTGCGCCGCCAACAACGCGCTGTCGCAGGTCGATTCTGCCTTCGCGGAAAGCGGAAGGGCGGCGCGGTCGACGAGACCGTTGTGCGACAGCAGCCAGTGACCGTCGGTGAAGGGTGCGGATGCCGACGCCTCGATCGGCATCCCGACACTTGCCGACCGAACGGCCGCGACGATGCACCCGCTGCGCAACACTGGTGCCACGGATGCGAACGACGCATCCCCCCACAGCGGGGCGGCGCTGCGCCAGCGTCGCGGGGTGGCACCGTCGAAGAATCCGACGCCCCAGCCGTCAGCATTCATCAGGCCGTGCTTCTGCCTGCGTGGTGAATACGACTGCACCAGAAGACTATTGGCCGGTTCCAGCACCAGCGATGCGACGGAGACCGGTTTACCGAGCCAGCCGAGGTGTCGGCACATCAGTCGACATCCCACGCCAGCCGCACACCCGAGAAGATCTGCCTCCGGATCGGGTGGTCCCAGTTGCGGAAGCTCGGCCGCAGGATGTTGGAGGCGACCGCCCACGAGCCGCCGCGCAGGACCTTGTAGTCGCCGGCCCCAGTGCCTTCGAAGAAGGGCGCCGAGTACTCCTCGTAGAGCATCGGCGTGAAACCCGGCCACGGCCGCAGCGGCGACGTGGTCCACTCCCACACGTCGCCGAGCATCTGTTCGGCGCCGTAGGCGGACGCGCCTGCCGGATAGGCGCCCACCGGTGCGGGCCGCAGGGCGTCACCGCCGAGGTTGGCCAGATGCGCCGTGGGCTCCGACGAACCCCACGGATAACGGCGTCGGGCGTTGACGGCGGGGTCCCAGGCGCAGGCCTTCTCCCATTCCTGCTCGGTTGGCAATCGCGCGCCCGCCCACTTCGCGTAGGCCTCGGCCTCGAAAAACGTCACGTGCTGCACGGGTTCGTCGTCGGGGATGTCCTCGACATGGCCGAAGCGGGTCCGGGTGCCGATCAGGTCGCCGTCGTTCCAGAACTGCGGCGCACGCAGTCCCGCCGCCTGATTGTGGGACCAGCCTGCGTCGGACCACCAGCGGCGGTCGTTGTATCCGTCGTCGTTCATGAATTGCCGCCACTCGCCATTGGTGACCGGCACCGTGCCGATGCGAAAGGCCGGCAGGTCGACCACGTGCGGCCCGCGCTCGTTGTCCAGCGAGTGCGGTTCGGTCACCGCGTCCACCCCGAGGATGAACTCACCTGCGGGGACGAGCACCGACGTGCCCGCGACTCCGGACCTGCCCGACGGCAGCGGCGCTCCGCTGTCCAGCAATGCAGGCCCGGCCCGCAGATTCAGCGCCTGCAGCATCGTCTCGTCGTGCTGGTTCTCGTGGCTGACCACCAGCCCGAACGTGAACTCGTCACCGTGGTCGGCGGGCAGGGCGTCGAGGCGGTCGAGTGCTTTGTTGCGCACCGTGGCGCAGTAGGACCTGGCTTCGGCCGGCGACAGCAGCGGAAGATCGACGCGGCCGGCGCGGGGGTTGAGGAATGCGTCGTAACACCGCTCGACCTGCGGGTCGAGGAGTCCGGGGCGGGCCGGGTCGTTGCCGCGCAGCAGCCACAGCTCTTCTTGCCAGCCGATGTGGGCGAGGTCCCACACCAGCGGGCTCATCAGCGGGTCGTACTGGCGATGCAGTTCGGCGTCGTCGAAGTCGACCAGCCGCAGAGTTCGGCCACGGGCAGTCGTGAGTTCGCGGGCGAGTGTTTCGCGTTGGCTCACAGCTCCCCTTGCGCCAGTTGGGTGACGGCCGGTGCGATGCCATGTTCGACGACCCGATCGGAGAAGTCGTCGGCTGGGCAGCGACCCTGTTCGACCGAACGCACCAACTGCTGCATAGATTCCTCGAGTTCGGCGGGAACCCGTTCGGCGGCGGCCGCCACGCATCGTGTCGCGGCGTCGGCCAGCCTGCGGTCGCCGAGTCCGAGCTGTGCGGCGCGGTCCCACGCGGTGGCGACCGATTCGGTGGCCTCGGCGGCGATATCGGCAGCGATCGGGTCGTCGAGCAGGGTGACGAGCGTGAACGCGACGGCCGGCCACACCGCGTCGGGGACGCTGTCCAGGTACCGGATCTCCAGCCAGCGGCGTGGCCGCACCGGCGGGAACAGCGTGGTGAGGTGGTAATCGAGGTCGGCCCGCGTCGGCTTGCGGTCGCCGAGCATTACGCGGCCGTCGGCCCAGTCGGCGAACGGCACCCAGGAGGTCACCGGGGTGCCCTGATTCTTGGCGGGAGTGTTGACCAGCATCACGGGCGCCTTCAACGCGTACCGCGCCCAATCGCTGGCCGGGTCGTCCCCGCTGACGCCGAGGATAGGTCCGCAGCGCGCCGAGTCGAGCTGGCTCCAAACATGTTGGCGCGCCGAACGCCAGCCCGCGAACTTGCCGCCGAGCAGTGGCGAGTTGGCCGCGACCGCGATCATGGTCGGCCCGAGCGCATGCGCGAGCCGTACGCGGTCGGCCCAGCCTTCCTGTGGCCCGGCGTCGAGGTTGATCTGGATCGACGCCGTCGACGTCATCATGGCCGCACCGGCAGCGCCGGTCTGGCTGGCGGTGAAGAATGTCTCCATCGCCTGGTAACGGGCACCCGGGTTGACGCGTTTGGCGGGGCGCAGTGGATCGGCGCCTAGCAGCACCAACCCGAGGCCCGCCTGCGCGAAGGCCGCTCGCAGCGCCGCGCGGTCGGCTTGCATCGCGGCGATGGCCGGCACCGGTCCGCCCAGCGGGGGGCCCGACAACTCGACGGCGCCACCGGGTTCGACCGTTATGGCGCTGCCGCCGGGCAACGGCGGAACGGCGGCGATGGTCGCGTTGATCTCATCCCAGCCGGGTCGCCGCATCGGGTCGGTCAGATCGAAGCAGTGCGCCTCGACCTCCAGGCCCACCCGGCCGACCGGGCCGTCGTCCAGACACGTCTCACCGATGTAGCCGGCAGCATCGTTTGCGCTGGTGAGCGCCACTTCAGTGGCTGGATACGCGTCGTCCACAGCGGACGTCATGGCGAAGGTCATGTCTTTCCGGCCCCTTCCGGGTAGGGAACGATCGCGTCCTCCCCTACATCTTCCAGACCACACCGACAAAGTCCCACGGTTTTTCTCGTGACTTCGTTGGTTAGGTGTGCCGGAATCGGCCCGCCGTTACTGTCCCAGGGTGTTCTGCATGGCGCCGGCCAGCACGTTCACCGCCGGACCGCCGTTGCCGGATTGACAGACTTTCGCCTGCAGCAGAACATTCTCGCGTTTCCGGGTCGTGTTGAAGCATCGGCGGTCGGTGCCCGCCTCCTGCTTGACCCAGTCGAGGTCGGTCGCGGTGGCCGGTCCGCCGGTGAACGTCCACACCTGGGTTGCCATGTTGTCCAGATGCATCGCGGTGGTCTGGCCGTTGCAGCCGAGCGTGCGGTCGACGACGCGGTGGAACGCCCGGTCGGCGGCGTCGTTGGTGGCGAAGACGCCGACCGCCTGTTTGACGAAGGTCCTCTGGTCGTTCGGCCCGGTCTGCGCCACCGCACCGTTGAAGGACGCCAGATCCGGGTCGGCGTAGACGTCGGGCAACCCGATGTCCGCCCAGTTGTTGCACGACGGGTTGTCGACCCAAAACGACTGGAAGGGAGCGTTGTACGTCCACTCGAACCGAATCGGCGCGCCGACGATGTTGCTCACTGAGCCCTTCGGCAGCACGGCGTAATTCACCACGCCCGGATCAGAGGGCTTGGCTGAGACGTCGGCGGCGGGCGCCGCCAGTGACAGAC
Source organism: Mycobacterium sp. (assembly GCA_044508395.1). Taxonomy (GTDB): domain Bacteria; phylum Actinomycetota; class Actinomycetes; order Mycobacteriales; family Mycobacteriaceae; genus Mycobacterium. The sequence continues at coordinate 12,978 of JBIQHU010000100.1, read as the reverse complement.
CCGTACCGACACCGACGCCGGCCAGGACTGCGAGAGTTCTGCCGAGACCGCTGCGCGCCCACCGGGCCGTCACGGTTACACCTTCGCCGACAGCTTGACGTCGATGTTGCCGCGCGTGGCCTTGGAGTAGGGGCACACCTGGTGGGCCTTTTCCATCAACTCGTCCGCGGCGCTCTGCTCGAGGCCGGGCAGGTAGCCGATCAGGTGTGCGTTGATGGCGAATCCGCCCGCGGGGTCCTTGCCGAAGCCGATCTGTGCGGTGATCCCGGTCGCGTCGTCGAGATCGATCTTCTCGTTGCGGGCGACCAGCCGAAGCGCGCCGAGGAAGCATGCCGAATAGCCGGCCGAGAACAGCTCCTCGGGGTTGGTTCCCTCGCCGCTGCCGCCCATCTCCTTCGGATGGTTGGTGTTCAGATCGATCCTGCCGGTCGACGACTTGACGTGGCCCTCGCGGCCGCCTTCGGTTGCGGTGGACTCTGACGTGAATACGACTTCGATGCTCATGGGCTCGATCATGCCAGTCGTGGTTCAGAGGGCAAGACGCCCGTGCTCGCCGAACGCTATGCCCCGCCCTGTTTGGCGCGCACGCCTTCCTCGACCTTCTTGCCAAGGTCGGGGTCGACGTTGGTCCAGTACTGGAACACCCGCGAGAGCACCGGCTCGCGAACACCATCGAGCACATGGCCGATGATGTTGTGGGCCAAACGATTACGTGCGTCGTGATCGAGCACCTCGCGCACCAGGGTGCCGGCCTGACCCCAGTCGTCGTCCTCGGCACGCAGCGCATAGGCCGTTCGCACCATGTCGCCGTCGGATGCCCAGTGCACCTCGGCGGCGCGCCTCGGATCGGCCTCCGGACCACCCATCGAGTTCGGTGCATACACCGGATCCGTCGCGTTGCGGATCCGCATCGCCCCGTCCTTGGAGTACGCGCGGACCTCGACGTGCGGTTCGTTGACCGGGATCTGCTTGTAGTTGACCCCGAGCCGAGCACGGTGGGCGTCGGAGTAGGAGAAACCCCGGGCCAGCAGCATCTTGTCCGGGCTGAGCCCGGTGCCCGGCACGATGTTGTTCGGCTCGAACGCGGCCTGCTCGATCTGCGCGTGATAGTCCTCGACATTGCGGTTGAGGGTCATCTTTCCGACCTCGTGCAACGGGTAGTCGCCGTGCGGCCACACCTTCGTGAGGTCGAAGGGATTGAACCGGTAGGTCTTCGCCTCCTCGAACGGCATGATCTGCACGAACAGCGTCCACGTCGGGAAGTTGCCGCCCTCGATCGACGTGAAGAGGTCGCGCTGGTGGTAGTCGGCGTCCTCACCGGCGATCCGGTCGGCGTCCTCCTGGGTCAGGAACTCGATGCCCTGGTCGGTCTTGAAGTGGTACTTCACCCAGAACAGCTCGCCGGCGGCGTTGAGCCAGCTGTAGGTATGACTGGAGTAGCCGTTCATGTGCCGCCAGCTTCTGGGGATGCCGCGGTCGCCCATCAGCCAGGTGACCTGATGTGCCGACTCGGGTGACAGCGTCCAGAAGTCCCACTGCATGTGGTGGTCGCGAAGATTGTTGGCGGCCATCCGCTTCTGTGAGCGGATGAAGTTCTGGAACTTCATCGGATCGCGGACGAAGAACACCGGGGTGTTGTTGCCGACCATGTCGAAGTTGCCTTCGCTGGTGTAGAACTTCAGCGCGAAACCGCGTGGGTCACGCCAGGTGTCCGGGCTGCCGCGCTCACCGGCGACGGTGGAGAACCGGGCCACCATCTCGGTTTTCGTACCGGGCTGCAGGAACGCCGCCCGGGTGAACGCGCTGACGTCGGCGGTCACCTCGAACGTGCCGAACGCGCCGCCGCCCTTGGCATGGGGCTGACGCTCCGGTATTCGCTCGCGGTTGAAGTTGGCCATCTGCTCGATCAGGTAGTGGTCCTGCAGCAGGATCGGGCCGTCGGGCCCGACGGTCAACGAGTGTTCGAAGCTCGGGACCGGCGCCCCAGCATCGGTGGTCGCGTACTTGTCGGTCATCGGATGTCATCTCCTCGACGAGGGGCTCAGACCGTGTGGGCTGGGCCTCGTCGAGGAGAATGACCCGAATTGGAGCCGATCAAAACATGGCTCAGACAGAGCCTCAGGAAGGACGGGGCGGCGAAGTCGTCTGCCCGGGACCCTGCGGACCGCCGGGGGGCTGCGGCGGTGTGAACCGGGGCCCACCCGGGCCGAAGCCCGGACCGCCGGGCCCGAACTCGCCGGGTGGCGGGAGCATGAACGGTGGCGGACCGCGGTGGAACTGCACGAACCCGTGGTCACCCTTGGGCCCGCCGCCTCCACGATGCCCGCTGCTCTGCGCTCCGAGGATGAACCCGGAGAAGAAGACCACGGCGACGATGAACACCACACCCGCGACGATGCCGACCCAGGCGGCGACGGCGGTCAGCTTGCTGCGGCGCGGCTCGTCGCGCACAACGGGTGCTGCGGGTGGCGGAGCGGCGACCGGGGCGGTCGCGGGTTCGGGGGAGGACGTCGGTGTTTCAGTCGTCGGTGTTTCACTCATGGCCAAGATCATGCAGACCGTATTGATGTGCCAGTCATGTATCACCTATGAATCTGCTGTGTACGTCCTGCGACATGAGTCCGGCCCGCCACCATTGCAGATGGCGGGCCGAACATATGGGGGTCAGGGCGTGGCGATCAGGATCGGCGCTTTGTCGAACAGCGGACGTTTGGGAGTCACCGGCCTGGTGGGCTCCGACGATCCAGCCTCGGTCAGCACCGGCAGGTCGCCGCCTGCGAGCGGGCCGCGCACGTCCGATCCCCGCGCGGGCGGCGTGGTGACAACGATCGAGCCGTTGCGGCACGAGACGATCTTGCCGTCGACGTAGACGTCCTCACCATTGTGGATCGGGATGTTGTAGCCGTCGGCGTCGGTGTAGTTGCAGCCGCCGGGGCCGGAAGGATCGTTGTCTTCGGCGAAGGCCGTCGCCGGGGCGATGGCGAGCACGGCCAACGCACCGATGAGCGTCGCGGCGTACTTGAAGCTCTTGATCGACTTGGTCATTGGAGTTCCTCTCGGGCGTGGGATTCGGTGCGTCGTTGCTGAAGAAATAGTCCCGAGATGGCCGGGCGACCGTAATCGCCCACAAGCCAGACTTCGCTTCTGTCGGGGCAGGTTTTGCTGTCCGTCAGGCAAGGTTTTCCGCGGTGGCTGACGTTTGATCAGACGTACGCCGGGTAGGTGTGACGTCATGTCCTCGTTATGGCTCGCCGGCCAGGCCGAACCCGTCACAACCCCGCCCGATATCGAAGGAACATCCTCGGACGTGGTGGTCGTCGGCGCCGGAATCACCGGCCTGACCACAGCCGTGCTGCTGGCCAGGGCGGGAAAGCGGGTGACTGTCGTCGAAGCCCGCCACGTCGGGGCAGGCGCGACCGGCAACACCACCGGGAAAGTCAGTCTGCTGCAAGGGACCAAGTTGTCACGGATCGCCTCCAAACACGGGCGGGAGATTCTGCGGGACTACGTCACCGGCAACACCGAAGGCCGCGACTGGCTGCTCCGCTACTACGCAGACCACGGCCTGCATGTACAGCGCGAGGACGACTACGCATACGCGCAGAACGCGGACGGCGTGGACACCGTCAAGTCGGTGCTGCAGGCGTGCCGCGAGGCCGGACTCGACGGCGCCGAGTGGGTCGGGCAGGCCGACGTACCCTTTCCGTTCCGCGGCGGCGTGCGACTGCGCGACCAGGCGCAGGTCGATCCCATGCCGTATCTGAACAGCCTGGTGGCCGAGCTCGAATCCCACGGCGGCACCGTGCTCCAGGGTGTGCGAGTCGCGTCGATTTCCGGTACGGGACCACTACGGATTGCAGTACGCGCGCCAGCATCGGCCGATGATCCACAGCAGCAACAGATTTCGCTATCTGCCGCTCAGTGTGTGTTGGCCACCGGGATTCCGATCCTGGACCGCGGCGGATTCTTCGCGCGGGTGAAACCGCAGCGCTCCTACTGTTTAGCCTTCGACGTGCCCGGTGACATCACGCGACCGATGTTCATCTCCGTCGATTCCCCCACCCGGTCGGTGCGTTATGCGCCGACCGCGGAAGGCGAGAAGCTCATCATCGGCGGCGCCGGGCACACCGTCGGCCGCGCCGATTCGCCTGCTGCGGGCATCGAGGACCTCGCGAAATGGGCTGCCCTGCATTACCCCGGCGCCGTTCAGACTCACTTCTGGTCCGCGCAGGACTATCACCCGGTGGACGAACTCCCTTATGTCGGGCCGCTGTTGCCCAAGTTCGACAAGATCTACGTCGCCACGGGGTTCGACAAGTGGGGCATGTCGAACGGTGTCGCTGCGGCACTGGCGCTTTCATCTCAGATACTCGGCGGCCGGATGGACTGGCGGCGCGCGTTCGCGAGTTGGAGCCCTCACGAAGCCGCAGGAATCAGCACTGCCCTGATGGCGAACCTCGAGGTCGGGTTCAACTTGGCGAAGGGATGGGTCTCGCCCATCACCGCGTCCGGGGCGATTCCGAGCGAGGGTCAAGGCCTGGTGAGTGGGCCGCCCTGGCACCTGCAAGCCAAGAGTGTGGTCGACGGCACAACCCGCATCGTCTCCCCGGTGTGTCCGCATCTCGGCGGCATCGTGAAGTGGAACGACGCCGACTGCTCGTGGGACTGCCCACTGCACGGCTCCCGCTTCGCCCCCGACGGAACTCTCATCGAGGGGCCGGCCACAAAGGGGCTCACAGCACGACGGTGACCGCCCAACGTGTGTCTCCACCCAAATCGGGTATCCGTCACCTTGTTTGAAAGGAGCGCGACGATGACCAAAGACCACGGATCCAGCGTCAAGAACGACAAGCAATACGAGGGACTGCGCGAGAAGGGCATGAGCAAGTCGCGCGCAGCGGCGATCTCGAACTCACCGGGCGCCTCCAGCCGAGGCGCCAAGAGTTCTGGCAGCAGCCAAAGCAGCCGCAGCAGCGGAAGCGGCAGCGGCGGCAACCAGTCGCAGAAGAAGGCAGCCGGCCGCAAGGGCGGCAAGAAGTCCAGCTAGTGACCGGTCAGACCGAGCTTGACCGCGACCTGCTGCAAGAGCTGTTGTGGGCGTATGGGCCGTCCGGCCAGGAGGACGCGGTACGCGAGGTGTGTCTTCGCGAGCTGGCCCCCAGCGTCGATGAATCGTGGATCGATGAGGCCGGCAACGTGGTCGGCCTCATCCGCGGCAGTGGGGCCGCCTCAGCACTGAGGGTCATGGCGCACATGGACGAACTGTCGATGCTCGTCAAACGCGTGGAGCCCGACGGCACTTTGCACATGAGCCACCTGGGCACCATGTACCCCGCCAACTTCGGTCTCGGCCCCGTCGCGATCCTGGGCAATCATCAAACCCTCTGTGGCGTCTTGTCTTTGGGCTCGGAACACACCACAAAGGAAAGTCAGCGGATCTGGGAGACCAAACCCGACCAGGGCGATAAGGCACTGGACTGGTCCCATGTCTACGTCTTCACAGGCCGCACCACCGACGAGCTGTCGGAGGCGGGCGTGCAGCCCGGGACCCGGGTGTGCATCGAAAGCAGCAGGCGCACACTGGTCGAGGTCGGCGACTACCTTGGCTCGTACTTCATGGATGATCGCGCGCCAGCAACCGCCTTGCTGCAGACGGTGCGAAAGTTGCGCGCGGGCGACCGGCGACCGCACGCCGATGTGTACGTGGTTTTCACCGCCGGCGAGGAGATCGGCGGTGTCGGCGGCTCCTACGCAGGTAGTTCGCTGCCCGGCGACTTAACGCTGGCGCTGGAGGTCGGCCCGACCGAGGCGGAGTACGGCACTAGTATCAGCGGCGGCCCGATCATCGCCTACAGCGACGCCGAGTGCGTTTACGACAAGGACGTCGCGGACCGGTTGATGCAGATCGCCACTGAGCGTGGCCTCGCGCCGCAACCGGCGGTGCTGGGGGCGTTCGAGTCCGACGCCTCTCATGCGAAAGCATCCGGCATCTCGCCGAAGGCTGCTCTGCTGTGCCTGCCCACGTTGAGCACACACGGCTACGAGGTCATCGCGCGCGACGCCATTCCTGCGCTGGTCGCGGTCCTCGCCGAGTTCGTGTTGTCCTACCAGGGGGAACGCCGCAGACCTGCGCATTGACCGTACGAATCAGTTGAATAGGCGACCCCGGCTCGGGGTATACCTGACTTATGCCGGAAGGAACCGGTCACCCACTGGCGCAAACACTGGGCAACCTTGCGGTGGAAATGCAGGCCCAGCGGGACAGCACCGACACCTTGCGCACGATCGTCGACGCGGCCGCAGAGATCGTGCCCGGCGCCCGATGGGCGGGCATCTCCGTCATCGAAGGCAACCGGGTGGTGGCCGAGGTGCCGACCGACCCGATCGTGGCCAAGCTCGACGACCTGCAATCGGAGTTGGGCGACGGGCCGGGTATCTCGGCACTCAAAGAGCACAACACCGTGCACATCAACGATATGACGGCCGAAATTCGCTGGCCTCAATTCGCCACCGCGGCAGTGCAGTTGGGGGTCCGCAGCATGCTGTCGTTCCAACTGTTCGTGCGCCGCAACAATCTTGGCGCCCTCACCCTGTACGGGACCGAACCCGGCGGGTTCGCCGAAGACTCGGTGGACACCGGGTTGATCCTGGCTCAGCATGCCGCGGTCGCAATGGCGGGTGCCGCAGCCGAGCAGCAATTCCGGACGGGCCTGGCCAGTCGCGACATCATCGGGCAGGCCAAGGGTCTGCTGATGCAGCGCAATAACATCACGGGAGTACAGGCGTTTGCCATGCTGACCCGCGCCTCACAGGACGTCAACATGAAGCTCGCCGACGTGGCCCAATGGCTGGTGACCGAACACGAAGACGGTGTGCGAGCTGACTAGGGCTTGAACGGGTTCACCGCGAATTGGATGACGCGATACGGCGTTCCGCCGCGGGGGGTCGTGTTCCACTGGCTGACGAAAACCCGTAGCTCGTCGAGCGTGGAGCCGGGTGAGATGTATCCGCCATAGGGCTGCGCCAGCCGGTTGTTCTCCGATGGCCCAAGGTCTTCCACCGGGTCAGGCCACTCCGTGGCGACGACGACCGTTGTCACCGGCGCGGTCCCCAGTCCCGTCGGATCGTGGGCCACGCGCACCTCCATGTTTCCGGTGGTGGCGTTGAAATACGACAGCACCGTCTTACCGTCGATCTGGCGGACGCTCATCTCGCCGGTCATGTCCGGCCACAACGGCGTCGGTGGATGTCCCCAGCCCAATTCCTGCGACCAGCCCTGCCAACTGGAACGGTCGGTGAAGGTCTCGGGCCGGGCCCGGTACAGCACCATCGGTCCCGTGCGGTCGAAGTTGTTGGCGACGATGTACACCCAACCGGTCTCGGAATCCGATTTGGGGATGGGGTCGTAGTATCCGCTGATCTGCGACTGCCGCGAGTCCGCGTAGGCGGCGTCGCGCTCCGAACCCGGTAGTGTCGGCCAATTGCCCCGCGCCGGATCGGCTTTCACCAACCGAGAGGTCAGCGGGGTAAGGTCGCGTACCGTGGTGACCATCATGTAGTTCTCACGGTTGATCTGCACCACGCCGGCGGGTAGCTGCGACGTGCCGGGCTCGGTGGGGTCCGCCAGCAGCGGTCGGTCGGTTCCCGTCACGCCGTCGTAGCGCACACCGCCCGGGTCGTCGATCGAATCCGTCTCCACATGCAACGCGATGGGTGAGTACCAGCCGCCGAAGCCGACGGCCTGGCCGGCGAAACTGTCGCCGCAGACCTGCAGGATGCCACTCGGGAACTCCATGAACTCGCAAAGGTCCGTCGCACCAATGCCGTAATCCCCTGTGGGGGTGCCTGTTCCGGCAGTGGGAGCGATCCGCACAACCTGGCCAGGGGCGAGTGGATGCAGGATCGGGTCAGGCGCGGGTACGGGCGGGTCGGCGTTGGCTACCGTCGCCGTTACCAAATTGCAGCAGAGAAGTGCCGCAACGAGACCTGCTGACCGACGCAACGGGATTAGAGCTCGGCGGCCAGCAGCTCGGCGATCTGAATCGTGTTCAGCGCCGCGCCTTTTCGCAGGTTGTCGCCCGACAGGAAGAGCGCAAGACCACGATCGTCCGGCACGCCGGGGTCCTGGCGGATGCGGCCGACCAGCGTCTCGTCGACGCCCGCGGCAGCCAGCGGAGTCGGCACATCGACCAGCTTCACCCCTGGCGCATCGGCAAGCAGCTCGGCGGCGCGCGCCACCGACAGCGGCTTGGCGAACTCGGCGTTGATCGACAGCGAGTGCCCCGTGTACACCGGCACCCGGACACACGTCCCGCTCACCAGAAGGTCGGGAATGCCGAGGATCTTGCGGCTCTCGTTGCGCAGCTTCTGATCCTCGTCGGTTTCGCCCGATCCGTCGTCGACATAGGAGCCGGCCAGCGGCACCACGTTGAACGCAATCGGCGCAACGTATTTCGCGGGCGCTGGGAAGTCGAGCGCGCTTCCGTCGGCCACCAACTCCCGACTGTTCGCGACGACGGCGCTGGCCTGGGCGTACAGCTCGTCAACGCCCGCGATGCCGCTACCCGACACCGCCTGATAGGTCGACGCGATCATGCGCACCAGCGAAGCCTCGTCGTGCAGCACCTTGAGCACCGGCATCGCGGCCATGGTCGTGCAGTTCGGGTTGGCGATGATGCCCCGCTTGAGTGACCGGGCGCGGTGTTCGACATCTCTCTTGAAGTTGACCTCGCTGACCACCAGCGGCACATCCGGGTCCTTGCGCCATGCCGACGAGTTGTCGATCACCACGGCGCCCGCCTCGGCGAACCGCGGTGCCTGCACGCGCGACATCGTGGCGCCCGCCGAGAACAGCGCAATGTCAAGGCCGGTGGGATCGGCGGTCTCGGCGTCCTCGACCTCGATCTCCTGGCCGCGGAACGGCAGCTTCTTACCCTGCGAACGCGACGATGCGAAGAACCGCACGCTGGTGGCAGGGAACTCGCGCTCCTCCAGCAGCGTGCGCATGACCTGGCCGACCTGCCCGGTCGCGCCGACTACGCCGATGTTGACCATTTTCTTTCCCGTCGCTCCGTCCCGGGCTAGCGTCCCGTTCCCGCGTAGACAACCGCTTCCTCGTCACCGCCGAGACCGAACGCCTCGTGCAGCGCGACGACCGCCTTGTCCAGCTCAGTGTCCTTGACCAGCACCGAGATTCGTATCTCGGAGGTGGAGATCAGGTCGATGTTCACCCCCACCTCCGCGAGCGCCTCGCAGAACCTCGCGGTGACTCCCGGATGGCTGCGCATACCCGCGCCGACGAGCGACACCTTGCCGATGTGGTCGTCGTAAAGCACCTTGGAGAACCCGATCTCGCCCTGCAGGGACGTGAGCTTCTCCACGGCCCCCGGTCCGCTCTCGCGCGAGCAGGTGAACGTGATGTCGGTCTTACCGTCCTCGATCTTGGAGATGTTCTGCAGCACCATGTCGATGTTCACGTCGGCGTCGGCGACGGCGCGGAACACCTTGGCGGCATACCCGGGAACGTCGGGCAGACCGACGACCGTGACCTTCGCCTCGCTGCGGTCGTGCGCTACGCCGGTGAGGATGGCGTCTTCCATCGGGATGTCCTCCATCGATCCTTTGACAAGAGTTCCTGGCTTGTCGGTGTACGACGAGCGGACGTGAATCGGAACGTCGTAGCGACGGGCGTATTCCACGCATCGCAGCATCAGCACCTTGGCGCCGCACGCGGCGAGCTCGAGCATCTCCTCGAAGCTCACGGTGTCGAGGTGGCGGGCATTGCTCACGATCCGCGGATCGGCGGTGAAGATCCCATCCACGTCGGTGTAGATCTCACACACGTCGGCGTGCAGCGCCGCGGCCAGCGCCACCGCGGTGGTGTCCGACCCGCCCCGGCCCAGTGTGGTGACGTCCTTGCTGTCCTGGCTGACGCCCTGGAACCCGGCGACCAGCACGATCAGCCCCTCGGCGAGGGCGTCCTGCAGTCGGCTCGGGGTGACGTCGATGATCTTGGCGTTGCCGTGTGTGCTGGTGGTGATCACGCCGGCCTGCGACCCGGTGAATGAGCGGGCTTGGGCGCCCAGCGAGTCGATGGCCATCGCGACCAGCGCGTTGGAGATGCGCTCACCCGAGGTCAGCAGCATGTCCATCTCGCGGGCCGGCGGCGCGGGAGACACCTGACGGGCCAGATCCAGCAGGTCGTCGGTGGTGTCGCCCATCGCCGACACCACCACGACCACGTCGTGGCCGGCCTTCTTTGTCTCGACGATGCGCTCGGCGACGCGGCGGATCCGCTCGGCGTCGGAAACCGAGGATCCGCCGTACTTCTGCACGACGAGCGCCACTGTTGATGCCTTTCAAATGGTTGGGACCGCGCCTATCGGTCCAGCACAGTCCCATCAAGGATAAGGGTTTCGTGCATTCCATTTACTCCGCCGGTCGCCGCGCCGAATCTCGGGCATCCGCAACCGTCAGTCGCAAGCGTCCGACAGCTCGGTGAGCCCGTCGGTGATGCGTTTGTTCAGCATCGTCATCTCGAAGTAGACCGGCGGTGCGGGTGTGCCGGGTTTGTGGTGTTCGGCTTCGACCCGCATCCGCGGCAGCATGGCGACGAACTGCGAGGCGGCGTGGGCGACCTGTATGGCCGTGGCCGCCAGGTTGGGGTCACTTATGTCCTGGGCGCGCTGCGCCAAGCCATCGGCCCACTGTTGGTAGACGGCGTCCTCGGCCACCGTCGGCACGGCCGGGTCGCTGTCGCTGGCCTTCGAGTCGATCAGGTCACCCTGCGATTTGTTGAACTCGAGGAAGGCCTGAACCGGCTTGCACTCTTCGGGCGTCCGGTTGAAGAACGTATTGGACGCCACGACCGCGATGGCGACGACGACCACGACGCCGATCGCGACCCACCACCGTCGATCAAGTCTCATCGCAGAAACTCTAGCCACCCGTCAGTTTTTAACGTGCAGGCAACATCGTGAGTGAGTCTACGTAACAGAAACATCGGTTACTGACAGTGAACGGCCCGTCTGGCGGGCCGCCTCACTCCAGGAGACGTATATGGACGTAGACACAGGAACCACAGCATTCATGCTGTGTTGCATCATCGGCCTCACGCTGATGATTCCCGGGCTCGCTCTGTTCTACGGCGGCATGGTGTCCGTCAAGAGCTCGACCAACATGATGATGATGACCTTCGGCGCGGTCGCGATCGTGGGTCTGCTGTGGGTGCTCTTCGGGTTCTCGATGGTGTTCGGCACCTCGTACGGCGGGTTCGTCGGTAATCCGACCGAGTTCGCAGGGCTGACCGACCTACTCGAAGCGCAGACCACCGTGCTCGGGCTACCGGTCAGCCTGTTCGCGGTCTTCCAGGCGCTGTTCGCGGGCATCACCGTCGCGCTCATCTCGGGTGCGGTGGCCGACCGGATGAAGTTCGGCGCCTGGATGGGGTTCGCCACGTTGTGGGCGGTGCTGGTGTACTTCCCCGTCGCGCACTGGGTGTTCTCGTTCGATGGCGTGGTGACCGAGAACTCGGTCGGCGGCTGGATCGCCAATACCCTTGGCGCCGTTGACTTCGCCGGTGGCACCGCAGTGCACATCAATGCCGGCGCTGCGGCGCTGGCGGTCGCGATCGTGCTGGGGAAGTCCGCGATGTTCGGTAAGCGCAAGCCGCACAACGTGCCGTTGACGCTGCTCGGTGCGGGTCTGCTGTGGGCCGGTTGGTACGCCTTCAACGGCGGCTCGGCCCTGGCGGCCGGCGATTCGGCAGCCATGGTCATGGTCACGACGTTCGTCGCCACCTGCGCAGCCGTCCTGGCCTGGATCGCCGTCGAGAAGATCAAGGACGGCCACGTCACGGGTGTCGGCGCGGCCTCGGGCGCAATCACCGGCCTGGTCGCGATCACCCCGGCCTGCGGCGCGGTCACCCCCATCGGGGCGATCTTCGTCGGCGGCATCGCCGGTGCCATCTGTGTGTACGCCGTCGGCCTCAAGGAGCGCTTCGGATACGACGACTCGCTTGACGTCGTCGGCGTCCACCTGGTCGGCGGCCTGATCGGCACGCTGTTGATCGGCTTCTTCGCCAGTGAGGGCATGCCGAACGGTGTCAACGGTCTGTTCTACGGCGGCGGCGTCGACCAGCTGTGGAAGCAGGCGGTGGCCGCGGGCGCAGTCATGGCGTACTCATTCGCCATCGCGTTCGCGATCGCCTTCGTCATGAAGAAGACGGTGGGCATTCGTATCTCGCCCGAGGAAGAAGAAGAGGGCATCGACGCCAAGTTCCATCGCGAATCGTCGTACGAACTGCAGCCTGCCTGACCCGTAGCCGACCGGCGCGGTCGAATTGGCCGCGCCGGCCGGCGCATCTGTATCGTGTTTCCTAACAAGAGACAAGGTTTCCGCACAATGTCCAACGATCTCGCAGCTTTGGCCCAAGAGTCCGGGACGAAATTCATCCTCGCGCTGTTCATCGACCTGCGCGGCAAGCCGTGCGCCAAGTTGGTGCCGGTCGAGGCCGTCGACCTGCTGGCCACCGAGGGTGTCGGGTTCGCGGGGTACGCCGTCGGCGCCATGGGCCAGGAACCCAAGGACCCCGATCTGATGGCCATCCCGGACCCCCGCTCCTTCACCCCGATCCCGTTCCTCAAGGAGGGACTGGCGATAGTGCACTGCGACCCGCACGTCAACGGCGAACCCTGGCCCTACGCACCCCGGGTCATCCTCAAGGCGATCATCGCGCAGGCATCCGATGCCGGTTTCGAACCGTGGGTCGGCGCGGAGGTCGAGTACTTTCTGCTGCATCGCGGTGCCGACGGCACACTTTCCACCGCAGATGCGGCCGACACCGCCGCGCAGCCCTGCTACGACGCCCGCGGTGTCACCCGGATGTACGACCACCTCACCGCAGTCTCGACGGCGATGAACCGGCTCGGCTGGTCCAACTACGCCAACGACCACGAGGACGGCAACGGCCAGTTCGAG
>JBIQHU010000099.1:0-21000 GCA_044508395.1 Mycobacterium sp. | reverse complement strand
AGAAGCCTCGAGGGAATGCCGTAGGACCCGGGTTCGATTCCCGGCAGCTCCACCGGAAAAGGACAGGTCAGAGATTCAATCTCTGACCTGTTTCTTTTTCCATCAACATCTCATCAACAAGGGTGGTTATGCTCGACTCGTGGCCTCGCTTCGTGAGATGACGCGCAAAGACGGCACCTCCTACGTCCAGGTGTTGTATCGCCGCGATGGCAAGCAGACGTCGACCTCGTTCGAGGACCTCCCGTCGGCGATCAAGTTCAAGAACCTGACCGACCGGTTCGGGCCCGCGAAGGCGCTCGAGGTCATCGGCGCGGATTCTGGGTTGTCGACGATGACCGTCGCGGAGTGGCTCGATCACTACGTCACGCACCTGACTGGACTGCGGAAGTCGACGCTCTACGACTACAAGTCGTACATGCAGAACGACATCATTCCGGTGCTTGGTGATCTGCCCCTGGCAACGCTGTCGGCTGACGACACCGCGACGTGGGTTCAGAGCATGAGCGAAAAGGGTGCCTCGGGCAAGACGATTGCGAACAAGCACGGGTTCCTGTCCTCGGCACTGAAGGCGGCGGTCCGTGCCGGACAGATCCCGACGAATCCGGCCGCCGGCCAGCGACTGCCGACCACCGAGCGCCAGGAGATGGTATGCCTGTCGCGCGAGGATTTCGGTCTTCTGCTCGACTCGATCACCGAGCCGTGGCGACCTCTCGTCGAATTCCTTGTCGCCAGCGGTTGTCGATGGGGTGAGGCGACGGCGCTTCGACCCGCAGACGTAGACCGCAAGAATGGGACTGTCCGGATCGCTCGAGCCTGGAAGCGCACCTACGACCGGGGTGGGTACGAGCTTGGGCCGCCGAAGACCAAGAAGTCTTTGCGCACCGTCAATGTGCCCATGAGCGTTCTCGACAAGCTCGACTACTCCGGCGAATGGCTCTTCACCAACCGGGCGGGCCGGCCGATACGCCACAACGGATTTCACGACCGCGTATGGGGGCCAGCGGTTGAGCGCGTGTGGCCATCGGTTGATGCCGAAGGTGCACCGATAGAAAAGGTCAACCGGCCTCCTCGACCGCGCATCCACGATCTCAGGCACACCTGCGCCTCGTGGATGGTCATCGCCGGTGTTCCGCTCCCGATCGTGCAGGCTCATCTGGGACACGAGTCCATCGACACGACTGTAGCGCTCTACACCCATCTGGACCGGCGCAGCGGTGAGGTAGCCGCCGAGGCAATAGCGCAGGTTCTCGGCGCATAGGGGCCTGTACCGCACTCCAGGTCAAGAAGAACGTCTCGCGGTCAGTAGAGAGCCGTCCATCTCGTGGCACATAGGAGTACTTCCCCATGTCTATGTGCCCACGCACGAGCCCGGCGTGGCGAGACGGGCATTTCCGTATGTGCCACAGCTAGAAGCGACCCAGGAACACCCACCCTCAGTCTCATGGAACGGATTCGATCAGACCGTAGATCGCGGCCCTACCTGTTCCGTTCGTTCCCCGCCTTCCGCGTGAAAACTGCTTGAGAACACCCCTTTTGGCTAATCCGGACAGCGTCCGTGCGGCAGTCCGATGCGAGATCTTCGCGTATTCCGCTACCGCCCGCCCTGGGCAGGTGACTCGGAGCATCCCTCGTTCCTCGGTCTGAGTGACGACGTACTGCATCACGGCGGCTTCGGTATCGGACAATCCGTCGAGTCCGTCGGTGAGGCGGTCAGTCCACATGAATGCCAGTTCAACTGCGTCGGAGCGGATGTCGTCCTTGGTGCGTTCCCCGACATCATTGATGTTGGCAACACCAGCCATCCAGGCGCTGCGCAGTGCCTTGTACGAACTGCGGAGTGATGACCGGCGACCATCCCTCCGTGTGCTCAGCTGTGCCCAGAGACGACTCTCGACGCGCGCCACCTCGTTAACGTAGTCGGTCTCGGTCCAACCACGTCTGCGCGCGCACATGGCGATGCTCACGCACTTTCCCCAGACCTTCCGGCCATCTCTGGCCTCGTCGACCGGGAGACCGAAGAGAATCGCGTCCACCGCCCAGCGCGGTAACGCGCGGTTCAACTCCTGTTCCGGCCGTAACAGCGCTGTCACGACACACCGGCAATGGCATTGAGGAGCCGGTAATCCCGAATCTTCGACAGGTCAGGCCCCTGCCCCTTGCGTCCGTTACAGGATGCGCAGGACGGAGCGACGTTCTCAATCACGTGGTGGCCGCCTGCCGCGACTGGTATCACATGATCGATATGCTCGAATGCGCCGTCTGCGCAATAGAAGCAGCGGTCACCCTTGAGCTCGATGAGCTGCCGCCTAGTGAACGGCTTGACCACCTGATCAACACCGTGTGCACGGCAGCGCCGACGGTAGTGCGTGAGGCAGTCGTAATCGGCCCGGCATTCAGCGCAGATCGAGCGTCGTCCTCCTCGGCGAGTGCGGTCTATGGCGAAGGCTTCGAACGGCTTCGCCGTGCAGCAAGTGGGGCACGTTTTCGTCGAGGTAGTCTGGTGGGTGGTCTGGCGGACCAGGTTGGGGGCCGTCCCGGTTACGCCGGGGCGGGTTCCAGCACTTGTCATTTCGTGGCCACCCCCTCTTCGGGGTGGTCAAGGTCAGGGTCAGTGGTCGAGACTGCGCGGTCCGATTCTCGCCGGCGCAACCAGGCCGCGAGACTTTCTCGGCGGTAGTAGATCTTCCTGCCGATCAGCACGTGCGGCGGCCAGTCGCGTCCCTCCTTGCGATTGCGCCTCTCGCTGCTGTCCGAAATTCCCCAGTCTGTCAGTACCTTTCGGCGGGGTAGTAGATCACCGTCGTCCATATGGATCGACCTCCGTGAGCCTGATGGCCAGGCCCGTCAGCGGATGGAGCCGCGCCCCATCTACTTCTTCTGGGCTCTCATCGGCGGAAAACCATGGTTGGTGGCGCTCGAGACGGCGTCAAACCTGTAGTGGCTGGTGGTGGCGGTCTCTTGGGAAGCCACTCGCGATGGGCGCAGAGTCGAAACGGGCCCGTGATACCGACGTTTGCTGGTAGGAACCTATAGCGCCTGGCTGGGTCCTATAGTGCTCGGAGCGGTCCGTTTGCTCGTCGCACAAGGCCATCGTTCGATTTGGATTTCTCTATAGGGCGCGCCCCTGCATGGCTGTCAGCTTCCTGGCTCTGATCCCGTCGCAGTGCTGCCTAGAAGTGGTACTAGGCGCGATGGAATTGATGTTCCGCGCATATTGGCCGGAAAGCACTCGCTGCCAAGCACATTCGATCACGCTTCGCGTTCGGCGTAGCGATGTCGAACGTAGGCGTCGCGAGGGTCTGATTCTGGACGGCGTACTGCGGGCAGTGTTCAAGGGAACACCTACAGCAGAGTTATAGTCCCTGAAAGACGTTGCTTAGCAAAGTATTTGACTTTTTCTACACGTTGCCGTCATGTCGCCCGCGAGGTAGCTTCTCGACTTGTGATCGTTCGGAGTACTACGGAGAACTGGAAGTGAAGATGTGTCACTCGAAAGCCATTTGATGTCGGCTCATGTGGAGGTGCTCACGTATTCACTGGTGGAGGTCGCGCCACGGTTCCCTTGCAGTGAGCGTTGGCTGGCGAAGCAGATCCGCGACGGAAAATTCAAAGCGCGGAAGATCTGTGGGCACTGGCGGATGACCGACGAGGACATCAACGACGCGCTGGAACAGTGCCGCAACTCCCGGCGCCCTGTGGCTGACGGGAACCACGTCGGTCTCACGACGACGAGCCGCCGGCGCGTCAGGAGCGCGCAGCGTGGCGAGTAGCGAAGGCGATCGTGGTGAAATCAACGGCACCTCACCCGTCACGCATGCCCCCGCAGGGGCGTCCGACCCCGCGGTGGTGCATAAGAGCGCCGGGATTCTGTTGAGTCCCAGCGATTGCCGTGTTCCGTCGCTTCTGGATCTCAATTACGAACCGGTTCGGACGGTTCCGTGGCCGGTACTCAATGACGTGGCTCTGTTCGGAGCTCTGGGTGAGATTGTCGCCACCGTCGCTCCGCACACCGAAGCAGATCCGGCGGCGATCTTGGTCCAACTGTTGGGCGTATTCGGCGCCACGGTGGGCGGCTCACCGCATTTCGTCGCGGGTAGTGAGCGGCAGCAAGCGGTCATCCACCCCCTTGTCGTAGGGCGCACCAACAATGGTGCGAAAGGAACCTCGCTGGCTGTCGTCGATGCCATTCGTGTACGCGCGCTACCCGAGTTCTCGATGTGTGTCGCTTCCGGGCTTTCCAGTGCCGAAGGATTGATCGAGCTCGTTCGTGACGCTTCAGGGGCGCCGGGGGACGCCGCCTACGTGCCCGGGGTGGCCGACAAGCGACTGCTGGTGACGGAATCGGAGTACAAATCCGTTCTGGTCCGTCAGCGACGGGGCGGAAATACGCTGGCCCAGACTCTGCGCGACAGCTGGGACGGAAGGACCCTGCGCACCCTGAACCGCAAGCGGCACAGGCTGACAGCGACGCGTCCCCACATCGTCGTGATCGGGCATGTGACCCCGGGGGAGTTTCGCGCGACCCTCAAGGACAGCGACATCTCTGGAGGAAGTGTGAACCGGCTGTTGATCTGCTTGTCGCGTCGACGGCGACTGGACAGCCGTTTCGGAAACATCCCCGACCGGGTCTTGGAAGTCGCAGCGCAGAAGTTCAGGGCCGCCCACGACGCCGCGCGCGAGCGCGGCGAACTCCAGTTCAGTCGCGATTTCTTGCACGAATGGGACCGACTCTATCCCGAACTCACTCGCGATCGCCCCGATTGCCAGGCCACGGATGCGACCGCACGCGGTGTCATTCAGATTCTGCGGCTGTCGCTTCTGTACGCCCTGTTTGACAACTCGGATGACATCGATGTCGAGCACCTCGAGGCAGCAGAAGCGCTGTGGGCCTATGCGGAGCACAGCGCGCGCTGGTTGTTCTCTAACCACGATGAGGAGAGTAAGCGCGAGTCCGTCGATGAGCTTGCGACTTTCATCCTGCAGGCCGGTAGCGGCGGGCGCACGCGGACCGAGATCAGCCGTGGCTTCTACAAGGGCAACAAGCCGGCCACTGAGATCAACGCCGATCTGGAACCCTTGGTTCACGACGGTGTGGTGATGGAGATCAAGGAAGCGACCGGGGTGCATCGGACCCTTCGATACGTGCACAGCGCGGTACGAAACCACGAATCTACGAAAACACCAGAACAGGAAGCTGATCTGATCACCGGTCGGCTTAAGTCCGTGCGATTCGACGGGGCCGACAACCGAGGGACTGGTATGCCTCCGTCGCGATTCGTGGCCAGTTCGTCGGAGGAAATTGCCTCTGAGCTCGGCGATTTCGTCGATTCGTCAATTCGTAGCGGCGGACTCGGCACATGAATCCCTCGATGATCGACCGAACCGTGCCACCAATTTGGCACAAGTCTCATCGTTCTCGCCTTGGCGACGCCACTGAGATGACGTTTCTCGATGAGTTCGTCGTTGTAGGCGGACAATTCGATGCCATAAGCGGCGTCGCGGGATACGACGTGGACCCTCGGCCGATGAAAGGAATTGAATGGTGCAGGTTTGACGAAATGTTCTGTCCCACGGCGGGAACAGACGAATGGAACCGACGAGTCTCAACACGGAAGGTGAAGAAATGACAGGTATGTCCCGCATTCGTCAGGAGATCGAGAGATGGCAGCGTCAATCGGACGCAGAGTTCGACAAGCGAGTGGACGCGCAGGGGGAGCATACAAACGCAGACCTACCGGATACCCTCGCGCAGGCGGTCGCTGACTACGAGAGAGGAATCCACGAACGGAACCAGCTACCGGTCGGGATGCTCCTCGACACCATCAGCGTGAACCACCTCGGTGACAGGCCGGCCACGAAGTATCAATTAATGGTAGTCGCAGAAATTGGCTATGAGTTGTTCAGAGCAGCCATCTTTCACCCAGATGCGACCGATGAGGTCCTCACTGAAGCACGCGAGCAGTTCAACGGCGTGGTCGACGTGACATTGAACGAGCCGGGCGTCGAATACGACCGGCGCGATCCCGCCACGGGAGAGATGGTTAGGCACTCGACTGATGGCCCGGCCCACTTGCCAGTCCGGCGCCTGTAGTGAATGTCGCCGAAAAGACGCTCGAGACGCCTCTAATCGCAATGACAGGACCATAGAGATGGATAAGACGACAGACAGGCCTGCTGACCTCGACAGGTGTCGGGTACAGCGGGAAGAAACGGAGCGCGAGCAGCGCCATCGAGGAGTCAGTCAGGCCTTCTCTCGGAATGCGCCAGATTATGGTCGGGAGATTCCTCCACGGATCAATCCCGACACGTCCCATATGGTCTCGCAGGTGACAAGTTGCATGGCTGATCTGACGGTCTTGATGGGGGTCTTCCAACAGGAGGTGAGCGGGCTTGCCCAAACTGGCAGACTCGCCCCCCGCGAGCTGACTGAACTGATGGCGCATTACGAACCTCTCCAAGTAGCCGTGGTCTCTGCAGCTGAGCACGCCGCACGTTGGGACCCGGCCGGATCAGGCGACGAAGAAAGCGCTTTCGCCCATGCGCTTGCTGACCACGCCAAGTACGTCTATGCCGTCGGTTCGCGTGACATCGCTGCGCTGCAATATCGGCTGCCCGAATTGGCGCATACCAACCACCTCGACTTCGAGTTAAACGAGCGTCTGCAATGGGGACATTGCCTCAAGATCTGGGAACTGCTGTACCACGGCACAACCTGTGCCGTTCGAGACGACCGTACTTGGGACGGTGGGTGGGAGTGGTCCGACAACACCTACTCCGACGGCCGCCAAATCATGACACAGGCTCGAATCAAAAATTGGCAGGTGCTAGACCGAAATTGGCCGTACAACAGCAAGATGTGTGGCGACGGCGCGATCAACGAACATCCAGTCGGCTCCATCTGCCACATCGCACCGGTTCACGATCCGGACCATCCTTTCCAATATCACGCGGTGGTCGAGATAGACCTCGACGGACTCCTATCGCGACTGGAGCCGACGATGCGAGACCCCAACAGCCCTGATGAAGCCGCTGCGGCTACGCACGACCGCACACGTTGCCGGACGCGGAATAGCCTCTGCATCTGAGGTTGATACCCCGACCGCAGATTCCCAATTGAGTTGCAGGCATGGGAGATCAGTCACGAGACGCGCGCTCATCCGGAGATGCGGCGAACGAGTTGTTCTCGTGAGACACTAAGCAGACGGCATGCACACCGCGGAGATTGGGCGACGTGCATCCTCAGTCAGCGGATTTAGGGCTGACAGATTGGGCTGGCCGGGCATCGATGCGGATCGTTGGGCATCTACCGGATGTGCTCACTGCGCGTAAGTACGACGAAGTACCGCAGAGTCCCAGCGAGTGGAACCTCCAGAACAGTTGTCGAGCACAGAAGCTCAGGCCGTGAAAGGACGGAATTTGACCGTCATCACTGAAATGCCCCCCGTAAGAGCCAGTGGAACAGCCGAAGTCGCGTTCTTCTCCTCGCTGGCGGGACAGCTTCACCTGGAACCGCGCTGTCGCATCTGCCGCAACGACCATATGCGCGAGAAGGTTAACGGCATGCTGGCCGCCGGGCTCACCTACGGATCTATTCTGCGGGCTCTCGAAGAGGATAACGCCGCGCTCGAGCAGCGGCAGCGAGTCACCATCGACTCGGTGCGCAACCACACCGCTCGGCACTTCCCCGTACAAAACGTCGCTCAGGCCACCTATCGCGCGATCCTCGAACGCCGCGCACAGGAAAACGGCATCGATTTCATCCACGGGGTGGCGACAGCGATCACCCCCATGGCCCTCTTCGAGAGCGTGATGGTGAAGGGGTACCAAACCCTTGCCGACACCGACACCAAGGTCGATGTCAACACCGCCATGATCGCGGCCGGCCGATTGCAAGCACTGATCGACGCGCGGGCAAATGGCACCAGCATGGCTGAGATCTTGGTGAAGATGGATCGAATAATCAATGCGATCCAATCAACTGTGCCTGAAGAAATGTGGGGTGAGATTCTGAGCAAGATCGATCCACCTGCGTCAATCGATATGGCAGCCGAGGAGCACGGAGACTGCGTCGCCGAGTCCCCACTGCCATTCGACACGCACACTTGCTCGCGCGGAAGTTGCTGATCTGATTAACATCTCGGCTGCTGGCAGGCTTCTTGTGCATTCTGGCAGGGGCGACACACTGGGTCTTGGGGCCGCGCGGCCGATATCCACGTGGCAAAGTCCTACGCGACACGCTGCAATTTGATCGATCGACGGGCCGCGTGGAACACGAGGACCTGCCGTTCTAGTCAGCCGAATTATCGCTCTCTTCGAGAAGCCTCTCGACAGGCACGTCGAGTGCCTCGGCGAGGTCGAACAGTCGCTCGTACAACAGCCCGCGACGGCCATGCTCCACGTCGATCAACACGTTGCGCGTGACGCCCGACCGCAGGGCAAGTGCCTCTTGCGTAAGGCCCCGCTCGGTGCGGAGCGTGCGGATTCGCTCTCCGACCTGGCGCCGGTGTTCTTCCCACGTGGCGACACGGTCAGGATCGTTCTGACTAGGGCGTGTGGGCACATGTCCCAGTAGTCGACTAGAAGCACCGCCGTGTCTGCCCTACTAGTAGTACTATAGACGTACGGTTTTGCTGAGAAGCAGCGATCAGCTCGTCTGTTTCGACCGTGCGATCTAACGGGGAGCTCATCGTGAGGAGCATGAATCAGGTCAGTTGGCAACGGGTCTGTTTTACCGTCACCGTTGCGACGCTTGGAATCTCCGCGTGTGGTGGTGGGAGTGGTAATACCCGCACGGGGCTCAGCTCCGAGTACGAGGCCGGTTACCAAAATGCCTACGAAGGTGGTCTGGCCTACAAGCTGTTAGCAGGGGGTGCGTCTGCCGAGGGCGCGTGCCGGACAGCCACGGGGGCGCTCGCTGTGGACCTTCCGGAGTTGGACCTTGAGGACTACAACCAGGGCTGCCTCGACGGAATGGAAGCCCAGGGCTGGCGGTGATCGATGGTCACAGTTGCGTTACGTGGTCAACGTTGGCCATGTGCACTCGCGCCGGAACGGTGTCGTGTCCATCGTGTCCCTACCGCTATGCGTTCGGCTCCGACTGCATCGCGGCCACCCCGATGAGAAGACGGCTGCTGGTTGCTGTCGTGATCGGCGGGACGTTCGCGACGATTCTTCTGACCGGGCCCAGCGCCCACGCCGAACCCGATCCACGGTTCCCCATCCCGAATCCGAACGCAACGGCCAATACGTCGAGTCCCGCCTACATGCACGGTTGGATGAACGCACAGCACCTATTCGCCGTGGCAAGGGACGGAGGCTGGACCCCGCCCGAATGGGTGGCGCTCCTGGGGGGAGCGCACTCGATGTGCCTTGATAACGCGCAGACCGCGTACATCAGCGCGCAGCCGCTCAGCGGAAACGGTCCCCTCGTCAACTACGACGTAGATCAGGACTACCAGGGCTGCATGAAGGCGGTTCAGCTTCAGCTGCAAAGCAACTGACGTCTATACCGTCTCGGAATAGAGCACATTCGAGACTCGTGTCCGATCCGGCACGGCTAAAGCTTTTCGCCAGGTCGAGGTGTCTCAGAAGTTAGTCTCAGGAATAAATGTCTCGGGAAAGTTGTTAAAACTATTACGAGACAGGGGATTTGGACATGGATTCAGCTTCGAGTGCTGGCGCACAGGTTGGCTATACACGAGTCAGCACCGTTGCCCAGACCCTAGATCAACAGAACGCTGCTCTTGCCGCCGCTGGGGTTACCAAGACGTTTTCCGACATCATGTCCGGTGCGAGGGATGACCGTCCCGGCCTGGCGGCATTGATGAACTACATCCGTGAGGGCGACACCGTCGTGGTCTGGAAGCTGGACCGGCTGGGCCGCAACACACTTCATATCCTGGAAACGGTCAAGGCGCTCACCGACAAGGGTGTGACACTGGTATCTACCTCCGACGGGATCGACTCCTCGACGGCGGCCGGGCGCATGATGATCGGTGTTCTAGGCTCGCTCGCCGAATACGAACGCGAGCTTGTAAAGGAGCGCACCGCGCTGAAACGGGCGGCCTCGCGCGCCAACGGCACCCGTTTCGGTCGACGCAAGAAAGTCGCTGACCGCAGCCACATCGTCACAGCCCGGCGGATGAGGGACGACGGCCACACCGCTCGCGATGTCGCCAAATACCTTGGCGTCAGCCGAGCGACGTTGTACCGATACCTCGCTGAGGAAGTCACGTAAACCCTTTTGACGCAGGGTCGTTGCCTCACTGCCCCCATCGGGGGCAACGACTGACCTGCATACCCCCAGCGGGGGCATCGATTCATGACAACCCCCGTTGGGGCAACGACATTCTTCGCCCCTCTGGGGGCCATGACCCACGGGCAGTGGGTGAAAGGAGAGACGATCTCAATGAAACTAACTCCCGCACAGATTGATCGGGCCGTCGGAGTGCTATTGGGTACTGCCGCCGGTGATGCCCTCGGTGCCCCGTATGAATTCGGGCCGCCTCGGGGCCCTCAACTTGAGGTAGCCATGGTAGGGGGTGGGACCTTCGGGTGGGAACCCGGCGAGTGGACCGATGACACCTCTATGGCTATTGCTATCGCTGAATTGGCCGCCGAGGGGGCGGACTTGCGCGACGAAGAATCGCTCGATGCTCTTGTGACACGGTGGCATGAGTGGGCCCAAACCGCAACTGACGTTGGCATACAAACGCGTCAAGTGCTACGGGCCTCTGGTTGGGTCGGACTGGGCGCACAGTCCGCTCGTGACGCAGCCGCAGCGCTGCATGAGCGCACAGGTCGCACCGCGGGTAACGGGTCGCTGATGCGCGCCGCGCCACTGGCATTGGCCTATCTCGACGATGAGGACGCGCTCGTCAAAGTCGCTCGCGCCGTGAGCGAATTGACGCATTTTGACCCAGAAGCCGGCGATGCCTGCGTGTTGTGGTGCCTGGCGATCCGCGATGCCATTCTCACCGGCGAGCTCGACGTGCGAATCGGCATGAAGCACATCGATTCTGACCGCCGTGATCTGTGGGCCAAGCGGCTCGACATCGCCGAAGCATCGCAGCCGTCGGATTTCCGCAACAACGGGTGGGTGGTGCAGGCGCTACAGGGTGCATGGTCGGCGATCTCGACGACACCTATTCTGCTGGACAATCCGGCGAGCGGCGTCTTCCGTGTAGATCATCTGCGCCTGGCGCTCGACGCTGCGGTGCGTGGCGGCAATGACACGGACACCGTCGCTGCCATCGCCGGCGGACTGCTTGGTGCCACCTACGGGGCATCGGCAGTCCCCGCAGAGTGGCGGCGAATATTGCACGGCTGGCCAGGGCTGGCGACCCGGGATCTGGTCGCGCTGGCTACCCGAATCATCCAGGCGGACAGACTATTCAGCTATGACGCCGACCCGATGATCGCGGTGAGGCATCCGCAAGATGACGGCGTGTGGCTAGGAAACTTCGCAGCACTGCAGTCTCTCCCGTCCGGCGTGGACGTCGTCGTCTCGCTGTGCCGCGTGCCCGCATCTAAGTTGCCAGATGGGGTCGAGCAGATCGATGTTCGCCTGATCGATGATGTCGAATCAGATGACAACCCCAACCTGGACTTCGTGCTGACAGATACGGCACGGCTCATCGAGCAACTCCGACTTGAGGGTCGGTCAGTGTTCTTGCACTGCGTGGCTGCCCAGAGCCGCACCCCCACTATCGCAGCGCTTTACGGTGCATGGCTGCGCAACACCAGCCCTGACGAGGCTCTGCGCGACATCACCGCAGTCCTTCCGACGGCATATCCGAATTCCGCGTTTCGTGCAGCGTTGCAACGGCTCGCAGCAGGACCCGACCTCGCCATCCTTTCCCGTAACGCTGGGAGAGCGCACAGCTGCTTGCCCGCATCAGAAGGACAGGACCAATGACTGAGGACTACAAGGAGGGGGTCCCGCATGAACAGGCGTGGCTCGGGGTGCGTGATCCGTCCCTGCTGACGGACGAGATGATCATCGCGGGGCACCAGCTCGCCGATGCGGCG
The DNA here is from genome assembly GCA_044508395.1 of Mycobacterium sp. GTDB lineage: Bacteria > Actinomycetota > Actinomycetes > Mycobacteriales > Mycobacteriaceae > Mycobacterium. The sequence continues at coordinate 8,970 of JBIQHU010000099.1, read as the reverse complement.
AAACAGGGCAACTGGTCCACCGTGTTCAGCCTGCTCGGGAATTCCGCCGCGCCATTTCCTGTCAACGGATGGCGGCCCGGCGGAAGGGCGTGGTTCACCGTGTTGCATCAAGCCGCCTGGCATGGGGTATCCGCTGACATAGCGGCCGAACTAATCCGTCTCGGCGCGTTGCGCACGCTCACCGACTCTCACGGACGTACGCCCTACAAGGTTCGCCTCGAAAAGGATCTTGACGCCAGTACGACGAAAGCAGATCTGTTACAAACGACGCTCGCGTTGCGCAGTCTGCTGAGACCGATACCGTCGTCGTTGACACCGGATCGCGTCCGCGCCCTCGACAAATATCTAGGGGAATGCATCGACGGTCGTGTGAGGGGCTTGTACCGGGGGCGCAACCCACGAAGCGTACTGCGTTACCCGCCGGTCGAGATCCTCGAAGAGCTGGCCGGGCATCGTGTGTTTTTCCCGGTGCCTGGAATGTTTGGTGGGTTCGAGATTGTGCTGCGCCATGGCTACCTGGAAGTAATGAGTTGGAACGGAATGGTCGCCGGTTCAAGCCAAGCTCACGTGATCACCCACAACGGCGTGACCCGTCTGGACGACGGCTTCGTGTAGTCGTCAGAACGGCCGCGCTGCAAGGTCGACGCGCACATCTTCGATTGCGGTCGCGCGGGCCGCGCGTAGGCCACATTGCGAAGCTTGTCGGCCCTAGGCGCGGATCACCCACCATTGTTGGCGGTGCCAAATAACCTCGTGGAGTCGCTCCCGATGTTCGAGCGCGCCCTTGGTGATTGCAAGCGGATCCTAGGCGCTGATCACCGTCAGACCGAAAGTGTGCATCAAAACTTGAACTACGCCCGCGAGGTTGCCGAGCGGCTCACAGATTCGGATGACCAATCGAAGCGGGTTTCAAGTCAGGCCGAACGGGTCTTGGGCGCCGACCACCCTGAGACGGTGTGGTCACGGCAGTTGCTTGGATACGCTAATCAGTCAGCTAGTCGCGGCCGCGCCCGAGGCGCCGGCGCGGATGCGTCTGAGCCTAAGACGACTAGTCGCGAGGCTGAGTCGCGATCTGGGCTCGTAGCCAACGACCCGGCAGTGCCGGCGGCCACAACCGCCAGGACAGGCCGCCTTTCTGATGTAGCGAGCATCGCGATGTCGCTTTTCTGCGCGCAAGATCCGACTGCAGATGCGTAACCTCAGACGGGTGTCCGGAGAGTGGGAGCGGCCGAATCGTTCGCCTCGAATGGCAGCGATACGGGTCACATTTGGGACCCCGAGTTCCTTTGTTGCAGAGTCTATTTCTTGCTATCGCATCGTTCGAGAACATAGCGAACCGTCTCTATTTTGCGCTCGCCATTAACTGGATGTGCTCGCCCGTCGCCGACGGGGCGGAATCCCCTCTTTTCCCAGAAGGCGCAGCCATCCGCGTTCTGTTTAGCGCAGTCTAAGGCGACCACTGCGAAGTCCATCTGCTCGAGAATCTGATCCAGCAACTGTCGTCCGATGCCCTTATTGAGGTTGTTGTAGTCGACGTACAGCGCCTCTATCCAGCCGGTTCCCGCGCCTGTGTCGACATCTGCGGTATCCGTGCTGGACCCGGCATGAACGGGCTTCGGACCGAAAATGGCAACGGCGACCGGCGTTTCCGCTTGTTTGGCCACCCATATCGTTTGTCCCTCGGTTCTCGTGAGCCCGAAGTAGATCTGCATAAACCCGGTCGCATCGAGCCCCGCCAGGTGCTTCGGATCGATGAACTTGCCGTAACACTCGACGTACGCCGCGACGTGCATGAGTCCGATCGGGTAGTAGTCGTTCTCCCTGGCGGGGCCGATCCATAGCTCGTCATCCATTTTGGACGCTCTTGGGCGCTCGGCTAGACTTTCGGGGCGTCACCTTATCGGCTGTCTTGTTCCTGCGCTTCGAGGCGCCCTTCGTTGGTTGCGTCAACACTGCCGCTGCTGGATCTCTTTCGATGTCGTCTTGGTAGGCGAGGCGCTCAGTCACCGATAGCGCTCGTATCGCGATCTGAAAGTCGTCAAATCGAGGCACATTGGGAACGCGGAGATCCTTGATCTCGAATTCTGCTTCGATGTTCTCAAGTTTGGCCTGGATATCTCCCTTAAAGGGCGATGTACGAGAAGCTATCTCGATCTCCCGAAGTAGCCGTGCAGCTTGCTGCTTGCGGATTCCCTGTGTGTAATCACGCTCAAAGCTCTTGATCGCTCGCTTCATCCTGTCGTCACTTCGATTTCGAAACTCCTCGGCCTCAGCTTCATCTAAGAGCTCTGCCAACTTCCGAAGGAGAGGTTCAATCCGCGCTCGAAGAAGGTCGGCGCCGCCAACCTCGGGATGGTTGGTTATAAGTGACACCACTTCTCGCGCCAGACCTGCCTTTTCCAGATGTTCATCAGGAAATGCCTGTTTATAGCTGGCGTGCAACGCATCCCACACTCTGCCATCGTGGTTCTCGAGCTGTGCCGTAATACTCTCCACCGTAAAGGCCATTGCATCGACTGAAGCGAGATCGGCGAAACGCGCCAGGTAGTTCAATGCCGCGCGATGTGCGAGACCCAGCGGCAACAAGTCCTCGATCTCCTGAATGGCCACATTGGACTCGAGCTTCAAATCGACTGTTGCGGCCCATGTATCCATGCGAACGATGTATTCGTCTCGCAGGATACGTCGGCGACGAACTTCTCCTCGGCGCAACACGCGCTCAGCTTCTTGGCCAGAAGCATCTCCGTCGAGCAGAGCTACACACGGCGGCTTCACGCTGTCGCGTCCGCGAGCGAGGTACACCATGTATGGGACGCTGTCTGCTCCGCCGGCCGCGATGACCGTGACCTCGTTCAAGTCCAAAATGCCAGCAGTGGACTCGTTTTGGTGGGTGAGGTGAGCTGACAAGCCGGCAATCAATATCTGGTCTGCGTGGCCTTCAACAAACAGATTCTTCCCTCCGATGAATGCTGTCTCGGCCACATACTCGCCTAGAGATGAACGCAGCGGCTCGTAGCGGTTGTTCGCTGCATCTCGGACAACGCGCGTGCCCTCGTCGTCAGAGCCTTTGTCTAGAACGCGTATTCGGTGAGGAGCGTTCTTGTCGATCAAGAACGGCGAGTGAGTTACGTAGACCACCTGACTGTGCGGGCCTCCGTCTTCTGGCAATGCGTAGTCCTGAAGTAGCTGCAGCAGGTCATTCTGGCCAACGCTTGACAGATAGGCATCGGGCTCATCTAGCAGCAGAATGTCGGGCTTAGTGTTATTGATTCGATGCGACGTCAGCTGCACGAAGTAACTCAGGAAGTACCGCAGACCTTGGCTTCGTTCGGCGAAGGAGTACTTCGCTGTCGTCCGGTCTTGGATGACGAAAGCCAGCTCTTGCTCACGTGGCTCAACGAGCAGCTCGAAATCGCGATCTTGTGACCACCACCGCTGGATATTTAGGTTCTCCTTGATTGCAGAGTTCATCGCGCCTATGACAGCTTCGACGTGCCCTTCTTTGCCAGCGGCTATGGCGCCTCGAAGCTCCTCGAAGGATTGACGCGCGATACCCGCTCCGTCGATCAGCAACTTGCGTGCAAGTTCGAACTCGGCCTTGCGTCGGGATTCCGCCGCCCTCTCTGCGTCGCCTTCACCCACGGCGAGCGCCGACGTGACGACTGTCCCGGTCGCGGTCGGCTCAGACGAGGAATCGATGCCGACGAGCTTTTCCCACAGCGCGAGACGTCGCTGCCTGTTATGGATCGGCGTTCGAGGCCGACCCGCGAGCTCGTCGATGGACACCGAGTCGGGTATTGCCAAGTCTGTGTCGAGGTCCTGGAACGTCGGCAATTGAGCTTCCAGGAATGCAACCTGTTCGGCAGTAATTGCAAGGCGCTCGCCCCCAACGACTAAGAACGGCGCATCAGCGCCCGGTCGGTAGAGCGCGAGTTCGGTAGCTGATGTCGGAAGGCCGAGCTGGTTGACAAGATCGCTGTCGTCATCGTCGAACGCGAAGACTGCGCCAAACTCGGGCAGTCTGATCTCCTCGCTCCTGACCGAATAGAGCTCGCTGTAGCGGCAAAAGTCGGCCCGCGCGATTGGCTTACCGGTCAGCGACACCGTCACCGCGGTGAGTAACTGGCTCTTGCCAGACTCATTTGCGCCAACCACGGCAGTGATATCGCGCTCGATGGGCACCCGGACAAAGGGATACCAGCCCTGCGCGACGTCCTCCCACGCCTCAGGCGTCGCTCCCACGCGGAACTTTCGCTCGTAGTCGTAGTTAAACGAGCGAAAAAACCGTACGTCCAGCCTTGCAAGTTTCATCGTTGCCCACCTGTCTGTTCATCAACCCAGTCGCGTCAGAGGGGTCCCTCCTTATCCTGCATGCTCGCCATGACAAATCGGGGTGTTTGCTACGGCAAAATCAGTCGTGGATACCGCGTACTCCGCGGAGGGAGTGCACCTGCGGAGGACACGCGACTGACTGGGTCTGTCTGTTCCTGACATGGTGCTCGGCCGAGGCTGCCAAAAGCTTCACGAGCGGCGGCGATTCGTCGGGGGCCTTCGCTGCGTACGCCAACGTGTGCCTGTCGCTTGTCTCGGTGCACCGTGTGGCGGCGCTCGTGAGGCGCAGCTGCTGGACGTAGTTGAGCAGTTGGGGGAGCGGTATGCGGTGGGGTGCTTTTGCGGCCCGCGCGGGTGATCCGAGGCGGCGTGGTGGTGCAGTCGTATCGCGGCCCCGCTACGCCGTCGGAGCGCCTGAGGGGTAGCGGCACGCCGTCAGGCCGGTGGGAAGTGAGGCATCCTCGGGGGTTTCAGCCACAGTTGGCCCGCGGTCAACGCCACGGTTTGCGGGTCGCCCCAATCGTCGAACCACCACGCCAGTCGATCGCGCTCCCATTTAGGCAGCACGTAGTCGTTTGGCCATCCGTACTCCAGCCGGTGAATCCAGCCCAGCCGGTCCACGTATTTAGCGCAGCCCACTAGCCATTTGATGGCAGCCACGGCATCAACCAGCTCATGCTCGGTCACGAAATCGACGTGCGTCGTTTGTTGGGAAGAACCGTCACGGCCGCGGAATTCAAGTTCAGCCGGTCGCCCGCCCACCGTGCGCGGTTCTCCTGGCACGCCCAACCGCACGAACGCCAGTTTGCGGTTGGGCGCCGGGGATTCGTTGTCGACCTTGTATACGAAGAGCAGGTGGGCAAGCTTCTGACGCACCTTGCCCGCTTTTGCACACTCTGCCGACCATTTCTCGTGCGGCCAGCGCACGTTGTACCCCTCCGCTACCCTGCGGATCGTTGCGGGCAACTCCTTCGTCTCGGCAGGTGGGCCGCCCGGTCCCGCGCTGTGGAAGTAAGCCCAGTTCACGGATGACTTGAGCATCTCCCAGCTGCCAAGTACCTTCAGGACCAGGGCCTCCATTGAGGTGGCATCAGGCTGCCAAAGCCGGTCCTCCGCATCCATATCGATGCGGACACCGAACTCCTTTAGCTGCTGTATTCGCTGTTCACGGTCCTCAGCCACGGCCACCAGCGTAAGAGTGGTAGGACCATGGCGGCGTGCCGCCACGAAGGGGCGGTGCATCTCGGGCAGCATCGGCATGTGCTGGATGTTCCTCGGGCCGAGTGGCGCCGGGTCGTCGGCGCGCTGTGCGTTGTCCTCATCTGCGTAGGCGCCCTGGCGCTGCTGCCGCCAGTGGAGTTTCCGGTTGTGGGCGCGTGGCTGCGCCCCCGAGCGGATGCCGTTTGGCATTGGCTGAATTCGCGTGCGGGGTTACTCACCTTGTCGGCCACATCGGTAGCACTCCAACTGGCCGGCGTTGTGCTGGTGGTGCAGGACCTTCGTCGCCACACCCGCAACCTCCAACTGCTTGGCCAGGTCCAGCGAAATATCCACGGCGTCTTCATCAATGTTGTGCGAGAGCGCGACACCCTTTACGCGGACCAGCTGGGGCGGATGGAGGAACAGACTCGCGCGACGTGGGGCGCCAGCCCCGGGTCTGCGCTTGAGCGGGTTCAGGAAAGTTTTGTGGGGATTATGGGCGGGGCGGCGGAGCTGACCAGGATGCTTGAGCGCGCGCAGCTTCAGCTTCGGCGCGCCGAACTGTTGGTGCAGAGCCTTTCCTTGCACGCCAACGAGATTCGCGATCCACGCAAATGGGTGACGTGGCTTGGTCCCGCGCTGCTGTTGGTGGGCATCGTGTCGGGTGGCGCCGCAACGCTGCTAGGAATAGACGCCTGACCATGACCGACGCCAACGCGCCGACGCCCGTTGATAGGTGGATCCTGGGCGGTGCTCTATGCGTGATCGGCGTTACGGGAGTGGCGGTACTACTGCACTGGGTGCAGTGGTCGGAACTTGGCGTGATGTGGTGGTCCACCACGGTGCAGCTGGTCGGCACGCTCCTCACATTCAGTGGCCTGCTATACGCGTGGGAACGCTCCAGGCGGTTCTGGAGTCACCGCGTCTGGCCGCGCATCAGGCGGCTGATCGTGAAACCCTTCACTCAAACGATCCTCGTTGGTGGGCCTGCCCGGAGTACCGCGAAAGCGTATGCACCGTATGTGCTTCGCGGCATGGCCCGCATTCAACCGACAGACTCGGTGGAGGAGCAGCTAAGGAAAATCAACGAGTACATCGAAACGGATTTGCCCCAGTGGCTCGACGCTGCATTTGATCAGATCAAGACGGTGTCGCGCGACCTACGGCAGGCGAGGACCGAGTCGAAGACAGCCGCTTTGGAAGCTGAGGATAGAGCGCGAAGGGCAATTCGAGATCTAGAAAGGCGCCTCGACTCTACGCAGGCGACAGATCTGCGCGTGGCTATCGTCGGTCTTCTTATCACCGCTATCGGTGTCTTTATCGGGTACTGGGCATGACAGCGCAGCACGCTCCACGTCGCGGTCAGGCGCTTGGCCGATAACGCCTGTAGGTACCGGCCGGGTGCCCTTGCCGAGCGCGCGAAGGTACTCTGCGAGCCCGCGTCGAGAGTGTCGAACACGATACCGTGCCGTGCCGTGCCTGGTTATTTGCAGTCAATTTGGCGATTTCGCGCTGAACGCGATTCCGATTAGCGAAGTCCGGAGGGTTACCCCACCTCCGCCGGAGATGGAAGGTCGATCGGAGTTTCGCTGCTCAGGTCATGTTTCCGTCGAAGGCTGGTGTTGGTTTCCGCGTAGCGTGCCCATGTTTTGCCCACCGTTCCTGGCGCAAAAGCAGCGTCCAGGCTCGTGGCGACGTCGTCGAGGTCACAGTCAAATAGTTCGGCGTAGATATCGAGGGTCACTTTCGCGCTGCGATGACCGAGCATGCGCTGCAACGCTAGTACGCTGGCTCCGGCTGATACCGCCAGCGAGGCACACGTGTGTCGCAGATCGTGCGGCGTGATCTGGGGCAATCCACTTCGGCGTAGAGCAGCGGAGAACCAGCCGCTTCCCGAGTGTGGGCGAGGTAGATAACCTCCATCGGGAGCGGGAAAGATCAAGTCGCCAGTGGCTTTGCCGACACAGAGGCGCGATAATTCGTCAAGAACGAATAGCGGAATCGGGACCGATCGCGCGCGGCGCTCCTTCGTGGGACCGACCTCGTAGCTGCTGCCGATCTGCACGGCGTTCGATGACACCAAGATCCGCCGCCGCAGGAATTCGACGTCGGCAACCTGAAGCGCGATGGCCTCGCCCCATCGCAATCCACAGAACGCCAGCGTGAGTACCAGCTCACGGTGTTCACCCGCCTCGGCGGCCAGTGCATGTACATCGGGCGCAGTCAGATAGCGGTGTCGGCGCTCGATTCGGCGCGGCAGGTTATCGACTCTGCGGGCCGGATTGACCACCAGCCGACGGGATTTGACTGCATCGCCCAGAATCCCTGATAACACGGCGTGTGCACGACGGACGGTGGTCGTTCCGTGGCCTTGACTCGACATAGCAGCGATCCAGACCTCGATCTCGAGGGCCGTGATCTCGACGATGTGCCGCGTTGCCCATCTCGGGTAAACATGTGTCCGCCATGAGGAATCGAGCGTGCGGTAGTGAGAAGGTGCTGTGGATTGCTTCTTCTTTTCCAGCCATAGCCGCGCAAGTTCGTCCACGGTGACTCGCCCGGCAGTCGGGGATACGAAGTCGCCCGAGGCTTTTCGTACTTCAATCGTTGCGGCGAACGCTCGGGCGTCTCGCTTAGTCGCGAATCCCCGCTTGTCGGTCTGCCGTCCGTCTGGTGTTCGGTAGCGCACACGCCACCTACGCCCGGTCTTGGTCTCGTATGCCCCCACCGTCGCCATTGAATTGCCTCCAGACGGATGCGCTTTAGGAACACAATTTCAACGCTCACGTTGGCCATATTATTCCAGCCCGCGCCTGCGGCATTCATGCGTAGGACAATTAAACATGTTGACGTATAACGACTCTGAGAGATCAGTGAACCTAGATCGGGGTGTGTAGCAAACGGTCGATTGCCGTGCGCTGTTGCCATGCTGCGCCGCGCCGCCGTACCAAAACACCCCCGGGGGCGGTTATTGCCTACTTCTGCGTCCCCTGACGAGACGGCGACGTGTCTGCTGGTGTCGAGGCGCAGGGCTCCACGATTACAGCGGAGTGAACAGAGGTGATGGAGCGTGTTCGCCTAGGCGCTCCGCCCAGGGGAATAGCGCTGGTGGGGGAGTCGAACACCGGCCGCCCTGGCTGCGGCTCTCAAAGACGTCGAGTCCGGTCCTGCCGCCGCGTTCATTGCTGCCAAGCTCGATCGGACCTGACGGGCGGCACTCGACACCGCCACGCTCATGGAACAGGCGAGGGTCGGCGCCAACCTTTGGCGCGGCTGCCGTAGCGCTTGCGGAACTTCTCGACCTGTCCAGCTGTCTCGATGTGGCGACGTTAAACCGTCTAGAACAGGTGAGATGAGGCGCTGATATCGACGACGACGAGCGTTAGCCTCGATCTTTCGTGAGTGAGCTCGGAACGGGGTGTCTGAGCTTGTCTGGTG
>JBIQHU010000098.1:0-21272 GCA_044508395.1 Mycobacterium sp. | reverse complement strand
AACGCCCGGATCACCGGCAGCACCGAGGTCGGATCGCTGCCCGCATGCCCGAGCACGCATGACGCCGTGATCGCGAGCTCGGCCACCGCCCAACTGTCCGTCAGATCGCCGAAGTCGATGACCCCGTCGGCGCGGACGCCGCCGCGCTCGCGCGACACCACCACGTTCGCATCGGTGAGATCCAAATGGACCGCCTGTCGCGGCAATTCCTCGGCCAGCGGTGCAATACGGGACCACGCCCGATGTGCCGCTGTCTCCAACTCGGCGCGGTGCGCCGCGCCGGGAACGTGTGAAAGAAGTTCGGCGACAACGTCGGCGCCGTAGCGCAGATCCCATTGCAGGATCCGGTCCAGCCCGGGATGAACGAAGCCGGCCAGGGCCCGGCTGACCCGACCCGCGACGTCACCCAGACCGGCGGCCACCGCTGGCGACAGGTAACCCGCCTCGAGCAGCGTCCCGCCCGGCAGGTAGCGCAGCAGCCGTACATACGCCGTGCCATCCGTCAAACCCGTTATCGCCGTGCACTTCTCGCCCGCTATGTTCGGCAACGGCACGGCGACCCGCAGCGAAGGCTCGGCCCTGGTGATCAGGTCCGCCGCGAGGTCCTGCGCCTCGAGCTCGGTTGAGTTGAAGGCCGGGTTCGCAATCTTCAATACGCCGGCGATCGCTCCGTCCTCGGCGGTGACGATGAAGTTCCGATCCTGCTGACTACCCAGCGATTTGGCGCGGGCACGCAATCCGTAGTGCTCGCGCAGAATCTGCTCAGCCTCTTCCTCGCTCACCTGCGGCGCCGGCAACTCCGGCTCCTGGAGGAAATTGAATCCGACGGTCACTTGCAGACGAACTGCACCACGACTTCGGAGAATGCGTCATTGTCGTCTCCGGCGGCCGTGTGCCCGGCCTCGGAGAGTTCGACGAACTCGGCGCGGGGCACCTTCTCGAGAAAGTCCTTGACACCTTCAGTGCTGACCACATCGGAGAGCTTGCCACGGATGAGCAGGACCGGGATGGTCGAATTGACCACCGCACGCTCCAGCTTCTCCACCCGGACGAACGGGTCGTCCATCGGTGCGGTGAGGAACGCCGGATCCCAGTGCCAGTACCACCGTTCGTCGCGCAGTCGCAGGTTCTTCTTCAACCCCTCAGGGCTGCGGGGCTTCGTGCGATACGGCAGATAAGCGGCCACCGCGTCGGCTGCCTCGTCCAGTGACGCGAAACCCTCCACGCCGCTGGCCATGAACTCGCGAATACGGGCGCTGCCGTCCTTCTCATACCGGGGCACCACGTCGACGAGGACGAGTTTGGTCACCATCTCCGGGCCGGCGGCGTCGGCGACGAGCATTCCGGTCATTCCGCCCATGCTCGCGCCGATCAGGATCACCGGCCGGCCTATCTGGTCGATGACGGCAAGCGTGTCGCTGCACAGCGCGTCCACCGTGTAGTTCGCTTTCGGCGCTCGATCGCTGTCGCCGTGCCCGCGGCTGTCCAGTGCGACAACGTGCAGGCCGTGGTCGGCGAGGATCTGTCCGGTTTTCTTCCACGAGAACCTGTTCTGCCCGCCGCCGTGCAGCATCAGCACCGTCGGCTGGTCCGCGGCCGAGGACGCCCCGCGGTTCCACTCATCGGCGACGAGAGTGATCTCGGTGTCCTCGGCGGGTGCACGGAACTTCACCGTTTGCGGTTCGCTGGGTGTGCTGCTCACGGACGTCCTCTCGGCTGGGCCCCGACCGGTCACGTTACCCAGCAGGAATTTGCGGCCAACTTCGACCTGCTGGCGGGCGCTGTCCATACACTTTGGTACGTGCAGCCAGAGAGCGCCTCGGATGCCGACGACAGAGGTTGCATCATCGAGGCCGCGTACAGCTGTCTGTCGCAGTCGCACAGCGGTGCAATCCCCGTCGCGGCCATCCTGGAGCGCGCCGGGGTGTCGACGCGGGCCTTTTACCGCCACTTCGAATCCAAGGACGAGCTGTTCCTGGCGATGTTGCGCGAGGAGACGGACGCGTTGTCCGAACGTCTGGACCGCATTTGCACCGACGTGGGCGGAGGTCCGGTCGATCAGCTCAGGGCCTGGATCGCAGGCATGTTCGTGGTGATCTTCGACGACCAGACGCGGATGCATTTCACGGTCATCGATTCCGTCGAAGTCCGCGCCGCGAAGGGTTACCGCGAGGCGCGGGAGCAGTCCCACGCCGACCGCGAACGGTCGCTGGTCAAGATCCTGCGGCGCGGCCGCGACGACGGCACGTTCCCGCTGACCGATCCGGAGCAGGATGCGGTCGCCATCAGTGCGGTGGTCAGCAGGGTGATGGTCAGTCAGCACTACGACGACGAGGAAGGCGTGCAGCGCGCACAACAATGTGTTCTGGACTTCGCGCTGCGAGCCCTCGGCGCGACACGCGCGACACCGCGATGAGTTTGCGTCCCGCCATCGGTCAGTTCCGATATGCCATCGATTACGCCCAGCCTGTGGTTCGACAACAACCTTGAGGAAGCAGCCGCCTTCTATACCGCGATCTTTCCCAACTCCGCCGTGGAGCAGTTCTACCGCTACAACGAGGCCGGGCCAGGCGCGCCCGGTGACGTCGCGTGGGGCACATTTGTGCTGGACGGCCAGCGGTTCCTCGGCATCAACGGCGGTCCGGACTTCCCGTTTACCGAGGCGGTGTCCTTCGAGATCCGCTGTAAGGACCAATCCGAGGTCGATTACTACTGGGAGCGGTTGGTCGACGGGGGTGAGGAGTCGCAGTGTGGCTGGCTCAAGGACCGATTCGGTCTGAGCTGGCAGATCACCCCTGACCGGCTCTATGAGCTGCTCGAGGACCCGGCCACCGAGGTCGCAGCGACCCGGGCGATGCTCACCATGCGCAAGATCGTCATCGCCGAACTGGAGGACGCGATACGCGGAAAGTGAGGTCAGCAACGTTGATGGCATCGGTTTCCGCCCAGCGGCGCGCCGCCGTCGTCATGCCAGCACGCTAGTCCCTGCTGGACGTTCTTGGAACGCAATTGCAGCGCCCGGCGCATGGCGATCGAACACGTTTCTCGCCGGCAGCGCGCAGTAGGCGCGAAGCCGACCCGTGTTGCTCGGCCAGAATTTAGTGATGTACGGTTCTGCGGCGCCCTGGCGTGTAACGTCAGGATTCCTGTTGGGGAGCTAATTAGGAGTCGGAGGGAACGGCGGCCGATGGCGGTGACAACCACGCATAGAAGGGCCTGCTGATGGTCGCTTCCAGTGCAATCGCCAAGCCAGTGCGCGCCTTCGGCGGCTTTTACTCCATGGCGCTCGACACATTCGTGTGGATGTTCAGACCGCCGTTTGCCTGGCGTGAATTCATTTCGCAGGCTTGGTTTGTCGCGCGTGTTTCGATTGTGCCGACGCTCTTGTTGACCATTCCGTACACAGTGCTGCTGACCTTCATCGAAACCATCCTGCTAACCGAGATCGGTGCGGCGGATTTCTCCGGCACGGGTGCAGCGCTGGGCACAGTGCGCCAGATCGGGCCGATCGTGACCGTATTGGTTGTCGCCGGTGCCGGCGCCACCGCAATGTGCGCAGATCTCGGTGCGAGGACGATTCGTGAGGAACTCGACGCGCTGCGGGTGATGGGCGTCAATCCCATTCAGGCACTTGTGGTTCCCCGCGTCCTGGCCGCGACGGTCGTGTCGCTGGCGCTGTCTGCCACAGTCATTCTCGTCGGCCTCTCCGGCGCCTACTTTTTCGTCGTTTACATCCAGCACGTTTCGCCTGGTGCCTTCGCCGCCGGCCTGACCCTGATCATCGGCGCAACCGACGTGATGATCGCGCTGGTAAAAGCGGCGTTGTTCGGACTCTCGGCCGGTCTGATTGCCTGCTACAAAGGGATTTCGGTGCATGGCGGCCCGCAGGGCGTAGGCAATGCGGTAAACGAAACCGTGGTGTTCACCTTCATGGCGCTGTTCGCGATCAATATCGTTGCGACCGCAGTAGCGATCAAGATAACGCTGTGACTGTCTCAAGGCCCCACTCCCAGTTCCCCTGGCTGAAAGCCCGGTTCCGCAGTGTGGCCGAACCCTGGAACCGCATCGGGATTCAAACCAAGTTCTACGGCCGCACCCTGCGCTCCATCCATTACGCCGTGATCTACTACCGGGTCGAATTGATCCGGATCATCGCGCAGATGGGCCTTGGGACCGGGGCGCTCATCATCATCGGCGGAACTGTCGCGATCGTCGGCTTCTTGACCGTGACCACCGGTGCACTGGTGGCCGTGCAGGGTTACAGCGACTTCTCCGAACTCGGCGTAGAGGCCCTGACGGGATTCGTGTCGGCCTACTTCAACGTGCGGCTGATCGCACCGGCGACCACCGCCATCGCGCTGTCGGCCACCATCGGGGCGGGCGCCACCGCGCAACTGGGCGCCATGCGGATCAACGAGGAGATCGACGCGCTCGAGGTGATGGGTATCCGCAGCGTCGCCTTCCTGGCCACCACACGGGTGATCGCGGGCTTCCTCGTGGTGATCCCGTTGTACTGCGTCGGCGTGCTGATGGCGTTCTGGGCGGCGCGGTTCGGCACCACCGTCATCTACGGTCAGTCGACGGGCGTCTACGACCACTACTTCAGAACGTTCCTCAACCCGACCGATCTGATGTGGTCCTTCGGCCAGTGCATCGCGCTGTCGGTGGTGATCATGCTCGTGCACACCTACTACGGGTTCACCGCACGAGGGGGGCCGGCAGGCGTCGGGGAGGCGGTCGGGCGTGCGGTGCGCACCTCGCTGATCGTGTCCGCGTTCGTCCTGGTGATGCTCTCGCTTGCGGTTTACGGTCAGTCCGGCAACTTCAACCTGGCCGGGTGATCATGGACGGACGAGAAGAAGGCCTGCACCCCGCCTGGTGGACGTTGATCCTCGCGGTCGTCACAATTGCCGCCTTGTGGCTGACGTATTCGTTGTTCGTCGGCAGCTTCAAGAAGACCGAGACCGTCACGCTGACCTCCGAGCGCTCGGGCCTGGTGATGGAGACCAACGCCAAGGTCAAGTTGCGCGGCGTCCAGGTCGGGCGGGTTGCCTCGATCCAGGGCGGCAGCCAGCCGGTGGCGCTGAAACTGGAGATCGACAAGGACAAAATCGGATTCATCCCCGCGAACGTCGAGGCGCAGATCCGGGCGACGACGGTGTTCGGCGCCAAGTTCGTCGACCTCGTGTATCCCAGCGATCCCAGCGGGCGGTTGCAGGCCGGTCAGGTGATCAAGTCGCGCAACGTCACCGCCGAAGCCAACACGGTGTTCCAGAACGTGGTCGACGTGCTCGAGCAGATCGATCCGGCCAAGCTCAACAGCACGCTGTCGGCGCTCGCCGAGGGGGTCCGCGGTCAGGGCGAGCAAATCGGTCAGGCCACCACGGACGCGAATCAGGTTCTGCTGGAGCTGAATCCGCGCCATGAAACGGTGACCGCGGACCTTCGGGCCCTGCGCGACTTCAACGACACGTACAGCGTTGCGGCGCAGGATATCCTGACCACACTCGACGCGCTCAGCACGACCAGCGCCACGATCGCCGGCCGCGCCGGTCAGCTCGACGCGTTGCTGCTGGCCACCATCGGACTGTCCAATAGCGGAATCAGTCTGCTGGCACCGAATCAGGCCAACCTCATCAAGGCCATCAACGTGCTCGAGCCGACGACGAACCTGCTCTACAAGTACAGCCCGTCATACACCTGCCTGCTCACCGGCGCGAAAGTCCTGCTGGACACCGGCGGATACGAAGCGCCCGGCGGCAACGGTCGCACGCTGGTGTTGGACACCTCCCTGACGTTCGGCGACGACCCGTACCGCTACCCCAACAACCTGCCGATCGTCGGCGCCAAGGGCGGCCCGGGCGGCAAGCCCAGCTGCGGCTCGCTGCCCGACGTCGCACAGAACTGGCCGGTGCGCAATCTCGTCACCAACACCGGATTCGGCACCGGCATCGACTGGCGCCCCAACCCCGGCATCGGCTTCCCCGGATATGCCAACTTCTTGCCGGTCACCCGCGCCGTGCCCGAGCCGCCGAGCATCCGCAACCTCTTCGGTGGGCCCGCGATAGGGCCGATTCCGTACCCGGGCGCACCGGCGTACGGGGCGGACCTGTACGCAGACGACGGCACCCCGCTCTGGCCGGGGCTGCCCGCCGCGCCCCCGCCGATGGCGCCGCGTGACCCCGGCCAGACGCCGGGCTCGGAGCCGTTCGTGGTTCCGCACCCCGCACAGTTGACGCCGACGCCGTTGCCACCCGTACCGGTGCCCACCCCGGCGCAGCCGGGCCCACCGTTCTCATGACCAACGACTCGGAAGGAAACCAGCCGTGCCAGGCATGACAGCCAGGATTCGCCACGACGCATGGCGTCTTGCCGTGTTCCTGGCTGTCTGCGTGCTCGGCGTGTTCGGATTGTTCGCGGTCTTCGGCCAGATGCGGTTCGGGGAGAAGACTCACAGCTATCTGGCCGAGTTCACCAACGTGACCGGGCTGGAGAACGGCGACTTCGTCCGCATCGCCGGTGTGGAGGTAGGCCAGGTCAAAGAGGTTGAAATTCAACCCGATACGACCGCTTTGGTCGAGTTCACTGCGGACCAGTCGGTGGTGTTGACCGAGGGCAGCAGGGCCGTCATCCGCTACGACGACCTGATCGGCGGTCGCTACCTGTCGCTGCAGGAAGGCGCCGGCAGCACCGCGAGACTCAAGCCCGGGGGCATGATTCCGATGGCCCGCACCTCGCCGGCGCTCGACCTCGACGCGTTGATCGGTGGTTTCCGGCCGCTGTTCCAGGCCTTGGATCCCGATCAGGTCAACGCGTTGTCCAGCCAGCTGATTCACGCGCTACAGGGCCAGGGCGCGACCATCAACTCGTTTCTGGCCCAGACCGCGGCGCTGACGAACACCCTGGCGGACCGCGATCGGCTGATCGGAGAGGTCATCGTCAACCTCAACGTCGTGCTGGGATCGCTCGGTGATCAAAGCGACCAGTTCGCGAAGGCCGTCGACGCGCTGTCCGAACTGATGGGGACGCTGTCGGACCGTAAAGAGGACATCAGCAACGGGCTGGCGTACACCAACGCCGCGGCCGGCACCATCGCGGACCTCCTGGCACAGGCTCGTCCGCCGTTCGCCAAGACGATCCAGGAGACGGACCGCGCCGCGGGAATCGTGGTCGCCGACAACGAGTACTTCGACAACC
This sequence comes from Mycobacterium sp., assembly GCA_044508395.1. Taxonomy (GTDB): domain Bacteria; phylum Actinomycetota; class Actinomycetes; order Mycobacteriales; family Mycobacteriaceae; genus Mycobacterium. The sequence goes on along the minus strand of JBIQHU010000098.1, from coordinate 14,075 downwards.
TGCTGAACACGCTGCCGGACGCCTACCAGGCGCTTGCGCGGCAAGGCATTTACGGCGACTTCTTCACCTTCTACCTGTGCGACCTCGTCTTGAAGCTCAACGGCAAAGGTGGCCAACCGGTGTATGTGAAGGCCGCGGGGCAGGCGACCGGGAGGTGCGCGCCGAGGTGAGGTCCTTCAGTGAACGCAATCAGACCGTCATCGGTGCCGTGGGGCTGGTGTTGACGATCGGCATCGTGCTCGCCTCGCTCAACTACCAGCGGCTGCCGATCTTCCAGGGCAAGGAGTACTCGGCCTACTTCGCCGAGGTGGGCGGTCTGACAACCGGTGAGGCCGTGCAGGTTTCGGGCTTCGAGGTCGGTGAGGTCAAGTCCATCGAGCTGGATGGGCCGCGCGCGCTGGTGACGTTCACCGTCGCCGACCACATCCGGCTCGGTGACCGCAGCGAGGCAGCGATCAAGACCAGAGGCCTGCTGGGCACGAAGGTCCTCGAAGTGACCTCCCACGGAGACGGCCGGCAAGAGGCCACGATCCCACTCGACCGAACGACGTCCCCGTACGAGCTGCCCGATGCGCTGGGCGAGTTGGCGACGGCGATCAGCGGACTGGACACCAATCAGCTGTCGGACTCGCTGCGGGTGCTGTCGGAGACGTTCTCCGACACTCCGCCGGAGCTGCGGATCGCCGTGGAGGGTGTGGCGCGGTTCTCCGAGACGCTGAACGAACGCGACGAGCGGCTGCGGGGTCTGTTGGTCAACGCGGACAAGGCGACCGCGGTGCTGGCCGAGCGCAGCACCCAGGTGGTCAGCCTTGTCAACAACACCAACGCGCTACTGGCCGAGCTGCAAAGCCAGAGCGCCGCACTCGATCAGGTGTCCGGCAACATCTCGGCTCTGGCCGAGCAGCTGCAGGGTTTCATCGGCGAGAACCGCGAAACCATGCGACCTGCCCTGGACAAGCTCAACGGTGTGCTGACGATCGTCGACAACCGCAAGGAACGCCTGCAGCGCTCTCTCAAACTGCTCACCCAGTACACGATGTCGCTGGGCGAATCGGTGTCGGGTGGACCCTTCTTCAAGACCTACGTCGCCAACCTGCTGCCGGGCCAGTTCCTGCAGCCGTTCATCGATGCCGCGTTCTCCGACCTGGGCTTGGATCCCAACGTGCTGCTGCCGTCGGAACTGTCCGACCCGCAGGTGGGTCAGCCGGGGACGCCGGCGCTGCCGGTACCGTTCCCGCGGACGGGTCAGGGCGGCGATCCGCGGCTCACTGTTCCCGACGCGATCACCGGCAATCCTGGTGACCAGCCGTGCGGGTTGCCCGGCTTGCCGTTGCCCGGTCCCGGCTGCTACCCCTACCGCCAACCGCTGCCGGCGCCGCCGCCGGGCGGCCCGCCGCCGGGACCTCCGGCTGAGGCACCCCCGGGTCTGCGGTCGACCCCCGAGCCGACTCCGGCGCCGGTCCTGGTGCCTGCTCCGGGTGAGGTGCCCCACCTCGGGTCCGCGGAGGCCGGACAATGACGCGCACCGCCCGAATCCTGTTGGCCGCCGCTCTCGCCGTGATACTGGTCGGCGGCGCCGTTGTACTGCTGCGCACCGTCGAAAACATCGACCGCACACACGTTGTCGCATACTTCGAGAACGCCAACGGCATCTATCCGGGCGACGACGTTCGCATCATCGGTGTGCCGGTGGGCAAGATCGAATCCATCGAGCCGCAGCCCGAGCAGGTCAAGATCTCCTTCTGGTACGACAGCAAGTACAAGGTGCCGGCCGACGCCAAGGCCGCGATCCTGTCGCCGACGCTGGTGACCGCACGCAGCATTCAGCTGACGCCCGCCTACACCTCCGGGCCGGTGCTGAAGAACGACGCGGTCATCGGGCGGGACCGCACTGCCGTTCCGGTGGAGTGGGACGAGGTCCGCCAGCAGTTGGAGAAGCTGGCCGACACGCTGCAGCCGACCGAGCCGGGTGGAGTGAGCCCGCTGGGTTCGGTCATCAACACCACCGCCGACAACCTTCGTGGCGAAGGCGCCAACATCCGGGACACCGTCATCAAGCTGTCACAAGCGGTGACCGCCCTCGGCGATCACAGCACCGACCTCTTCTCCACCGTGAAGAACCTGGCCATCCTGGTGTCGGCGCTGCAGGACAGCACCGACGTGATGCGGCAGCTCAACCAGAACCTGGCCACCGTCACCGGGTTGCTCGCCAACGATCCCGACGAAGTCGCCGACGCCGTGCGCGACCTCAACAACGTCGTCGGTGAGGTCCAGACTTTCGTGGCCGACAACCGCGAAGCGCTGGGCACCACCTCGGACAAGCTGGCCGGGGTGACCCAGGCGCTCACCGACAGCCTCGCCGACGTCAAGCAGTTCCTGCACGTGGCGCCCAACACCCTGCAGAACTACGTGAACATCTGGCAGCCCGCCCAGGGCGCGGTGAGCAGCGTGCCGATGCTCAACAACTTCGCCAATCCGATCTCCTTTCTGTGCGGCGGTATTCAGGCGGCCTCCCGGCTGGGTGCCGAGCAGTCGGCGAAGTTGTGTGTGCAATATCTGGCGCCGATCCTGAAGAACCGCCAGTACAACTTCCTGCCCATCAATCAGAACGTCTTCGTCGGTGCCTCGACGCGGCCGAACGAGCTGACCTACAGCGAGGACTGGCTGCGCCCGAATTACATACCGCCGCAACCTGGTCCAGCGCAGCCCGCGCCGGCGCCCAGCGGGGCGCCGCCACCGCCGGCGGGTCCGCCGTTGGCGGCAGAGATGCCCGTCACGCCCAATCCCGCTGACGGTCTGCACGGCATGATGGTTCCGCCTGAGCCGACGCCCCAGCAGGGGAGCGTGGGACCATGAAGTGGGCCAAGGTCTTTGGCGCAGCAGCCGCGCTCGTCGTGTCGGCCGGACTGCTGACCGGCTGTGCCGGCTGGCGGGGACTGAACTCGATTCCGCTGCCGGGCGTGGAAGGCACCGGGCCGGGCGCCTTTGTCATCCAGGCGCAGATGCCCGACGTCGACAACATCGAGCCGAACTCCCGCGTCCGGGTCGGTGACGTGAATGTCGGACACGTCAAGAGGATCGAGCGTCAGGACTGGCATGCGCTGGTGACGATGGAGCTCAACGGTGACGTCGAGTTGCCGGCGAACTCGACGGCCAAGCTGGGTCTCACCAGCCTGTTGGGTTCTCTGCACATCGAGTTGGCGCCGCCCACCGACGCGCCCCCGGAGGGCAGGCTGCGCGAGGGCTCGCTGATCCCGTTGTCGTCGTCGAGCGCCTATCCGAGTACCGAGCAGGCGCTGGCGGCGGTGGCGTTGTTGCTCAACGGCGGCGGGATCAGCAACATCCACGACATCACCGAGGCGTTGAGCACAGCGTTCGCGGGACGCGACAACGACCTGCGCAGCCTGATCGAGCAGCTGGACATTGCGATCGGCCACCTGGACGACCAGAAGCAGGACATCATCGACGCCACCGAGAGCATGAACAACCTGCTCGGTCAGTTCGCGGAGCAAAAACCCGTGCTGGACAAGGCATTACGGACGATTCCCGACGCGCTGGCCGTGCTGCGGGATCAGCGGGAGAACCTGGCCGAGGCGCTGACCCAGCTGGGCAGGTTCAGTGCGCTGGCCGCCGACTCGGTCGATCAAACCAAGGAAGCTCTGGTCGCCGAGCTCAAAGACCTCGGCGTGGTGCTGCAGGAGTTGGCCAACGCCGGCCCCGCGCTGACCCGCGCGCTGAGCTTCCTGCCCACCTTCCCGTTTCCCAAGGAAACGCTCACCAACTGGATGCGCGGCGACTACGCGAACCTGACATTGGTGGTCGACCTGACGTTGAGCCGCCTCGATGCCGGGTTCTTCACCGGGACGCGGTGGGAGTGCAACCTGACCTGGCTCGAGCTGCAATGGGGACGCACCATCGGCCAGTTCCCCAGCCCGTGCAACCACCACGTGCCGCCGCCGGGCGGCAACCCCCTGGTGGCCCCCTACCGCCTTGATCAGGGGCCGTGACATGCGACTGACCCGCCAAATCCTCATTCAGATGGCGATTTTCGCCGTCATCGCGACCACGGCGCTGGCCATCATGGTGCTGGGGTACATGCGGTTGCCCGACCTGCTGGGCGTCGGGCAGTACCGCGTCACCATGGAACTACCCGAGACCGGTGGCCTGTATCCGAGGAGCAACGTCACCTACCGCGGTGTGCAGGTCGGCGAGGTCAAGAGCGTCGACCTCACCGACACCGGCGTCCAGGCGGTGCTGACGCTGAACTCCGACGTCAGGATCCCCGCCGACCTGGAAGCCGAGGTGCACAGCGTGTCCTCGGTCGGCGAGCAGTTCGTCCAGCTGCTGCCGCGCAGCGCCGACGGACCGGAGTTGAGAAACGGCGACGTCATCCCGTTGGATCGCACCAGGGTTCCCACGGACATCAACGCGGTTCTCGATGACACCAACCGTGGCCTGGAGGCCATCCCGCAGGAAAACCTGAGGACCGTCGTCGACGAGGCCTATCTCGCGTTCGGCGGGCTCGGGCCCGAACTGCGCCGGCTGGTCACCGGAAGCACCACGCTGGCCATCGACGCCCGCAAGAACCTCGATTCGCTCACCACCCTGATCGATGAGTCCAAGCCGGTGCTGGACACCCAGACCGACACCGCAGGCTCGATCGAGGCGTGGGCGGCGAATCTGGCGAGTATCAGCGGTCAACTGCAGCGTCAGGATCCGGCCGTGGCGGGAGTCCTGGAGAAAGGCCCCGGAGCGGCAGACGAGGTGCGGTCGCTGTTCGACCGGCTGCAGCCCACGCTGCCGATCGTGCTGGCCAACCTGGTCAGCGTCGGCGAGGTCGCCGTCACCTACCAGCCGAGCCTCGAGCAGCTTCTGGTGCTGCTGCCCCAGGGCACGGCGGTCACGCAAGCCGTGGGCGTGCACAAGCGCAACACGAAACAGGACTACGAGGGCGACGCCCTGATCTTCAACCTCAACGCGCTCATACCCGCATTGCCCGCTCCGATTCCGCTGCCGCCGCAGCAATTGCCGCCGCCCTGCAGCACCGGCTTCCTGCCCGCCCAGCAGCAACGGACGCCGACCTTCGAGGACTACCCCGACCGGCCGGCGGGTGACCTGTATTGCCGGGTGCCCCAGAATTCGCCGTTCAACGTCCGCGGCGCCCGCAACCTGCCCTGCGTCACGGTGCCGGGCAAGCGTGCTCCGACGTGGCAGCAATGTGAGAGCGACGAAAACTACGTGCCGCTCAACGACGGATACAACTGGAAGGGCGACCCCAATGCGACCCTTTCCGGCCAGCCCATTCCGCACGTTCCGCCGGATGTACCGGTCGCGGTAACGGCTCCTCCGCCGGGTACGCCACCGCTGCCCGTGGCGGCCGCCGAATATGATCCCGCGACAGGCACGTACGTTGGACCCGACGGCAATGTGTACACCCAGTCCAACCTGGCCCGAAACGCCGCAGAGGAGCAAACATGGCAGACGATGCTGCTGCCCCCGACGGGGAGTTGACCCAATCTTCGGCGGCCGAGGAGCAGTCCGACACCGCAAAGCCTGAGTCAGCCGCGCAAGAGGGGGGCACTGCGTCGGATGCCGAAGCCGCCGAAGAGACCGCTGACGCGGTCGACGACGGCGACGAGGCGAGTGACGACGCCGACGACGAGGCGGACGAGGACGCCGAAGAGGCGGCAGAGGCCAGCGACGAGGAGGAGCCGCCTCCTGCCAAGCGGCGGATGTCGCATGTTCGGCTGGCGACGATCGCCGGTCTGGTGCTGGTGGTGGCCCTCGCCGCGCTCACCGGTTGGACGGGCTATCGCGCGTACAACGCATACCAGGACGAGAAACAACGCCAACTGTTCCTGCAAGTCGGCAGGCAGGGCGCGCTCAATCTGACGACGATCGATTGGGAGCACGCCGAGGCAGATGTGCAGCGCGTCCTCGACTCGGCCACCGGAACGTTCTACGACGATTTCCAGAACCGCGCGGCGCCGTTCGTCGAGGTCGTGAAGCAAGCGCAGTCGAAATCGGTCGGCACCATTGCCGAGGCGGGGCTGGAGTCGGCGACCAGAGACGAAGGCCGGGTGCTCGTCGCGGTCACCGTAAATACCTCGAATATCGGCGCCCCTCAGCAGGAGCCCCGCGCCTGGCGGATGCGGCTGACGGTGACGAAGGTTGGTGACGACGCGAAAGTGTCCAACGTGGAGTTCGTGCCATGAGCAAGAGACACCGGATGCCCGCAGGTGGCGCCACGAGCGACGCCGAGAGCGACAAGGAACCCGACGAGGTGACTGCTGAAGAGGCCACGACCGAAGAGTCGAAGGCGACCGAGGATTCCGCGCCGGAGTCCGCCGACGCGGAGGCGACGGAAACTGCAGACACCGAAGACACCGCAGACACCGAAACCGCCGACGCCGAAACCGCCGAGGAATGGCCGGAATCCAGCGACGAGCCGGAAAAGGCCAAGCGCAAGATTCAATGGTCGCGCGTCGTCGCCTACGGCGTACTGCCGGCACTAGCGCTGTTACTCGCATTGGCGGCGGGGTACTCGCGGTGGCAGTACACCTCGAGCAACTACAGCGCGTTGCCGCCGGCCGCGTCGGAACAACATCCTTCTCCGGCAATGGAATCGATGAATGCGGCCAAAGACAGCACCATCAAGATGCTGTCGTACAAGCCGGACACCGTCGACCAGCAGCTCAACGCCGCCCGCGATCTGCTCACCGGCGACTTCCGCGATTCGTACACGACGTTGATCAACGACGTCGTGATCCCGGGCGCCAAGCAGAAGCAGATCTCCGCTGTCGCATCGGTTCCGGCGGTGGCATCGGTCTCGGCCGATCCGAAGCACGCCGTGGTGTTGGTCTTCGTCAACCAAACCGTGGTAGTCGGGCAGGATCTGCCTTCGGATACCGCATCAAGCGTCCGCGTGACCCTCGAGAAGGTCGATGACCGCTGGCTGATCTCGGAGTTCGAACCCGTCTGATGCTCGAGCCCGAGACCATCGACGTCGCGACGCCGGCGGTAGGGCTGCGTGTGCTGACGTGGGGCCGAGAAGACGCGCCGATCGCGTTGTGCCTGCACGGTTTTCCCGATACCGCCTACGGGTGGCGCAAGATGGCACCGGTGCTGGTCGACGCGGGCTGGCGGGTGGTCGCGCCGTTGATGCGGGGGTATGCGCCGTCGTCGTTACCGAAGGACGGCAGCTATCACATCGGCGCGTACATGGATGACGCGCTGCGGGTGCTCGACGCCGTCGGAGCGACCGGCCGCGACGTGATCATCGGTCACGACTGGGGCGCCATGGCGGCAACGGGACTTGCGGCGATGCCGGACAGCCCGTTCAAGAAGGCGGTGATCATGTCGGTGCCGCCGAGTGCATCGTTCCGCCAGCCCGGCGGTCGCGTCCCCGAGATCGGCCGCCTCGTCAGGACACTGCCGGCGCAGCTGCGGCGGAGCTGGTACATCCTCTACTTCCAGTTGCCTTGGCTGCCAGAACGTTCCACCGAGTGGATCGTCCCTCGGTTGTGGCGAAAGTGGTCGCCGGGATACGCCGCCGACGAGGACATCCGTTATGTCCAGGCGGCCATCGGTGCCCCTGACCGCTGGTGCGCCGCGCTGGGCTACTACCGCGCGGTCATGCGAAACACCAAAGTGCCCTCGCAATACGCAGAGTTGCACAAGCACTGGCTTGAGGCGCCGCAGATCCCGACGCTGTATCTCCACGGCCGCGACGACGGCTGTGCCACAGCGGATTACGCACAGTGGGTCGAGAAGATCCTGCCGGATGGCAGCAGGGTGGCGGTTATCCAGCACGCCGGGCATTTCCTGCAGCTCGATCAGCCAGACGTCGTCGGCCGCCAGATCGCCGACTTCGTGGGAGCACCGACTTAGCCCCAGCTCACACTGAGGCCCCTAGGCTGGACTCATGACGGTCCGCCGACTGTCTGCTGTGGATGCGCAGACGTACTGGATGTCGGCGAAGATCCCCAACGACCAGTTTCTGCTCTACGGTTTCAATGGAGTACCGGCGAACCTCGACCGGGCGCTGCAGGAGATCCAGGCCCGTGCGCAGGGGTGCCCGGAGTTGACGCTACGGGTCCGGGACAGGGTGCTCGGGTACCCGCAATGGGTGACCGGCGAGGTCACGACGGATCAGTTCGTCGTACACGAGGCGACCGGGTGGCCGGACTGCCTGTCCACCGTCGCCGGGCTGGCGGCGGACCATCTGGATGCACGATCGATGACATGGCGGCTGCATGTCTTCTGTCCGGTCGATGACGTGCCAGGCGTCCGTAGGGGAGTCGTGGCGGTAGTGCAGGTGGCCCACGCGCTCGGCGACGGAATCCGGTCGTCTGCGTTGGCGGCGCTGTTGTTCGGTAGGGCCGGTGCGGTATCGCTGGTGGTGTCGCAGTCGTCAGTCAGGCCGTTGGCGCTGCCCTGGCTCGGCTACCGCGCCGCGCGCGCACATCGACAGCTGGAGCGTGACACCGCCGCTGGGCTCGTCCCGCCGCAGGCTGATTCGCGGCCGGCACTGATCACCAATTCGCGACCGGAGGGAGCGGTCACTATTCGCACAGTGGTGCGACAGCGTGCCGAGATACCGGGTCCGACCGTCACGGTCGGCGTGCTGGCGGCGATTTCCGCCGCGTTGTCAGCGCACCTGCGCGAGTTGGGCGACGATCCTGCGCTGCTGGGCGCCGAGGTGCCCATGGCGAAGCAGGGCCCGCGTCGGGCGCACAATCACTTCGGCAATGTCGGTGTCGGACTCTATCCGGAACTCGGACCGGTCGATCGGGTTACACGCATCGCAGAGGATCTCGCAGATCGCCGTCACCGCGCGGCGCACCCTGCGATGCTTGCGGCCAGCCGCGCCTTCGAGGCGGTACCTGCGCCGCTACTACGTTGGGGTGTCGGACAATTCGACCCATCGCGGCGGTCGCCGACCGTGACGGGCAATACCGTCGTTTCCAGCGTCAACCGAGGCCAGGCCGATCTCCACTTCGGCGACACGCCCGTGGTGCTGACCGCGGGCTATCCGGGGCTGTCCCCGATGATGGGCCTCACGCATGGAATCCATGGCATCGGGGACACCCTCGCGATCAGCGTGCACGCAGCCGAGTCTGCGGTCGGTGATGCCGATGCCTACGTTGAACGATTGGACGCCGCACTCCGACGGTGAGCGACGTTGCTTGTGGCGAACGGTCTATTGACGCGGAAGTAAACCGAGTTGCGGGTCGTTGGCGGGGCCTGAAGGCCGAATTGTGCAACTCGGGGGGATCGTCAGCAAACAATCCCGTGGCTTGCTTCGAATTGGAGCAAACAACTGGAATTGTGTTGCATTTTTGGGCCGAAATGCATGGCGGCATAACTGCGTCGCGCTTGATCTTGAAACGTCCTTACGTGATCTTGCGTCTCGTTAAAAGCCAGTCGCCTTTTGTTGTCCAATCTGGTCGGCGGACGCGCTATTGGTGTCGTACAGTAATTTGAATCAAGGGGTGTCGTTGTTTCTGACGAAGGGGGTTCTGTAATGCCGCTTCTTATGCGTAAATTGGTGCTCGCTTTTGTGCTTGCCACAATCGTTGGCACGGCTTCGGGGTGCGTAATTCCGGTCACGATCACCTGCCCTGAGGGGTTTGTCTGCGTTCCTTAAAGGACGCGGTGAACTAAGCGGTTCATTGCCGGGGTTCCCGGCATTGGTGTTCGAGGTCAGCCTCTGTCGGACGAGGTTGGGTAGGCAACGATTGTCTGCCGCCGCTAAGTCTCGATATACAAGTCTCGATACGAGAGCCGACTAACGCTCCGCGGGTGAGGTGCCCGCACGATGCGGCAGCGGCGACCCGGTGCTGTGCGGGTTCCATCGCGGAGAACGAGGAGCCCGGTAGGGTCGCCGCCGCCGTGAACGTCCATCCAATCGGCTGTCAGCGTGGGTGGGGCTGGGCAGGGCTTAACACATGGCCTAGATTTTGTCGCATGACTGCATACGGTTCCGCTGCTGCTGACATTGGCCTGCTGATCCTGCGAGTCGTGCTCGGCCTCACGATGGCCGCGCATGGTTACAACAAATTCTTCGGCAAGGGTGGCTTGGCGGGCACCGCAGGCTGGTTCGACAGCATGGGAATGAAGCCGGGCATCTTCCACGCCAGGATCGCAGCGACCACCGAGATGGCGGCGGGTATCGGTCTGGCCGTCGGACTGCTCACGCCCATTCCGGCGGCGGGATTCGTCGCGCTGATGCTGGTGGCCGCATGGACCGTGCACCGGCCCAACGGCTTCTTCATCGTCAAGGAAGGCTGGGAGTACAACCTGGTGCTCGCGGCCTCGGCGGTCGGCATCGCGACGATCGGGGCCGGCAAGTACAGCCTTGACTACCTCTTGTTCCGCACGTCGACGCTTTATGACTTCCTGCACGGCTGGTGGGGTCTGATCATCTCGCTGGGCCTTGGGCTGGCCGGCGGCATCGGTCAACTGGTCATCTTCTATCGGCCGCCCGCCAAGGCCGACGCCGCGTAGCCACTGCGAGTCCGACAAACTGATTCCGCGGAGCTAGAACACGTTCTAGTCTTTCGGCCATGGGATTTCTCAAGCCCGACATGCCGGTTGTCGACTTCGCCGAATGGAGCAAGGGTTCGCGCTCGGAGAAGATTCGCCCGATGGCCCTGCACTGGGCCGAGGTCGGCTTCGGCACGCCTGTCGTGATGCATCTGTTCTACGTTGTGAAGATCCTGCTCTACATCCTCGGCGGCTGGCTCTTCGCGCTGGCCACCATGGGCGTGGACGGATTCACCGACGTCGCCGACTGGTGGACCGAGCCGATCGTGTTCCAGAAGGTCGTCCTCTACACGATGCTGTTCGAGGTCATCGGCCTCGGTTGCGGATTCGGCCCACTCAACAACAGGTTCTTCCCGCCCATGGGGTCAATCCTGTACTGGTTGCGGCCCAACACCATTCGGCTGCCACCGTGGCCCAACCGGGTACCGCTGACCAAGGGCGACTCGCGTACACCGGTCGATGTCGTGCTCTACGCCGCCCTGCTGGTGGTGCTTGTCGTGGCGCTGTTCTCCGACGGCACCGGTCCGATGCCGTCGCTCGGCACCTCGATCGGGGTGCTGCCGATGTGGCAGATCTGGACCATTCTCGGTCTGCTCGCGGTCCTGGGGCTACGCGACAAGGTGATATTTCTGGCCGCCCGCGGTGAGGTGTACGGGTCGTTCACGGTGGCCTTCCTGTTCGCCGGTTACGGGGTCGACATGATCATCGCCGCCAAGTTGGTGTGCGTGGTGATCTGGATGGGCGCCGCCACGTCGAAACTGAACAAGCATTTCCCATTCGTGATCTCGACGATGATGTCGAACAATCCGTTGGTCAGGACCAAGTGGCTGAAAAGACGGTTCTTTGAGAAGTTCCCCGACGATCTGCGTCCGGGCCGGGTGTCGCGATTCATCGCCCATTTCAGCACCGCGGTCGAGATGCTGGTTCCGTTGGCGCTGTTGTTCTCGCACGGCGGCTGGCCCACCTATATCGCCGCGTTCGTCATGCTGTGCTTCCACTTCGGCATCCTCTCGGCGATCCCGATGGGCGTGCCGCTCGAGTGGAACGTCTTCATGATGTTCTGCGTGGTAACGCTTTTCGTCGGCCACGCCTCGGTCGGCGTCGGTGATCTGAGCACGCCGCTGCCGATCGTGCTGCTCGCGGTGCTGGTCACCATCGTCGTGCTCGGCAACCTGTTCCCGCGGATGATTTCGTTCCTGCCGGGCATGCGGTACTACGCGGGAAACTGGGACACGTCATGGTGGTGCATCAAGCCGTCGGGAAACGAGAAGATCGAGCGTGGACTGGTCGCGATCGCCAGCATGCCGGCCTCGCAACTCGAGAAGGTCTACGGCAGTCCGGAACAGGCGATGATCTACCTGTACAAGGGATATGCGTTCCGCGGCTTCAACTCTCACGGCAAGGCACTGCTGACGTTGGTGCACAACGCGCTGGCCGGCCGCAACGAGGACGACTACGGGATCACCGAAGGTGAGCGACTGTGCAGCACGGCGGTCGGCTGGAATTTCGGCGACGGCCATATGCACAACGAGCAGCTGATCGAAGCCATGCAGAAGCGGTGCCACTTCGAACCCGGCGAGGTACGCGTCATTCTCCTTGATGCGCAGCCGTTCCACCGGCAGCGGCAGGAGTACCGGTTGGTCGACGCGGCGACGGGGGAGTTCGAACGCGGCTACGTGAACGTCTCCGACATGGTGACGGGACAGCCGTGGAGCGACGACATTCCCGTACACGTGACATGGTCGGCGACGACGACGAGCCGATGATGACTAGCCCATCACGTAGAGGGTGATCCGCAAGCTCCTCACCCCATGACGTCGCGGACCTTGACGTCCTCCAGCCCCTCCAGCATCAGGTTGCGCGCCACGTCGAGGTGTTTGCGCCAATGAGCTTCGGCTGCGGCGCCGTCGCCCGACCGCAGCAGCTGCATCAGTCGTCGGTAGGACCGCATCAGCTTGTCATAGTCCGACTTGGAAAATGGGCGGCCCTCCTTGAAGGCGAATGCGGTGTGCCGCACTGTGATCTCGTGCAGCATTCCGGCGATGATCGCGAGCGTCGCATTACCCGACAACTCGACGAGCCGCTGGTGAAAATCGCCTGTCGTTTCCGCGATACGGCCCGACTGCCATCCGGCGGGAACATCGTCGGCAAGCATCCGGTCCAGCTCGTCGAATACTTCGTCCGTTCCCGATTCTGCGAGCAGGCGTGCGGCCATCGGTTCGATGCCAGCTCGAGCCGTCATGAGATCGGCGATTGTCGCGCCCGACAGCTCGAGCAGCAGCCCAGCGGGACGCGCCACGATCTCGGGGCCCGGCACACGCACGCGAGCGCCGGTGCGTGAGCCGCGGCGGACCTCGACGAGCCGCTCGGATTCCAGCACTCGCACGGCTTCGCGCAGCGTCGGCCGGCTGACGCCGAAATGGGCCATCAGCTCTGCCTCGTTGGGCAGGAAATCGCCATCCTTGAGCTGGCCGTCGACCACCATGCGCCGCAACGTCCCGGCGACGAGCTCGGCGGTCTTCGGCGATCGGACCGCCGTGCCTCCACCCACGCCGTCTGGGCCGATCATCGGCGCCAGTGGTGTACTTCGAGCCACTGAATACTCCCGGAAAAGACGACTGGCGGTACAGCCAGCTATGCAACTCAGTAAACCATGTGGGACGCTAGGTTCAGTGGCAGCGTGAATACGCGCAGGTGGTCGGAGGTTCGGCCCGGCGTTGCGTTAGCGAGGTCCTACCCTACCAACCAGTAGGTTGACCTAGTAAACTACGTTCCTCTACCTTCGGGAAAACACGACTTTCAAAAGGAGAAGGGTCATGGCTGAAGCCGTCATCGTCGAGGCTGTACGGTCGCCGGTCGGCAAGCGCAACGGCGGTCTCTCGGGTGTCCATCCCGCAGACCTGTCGGCGCAGGTGCTCAACGGTCTGGTGGAGCGCGCGGGTGTGGACCCGGGCCTGGTCGACGACGTCATCTGGGGCTGTGTCATGCAGGCCGGTGAGCAGGCGCTCGACATCGCCCGCACCGCGCTGCTGACCGCTGGCTGGCCCGAGTCCGTGCCCGGCGTCACCGTCGACCGCCAGTGCGGTTCCAGCCAGCAGTCGCTGCACTTCGCCGTCGCCGGTGTGGTGGCCGGCCATTACGACGTCGTGGTCGCCGGTGGCGTCGAGTCGATGTCGCGGACCCCGATGGGTTCCTCGCTGGCCAACGGCGGCAACCCGTATTCGGCGGGCTTCAAGAACCGCTACAGCCAGACCCCGAACCAGGGCGTCGGCGCCGAGATGATCGCCGAGCAGTGGGGATTCAGCCGCACCCAGCTGGACGAGTTCTCCCTGCGGTCACATGAGAAGGCGGCTGCCGCACAGGATTCCGGTGCCTTCAAGGACCAAATCGTGGGCATCAAGGACCAGGACGGCAACGTTGTTCTCGAGGACGGCGGCATCCGCCGCGGCGGCACCGTCGAGTCCATGGCCGGGATCAAGCCGGCGTTCAAGGAGGACGGTGTGATCCACGCCGGTAACTCCAGCCAG
>JBIQHU010000097.1:0-21559 GCA_044508395.1 Mycobacterium sp. | reverse complement strand
GCTGACGCTGGCCGTCGTCGACGACCTGCTGGCGATCACCGTCATCGCCGTCTTCTTCACCGACCATCTCTCGCTGGGTCCGCTGGCACTGGCCCTGATTCCCATCGGACTGTTCGGGCTGGCGGTACAGCGCGGCGTGCGCCACTGGTGGTTGTTGGTGCCCCTGGCCGTGACAGCCTGGGCGCTGGTGCACGCCAGCGGGGTGCACGCCACCGTGGCCGGCGTCGTCCTCGGCTTCACGGTTCCTGTGCTCGGCCGCCACGGCCACTCCACCGCGGAGTCGTTCGAACATGCGGTTAGGCCCTTGTCTGCAGGATTCGCGGTGCCGGTGTTCGCTTTCTTCGCCGCCGGCGTGACGGTCGGTGGCTGGTCGGGCCTCGGAGATTCGCTCATCCACCCCGTCACCGATGGTGTCATCGCGGGGCTGGTGATCGGCAAGCCACTGGGGGTCTGGCTGACCGCCTTCCTGCTGGCCAGGTTCACCCACGCGGCCCTCGACGACGACCTCGCCTGGCGAGATGTTCTCGGCGTGTCGCTCCTGGCTGGCATCGGGTTCACAGTTTCGTTATTGATCGGCGAGCTGGCCTTTGGGCACGGCACCCCGGCGGGGGACGACGTCAAGATCGGTGTCCTCGTCGGGTCCGTCCTCGCAGGTGCTTTGGCCTCGTTGGTGTTGCTGAGCCGTAACGCGGCATATCGGCGCATCCACGAACTCGAGACCGCCGACGCCGATCACGACGGTGTGCCCGACGTCTACGACGCTCGGCAGGACTGAAACGACGCCGGTGCGTAGACTGACGGGATGCTTGAACAGATCCGCGGTCCCGCAGATCTGCAGCACTTGACCCAGTCACAGATGAGTGACCTGGCGCAGGAAATACGCGAGTTCCTGATTCACAAGGTTGCTGCGACGGGTGGACACCTCGGCCCGAACCTCGGCGTGGTCGAGCTCACACTTGCGCTGCACCGGGTGTTCGACTCGCCGCACGACCCGATCATCTTCGATACCGGGCATCAGTCTTACGTGCACAAGATGCTGACGGGTCGCAGCCACGACTTCGACACACTGCGCAAGAAGGACGGCCTGTCGGGCTATCCGTCCCGCAGCGAGAGCGACCACGACTGGGTCGAGTCCAGCCACGCGAGCTCCGCGCTGTCCTACGCCGACGGGCTGGCCAAGGCATTTGAGCTGTCCGGCCACCGCAACCGCCACGTGGTCGCCGTCGTCGGCGACGGCGCCCTGACCGGCGGTATGTGCTGGGAGGCGCTGAACAATATCGCCGCGGCTCGGCGCCCGGTCGTCATCGTCGTCAACGACAACGGTCGCAGCTACGCGCCCACCATCGGTGGCTTCGCCGAGCACTTGGCAGGCCTTCGCCTGCAGCCGGGCTACGAGAAGGTGCTCGAGGAGGGCCGCAAGGCCGTCCAGAAAGTGCCGATCATCGGCGAGCTCTGCTACCAGTGCATGCACAGCATCAAGGCGGGCATCAAGGACGCGCTGTCGCCGCAGGTGATGTTCACCGACCTCGGCCTGAAGTACGTCGGTCCGATCGACGGCCACGACGAGCATGCGGTGGAGAACGCACTGCGCCACGCACGGGGCTTCAACGCGCCCGTGATCGTGCACGTCGTCACCCGCAAGGGCATGGGATACGCGCCGGCCGAAAACGACGAAGCCGACCAGATGCACTCGTGCGGTGTCATCGACCCCGAGACGGGACTGGCGACGTCGGTGCCAGGCCCGGGTTGGACGTCCGCGTTCTCCGATGCACTGATCTCCTATGCCGCCCGCCGGCGCGACGTCGTGGCCATCACCGCCGCGATGCCGGGGCCGACGGGGCTGTCCGACTTCCGCAAGCGCTTCCCCGACAGATTCTTCGACGTCGGCATCGCCGAACAGCATGCGATGACGTCGGCCGCCGGCCTGGCGATGGGCGGCCTGCATCCGGTGGTCGCCATCTACTCGACGTTCCTCAACCGGGCGTTCGACCAGATCATGATGGACGTCGCGCTGCACAAGTTGCCGGTCACGATGGTGCTGGACCGCTCGGGCGTGACGGGACCGGACGGCGCCAGCCACAACGGCATGTGGGACCTGTCGATGCTGGGCATCGTCCCCGGCATGCGGGTGGCCGCGCCGCGGGACGGCACCCGCCTGCGCGACGAACTCGGCGAGGCGCTTAACGTCAAGGACGGGCCGACCGCTATTCGCTTCCCGAAAGGCGATGTCGGCAAGGACATTCCGGCGATCGAACGGCGGGGTGGGGTCGACGTGCTGGCCCTCCCGGCGGATGGCTTGTCCGACGATGTTCTGGTGGTCGCGGTGGGGCCCTTCGCGTCGATGGCTCTGGCGGTCGCCGAGCGGCTGCGTAACCAGGGCATCGGCGTCACGGTGGTCGACCCGCGATGGGTGCTTCCGGTGCCTCCGGCCATCGCGGAGCTGGCTGTCGGACACAAGCTCGTCGTCACCATCGAGGACAACGGTGTGGCCGGCGGCGTCGGTTCGGCGGTGTCGGCTGCGCTGCGGCGAGCCGAGATCGACGTGCCGTGCCGCGACGTCGGGTTGCCGCAGGAGTTCTTTTCGCAGGCATCGCGTGGTGAGGTGCTCGCCGACGTCGGGCTGACCGACCGCAACATCGCCCGCCAGATCACCGGCTGGGTGGCCGCGCAGGGCGCCGCCACCAGCGCCGAGAGCGAAGTCAGCCAGCGCTTCGACTAGCGGCTGGCTCGCGAGCAGACGCAAAATGTCGCGGCGCCGCGGCGTGTCGCGGGCTTTAGCGTCTGTTCGCGGTCTCGAGTCCTGGCCCGGGTACCGGCTCGATCTCATGGGCCGTCATGTCAGCACCGCACTCGTCGCACATCAGGTGCACATCGGTCCGCCCACCGCATTGGCGGTGACGGTAGATCACGAACTCACCGTCGGGAGCCAGGTATTTATCGCCCCACGCCCGCAGCGCCATCAGGACCGGATAAAGATCCAAACCCTTTGTCGTGAGCCGATATTCGTGACGCGTGCGCTGAGTATCCCGATAGGCTCGCCGCTCCAGTACACCGCAGTCGACGAGCCTGCGCAGCCGCTCGGCCAACACCGCCCGGCTTACGCCCAGGCTGGCCTGAAAGTCTTCGAAACGGCGAACGCCTGCGAACGCCTGGCGGAGGACCACCAATGTCCACCGATCGCCGAGCAGGGACAGCGGTCGCAGGATCGAGCATGGCTCCGCGGCGAGGTCGTCGTGGCGCATACCTCAGCTTAGCAATTGCGTTCAAAAAATGAATCCAGCTAGTCTGCTGGCATGGACGCTGAACTCGAGCGGTGGAAGTCCGCCGGCCGCTACTTCGACTACCTGGGTTTCGAGATCTTCTACCGGGTCGACGGGCCGCCGATCGGTGAAGCGCCCGTTCTGCTGGCCATCCACGGCTATCCGTTCAACTCGTGGGACTGGTCGCTGATCTGGCCTGCACTGGTCGAGCGGTTCACCGTCATCGCGCCCGACATGATCGGTTTGGGGTTCTCGGCCAAGCCCGCGGGCTACGGCTACTCGATACACGATCACGCGGACATGCACGAGGCGCTGCTCGCCCACCTGAACGTCGAGCAATGCCATATGCTCGCGCACGATCTCGGCGACTCGGTGGGCCAGGAAATGTTGGCCCGCAGCGAATTCGGTCAGCACGTGTATGGATCGGTGCGCTACGAGTCGATCACCTGGCTCAACGGTGGGCTGTTCAGCGAGGCTTACGCGCCCCGCACGATGCAGAAACTGATGTCGGGAACGCCATTGGGGGACCTTATGAGTCCGCTGCAAAGCAGCACGCTGTCCCGGCGACTCGTGGAGCCGACGATCAACGAGGTGTTCGGTCCGAACACCAAGCCCTCACGTGAGTTGATGGGGCGGTTCCACGAGATTCTCGAATACAACGACGGCAAGCGGGTGTTGCACAAGGTCGGAAGGTTCATGGGCGATCGTTACGCACACCGCAACCGGTGGGTGCGTGCCATGCGCGAGACCACGGTGCCGATGCGGCTCATCAACGGCCCCGCGGACCCCAACTCGGGTGCGCACATGGCGCGCCGGTACGCCGAGGTCATCCCCGACGCCGATGTGGTGATGCTGGCCGACGACATCGGACACTGGCCGCAGATCGAAGCCCCTGACAAGGTGCTGAAGCACCTACTGGCCCACGTCAACCGCGGGGGCTGACCGGTATCCCGCCCGTCGAGACTGCGCATAGATCGCGAAATCTCACGATCCTTCAGCAGCCTCGGCGGTGGAGTCGGGAGTAGTTCCGGCGGTGGGGTCGGGGAACAGCGCCTCCGTCAGCGCCGGGTCGGCGAGTTGACGTTGCCACGGCCGCACCCCGGCCTCCCGCAGGAACTTGTCGATCACGGCCTCGGTCTCCTCGGCGGTCGACAGTGGTTGCCAGTCCCAGCACAACCGCCGCACGATCTCCGGGGTGACGACGTTCTCCGTCGGCACCGAAACCCGTTGTGCGAGATCGGCGATACGCGACCGCGCCGCCTCCAGTCGCGCTGCCGCCTCAGGCTTACGGCGGGCCCACCGCGATGCCGGGGGAGGACCCGTGGACGGTTCTGTGGACGTCGGCGGATCGTCGGTGGTGCGGGCACGGGCAAGCGCCTCGAGCCACACATTCGCCATGCGACGCTGCCGGGTGCCGCCGAAAATCGGTAGGGCGGTGAGCTTCTCGGCGGTGTCGGGATCGACGGTGGCCGCGTTGATGATCGCGGAGTCGGGGAGAATGCGCCCCGGCGCGATGTCCCGGCGCTGCGCGATGTGATCGCGAGTGATCCACAGCTCCCGCACTGCCGCCAGCGCGCGGGCGTCACGAACCTTGTGGATACCCGACGTGCGCCGCCAGCGGTCCCGGCGCGTCGGAGCGCCCTCGAACATCCGCAGATGCTCGAACTCCTGTGCGGCCCAGTCGGATTTGCGCTGCTCCTCGAGCACCCCAGCGATGGCGTGACGCAGATCGAGCAGCACCTCGACGTCCAGCGCGGCGTAGTTCAGCCACTCGTGCGGCAGCGGCCGCTGTGACCAGTCCGCGGCGCCGTGCCCCTTCATCAACTGCAGCCCCAGCAGTCGCTGCACCATTGCGGCGAGGTTCACCTTGTCGTACCCGGCCAGCCGACCTGCCAATTCGGTGTCGTACAGCGTCGTCGGGCGCATGCCGATCTCGGCCAGGCAGGGCAAGTCCTGGTCGGCGGCGTGCAGCACCCACTCGTCGGTGGCCAGCACCTTCGCGACCGGAGCCAGCGTGGCGACCGGGTCCTGACCGTGGTTGACCGGGTCGATCAGCACCGTGCCCGCTCCGGCACGCCTGATCTGCACCAGATAGGCGCGGTTGGAGTACCGGAAGCCCGAGGCGCGTTCTGCGTCGACCGCGAACGGCCCGGACCCGGACGCCAGGAGTTCGGCCGCGTCTTCGATCTCGCGACGGCTGACAGCCAGATCGGGGACGCCGTCGTGCGGCGCAAGCAGAGGGGCGGCTTCCGGCTCGTCTTCCGAGCCCGACTGATCGGGTTCGGCCATGGTTCAGGCGCGCGTGCGGGAGCTCAGGTCGGTGACCCCGGACGGGGGCAAGCCCGCGGCGTGCTCCAGCACCTCGCAGAACGCCTCGACATGCGGCCCCAGCTGCAGTGAGGTGGCCGTCCATGACGCCCGCAGTTCCAGCTGGTGGGCGCGCGGCGGGCCGGAGATGTCGCCGTAGCGCACCGACGTGGTGGCGGTGACGGTGCCGCCGAGAGCAGTGACATGTTCGGCCCGCGACTCCAGAGCCTCGACGAGCCAACTCCACGCCACTTCCGGCAGCAGGGGATCGACGGCCTCGCTGGAGTCCAGGTCGGCCTGGATGTAGGCCACGAGCCGCATCGTACCGTCCCACGCATCAGCGCCCTCGGGGTCGTGCAGCAGGATCAGCCGGCCGAACGCATCGCCCTCCGAGCGTTCGGGCACGATGGCCGTCTCGGGATGGCGGACCTCCGCGCCCAGCGCGTAGCTGTAGGGCGCGAGCCGTTGAGGCGGCCGAATTGGACCGAGTTCGATCTCCGCTCGGACGGTGGTGGCATTCATCGCCGCCACCGCTTCGCGAAACTGAGCCGGTTCGGCGGCGGTGGTCACCATTCGACGCTAGCCCCATTCGGTCGGCTGTGCGCGCAGGCGCGCCGATTTCTGCGGGTGAGAGGCTCGCCCGCGGCCAGGCGATGTTTGCTGGACGTGTCGCATTGCCTGGCTGACGGAGGTCCACCGCAGATCGCCCCAGATGGCGATTTGGGGCGTTGCGCGGGGCGCATGGCAGCATTGGACACGATGACTACCCGCCGCGACCTGCCTGACTCGCCCTATCTCGCCGCCGCTCGCGGCCACAAGCCGAGCCGCGTGCCGGTGTGGTTGATGCGGCAGGCCGGTCGTTCGCTGCCCGAGTACCGGGAGCTGCGCGCCAAGAACACGATGATGCAGGCGTGCTTCGACGCTGATCTGATCACCGAGATCACACTGCAACCGGTTCGCAGGCACGGCGTGGATGCGGCCATTTTGTTCTCCGACATCGTCGTACCCCTGCGGGCCGCGGGCATCGAGCTCGACATCGTGCCAGACGTCGGACCGGTCATCGACCACCCGGTGCGCACCCTCGCCGATGTCCACGCCATCAAACCGCTTGAGCCGCAGCAGGTTGCACCCGTCGCGAAAGCCGTCAGACAGCTGGTGGCCGAGTTGGGCGACGTGCCGCTCATCGGGTTCGCGGGAGCGCCGTTCACCCTGGCCTCCTACCTCGTGGAGGGCGGCCCGAGCCGCAACCACGAGCGCACCAAGGCAATGATGCTCGGCGATCCCGATACCTGGCACGTGCTGATGGCCAAGCTCACCGAAATAACGATCGCCTTCCTCCAGACGCAGGTCAGCGCGGGTGCGGATGCGATCCAACTGTTCGACTCCTGGGCCGGGACCCTCTCGCTTGCCGACTACCGCGCCTATGTGCTGCCGCACAGCACGCGGGTGTTCTCGACCGTGAAGGACGCCGGCGCGCCGATGACGCATTTCGGAGTGGGCACCGCCGAACTGCTGGGCGCCATGTCCGAGGCCGTCTCGGGGCATGGCGTCCCCGCGGTCGTCGGGGTGGACTGGCGTACGGCGCTGACCGACGCCGCGGCGCGGGTCGCGCCTGGTACGGCGTTGCAGGGCAACCTCGATCCGGTGGTGCTGCTTGCCGGCTGGCCGGTCGTCGAGCGGGCGGCCCGGGCCGTCGTCGAGGACGGCCGCCGCGCCGTCGACGCCGGGGTGAGCGGCCACATCTTCAATCTCGGCCACGGTGTGCTGCCTGGCACCGACCCCGGTGTCATCACGGAACTGGTGGCCTTGGTGCATTCGCTGTGAGCCCATCGTATTGCGTTGTCGGCGGCGGCATTTCAGGTCTGGTCGCCGCGTACCGACTGCGGGTGTCCGCGGGCCCGGACGCATCGATCACGCTGTTCGACCCGGCAGATCGACTAGGTGGCATCTTGCGCACCGAGTGGATCGGCGGCCAGCCGATGGACGTTGGTGCGGAGGCGTTCATCGCCCGGCGCCCGGAAGTGCCCGCGCTGCTGGCCGAGTTGGGACTGGCAGGCAAACAGATCGGTACGACGGGCGCGCGGCCGTTGATCTACAGCCAGGCGCACCTGCACGCGTTGCCGACCGACACCCTGCAGGGCATTCCAGCGCACGCCGACGCGCTGACCGGACTCGTTGACGACGCCACACTGGCCTGGATTCGCGACGAGCCCACCCGGCCGTTCAGCTGGCGGCCCGGAGCCGATCCGGCGGTCGCGGAGCTGGTGGGGCAGCGCTTCGGCGACCAGGTCGTCGCGCGCTCGGTCGATCCGCTGCTGACCGGCGTCTATGCGGGCTCATCGGCCAACATCGGGGTGCGCTCAGCCGTTCCGACGCTGGCTGCGGCGCTGGACCGCGGGGCCCGCAACCTGACCGAGGCCGTGCGCGACGCGCTGTCGGCGTCGGGGCCGTCGGTGGCCACCGGGTCGGTGTTCGGGGCGGTCGAGGGCGGATACACGGTGCTGGTCGACGAGCTGGTCCAGCGGGCGGGTATCCGCTGGCGCCAGGTCGCCGTCGAAGAAGTCACTCATACGCAGCGCGGCTGGGAGATCGTCGACGACGAGGGCGGGCGTCACCACGCCGACGCGGCGGTGCTGGCCGTACCCGCGCCACTGCTCGCCCGCCTCGCCAAGGGCGTGGCTCCCCGCACCGCGGCGGCGGCCGACCGCATCGCGGTGGCGTCGAGCGCGGTGGTGGCGCTGGCGCTCCCCGGAGGTACACCGTTGCCGGAGCAGTCCGGCGTGTTGGTCGCAGCCGGAGAACACTTGCACGCCAAGGCCGTTACGTTGACGACGCGCAAGTGGGGGCGCCGCGGGAATGTCGAGTTGCTCCGGCTTTCATACGGTCGGTTCGGTGACACGCTGGCGCGAAGCGCGGGCGATGAGGACCTCCTGGAGTGGGCGTCACAGGATCTCAACTCACTCTTCGGGGTGACTGTGGACCCGGTCGACTGTCGCGTGCAGCGCTGGATCGACGCGATGCCGCAGTACGGACCGGGCCACGGTGCGCTCGTCGCCGAGCTGCGGGCGGGCCTGCCGCCGACATTGGCCGTCGCAGGCGGTTTCCTGGACGGCATCGGGGTGCCCGCGTGTGTGGCGGCGGCCACCAAGGCGGCGGCGTCGCTGGTCACCACGCGCGTGGCACGATAGGGATATGACCAAGCTCGACTTCGACTCCCTTAACGCCACCATTCGCTACCTGATGTTTTCGGTGTTCTCGGTGCAACCGGGCGCGCTGGGGGACGAGCGTGCCGCCGTCATCGACGAGACCGCGACGTTCCTGAAACAGCAGGAAGATAAGGGTGTGGTCGTGCGCGGACTGTACGACATCGCGGGCATGCGCGCCGATGCCGACTTCATGATCTGGACGCACGCGGAGACCGTCGAGGCGCTACAGGCCACCTACTCCGACTTCCGCCGCACCACCGCCTTGGGGCGGGCGAGCACGCCGGTGTGGAGCAGCGTCGCGCTGCACCGGCCGGCCGAGTTCAACAAGAGCCACATTCCGGCGTTCCTGGCGGGGGAGGAGCCGGGCAACTACATCTGCGTGTATCCGTTCGTCCGGTCGCTGGACTGGTACCTGCTGCCCGATGAGGAGCGCCGCCAGATGCTCGCCGAGCACGGCATGGCCGCCCGCGGCTACAAGGACGTGCGGGCCAACACCGTGCCCGCGTTCGCGCTGGGCGACTACGAGTGGATTCTGGCGTTCGAGGCACCCGAGTTGCACCGCATCGTCGACCTGATGCGTGATCTGCGGGCCACCGATGCGCGCCGACATGTTCGTGAGGAGACGCCGTTCTTCACCGGTCCCCGCGTCGGAGTGGAAGAGTTGGTCACCCGACTCCCGTAGCGCCCATGCCTATGCCGAAATAGCATTCCGGGTTGTCGGATCTGCTGATACACGACCTTCACTGCTATTTCGCTGATCGTGCCGACGAGGCACTGGGTCGGCGGCCACCCGATAGCGTGTATCTGTGGCAGATCAGAAAACCGGACAGGACTTGCTGTTCGACGCATTGACCACCAAAGGCACCGCCTTCACTCACGCCGAGCGTCGGAAGTTCGGGCTGCTGGGACTGCTACCCACCGCGGAGAAGACTCTCGAGGAGCAGGCCGAGCACAGCTGGCACGAATTCAGCACTCGCCGTGAGGGTCTGGATCAACACATCTATCTGCGCGCCCTGCAGGACCGCAACGAGACGCTCTTCTATCGGCTGCTGCGCGATCACATCGCCGAAACCATGCCGATCGTGTACACCCCGACGGTCGGGGAGGCCTGTCAGCGGTTCAGCGAGATCTACCGCAGGCCCCGCGGGCTTTTCGTGTCGTATCCCGATCGCGAATGCATTCGAGAAGTCCTGCGCAACCGTCCCACGGGCCGGCGCAACGTCGATGTCATCGTCGTGACGGACGGTCAACGGATCCTCGGACTCGGCGATCAGGGTATCGGCGGCATGGGCATCCCCATCGGCAAGCTCTCGCTGTACACGCTCATCGGCGGCATCAACCCGGCTCGCACGCTGCCGATCGTGCTCGACGTGGGCACCGACAACGTCGAGCTACTGCAGGACCCGCAGTACCTCGGGTGGCGCCACCGCCGGATCGGGGATGACGAGTACTACGCGTTCATCGACGAGTTCGTGACCGCTGTTCACGAGGAAATGCCCGACGTCCTGCTGCAGTGGGAGGACTTTGCGACCGCGCACGCCGAACCGATTCTTCAGCGCTATCGCGACAAGTTGCTCACTTTCAACGACGACATTCAGGGCACCGCGGCCGTGGCGCTCGGCGCACTGCACGGTGCGGCGAACGTGGCGGGTCGCCCCCTGTCGCATCAGCAGGTGGTGATGCTGGGTGCGGGTTCGGCCGGCATCGGCGTGCTGAACATGGTGAAGCGGGAGATGGTCGCGCAGGGGCTGTCCGAAGCGCAAGCCCTGTCCCGGATTTGGGTGGTCGACGTCGTCGGGCTGTTGACGGATGACCGCACCGATCTGACCGAGGGACAGCGCGTGTTCGCCAAGCAGGCGGACATCGTGGGGGACTGGGGCTTGTCCGGACCCGCCCAGCTTTCCGACGTGGTGCATCATGTCGACGTCGGTGTGCTGCTGGGTCTTTCGACGGCAACGGGGGCGTTCACCGAGGAGATCGTGCGCGAGATGGCAGGGAAGACGGAGCGGCCGATCATCTTCCCGCTGTCGAACCCGACCAGCCGGGCCGAGGCGCACCCGGCGGAGTTGGACGAGTGGACCCAAGGGCGGGCGCTCATTGCGACCGGTTCGCCGTTTGCACCCTTGCGGCGCAACGGCGTCGAGCGGCCCGTCGCGCAGTGCAACAACGCGTACATCTTCCCGGCGATGGGGTTGGCAGTGACTGCGGCGCAGGCTTCGCGGGTCACCGACGAGATGATGCGGGCCGCCGCAGCCAGTCTCGGCGATGCATCACCCGCGCTTGCGGACCCGGATGCGCCGCTGCTGCCCGCGTGGACAGAGGTGCCGGACATCGCGGCGCGTATCGCGCTCGCCGTCGGTCGTCAGGCTGTCGCCGACGGTGTGGCCCCGAAGCGCAGCGACGAGGAATTGGCGGCACGCATCGACGAGGTGTGCTGGATTCCGGAGTACCCGCCGACCTGAGCGGGTTTCGCCGAATCTTCCCCAGTGTCACGTGGGCCCAGGCAGATCGCGAATGTCGTCGAAATCGCGATCTGGCAACAGTCTCGACGGCCACCGAGCATCATTGGGCCCATGAACATCAAGGCGTTGGTGGCCGCGGCGCTGCCGTTGGTCGCACTCTCAATGGCGCCGAATGCCGGTGCTCAGTCGGCGACCGGCGAACAATGCCCCCCGCGTGACGGGCAGGTCATCCAGATCACCGTCGGTGACATCGACTGTGTCACCGCGGCGGACTACGCCGCCAAATACGACGTCAATGGCGACAAGTATCAAGAGATCGGGCCGTTCACCTGCTATTCCGGCAATGCGATGACGGCGCCGCTGCTCTTCACCTGCGTCGCGAACACCGAAAACCAGGCCGAGTTCGCGGTATACCCGGGGTAACCCTGTCGCCGAGTGTGAAGCTACTGCGAAATCCACCCGCAGAATTTCGCAGTAGCTGCACGTTCGACGCTAGGAATCAGCGGGCACCAGGCGCAACGAGATCGAGTTGATGCAGTAGCGCTGATCGGTCGGAGTGGGGTAGCCCTCGCCTTCGAAGACGTGGCCGAGGTGGCTGTGGCAGTTGGCGCAGATGACCTCGACGCGGTGCATGCCGAGTGAATCGTCAGCGCGCAGGATCACCGCATCGGAGTTGGCCGGGTCGAAGAACGACGGCCAGCCGCAGTGCGATTCGAACTTCTCGCTGCTGCGGAAAAGTTCGGCACCGCACGCCCGGCACTCGTAGACGCCCTCGGTCTTGGCGTCGGTGTACTCGCCGGTGAAGGGGCGCTCGGTGCCTGCCTGACGCAGCACGTGGAATTCCTCCGGGGTGAGCTTCTTGCGCCACTCGTCGTCGGTCAGCTGCAGTTTGGGAGCAGGGGTCGTCATGCCTCCACGTTAACGATTTTCCGCCAAACGCACCTGTTCCTCGGCATAGGCGAAGGCTGCCGCCTCGTCATCGAGCTCAAACGCACACAGACGCGATTCGGCCGGTGCGGATCTCGGCCGCGACGAGATGCGTCCATCCATGCTGCTCGCCGTCGGTGCGGATGGCTTCCCGCTCGAAACGGACGATGCCCCAGGCTTTCGACACCCAGCCGCAGCGAATTTGCGGTGCTGTTACGTGCGTTGCGTCGGGGCGGACGCTTTTACCGCGTCGCGCATCCACGGCGGGTCGATGCCCTCGTCGAGCCGATTCTCGGCCTTGGCGTCGAGATAGCGGAAATACAGCACGCAGAACACCACGATCAGCATCAGGCACCAGCCGTAGGTGAACTTCATGTACTCCAGGAAGCGACCGGTCGTCGGCCAATGCCCGAGCAGCCATCGGTCGGCGCTCATGAAGCCGTATATCGCGACCCAAGCCGGCCAGTTGCGCAGCACCGAATTGGGCCGCACGACCGTCATCAGGAACGGGAACAACATCATCGAGTAGTAACCCTGGCCCAGTGACAACACCAGGAACGACGCGATCAGCAGCACGCCTGAGGAGGTCAGCATCCAGAACAGCGGATCGCGGGTCCGGTAGTACTTGTAGAGCAGCCACAGCGACAGCACCGCGAGCACGCCAAACGCCAGGCGCAGCAGGATGATCAGCCAGAAGGGCAGTCCGTAGTAGAGGCCGTTGCCGGCGATCGAACTGTTGAAGTAGTCGCGGGTCGTGAAGATGTAAGCGGAGGTGCGGGTCACGAAGTTCATCGGGTCCTTGACCAGCGGCCAGGCCACGATGTTGAACACGATCGGCACCAGCAACGCGGGTACCAGTGCCCGCCACTGCCGGTTCAACAGCGGAAGCAACAGCAGTGGAGCCAGTAGCGGTTTGACCACCAGCGTCAGGCCGATAGCCGTCCCCGCCAACCATTCGTGGTTGCGGTTGCCATCCAGCAGCCATCGGAAGAACAGCACCTCGAGCAGCAGGATACAGCCGTTGATGTTGCCGAAAACCAGTGTGTTGACGACGCTTTCGCTGACGAACATCGCGCACAGGAGGGCGGGTAGTGCGACCGAGTCGAACTTGAAGCCGAACAGCCGAATGAGAAAGTAGGCGGCCAGCACGATCGCGATCGTGTTGAACGTGATGAACCAGTACCGCGACGCCTCGACGGGGAGATAGCCGAACGGCGCCATGATCAGCGTGCCGCCGGGCGGGTAGAGATAGTGCGGGTCGACGTGGTTGAAATGCTCGTTGTAGATGTCCCAGCCCATCTTGAAGTTCACGACGGCGCGGTACACCGGTCCGAAGTCGTCGGTGATGTAGCCGTTCGTGGCCAGGACATAGCTGCGGTGAATGATGAACAGGATGGCCAACGGCCACAGAATCGACCGCAACACCGTGGCCACGCCGGGTGGGGAGGTGCGGGGCCGGAAGGCGGCCAGGACAAGATCGCGCACAGGCGCACCGTACCCGACCCCGTGACGGCGGGGTATCAGGCCGGGCAGAACGTGTCGGTGTCGGGCAGTTTGCCGCTGTCGAGATAGCCGATCACCGGCGGCAACGCGCAGGGGGAGTAGATGGACGCCCCGTGGCCGATGCCCTGCCACATCACGCGGCGGTTGGCCGCGCCGGCGTTGATCACCGTCGCGGCGACGGCGGCCACCCCCTCGTTGCCCACGATCGGGTCGTTTTGAGTGCCGAGCAGCAGGACGGGCGTCTCGAGGTTCTGGGGCTCTTCGGGGGCGCTACCGCTGGGCCAGCTGAGGCAATTGACCAACTCGAGCGCACCCACCTGGCCGAACTGCGGGTACAACTTCCCCCACGCCACCACCAGCTCACGGACCCGGTCGGGGGTGGGCCGGTTCAACGAGTCGCTGCAGCTGTTGACGAACTGGCCGTCGGTGTCGCGCAGCTCCTCGGCCTCGTTGATCAGCGTGGTCATCGGGTTCCAGTCGCCGGAGCGGGCGGCGGCCAGCGCGGACGCCAGTCTGTTCGTGTCGGCGACGCGATCGCCGCGGGGGTACGCGAGCGCGGTGGCGATCGCGTTTGCGACGGTGGCCACCGAGTGCGGGCTGGTCGTGTTGTAGCCACGCGCCTGGTTGAGCACCGCATCGACGGCGCCCTTGGGGTCGGGACCCAACGGGCAGTTGATGGCCACGCACTGCGCTGCCCAGGCGTCGAGTGCGGACTGCTCGCCCTTGACGCGCTGTTCCATCGCGGTCTCGGCGGCGATGCCGAGCGGCAACGGGGAATCGAGCACCAGCCGCGCCACCTTGTTGGGGTGGCTGCCCGCATACGCCAGGGCCACCTGGGCGCCGTTACCGATGCCGTACAGCGCCAGCGCCGGTACATCCCAGGTGCTGCGCAGCCGTTCGATGTCCTCGGCGGCGTGGGAGTTGTCGTACGCCGAATCCCCTGGGGCGATGGTGTCGGTGCAGCTCGTCGTTGCCGTCTGAGCGATGTCGCCAAGGTTGGCGACCGGGTCGTCACCGGGTTGGAACTGGGCCTGGTCGAGCATCGACTGCCGGTCGTACAGGTCGCGGCAATCCAAAGCTCCCGACATCCCGATACCACGGCGGTCCACCGCCACGACCGGGCGCGTCTTGAGCAAATCGGAGCCCGACCGCGCCAGCCACACCGGCAGCTGCAGCGATGTCGGCAGATCCGATCCGGTGGTCATCACCAGCGGTCCGGCGTCGTCGGGCGTCTCCTGGGTCGTCGCGCGGACCACGCCGATGCTGATCGACCCCGCCGCGCCCTTGATCGGGTCGAGGTCCGCGTCGTAGGTCGCGCAGTCGAGTTTCACTCCGGGAACGGGTGTCACGGAGGCGTCGGAAAAGACCTGCGACGTGCACTCACGCCAGGACAGGTCGTTCTTGGGGGGCTCGATCGGCGGCGGTCCCTGCGGCGCCTGGGTGGTCTGTGGCTGGCCTTGGGGTTGGGCGCCGGAATCGGTGGCGAACCGTGGATTGGCGGCCAGACCGGGGGCGCAACCGGCCAGCAACACCGACAGCACGAGTGTCGAGATGCCCAACATCCGTATCGGGCGACGCCGTTGCATGCCGACCACAGTACTGATTCTCGCGGGAGATCCTCGTCGCGCTGGGGGCGCTCCCGCGTCAGCGGGCCCGGACATACCGGGTGTAGAGGTAGCCCTGGTCGTCGGAGAGCAGGTGCGCGACCCGCATCTTGTTGTGCACCTCGCCGCTGCCCGCCGCGATGCGTCGTCCGACGCCGCCGACCAGGATAGGCGCCACCGTCAGGCAGAGTTCGTCGAGCAGATCGTCTTCGATGAGCTGGCTCAGCAACAGCGGGCCGCCCTCGCTGAGCACGCGGAACAGCCGCCGTTCCGCGAGGATTTTCAGCGCGGTCGCGTTGTCGACGGAGTCGGGTCGCGGTCCGGACGCGTTCAGCACCTCACCAACAGCCCCGAGCCGCAACCGGGTCTCGTCGACGGCATCGGCACACGTCAGGATCAACGGCGCGACCTCGGCGCGGGTGAAGAACAGCGCATCGGGGTCGAGGTTGCCGGTGCGCGTGACGACGGCGATCGGCGGCACTTCGGACTGCCCGCGGCGCTGCCGCTCGTGCCGCGCCGCGAGTGGTACCTGCGCACCGGAGTAGTTCTCGACCCGCACGGTGGCGGCGCCGACGAGGATGACGTCCGCGGCGTGGCGCATGACACCGAACAGGCTGCGGTCGCCCGGCCCGGCCAGACCGCCGGCCTTGCCGTCGGCGGTGGCGGCGCCGTCGAGGCTGGCGATCATGTTCCCGCGAACCCAGCAGGCCTGCAGCCCCTCCGGATAAGCGTAAAAGTCGGCGAGGCGGCCATCGGCACCGTCCATCGGAGGACCGTCGGACCCCAACGCGGTGAACTGCACCATGAACAGCATTGCAACACGTCGATAAGGTGCCTGCATGCACGGGCCCACCGGTGTCGGACATTTGGTCGATCGCCAACCCAAAGTCACGCCGGAACGATTGATCGCTCAGCTCATCCCGCCGCCGACCTTCGCCGACGTCACCTTCGACACGTACCTCCCCGATCCGGCCGAACCGTCGCAGGCCGCCGCGGTGCAGTCCTGCCAACAGTTCTGCGAGGAGGCGACCGAGCGACGAGCCGGCAAGAAGAAGCTGTTCGGACGCCGCGAGGTGTTACCCGGCGTCGGGATCTATCTCGACGGCGGCTTCGGTGTCGGTAAGACGCACCTGTTGGCGTCCTCGTACTACCGATTGCCCGAGCCGAAGGCGTTCGCGACGTTCGGCGAATTAACCCAACTGGCAAGTGTTTTCGGATTCGTCGAATGCATCGAACTGCTGGCCGACTACGTGGTGGTGTGCATTGACGAGTTCGAACTCGACGACCCCGGGAACACGACGCTGATCTCGCGACTGTTGTCGCAACTCGTCGAGCGCGGAGTGTCGGTGGCGGCCACGTCGAACACGCTGCCCGAGCAACTCGGTGAGGGCCGGTTCGCCGCCCAGGACTTCCTGCGTGAGATCCACACGCTGGCAGCCATTTTCACGACCGTGCGTATCGACGGGCCCGACTACCGGCATCGAGATCTGCCTGCCGCTCCGGAGCCGTTGAGCGACGAGGAGGTGGCCGCCCGCGCCTCACAGACGCCCGGCGCAACACTGGATGACTTCGACGCGCTGTGTGCACATTTGGCGACCATGCATCCGTCGCGGTACCTGACCCTCATCGAGGGCGTCTCCTCGGTGTTCATCACCGGCGTCCACGGGATTGACGACCAGAATGTGGCGCTGCGG
This sequence comes from Mycobacterium sp., assembly GCA_044508395.1. Taxonomy (GTDB): domain Bacteria; phylum Actinomycetota; class Actinomycetes; order Mycobacteriales; family Mycobacteriaceae; genus Mycobacterium. The sequence continues at coordinate 4,596 of JBIQHU010000097.1, read as the reverse complement.
CTGGTGTCACTGACCGACAGGCTGTACGACGCGGGCATCCCCGTGACGGCCTCCGGCGCGAAGATGGACACGATCTTCAGCGACGAGATGCTGGCGGGGGGTTTCCGCAAGAAGTACCTGCGGGCGACGTCGCGGCTGCTGGCATTGACGGCGGCCCCGTAGGCCCCTGCGTACGTTTCAGACGGGCCGCACCATCACGTAGTCGTTCTCGACGCCTGCGCCGAGCCGAAAAGTCTTGGTGCCGCGGATCGTAAACCCGTGCTTGCCGTAGAAGCGTTGGGCGCGACGGTTCTGTTGGTTGACGCCCAGCCACACGGCTCGGGCGTTCTGATCTCGTGCCCAGTCGAGCGCGGCGCTCATCAACGCTGCGGAGACCCCGGCGCCGTGGCTGTCGGGCAGCACGTACAACTTCGAGACCTCGATCGCCGGGCGCAGCGAGACGGCCCGTTGCACATCGTCGTCGTCGGGGACGCCGCGAATCAGCATCGCGTAACCGACCATTCGCCCGTCCTCGCGCCCGGCGAGCACCATGCGGTCGGGATCGGCGAGGTAGTCGCGGAAACGCTGCTCGGACAGGTTCTCGTCGATGAACGCGGCGATGTTGTCGCTTGTCACCGACGCCGGGCACGCCAGCGGGAACGTCCGGGCAGCGACGTCGGCGAGTTCGGGAACGTCGTCGACGACGGCCGGGGCCACATCGATCCGCAAGGTCAAATCCGCAGGGTCAAATCCGCAGGGTCACACTGCAATCAGGCCACGTTCCACTGTGCGAGGTGCTGGCCGGTGACCCTGTCGAGCAGGACGACGTTCGCGATGAGGTCGCGGTAGCAGTCCCACCAGACCCCGCCGCTGACCGTCGACCCGGCCGGGGCGTTGGTCAATGCCAGCGACAGCGCATCGGGTGCGTCGGTGTTCCGCGGTTCGTACGAGTCGCCCGTCGCCGTGACCCCACGGAACTGATAAGTGATGGCCTGCGCGTACGGCGTGGGCACCTTGATGGGGTGGACGGTGATCTGCGCGCGCCAGACCTGGTACCGGGGCGCCCGCGGCGGGTAGCCGAAGCCCGGCGGGATCGGGGACGGAGCGAGACTGTTCACGGTGATGTCGGCGACCAGGCCCTCGAAGTTGACCTGCAGCGTTTCCCCGAGGCGGCCGATGGGTGAGGGCGCGGCCTGAGCGGGCGCAGCCGTCAGACCGGCGGCCGTCGCGATCAGGGCCATCAGGAGCACGAACCATCGGCGCATGCGGGGAATGATCCCACAAACTGAAACGTGTTACAGGCGCTTCACGACACCCACGGCCCGACGCCGCCGACCTTGTCGATGCGAATCCGCGTGAGCCACCCCGGAGGCGCGTCGGGCGGTGGGAACTGCACATTCGGGTCGGCCAACGTCTGCGCGAGATTTTCGAGCAGTTCGGCCGCGCCGCCCTCGACGATGCGGGCGGTGCCGTTGATCGCCAGGTAGGGCCGCATCACCTGGCCGACCCGCTCGGGCGACAGGATCGTGACCGCGACGCGGGGATCACGGCGGACGTTGCGCACCTTCTTGTGCTCGGCGAGATGAGCGGTGACGAGTTCGTCGCCGTCGGGCGTCGACTGCAGGGCAATCCACACCAGCGTGACATGCGGGCTGCCGTCCGGGTTGAGCGTGACCAGGGTGGCGTCGGCGCCCCCGCCGATGAGATCGCGGGCCGCGTCATTAAGCTTCATGTGTTGTTCTACCGATGCGGGCGCCCGTTTCATTCCCTCAGCCAGCCTCGAGTTCGAGCAGAGCGGACTTCGCCAGCACACCCCCGACGTACTGGCCCGCGGTCCCGTCGGACCGCACCACGCGGTGACATGGCAGCACCACCGGAAGGGGGTTGTGCGCGCAGGCAGTGCCGACCGCACGCACTGCGCGCGGGTGGCCGATCGCGGCGGCGACGTTGGCATAGCTCTCGCGGCGGCCGTAGCCGATGTCGCGCAGATGCTCGACGACGCTGCGCCGGAAGCCCTTGGCCAGTCGCAGGTCGACCGGCACGTCAAACGTGGTGCGGCGCTTCGCGAAGTACTCGTCGATCTGCCGCACCACCGTTTCCAGCCGGCCGGGCGAGCGCAGGATGCGGGGGCTGACGGCCTCGGCCAGGCGGGACAGTACGGCGTCATGATCCTCGATGTCATAGGCCACCCGCACCACGCCGACCGTCGTGGCGGCCAACAGCAGCGTGCCGACCGGAGTGTCGATCGTGCGGTAGGCGATGTCGAGGACCTGCTCGGCTTCGGCGGCCTGTTCGAGCCGTGCGTGCAACTTCGACAAAGCCTCGTCGTCGGGGTGTAGGTCGTCGAAGATGTTGGCGGTCATGATGTTTCATCCTTCTGATAGGCCTTGCGCAAAGACTTGATGCCGTCGGCGGCGGCGCGGCGGGCAGCGTCGGGGGAGTTGTCGAGCAGTTCAGCGATCTCGGTGAACGGCAGGCCGGCGATGTGGTGGTAGGCCACGGCCTGACGTTGCTTCGTGGGCAGACGTTGCAGCGCCGCCCACAGATCCGGGTCGCGCGCTGCGGGGTCGGCGTGCGGTGTCGGCCGATCGGGCAGGGTATCGGTGGGCACGGGAAGGCGGGATCGTGCGCGGCCGACGTCCAGGGCGCGGCGGTGCGCAATGGTGACCAGCCACGCCTCGACGTTGGCGTCCTCGGGCAGTTGCGGATAGGCCCGCAGCGCCGACAGAAAGGTTTCCGACCAGGCGTCCTCGGCGTCCAGCGGCCCGACGACAGCGCGACACACCCGCAGCACGGTCGCGCCGTGCTCGGCGACGACCTCTTCGAACGGGCGCACCCTCACATTGTGTAGACGCCGAGGCGGTGGTCGATGTGAGATCAGCCTTTGGTGAACGGTTCCAGTGCCTTGGCCAGATCGGTCTCGAAGCGGCGTTTGTTGACGCCGAGGCGGTGCAGCACACCGTTCTTGTTCTCATTCTGAAGGAGCGCCAGCACGATGTGTTCGGTGCCGACGTAGTTGTGGCCCAAGCGAAGTGCCTGCCGGAAGGTCAGTTCGAGAACCTTCTTGGCGGCGCGGCTGAACGGCGTCAGCGCGGGCACTTCTCCCTCGGTGCGAGGCGGCAGTGTGATGGCGTTGGTCACGGCGTTGGCAGTTACGCCCTGGCCGGCGAGCAGTTTGACCGCCAGGCCGTCGGGGTCCTCGAAGAGCGCCAACAGGAGGTGGTCGGGGGTGATCTCGACGTTGCCGGCCTCGTGCGCCTTGTTCTGGGCGGCGACGACGACGTTGCGCGCCCTCGGCGTGAAGCGGCTGAAGCCGGCGTTGGGGTCCATTGCGTCGGCATCGGTGGGGGCCTTGGGCACGAACCGCTTCTGCGCGGCCTGCTTGGTGACACCCATGCACTTGCCGATCTCGGTCCATGACGCGCCGGAGCGCCGGGCCTGGTCGACGAAGTGCCCGATGAGATGGTCGGCGACCTCGCCGAGGGATTCGGCGGCCAGCACCGCGTCGGTGAGCTGATCGAGCGGCTCGTCGTGCACCTTCTTGATGACGTCGATGAGGTCGTCGAGCCGAACGAGGCTGGTGATCTTGGCGGGATCGGGAGACGAAGTCATATCGTCAACTCTAGGTTGACGTTGCGGATATCGTCAACCGTTGGTTGACGGAGGCGGGTAGCCGCGGCGGACCGTGCGATCGAGGATCCCGAGGGTGGCCCGCAACGCGAGCTCGGAGACGATCGGGAAGATGTTGGCGTCGCGCCACTGCTGATGGATGTCGGACCAGTCGTAGAACGAGGTGACCAACGTGCCCCCGTCGACGGGGTCGAGTCGATAGCCGTAGACGTGGCCGATGTCGGGCTTGAGCTGGCCGAAGATGGTCCAGGCGATCAACCGGTCCTGCTCGAAGTCGGTGATCGAGACGGTGACGTCGTACTTGCCCAGCTCCGGATAGTCGTTGAGCGCTTCGCGATCCATGTGCACGACGAAGCTGTCGCCCTTTGCGGTGACCGGATCGCCCTCGGCCCCTTGCAGCATGCCGGTGGCGTCGATCGCGACATGGCCCCGCGGATCACAGAGCACCGCGAAGATGTCGGCGGCGGGCGCGGCGATGGTGCGTGCGACTTCGATGCGTTCGGTCATGGCCGAATCGTGTCAGGTGTGATCTGCGCTGCGTCTGTTTTTGGTGATTCATCAGCGGGTAACCAACTTCTCGATGCCGACCGATGAATCCGATCCGATCGACAGCGCGCAGCCGGTGCTGCTGCGGCGGGCGATCGCGTTCATCGATGAAAATGCGCATCGCGACATCACATTGAGCGACATCGCGGCATCGGTCAACGTCACCCCGCGGTCGGTCCAGTACATGTTCCGTCGCCACAAGGGAACGACGCCGCTGGAGTATCTGCGGTGTGTCCGGCTCAAGCGCGCCCACCGCGACCTACAAGCCGCGGATCCGTCGGTGGACACCGTGATGGCGATCGCCGGACGGTGGGGTTTCGGCCACGCCGGACGGTTCAGCGGGATCTACAAGCGGACCTTCGGAACGTCACCGAGTCGGACACTGCGCAGCTAATGGGTGTCGAGCCGCGAGCCTCCGGGAATTGAGTTCTGGTCGGAGGG
>JBIQHU010000096.1:0-22000 GCA_044508395.1 Mycobacterium sp. | reverse complement strand
ATATGGTGCAGGAGAAGATCGCCGAGTCGTACGCGGCGATCAAGATGCTGCGCCTGTTTGTGCTCGAGACGGCGTGGAAGATCGACAACACCTCGACTCAGGAGGCGCGCACCGAGATCGCCGCCGTCAAGTTCACGATGGCCAAGGTGTTGCGTGAGGTGTCGTTCAACGCCCTGCACATCCTGGGTTCGCTGGGCACTACCGATCTCACGCCGATCCAGGCGATGTACGCCGCTGCGCCGACCATGGGCATCGCCGACGGTGTCGACGAGGTGCACATCGCCACCGTCGCGCGTCGGGTGCTACGGGACTACCGTCCGCACGAGGGGAACTTCCCGACCGAATTCCTGCCGTACAAACGCGAACAAGCGCGTAAGAAGATGCAACTGGTGCTCGACGCCCGCCCGGAGTTGGCCGCTGCCGCCGAGGCGTACCAGAAGTACCTGCAACGCCGCCGCTGAACCGCCGTCCTGCATCGTGAGCAGGCCTAGGGTGAGGGCATGCGGATCGCCATCATCGTGCTGGGCCTGCTCGTCACCCTGTTCGGAATCATCTTCACCCTGCAGGGTTTGGGGGTCATCGTCAGCGACAGTCCGATGACCAACACCACCACGTGGTCAATCCTCGGGCCGATCATCGCGGTGGTCGGCATCGCCCTGACCGTCGGCGCGTGGCGCCGCCGCGGTCCCTAGCGTTTGCGGGCTGACTCGGTGAGCGGGCGGCCCTCGCCGGCCTGTGGTTGCGCCGTGGCCGGTGGGGCGGAAGTGAAGGGCGATTCTGGTGTGGTCGACGTCTCAGCGGTCGAGGTGGAGACCGTGGACTCACCGCCGGAACCGCAGGCCACCAGGCAAATCGCGGCCATCGCACCCCACATCGTCCGCACGCCCCGGTTCCGCATCGCCACCTCCTCGGTCCGTGTGTAACACCCCGGTCGAACCAGCGATGAATCTTCTGAGACCGGAGCATGCGACAGCTTCTGTTTCCAGGCAAAGATTCGGGGGCCGATGGCATAAGCCCTGGCGGCAGTGGTGAAGGCACTCAGCTCCCGATGACAGAAGGAGTCGATGAACGATGGGTGCACCCCTCGAGTTTTGCTCGAAGAGAGGCGTCGTTGCCGTCTTGGCATCGGGCGTCGTGATTTCCCTGACGGCGCTGACCGGGGGAATCGCCCCGGCGCTGGCCCAACCCGGCGACGACAGCGGTGCGACCACCACTGTCGTCGCTCCTGAGCCCGAGGTCGCGGCCCCCGAAGAGGTCGCCACGCAGGCTCCGGCCGCGGTGCCACAGGCCCCCGCGCCGCAGACGCAGGCGCCCGCGCCGGCCGAGGTTGAGACGGAGGTCGAGACACAGGCGACTGTTCAGGTGCCTACAACCACGGTCGCTCCTCCGGTGACCACGGTTGTGCCCGCCGAGCCCAGTGAGGAGGACGTGACGACGGCCTCGCAGGCCCCGATCACGACCGCACCCAGCACAACGGCGACACCCGAAACCGCAGCGACATCTGAGACTGCAGCGACATCTGAAACTGCGACATCGGTGACCTCCGCAACGACGTCGGCTACCACGACCGCACCGTCGGACGCTTCGTCACCCACGTCGGAGACCAGCGCGACCACGTCGACTTCGGCACCGAGCACCACCGAGACGTCGAGCAGCGAGACGGCCACCGAGTCGGCGAGCAGTGACGATTCAGAGACGCCCACGGTGTCCATCACGCAGGCGGCCAACATCGAGACGATCCTGCCCAAGACGCTCGAGGCTCCGGAGGCGGACGTCGAACTCGCAAGCAAGGCAACGGTTGTCGACGAGAAGATTCCCGCGCCGGCGCCCGAGCAGGATCTGGCGTCGTTCTCGAACTCGATCGAAACCAGCCTCAAGATTCCCGGCCTTGATGTCGGCACGAGCGCGACGACGAACTTCGCGGTGAACCCGCCCGTCGAGTTGGTCAGCCCGGTCCGTCAGTGGCGGCCGGAGTGGGTCCAGTACGACGAGTACTACCGCCCGATCATCATCAACCCGTACCGGGACCCGGTGCGCATCGTCTACATGTACGAGATGCAGCCGCGCATCATGATCGTCCCGCCGCTGGGCAGGATGATGTTCGAGGCGGCCCAGTACGCGGCGTACAGCTTCACCGCGGCGCTGCTCAGCCCGGTCATCGCGGCCGCCAACGTCGCCCAGGCCGTGACCAACATCGCGGTCGGCAGCTTCTTCGGCGGTGGCTACTACCCGGGCGTCGGGATGCCGCCGCCTCCGCCGCCACCGCCGGTGCTGCGGTACGACAACGTGCCGGTGCTGGTGAACTACTCCAACGCGCGGTACGAGCCCTTCCGGGTGCGCCAGATCGTCGACGTCGGCGATGACGCGCAGTTCGGCGAGCGCAAGGTGCTGCTCGACGGCGTCACCCCGGCGTGGGGTGTCTGGGCCGAGGGACCCGGCGGCGAGCGCACCTTCGAGGTGCACCGCACCCAGCAGTTCCCCGGTCTCGGCGCGCCTGCCGAGGGTCCGCTGCCGGGCGACTACCGCCTGAAGCTGGCGTCGGACGAAGCCTCCACCGGCGGCCTGACCGGTCGGGACATCTTCCTGATGGTGTCGGCCGGTGTCATCGGGACGTTGGGCTTCGGGGCGATCGGACTGGCGTTCTTCCTCGGCCGCCGGCGAAACCAGGAGATCTGAGTCTCCTCAGCCCGCGCCCTTGCCGTTGTCCACCCGGTAGACGGCGCCGTGGATCGCCGCGGCGTCGTCACTGGCAAGGAACGCAACGGATTTGGCGACGTCGACGGGATCCATGAATCCGCGCGGGGAGGCGATCCGCATGATCAGGTCCCAGTCGGCGTTGTCCGGGGCGGTGAACTCGGTGGCCTGCGGGGTCGGCATGCCGCCCGGGCAGATCGCGTTCACCCGGATCTTCTCCTTGGTGTACTCGACGGCCAGCGCGCGGGTCAGCCCGACCAGCCCATGCTTGGCCGCGCAGTAGCCCGCCGAGTAGACCTCGCCCTCGACGCCCGCGATGGACGTGACGTTGACGATGTTGCCCGCGGTCTCGAGGAGGTGGGGCAGCGCGGCACGGCAGAGATAGAACGGGCCGTTGAGGTTCACTGCGAGATCCCGCTCCCACTCGTCGTCGGTCATCGACGTGGTGTGGCGCATCTGGTGAAAGCCCGCGACGTTCACCAACACGTCGAGCCGGCCGAACTGGTCGACGCACTGCGCGACGGCCTCGCGGCACGCGGCCGACGTGGTGATGTCCACCGCCGCGTATTTGCCGCCGGGTACCGACTCGAACACCGTCGCCATCCGGTCGGCGTCACGGGAGATCCCGAACACCGAGGCGCCTCGTTCCGCGAACACCTGGGCCACCACCGCGCCCAATCCGGACGATGCGCCGGTGACCAACGCGACCTTGCCGCTGAGCTGACTCATGGCCATGACCCTCTCATGGCCGGGTCTGTCCTTTTGCGGCCTATGGGCGAGATTGCACACAGGGTCGTTGTGCGCCGACCACAGCGCTGGTTTCAATCTCGCCGATAGGACTCAGATCAGAACCCGGGGACGACGGGGCGGCACCGCGGCCAGCAGCGCTCGCGTGTACTCGTCCTGCGGTGCGGCGAACAGCTCGGCGGCCGGCCGGTACTCGACGGCGGCGCCGTCGCGCATCACCAGCACGTCGTGGCTCACCCGCTGCACCACGGCGAGGTCGTGGGCGATGAACAGGTACGTCAACCCGATGTCGCGTTGCAGCGAAGCCAAGAGGTCCAGAACGCGGGCCTGAACCGAAACATCCAGCGACGCAGTGGCTTCGTCGAGGATCAGCAGCTCGGGTTCGCCCGCGAGCGCTCTGGCGATGTTGACCCGTTGGCGTTCGCCCCCGGACAGTTCGTGCGGATAGCGCGATGCGAACGACGTTGGCAGGCCGACGAGTTCGAGCAACTCGTCGACGCGCTTTCGGCGTTCCTGCTTGCCCTTCACGACGCGGTGCACGCGCAGGGGCTCGTCGATGGCCGCACCTACCCGGGCGCGCGGATTGAGGGTGGAGAACGGGTCCTGAAACACCAGACTGATGCGCCTGCGCAACGCCCTTTCGGCGGACCCGCGCACCCCGAACACTTCCGTCGTCCCCAACCTCGCGGTACCGGCACCGGGTTCGACCAGGCCCGTTAGCGCGGCGGCGACGGTCGACTTGCCCGAACCCGATTCACCGACCAGACCGAGAGTCGTGCCCTTCCGGATCTGAAACGACAGATCCTTCACCGCGTGCACGACCGTCTTACCGACCGGTGTGCTCACGTCGAACCGCACGTCGAGGCGGGAGACATCGAGCTGGGGCCCCCGCCGCTGGGCAGGGGATGTCTCAGTTCCTGGCGGTGGCGGCGGGGGAGCACTGCCCCCGACCAGTGGGCGGGCCTCCAACAATTCGCGGGTATAGGGGTGCTGCGGACGGTCGAAGACATCCATGACCGGCGCCTGCTCCACGGCCCGGCCGCCCTGCAACACCGTGACGTCGTCGGCGACCTGACCGATCACGCCGAGGTCGTGGCTGATCCACACCACCGCAGTGCCGAAGTCGCGCTGCAGATCTCGGACCAGGCCGATGATCTGTGCCTGCGTCGTCACGTCCAGCGCGGTGGTCGGTTCATCGGCCACCAACAGCTCCGGGTCGCACGCCATCGCGATAGCGATCATCACGCGCTGCTTCTGCCCGCCCGACAGCTGATGCGGGTATGCATGCAGACGAGTTTCCGGGTCGGGTAGCCCCACCGCTTCCAACAACTCGAGCGCACGGCCATGAGCTTGGCGGCGGGTCATATTACGGTGTGTCTCAAGCGATTCGGTGATCTGCCGGCCGAGGGTCAGCAGCGGGTTGAGCGACGTGCCGTGATCCTGGAACACGAAGCCGATCCGGCCGCCGTGAACGCTGCGCAGGAGCCGGGGAGAGGCGCCGACGAGCTGGGTGTCACTTGCGAGCGTGCTGGTGCCGTCGACCGCTGCGCCCGGGGCGTCCAGGAGGCCGGTGGCCGCCAACACGGTCATGGACTTACCGGAGCCCGATTCGCCGACGATGCCGAGCGTCTTCTCTCGCTCGACGTCGAACGAGATACCGCGCACGATCTCGCGTCTGCCGATGCGCACCCGCAGATCGCGGACAACCAGAACCGGGTTCACTGCTTCCTCCGTGCCTCGATCATCGTGCGCTGCTTGGGATCCAACACGTCGCGCAGGCCGTCACCCAGCAGGTTGAACGCCAGCACCGCGACGAAGATGGCCGCGCCGGGGAACACCGCCATCCACCACGCCATCGTCACGAAGCCCTGTGAATCGAAGATCATCCGGCCCAGCGATGGCTGGGGTGGTTGGATGCCCAGGCCCAAAAACGACAGCGCCGCTTCGGACAGGATCGCGAACGCCAGCGATAGTGACGTCTGAACAACCAAGGGACCCGCCACATTCGGCAGGATGTGCCTACCGAGGATGTACAGATGTCCGGTGCCGATCGTGCGTGATACCGAAACATACGGTTCCATGCGGACACTCAGCGTGCTCGCCCGGGCGACACGCGCGAAGATCGGGGTGTACACGATGCCGATCGCCAGGATCGTCGTCGTCACGCCGGGACCGAGGATTGCCACCACCGCCAGCGCGAGTAGCAACACCGGAAACGCGAACATCACATCGACGATGCGCATGAACACCGTGTCGAGCCAACCGCCGCGGTAACCCGCGATGACGCCGACCGTCACGCCGACGACGACGGCGAACGCGACGCTGACGACGGCCACCCGCATCGACGCCTGAATCGCAACGAGCACCCGGGACAGCACGTCGCGGCCCAACTCGTCGGTGCCGAGCCAATGCGCGCCGCTGGGAGGCTGCAGTGCATCGGGCACGTTGACGTCGTTGACGCCGTAGGGCGCAATCCAATTGGCCGCCACCGCGATGACCGCGATCGCGACAAGGACGGTGGCGCTGATCAGCGTGACCGGATTGCCCAGCAGCAGGCGCCAGGACGACACCCGGGCACTGGTCTCAGTCGTCATGAGAGCCGGATCCTCGGGTCGACGACCGCGTACAGCACGTCCACGATCAGGTTGATGAACAGGAACAGCGCGGCGATCAGCAACACCGCACCCTGAATGACGGGGTAGTCGCGTGCCGCAACGGCGTTGTAGACGAGGCGGCCGAGGCCGGGCCACGCGAACACGACTTCGACGACGATGACGCCGCCGAGGATCGTCGCGAGCTGTATACCTGTGATGGTCAGCACCGGGATCAACGCGTTGCGCACAGTGTGGCGGAAGGTGATGACCCGCGGCGCCAGCCCCTTCGACCGGGCGGTGCGCACGTATCCCATCGAAGCGACCTCCAGCACCGCGGACCGCACATAGCGCGTCATGATGGCTCCCGCGACGAGTCCCACCGTCAACGCGGGCAACACGATGTGGCGCAGCCATCCGCCCGGATTGTCCAGCAGCGGTTGGTATCCCGACGTCGGTAGCCAGCCCAGCGTCGTCGCAAACAGTGCGATGAGCAGGATCCCCATCCAGAAGTCCGGCACCGACACCCCGAACTGGCTGGCGACCCGGATGATGGCGTCGCTGACGCGGCCCTCGTGCAATGCCGACCAGATGCCTGCGGGCAATGCGACCGCCAGGGCGATGACGATGCCGACCACCGCCAGCGACACGGTGGCGGGCAGTCGTTCGAGCAGGATGACCGTCACCGGATCACCGTTGCGGAAGCTGACGCCGAGGTCGCCGGTCAACGCCGAGCCGAAGTAGCCGAAGAACTGCTCCACGATCGGCTTGTCGAGTCCGCTCGTCGAGCGCAGCGCGTCGTACGCCTGCGGCGTGTAACGCGTTCCCAGGGCGATGCGCACCGGATCGCCCGGCACCAAATGCACCAGGGCGAACACCACGATGAGCACACCGATCAGCACGACAGCGGAGTACATGAGCCGCCGCGCGAGAAAACGCGCGATCGGATGAGTCAGCAACCGGGTCACGGTGTTTCGCCTTGCGCGAGGCTGGCGGCGCGGAACCGGATCGCGCCGTCGCGACGCGACTCGAAGCCGGACAGGCCGGTGCTCCACCCCTGGATCACCGACGGGTTGTAGAGGTAGAGGTAGCTCACCTCGTCGGCGATCAGCGTGGCGGCCCGGCGGTAAAGGTCCGCGCGCGCTTGGCGATTCGTCTCGACTCGTGCGGCGTCCAGCAGCCGGTCCACCTCGCGGTTGGAGAACTTCTGCGCATTGCTCGTGCCGTCGGTGTGGTGCTGTGCGTAATAGAAATCGTCGGGGTCGATGTTGCCGAGCCAGCCCATCATCAACATGTCGAAGTTGCCGGTGTTCTGCTCGTCGAGCCAGGTGGCGAAGTCGACGGTGCGGATGTTGACCGTAAAGCCCAGCGGCGCGAGGTTGTCGGCGATGACCTGCGCGGCCGTCACCGTTTCCGGATACTCGCTGGTGACCAGCATGTCGAGATCACCGCCGCTCACTCCCGCCTCGTCCAGCAGGGTTTTCGCCGTGTCGATGTCGTAGCGGTAGCGGTGATAGTCGGTGTACCAGGGATTGCCCTCGGGGATCGCGAGCTGGTTGGCCGCGGCGGTGCCGTAACTGGTGGCCGCCACGATCGCGTCGCGATCGATGCCATAGGCGATCGCCTGACGGACCCGCACGTCGTTCCACGGCCCGCGAGCTTCGTTGAGCGCCAGATACCAGTAGTCGTTGCTCGCGGTGACCGCGAGGTTCATCGAGTCGTCGTCGCGCAGCTGCGCCACGCGTTGCGGCGGAATCGAGTCAGTCCAGTCGATCTCGCCGGCCTGCAGTGCCGACAGCGCGGTCGTCGGCTCGGTGATGAACCGGAAGGTCACGCCCGAGACTTTGGGCGCGCCACCCCAATACGACGGGTTCGCCTTGAGCGTGATTGAGTCGCCGCTCTTTTGGCCGCTGAACGCGAATGGTCCGGTGCCGATCGGGTGCGTGGCGATCTGACCGCCTTCGACATTGCGGCGCTCCACGATCGCCATGCCTTTGAACCCGCCGATGTTGGTCAACAGATTCGGTGTCGGCTGCTTCAGCCGAATGACGACGGTATCGCCGTTGGGGGCGCTGACATCGGTGACGGCGCTGAACTTGTCGGCGTTGGTCAGCTGTTCGTCGATGATGCGGCGGTACGAGTACACGACGTCGTCCGCAGTGAGCGGGCTGCCGTCGTGAAAGGTGACGCCCGGCCGCAGGTGGAAAGTCCAGGTGAGCTGATCGAGGCTGACCTCCCACGATTCGGCCAGCGCCGGGCGCATCTCGAGGTTGGCGTCGGGTTCGACCAGCGTGTCGAAGACGTTCTCGAGCACCTCGAACGAGAAGTACGCGCTGGTCCTGTGCGGGTCCAGCTGGTCGGGCTCGCCGGCGATCGCGGCGATCAGATTGCCCGACGACTCGCCGAGATCCACCCGTTCACCCGCCGAGCAGGCGGTAATCCCCGCCAACAGGACGACGACGGCGATCAACGCCGCCAGTCGTCTCATCGCTATCACCCTGAACGCATCTACCCGCTGGCTGCGGTGCTTGAAACGCCGAGCGACGTGGAAAGGGGTTACGGAGGCACCTGCGCACTGGAATACTCGACGAGGTCCTTGTGAAGGAGGCGCATCGTGAGGTTGATCCGGGGGCTTGCCACAGCCCTTATCGGTATGGCCGCCGTCCTCGGCCTCGCGGTTCCGGCCCACGCGCAAGGCAACGTCAAGGCCCCGGGTGTGCCGGAGGGCTACTACAACGTCAACATCGACGGTCAGGCGGCCACGACCTGGGAGATCTACCCCATCTGCGTACCGACGGTCGGCGACCTGCGTGAACCGCTGTTACTACCGATCGCGTGCCGGCTGAAGGTCACGCCGGCAAATCGCCAAGGCACCGCCGAGGCCGTGATGGTCATGAATCAGTGGCAGTTCGTCTATAACGACCCCGCCGGGCGTACCTGCCCCGACGGCAGCAAGGCGCCGCAAGAGACCGTCTACCGGTTCGACCCGTATTCCTGGGTTGGCAGCATGAAGGTGCTCCACGGCGGTGAGTGCGGCGACCAGCCGGCCATGGTCGTCGCGCCGCTGACCATGTCGTTCAAGGGCCCGCTGCCGAACCCGGTCACGCAGTACCCGCTGATCTGCGAGCCGGGCGGCCTGCGCCGCTGCTTCTGACTTGCCCGACGAGTCCTCGGTCTATGGCGGGTAGCGGGAATTCTCACCGCGAGCAGACGCGAACACCCCCGAAACGCCGCGAAAAAGGGGGTGTTCGCGTCTGCTCGCGGGTCAACCTCTAGACCGTGAACCCGCCGTCGACGTTCCAGTGCGCACCCGTGATGTATCCGGTGTCGGGGCCCGCCAGATAGGCGACCACGCCCGCGACGTCGCGCGGGTGACCGTAGCGGCCGCCTGGGAGATCGCGTTCAACCGCGGCATGATTCGCGACCTGTACGCGGTCTCGGCGGGTTATGCCTAATGTGAGGACGAGGCGGGGGCCGATCGAAAGGTTGCGCGTGACTGTTGATTCTCAGAAGAAGCGGATCGTCATCTTCGGCACCGGCTTCGTCGGCAAGATGGTCATTCCGGAGGTCATCAAACACCCGCTGTTCGAACTGGTAGGCGTCGGGGTCAGCAACCCCGACAAGGTCGGGCGCGACGTCGGTGAGATCTGCAGCCTTGGCACCAAGGTCGGCGTGACCGCCACCGACGACGTGGACGAATTGATCGCGCTCAAACCCGACGCCCTGGTGCATTACGGGCCGACCGCCGCGCACGCTGAGGAGAACATCGGCCTGATCACCCGGTTCCTGCGGGCCGGGATCGACGTCTGCTCGACGGCCATGACGCCGTGGGTGTGGCCGACGATGCACCTCAACCCGCCGAATTGGATCGAACCCATCACCGAGGCCTGCGAGCTGGGCGAGTCGTCGTGCTTCACCACCGGCATCGACCCTGGCTTCGCCAACGATCTGTTCCCCATGACGCTGATGGGCCTGTGCTCGGAGGTCCGCACGGTGCGCGCGTCCGAACTCCTGGACTACACCAACTACACCGGCGACTACGAGCGTGAGATGGGCATCGGCAGGCCGCCGGAGAAGAAGGCCATGCTCGAAACCCCGGACATCCTGGTATTCGCTTGGGGCGGAACGGTTCCCATGATCGCGCATGCGGCGGGCATCATGCTCGACGAGATCACCACGACCTACGACAAGTGGGTGACGCCCAACGAGCGCAAGTCGGCCAAGGGCATCATCCCGGCGGGTCACGTCGCCGCCGTCCGGTTCACCATCAACGGCGTCTACAAGGGCGAGACGCGCATCCAGCTCGAGCACGTCAACCGGATCGGTGACGATGCCGCACCCGAGTGGCCGACCGGCAACCAGAACGACGTCTACCGCGTCGACATCGAGGGCACGCCGAGCATCTTCCAGGAAACCGCATTCAGGTTCACCGACGGTTCCGGGCGCGACGCGGCCGCCGCGGGCTGCCTGTCCACTGGCCTACGGGCGCTCAACGCGGTGCCCGCAGTCAACGACCTGTCCCCGGGCTGGGTCACTCCACTGGATCTACCACTGATTCCCGGTGCCGGGACGATCCGCTGAGTAACGCGAACGCCGCCCGATCAGATTGATATCTCCGATAGCGTTTGATTGAGACGGGGAGTGATGGCTGACGGGGTAGGGCTCTCGGTAGGGGCCTCCAACCTGGCCGCGGTGGTCGTCGGCCGCGCGGCCCTTTTGCGCACCTCGGTGCTGACCCGCTTTCCCCACCGGCTGCCCGAGGTCGGCGTGCCGAGCGAAAACCCCAACCTCAACGAGCGGGGCCTGATCCTCACCGACTTCGTCGACCGCGTCGGTGACCCGGTCGGCATCGTCGCGGCCGACGGCTCGACGCATCGCGCCGACGGTGTGCTCGCCGATGCGCTGCGCGCATTGCTCCTGGCGCTGCTGGCGGGCAGGCCGCCGGACGGTCCGATCGCTGTCACACACCCCGCGCATTGGCGCCAGGCCGCCGTCGAGGGCCTGCGCACCGCGCTTGCCGAGGTGCCGGAGTTTCAGCGTCCGAGCCCCGCGCCTGTGGTCTCGGACGCGACGGCGGCACTGACGGCCCTGCAGGATGAGCCAGGCCTGCCGACGCGGGGCGTCCTCGCGCTGTGCGACTTCGGCGGCACCGGTACCAGCATCACGCTGGTCGACGCCGATACCGGTTACGCGCCGCTGGCCCCGACCCTTCGCCACGGTGATCTCTGCGGCGATCTCGTCGACCAGGCACTGCTCACCCACGTGCTCAACGACCTGTCGGCCGCGGGGGCCATCGACATGTCAGACACATCGGCGATCGGATCGCTGACGCATCTGCGGATGCAGTGCCGCGGTGCCAAGGAACGGCTGTCCACTGCGAGTGTCACCTCGCTGATGGTCGACGTGCCGGGGCATCGCGGCGAGGTGCGGCTGACGCGCACCGAACTCGACGATGCGGTACGGCAACCCGTCACCGATTTCGCCGGAGTGCTGCAGGAAACGTTGGAGCGCAACGGCGTTCGCGAACTGGCGGCTATTGCTTCGGCCGGCGGTGGAGCGCGGATCCCGCTAATCACGACGACGTTGTCCGAACACTTCCGGGTACCGGTCATCACGACCGCTCATCCCGAGTTGACCGCGGCGATCGGTGGCGGCATCGCGGCCGTGCGCGGGACCGTCGAGGAGGGCCAGACGTCGATGGCCGCGGCCGCACCGGCGGCTGCGGCGGCCGACGCGACGCTGATGGCGCCGGAGGTGGCACCGCCCGAGGAGATGGCACCGTCGGGGTCGTTCGGTGCGTTGGCGTGGTCGGACGCCGTCGACCTTCCCGACGTGGCGCCGACCGATCCGTACGACTACGACTCGCCCGCCGCTCCTACCGGCGATGTCCGGCCGCAGATCGAGTTCCAGCGGGACCCGCATGACGACGAGCGCGCGGCGACGCCGGTGCCGTGGTACCGCCGACCCGCTGTGGCGCTGGCTGCGGCCGTGGTCGTGCTGCTGATCGCGTTGGCGGCCGCGCTGTACGTCACGCGCTCCGACGAATCGTCGCCCGCTCCGGCGTCGACCACGGCAACCACTCCGCCGCCGGCCACCAGCGAGCCGTCACCGCCGCCGCAGGAAACACAGGCCCCACTGCCGCAGACCGGCACCCAGGAGGCGCCGCCGCCACCGGTGACCGAGACCGTCACCGCCCCGCCGACGACCACGCAGCCGCCGGCGACCACGCCGCCGCCGACGACGGAACCGCCGCCGCCGACCACCACGGAGCCGCCACCCCCGACGACCACGCAGCCACCGCCGGCGACGACGCAGCCACCGCCGGTCATCCCGACGCTGCCCTACGAAACCATTCCCGGGCTGCCCTTCGTCCCGAACCCGATCCAGCCTCCTCAACCCGCGCCGTAGCGCCGACGGCAGCCCTAGGCTGGCCGCCATGACGCAGACCGACGGCTTGCTGTTCGACCCCAAGACCTACGACCCGCCGCAATTCGACGCCGAAACGCGGCGGTTGTTGCGCGCCACCATCGACTGGTTCGAAGGTCAGGGCAAGAAGCGCCTCCTCGATGACGACCTGGCGGCGGTGTGGCCCAGCGACTTCGTCGACTTCGTCAAGCGCGAGAAACTGTTCGCGACGTTTCTGACGCCATCGGAGTTCGCCGGAGGAAACCCGGACAAGCGCTGGGACGCGGCGCGCAACGCCGCGCTGTCGGAGATCCTCGGGTTCTACGGGTTGACCTACTGGTACACCGAGCAGGTCACGATCCTCGGGCTGGGGCCGATCTGGCAGAGCGAGAACAAGGACGCCAAGCTGAGGGCCGCCGACGACCTGGAGAACGGCGAAGTGATGGCGTTCGGGCTGTCCGAGCGCAGCCGTGGTGCCGACGTCTACAACACCGACATGGTCCTGACGCCCGCGAGCGAGGAGGACCGCGCCAACGGCATCCTGTACCGGGCTACGGGGGAGAAGTACTACATCGGCAACGGCAACGTGGCCAGCATGGTGTCGGTGTTCGGACGGCGTGGGGACATCGAGGGCGAGGACGCTTATGTGTGGTTCGTCGCCGACAGCCAACACGACGACTACCACCTGATCGACAACGTCGTACACATGCAGATCTACGTCAGCACCTTCCGGCTGGAGAACTACCCGGTGCGGGAGGAGGACATCCTGCACACCGGCGTGGAAGCCTTTGCCGCGGCACTGAATACGGTCAACGTCGGGAAGTTCAACCTGTGCTCGTGTTCGATCGGCATGGCCGAGCACGCGTTCTACGAGGCGATCACGCACGCGCAGAACCGCATCCTGTACGGCAACCCCGTCACCGATTTCACGCACGTACGAACAAATTTCGTCGACGCGTACTCGCGCCTGATCGCGATGAAACTCTTCAGCCAGCGCTCGGTCGACTACTTCCGGTCCGCGAGCCTCGAGGATCGGCGCTATCTGCTGTTCAACCCGATGACCAAGGCCAAAGTCACGATGGAGGGTGAGACCGTGCTGCGGTCACTGCACGACGTGATCGCCGCTAAGGGGTACGAGAAGAACACGATGTTCCGCGAGGTCGCACAGCTCATCGGCACCCTGCCGCGACTGGAGGGCACGGTTCATGTGAACGTCGGGCTGGTGCTGAAGTTCATGCCGAACTACATGATCAATCCCAAGGAGCACCCGGCGATTCCGATGCGCAATGACGCTGCGGACGACACCTTCTTCTGGAACCAGGGCCCGACCCGCGGCGCGGGCAAGGTGCAGTTCGCCGACTGGACGCCGATCTACGAGGAGCATGTCGGCATCCCGAATGTCGCGGTGTTCTACGACCAGGCCACAGCGTTTCGGGATTTCCTGCTGACCGCTGCGCCCGACGCCGAGCAGCAGAAGGACTTGGATTTCCTGCTGACCGTGGGGCACCTGTTCTCGCTGATCGTGTACGGCCAGCTGATTCTGGAGCAGGCGGCGCTGACCGGGTTGGACTCCGACATGTTGGACCAGATCTTCGACTTCCAGGTCCGCGACTTCAACACGTACGCCGTTGCGCTGCACGGTAAGCCGACCGCGACGACGGCACAACAGGACTGGGCGCTGAGCGCTATTCGTAAGCCGGTGCCCGACCCCGCGCGGTTTCACCGGATCTGGGAGCGGATCAAGGCCTACGACGGTGCCTACGAGATGGCGCCCTAGCGGCGGCGCTCGCCAGTCACCGCGGACCGCGGCAGGCGGCCGGCGCGGGAGTATCCGGTGAGCCGGTCACCAGCGGCCACCACGTCGAATTCGAGGTTGAGCCGCATAGGCTTGGTCACCGATTGACGCCATGTAACCCGTTGCCCGTCGACGACGATGTCGCGCAGCGGTACCGTCTCACCCTTGCCGGTCGCCGTGCCTGCGAGTGTGCCGTCGCGCTCGGTGAACGAATAGCGAACCGCGAGCGACCCGATCGGCGTCTTGATCGTGACGTCCCAGTCTCCGAGGATGTTCATCGCGTCCACACCGTCCCGCGTCGTTCGTAGGCGAAGAGGTCCTCAACCGCGAGGGCGACCTGCGCTCCGTAGGTGCGGTCGAGCAGGTGCAACGCAAGGTCCAGTCCGGAGGTGACCGCTGCCGACGTGACGAGATCACCGTCGTCGACGACGCGTGCGTGCACCGCGGTGGCGCCGGTGGCCTCGAGCAGATCCATGCCGAGGTGGTGTGTGACGGCGTTGCGCCCCTCCAGCAGGCCGGCCATCGCCAGCGCGAGTCCACCGCCGCACACGGTGGCGATCGTGACGTCGGGGTTGTCCATCGCCTTGCGCAGCAAGGGAATCGCGGCAGACTGGGCAAACCGCGCGAGTAGCACGGGGATGGTGTCGACCTCGTCGGGATCGCCCTCGAGCGGGCCCGATGCGCCCGGCACGACAATGAAACCGGGCTTCGCCGGGTCGAGTTCGGCGGTGGCGTGCAACGCCATTCCCAAGGTTCCGCTCACCACCGCCCTCGGTCCCTCGGCCGACACGAATTCGACCTGTAGGTCACCTCCGGCCGCATCGCTGCCGGCGGCGAGCACCTCGAATGGGGCGGTGGCGTCGAGCGGGTCGAACCCGTCGAACAACACGATCTGGGCGTACACACCGTCATCGTCTCTGGGACATGACGCGCCAGCTAGTGGCAAGATCGCCATATATCGCTGAAATATTGCCAGCACGTCCGGTACGGTCTGGGCATGCACGTCATCGCAGTCCTCGCGCTTCCCGACTCCATCGCGTTCGATGTGGGCACCCCCATCGAGGCGTTCGGCCGGGTCCGATTGCCTTCTGGTGCACCGGGATACCGCGTCGTGGTGTGCGGGTCCGAGCCGGAGGTGTCCGCGGGTCCGATGCGTATCGCTACAAACCACGGTCTGGCGGCCCTCGCCGAGGCGGACACCGTCGTCGTTCCCGGCGTCAACGACGTGTCGGTGGACGCACCCGATGAGGTGCTGGCCGCTCTGCGGGCCGCCCACGTCCGCGGGACGCGGGTCGCATCGATCTGCACGGGTGCGTTCGCGCTGGCGACCGCCGGATTGCTCAACGGCAAGCGTGCGACGACACACTGGGTCGCCACCGAGCTGTTCCGTGCCCGCTTTCCCGCTGTCGATCTCGACCCCGACGTTCTCTACGTCGACGAGGGTCAGGTGCTGACGTCGGCGGGCGCATCGGCTGGGTTGGATCTGTGCCTGCACATGATCGCCCGCGACTACGGCGCCGCGGTGGCCGCCGACGCGTCCCGACTCGCTGTCGCGCCACTGCACCGCAGCGGGGGACAGGCGCAGTTCATCCTCCGAAATCGGGCCGCTGTCAAGAACATTGCCGAGCGCACCGAATTGGACGACGTGCTCGCATGGATCGAACAGGAGGCGCACCGGGATCTGACGTTGCACGACATCGCGGCCCGAGCCGCGGTGAGCGTGCGAACCCTGAACCGGCGCTTCCAGGCCGAGACGGGACAGACGCCGATGCAATGGTTGACCGGAGTGCGGGTCCGGCACGCGCAGCAGCTGTTGGAGAGCACCGCTTACGGCGTCGAACGGGTCGGCCGCGAAGTCGGATTCACCTCACCGGCCAATTTCCGCGAACAGTTCCGGAGGCTCACCGGAGTGGCACCGCTGAACTACCGCAACACATTTCGTGAGCGGATGGCCGGTTAGCGGTTCCTGCGCCGCTTGATCAACACCAGATGCGCAAGCGGGATCTGCATCTGTTCGGGTGCGGCCGCCAGCCGCTCGGCAACGCCGGTCTCGAGCCGATCTCGGAACTGCGTGGCGCGGGGGTCGCCGATGCCGCCCTCGAGCGCGGTCGTCAGCGTCGGGAACACTGACGCGCGCACGAAGGACGCCCACTGCGCGCCGAAAACCTTTTCGTCGCGGTCGACTTTGTACTGCGACCAGAACCTGTCCTCGGCGTTGAACACCTCGAGGTGGTCGATCTCGAGTTGTTCGAAACGGCCCGACGGTGCGAACGGCGTGAAGAAGTCCGAGGCTTTGCGTCCGACCACCGGGATGCACATCCGGTGAATCTCCTCGGCGGTGATGAGCCCTGCCCCCTTTAGTTCGTCGAGCGCGTCGAGCAGGGCGGCGAACATCGGGCGGTAGCCGAACTCGCCGTCGTCGTCGACCGCCATCGTCATCACCACCAGGCGGCCGCCCGGAGCGAGTTCTCTGCCGCGGAATGCGATGAACTCGTGCCAGTCGTGCGCGGCCTGCTTCGCGTATTTGGCCCGCACCGCCTCGTCAGCGCTGTAGGCGACCTGGATGTGGTCGGGTATCGGTGACGGCACCCGGCTCAACCACTGGATGGCCCACGAACTCCAGCCCAGGTTCACACTGCTCGACGGCAGGATCTGCTCGTAGAACGAGCGTCCGACCGCCGAGGCGAAGGACGCCGGATCCCTGGCGAGGTAGCTGTCCGGATCCTCCGCCAGGGTCCGGAACATCGCCGTGAAGTCGTTCTCCGGCACATCGGTGTGCGCCACATAGATCGAATGGTCATTGCGGGTTCGCTTGCGCAGCACGGCGATTGCCGCGCAGATGGGCAGCAGCGAGTTGTGGGCGGTCGCTGCTCCGTAGTCGGCGATGACGATCGGATTGGGCGGGGTCGGCAGCGGGACGACGGAGGCCGCCTCTTTGAAGATCGTCAACGCGCCGGTCAAGCCCGCCGCCTGAAGCCGGGAGCTGGCGGTGTAGGTCCCGCTGGTGGTGGGCTCAGGTCGCACGACGATGCTTGACTCCGGCATCGCGACCTCCAAGATGTGCGGGTGACCGTGCGGGTGACGAGGTGTCACCTACGACCGTAACCGTCCCTATGCCGGATAGGTTACCGAGGTCAGCTGCTCGGAGATCTCCCAGAGCCGGCGTCCGTCGGCCTCGTTGCTGGCGCGCGCGAGGATCTTCGCGTCGGTGACGCCGCCGCCGGCCAACTCGAGGAATCCGCGCGGTCCATAGAACGCACCGCCCTGTGCGTCGGGGGCCGTCGCGCCGTACAGAGCAGGCAGGATGCCCTCGTCGATCTCCTGCCACATGAACGGAGTGACCTGTCGGCTGATCCGGTAGAAGCGCTCGAGCAGGGTGGGGTTGGCCTGACCGTGCGAGGGGCCGCTCAGCTGCAGGTTCGTCTTGCACAGACCGGGGTGTGCGGCGTTGGAGACGATGCCCCACCCGCCCCGCTTGCTCCTGCGGTCCAGCTCGATGGCGAACATCAGGTTGGCGGACTTGGACTGGGCGTACGCCCCGGTCGCGTTGTAGCGCTTCTCCCACTGCAGGTCGTCGAAGTTGATACCGCCCAGGCGCGCGGCGGAGCTGCTCAACGTCGTCACCCGGGCGCCGCCCTCGGCGCGCAGCAGCGGCAGCAGGTGGCCGGTGAGTGCGAAGTGACCCAGATGGTTGCAGCCGAACTGCAACTCGAATCCGTCGGCGGTCGCCTCCCGCTGCGGGGGCTGCATGATGCCTGCGTTGTTGACCAGCAGGTCGATTGGTCGGCCCTCGGCGTTGAGCTCGTCGCCGAGCGCCTTGACGCTGGCCAGCGACGACAGGTCGAGCGACTTGATGGTCAGCTTCGCGTCGGGCACGGTCGCGCGGATCTGCGCGACCGCCTCTTCGCCCTTCGCGCGGTTGCGGATCGCCATGACGACGTCGGCACCAGCGGCGGCCAAGCGGGTCGCGATGCCGAGACCCAGACCAGAGTTGGCGCCGGTGACGACCGCGAGCTTGCCGGACTGGTCGGGCACCGTCACTTCGCGCACACGGACCATGGGTTTCTCCTTCATGTCGGATGGATAGCCGAACAATAACGGACCATCGTTCTGATAACAAGAGCCCATTGGTCTGATAGTCTCGAGACCTTGTGACGTCCTTTCAACGCGCTCGTCGGCCTGAGCAGATGGCGGCCCGGCGCTCGGCGATCATGTCCGTCGCCCGCGACATGCTCGCCGAGAAGAACGTCGGGGACATCAGCCTGCGGGATCTCTCGGATCGGGTCGGCCTGGCGAAGTCGAACGTCCTGCGCTATTTCGACAGCCGCGAGGCAATCTTCCTCGAGGTACTCGACGAGGAGTTTGCGGCGTGGCTCAGCGACATCGAGGAACTTCTGGGTCGGCCTCGCAGCAGAAAACCGGGGTACGCCACCGAGATTCGGGTCGCGACGGTGATTGCGGATTCGGTGTTGGTGCGCCCGTTGTTCGGTGAGCTGCTGGGGTCGATGGCTTCGGTGCTGGAGCGCAACATCTCGCATGACTTCGCCCTCGATTTCAAGGCCAGGGCGATGCAGCGGGTGGGTGCACTGGCCGAACTGGTGGGCCGGCACCTGCCGTGGCTGCCTGCGGAGTTCACCGCCTTCTTCGCCGAAGGGGTCATGCTGCTCGTTGCCGGCGGGTATCCGTTCTCGGTGCCCACCGAGCCGGTGCGGGCAGCGATCGCGGCGATCGGACTGCCCGATCCGGGGCAGCGATTCGCTGATGGGCTCCGTATCGGTTTGCAGACGTGGCTGATCGGCGCCGCGGCGCAGACCCCCGCGTGATAATCCCCGCCGTAGTACACCCCGACGTAACAAAAGCAAGGTCTAGCAGACTTTTTCGCCCACGGCATGACAGACTGCGGCCATGAGGCTCGCGCCGCGGATCGCGATCGTGGTTTCCATCCTCACCTTGGTCGCGTCGATCATCGGATTCGTCGCCGTGCTCATTCTCAATGCGTTCGTGCTCGACGAGTACGACGCGTACGGTGAAGTCCCCATCCCCGGCTCGGCGAGCCTCGAGCTGCCCGCGGGCGAGATGACCGTCAGCTTCCACACCGTGACCACCGGCACGCCGACGAGCGGATTTCCGATCCCGGAGCTGAGTTTCAGTATCACCCCGGCCGGGGGCCTTCCAGACCCGACGGTCACCGAAAGTATCGGCGGGACGACGTCGGTCAACAGCGATGTGCACGTGCGTATCTGGACTGCGCAGATCGCGCAACCAGGGACCTATGACGTCAAAGTCGACGGCGCCGCCGACGGGTACATCTCGCCGAGGCTGGCGTTCGGGCGCGACAGCTCGCATGGCTGGCTCGTGTGGTTGTTCGGGGGTCTCTTTGCGCTCGGTCTGCTGGAGTTGTTCGCTGCGATCACGTGGTCGCTGCGTGCGAGCAAAAAGGCGCGACTGCTCGAACCGGATGAGCTCGTGACGACCGAGCCGTCGCTGTCGAGTGCCGCGCCCGATCCCTCCTCGAGCTACACGCCGACCGATCAGGGTGTTCGGCTGGAGCAGATCCGGCAGTTGACCGCGCTGCGCGACTCAGGGGCGCTGACCGAAGAGGAGTACAACGCCGAGAAGCGCCGCATCCTCGACAGCTAACTGCCCCGCTTGATTGGCAGCTCAGCTGCGGTGCTTGATTGGCAGCTCAGCTGCCGCGCTTCACCCAGTCGTCGTAATGCACCAACTCATCGCCGATCGTGGTGCTGTCGCCGTGCCCGGTGTAGACCACCGTGTCGCCCGGTAGCTTTCCGAGCCGCTCGGAGATCGAGGCGAGGATGGTGGGGAAGTCGGAGTAGGACCGTCCGGTCGCTCCTGGGCCGCCCTGGAACAGCGTGTCGCCGCTGAAGACCGCGTTCAGTTCGGGCGCATGCCAACACACCGAGCCGGGCGAATGCCCCGGGGTGTGCAGGGCATGCAGTTCGATGCCCCCGACTTGCAGTGTTTCGCCGTCGTCGACAGTCCGAAAGTCCTTGTCGGGATGCGTCATTCGCCACAGCACGTCGTCGGCCGGATGGAGCAGCACTGGGGCGTCGAGCGCCTTCGAGAGTTCGGGGGCGACGGTGATGTGATCGTTGTGCCCGTGGGTGCACACCACCGCGACGACGTTGCGGCCGCCGACGGCCATCACGATCGGTCCGGCGTCGTGGGCGGCGTCGAAGACCACGACGTCCTTCTCGTCGCCGACGATCCAGATGTTGTTGTCGACTTCCCAACTGCCACCGTCGAGTTCGAACGTGCCATGGGTGACGACGCGCTGAATCGGTCCGCCGTTCATATCTGTCCTCTCTTCGCGCAAGCGCTCATCGGCCCCACACCACCACCGAGCGCAGTACCTCGCCGGCATGCATCTTGTGGAAGGCATCCTCGATGTCGTCGAGACCGATGCGCTCGGAGACGAACTTGTCCAGCGGCAGCCGGCCCTGCAGGTAGAGGCTGATCAGGGTGGGGAAGTCGCGCTCGGGCAGGCAGTCGCCGTACCACGACGACTTCAGCGCCCCGCCGCGGGAGAAGAAGTCGACCAGCGGCATTTCCAGCGTCATGTCCGGGGTCGGAACACCTACCAGCACAACGGTTCCAGCGAGATCGCGGGCGTAGAACGCCTGCTTCCAGGTCTCCGGCCGCCCCACCGCATCGATCACCACGTCGGCCCCGTTGCCGTCGGTCAGGTCCTGGATGGTCTTTACCGGATCGAGTTCGCGGGCGTTGATCGTGTGCGTCGCACCGAAACCGCGCGCCCAGTCCAGCTTCTTGTTGTCGGTGTCCACCGCGATGATCCGCTTGGCGCCCACCAGCGCCGAACCCGCGATCGCCGCGTCACCCACTCCGCCGCAACCGATCACCGCGACGGTGTCGTCGCGGTTGACCGCGCCGGTGTTGATCGCCGCACCGATGCCGGCCATGAGGCCGCAACCGAGCAGCCCGGCGACGGCGGGATCGGCGGCGGGATCGACCTTCGTGCACTGTCCCTCGTGCACCAGCGTCTTGTCGACGAACGCACCGATGCCCAGCGCGGGAGTCAGCTCGGTGCCGTCGGTCAGCGTCATCTTCTGGTCGGCGTTGAACGTGCTGAAGCACAGGTGTGGGCGGCCGCGTCTGCAGGCCCGGCACTCGCCGCACACCGCGCGCCAGTTGAGGATCACGAAATCGCCCGGTTCCACATGCGTGACACCGTCACCGACCGATTCGACGATGCCCGCGGCTTCATGGCCCAGCAGGAACGGGAACTCGTCGTTGATCCCACCCTCGCGGTAGGTCAGGTCGGTATGGCAGACACCGCACGCCTGGATGTCGACGACCACTTCGCCCGGTCCCGGGTTCGGGATGACGACATCCACCACCTCGACCGGCTCACCCTTCTTCCGCGAAATCACACCGCGCACTGTCTGACTCATGAGTCAGAACCTTAGCCGTGATAGTGGGACGCTGTAACCATGACACCGGTGCTGTATCTCAGCCACGGCGCGCCACCGCTCGTCGACGACGAACTCTGGGTGTCGCAGCTCGCCGCATGGGCTGCCCGCATTCCGGTACCGAAGGCGATCCTCGTCGTGTCCGCGCACTGGGAGGCCGCGCCGCTGACGGTCGTACGCCCATCCGACGATCGAGCACTTCGCGCCGCTGTTCGTCGCGCTCGGCGCCTCCGGCGACCCCGAGCAGGCGCCCCGCCAGGTCATCGACGGCTATTGGATGGGCCTGGCGAAACGGTCGATCGAGCTGGTGTGATGGA
>JBIQHU010000095.1:0-22080 GCA_044508395.1 Mycobacterium sp. | reverse complement strand
GTCAGGGTCGCACGGTCGACTTCAAGAACACCGTGCTGATCTTCACCTCGAACCTGGGCACGTCCGACATCAGCAAGGCGGTCGGCCTCGGCTTCAGCCAGGGTGGCGGCGAGAACAACTACGAGCGGATGAAGCAGAAGGTCAACGACGAGCTGAAGAAGCACTTCCGCCCGGAGTTTCTCAACCGCATCGACGACATCATCGTCTTCCACCAGCTGACTCGCGACGAGATCATCCAGATGGTCGACCTGATGATCGGCCGGGTGCAGAAGCAGCTCAAGGGCAAGGACATGGACATGGTGCTGACCGACAAGGCCAAGGCCCTGTTGGCCAAGCGCGGCTTCGACCCCGTGCTCGGTGCGCGGCCGTTGCGGCGCACCATCCAGCGCGAGATCGAGGACCAGCTGTCCGAGAAGATCCTCTTCGAGGAGGTCGGTCCCGGCCAGCTGGTCACCGTCGACGTCGACAACTGGGACGGCGAGGGTGCGGGCGAGGATGCCGTCTTCACCTTCACCGGCTCCAAGAAGCCGGCCCCGGTGGAAGAGCCGGACCTGGCTCAGGCCGGCGCCGCAGGAGCGACCACGGTCGAGTAAATCGAAGGACAGCGGAGGCCCCGGGACCATCACGGTCTCGGGGCCTTTGTTTCGCTGTCGTTGTAGGTCCGCTCGCCGAATGCTGGACCGTCTGCTTAGGATGCTGATGTAATCGACGGACGAAGGAATCTGGTGAGAATCCAGAACGGTCGCGCCACTGTGTGAAGTCAGACCCGACGTCAGTCGCCAACACCTGAAGCTGGGACGCGCAATCCCGGGAAGGATCCTGATCAATGACCTCTCCAGAGGCCCGCAAGACCCTGACATCTCAGGCCCGACCCATTGACTTCTCGGCCACCAAAGCGGCGGTCTGGCTGACGCTCACCGCGTTCTTCGCCCTGCTGGTCATGTACTTCATCGGGATGGATCAGGGCGCGACGTCGGTGTTCGGCAGCAACACCGTCGTCCACGAGTTCGTGCACGACGCCAGGCACCTGCTCGGCTTCCCCTGTCACTGACGCCGGCACATGGAGAAGCAGATCATTTGGCGCGGCCTGCTGGCCGGCGCCCTTGCCGGAGTGCTTTCGTTCATTTTCTGCCGGATCTTCATCGAGCCGACGATCGAGAAGGCCATCGATTACGAGGACGGCATCGGCGCGGCGCGTGAGGCGTTGTCGGGGCCGGCGGCCGCCCATCACCACGGCGGTGACGGCGCCTTCGAAGGATTCACGCGGGCCGTCCAGATGAACATCGGGATGGGACTTGGCGTACTGCTCTTCAGCGTCGCGATCGGGGCGCTGTTCGCGGTGGTGTTCGCTGTGGCCTACGGCCGGGTCGGAGCCGTCTCGGCGCGCCTGCTGTCGCTGTACGTCGCGGCCGGAATGCTGCTGAGCCTCTTCATCGTTCCTTCGCTGAAGTACCCGCCCAGCCCGCCGGCGCTCAGCCTCGACGAGACCATCCGGCAGCGCACGATGCTGTATCTGTTGATGGTGGCGCTGTCGGCGGCGCTGTTGGTCGCCGCGGTGTATCTCGGCAGACGGCTCAACGACAGGCTCGGCGCGTGGAACGCGGCGCTGGTGGCCGCGGGTTCGTACCTCGCCGCCACAGCCGTCCTGATGCTGGTGCTCCCGACCATCGACGAGACCCCAGGACCGCTGCTCGACGACGCAGGCACCATCGTCTACGAGGGCTTCCCCGCGGATGTCCTCTACGACTTCCGGCTGTTCGCACTGGGGAACCAGGTCGTCATCTACGCGACGATCGGCCTGGCCTTCGGTGCGATGGCGGCGAAACTGCTCGGCGAGAACCGGCAGGAGCGCATCGCGGCGTGAGGCGCCGGTGAGTGAGGTCGTCCGGCTGACACTCGTATCGCATGCCATGACGGATGCGATGGCAGCCGGACGCTTCCCCACCGACGAGCCCCTGAACTCGGTCGGCCACCGCCAGGTCGACGCCTCGATCGAACTCGGGGTCACCGAGCGCGTCTACTGCGGACCCGAGAAGCGCACCCGGCAGACCGCGGAACTACTCGGTCTGCACGCCGTCGTCGACACCCGGCTGGCGGACCTCGACTGCGGCCGCTGGCGCGGCGATGTGCTCGGCGGAGTGGACTCCGCCGAGTTGGCGATCTGGCTGACGGAGCCGACGCGCGCACCGCACGGCGGCGAGTCCGTGGTCGATCTGATCGACCGGGTCCGCGGCTGGATGGATTCGCTCACGGCGCGCCGGGCCAGATTGGTCGCCGTCACGCATCCGGCAGTGATCCGCGCCGCGATTGTGATCGCCCTCGATGCACCGCCGAAGTCGTTCTGGCGCATTGATATCGAACCGGTGAGCCGGACGGTGATGCACTTCCGCGGCCACGCGTGGTCGCTGCGATTGAACCGCTAGGTAGCCACCGGGATCAGATCGAAGGTCCGCCGCGCAACCGACAACAGCCAGCCCGCAGCGGTCTGACTGCGAAAGCGCGGCCAGTTCAACTGAAAGCTGACCACCCAGGGTTGGCCCGTGGGGTCGACGGCGTACCAACTGAATGTCAAGTCCCCCGGCAGATTTCCGCCCTTCGCGCCGATATAGGGCCACTTCGACTCGTCCAGCGAGATACCGGGGATAGCGGAGAGTATGTCGCGCACCGGGGCGGCCTCGTCGACAGCCGCAGCCTGCAACGCCGCATGTACGCGACAGATGTCGGAGGCGCTGCCGTACCACTCGGCGCCGAACTCCGATGCCGGGGTGTTGGTGCGCACTGGATCCGGTTCGTACGGACGGGAATTCGTCTGCTCCAGCAGCTGCGCGCGCACCTGCGGCGCCGCATGCTTCCACTGCTCGCGAAGGTCCGGCTTGCCCCAGCCGATCGAGAACAACTCGTGCATGGTCGGAAACGGGGTCATACTCGCCGGGTCGTGATGGCCCGCCGCTACCAGGGCGCGCTCGACGGCGCCCGGGCCCAGCCGCGCGATCAGCAGGTCGGTCGCCATGTTGTCGCTCGCGGAGATCATCTCCTGTGCCGCCTTGCGAACCGAGACGTGTGCGCCGGGCGGAAGCTCCTCGAGACGCGCGGATCCGACGGCTTTCGCCTCCTCGGTGATCGTGAGCTGGTCGTCCCAGTCGAGGGTGCCGGCCTTGACCGCGTCCGCAACCGCCAGCAGCACATAGAGTTTGAAGATCGACGCCAGCGGTAGCGAAAGCTCGGTGTTCGCACCCGCGACGGTCGAACACTTACCGTCGTCGACCCTCGACACCTGGTACGAATACCGCGCGCCCGTCTTCGCCAGCTCGGTGTCGATGTCGCTCCAGGTCTTGATCGCCGGCTCCTGCAGCCTCACCTCGAAGCGGTCGACGAGGCCTTCGGCGTTGGTGCGAAGTTCGATGTCCTGCCCCACGCCGTAGGACGTCAGGACGTGCAGTGTCGCCTCGCCTGCCCCGATGTCGATGCCCGCGACCGTGATCGGGCGGTCCAACCACAGGTTGCCCATTGCGGACGTGACTCCGTTGACCTGTTCGGGGGCCGCCAGCGTGCGCACCCCGACCGTTCCGATGGGCCACTCGGAGTTGAGCATGTCGAGGGTCTGCTTGGCGCGCAGGCCCTGTGGGGTGTTGATCTCGATCGGCACGCCATACGTGGCGTCGGCCGCCGGGACCGGAGTTGCGCTGTTGGTACAGCCGCTCGCGAGCGCGACCACCGCCGCGACGGCAACCAGCAGGCGCGTCGCGCGGTGCGCGCTACGCCTTCTGGCCCGCAACGTCCAGGACAACCTCGAACTCCAGCAGCGATGCGCCGGTGGCCACGGGGTTGGCTGACTGTCCCTTGTGCGCCTCGATGGCGGGACCCGTCGCCCACGCCTGGAACGCCTCTTCGGACTCCCACTGGGTCACCACGAAGTAGCGGTCCTCGCCCTTGACGGGGCGCAGCAGTTGAAAGCCCAGGAATCCGGGCTGGTTGTCAACGGCGTGCGCGCGGTGGGCGAACCGTTTCTCCAGCTCGGGACCCGCGTTGGGCGGTACTTCGATTGCGTTGATCTTCACCACAGGCATGCGGTTCAGGCTACCGAACGGGCCGCTGGCCATTCGACGGCATGACTTGAAGGCATCATTGCGGCATGCAGCCGTCGGCCGAAAGCGGCCTGACCGCCCGCGGCGGACAGGGCGAGCCGCTAGTGCTGGTCCATGGCCTGATGGGCCGGGGCAGCACCTGGTCGCGGCAGCTGCCGTGGCTCACCCGGCTCGGTGCGGTGTATACCTACGACGCGCCGTGGCACCGGGGCCGCCACGTGGCCGATCCGTATCCGATCAGCACCGAACGATTCGTCGCGGACCTCGGCGCGGCCGTCGAGATGCTGGAGTCCCCGGCCGTCATGGTGGGTCACTCGATGGGTGCGCTGCACTCGTGGTGCCTGGCGGCCAGCCGGCCGGAGCTGGTGCGTGCGCTCGTCGTCGAGGACATGGCGCCCGACTTTCGCGGTCGCACCACCGGCCCGTGGGAACCCTGGCTGCATGCACTGCCAATCGAATTCGACTCGGCGCAAAGGGTTTACGACGAGTTCGGCCCGGTCGCCGGGCAGTACTTCCTCGAGGCGTTCGACCGCACCGCGACGGGCTGGCGACTGCACGGACACACGAAGACCTGGATCGAGATCGCCGCCGAATGGGGCACCCGCGACTACTGGGAACAGTGGTCGCGAGTGCGGGTGCCCGCACTGCTGATGGAGGCCGGCAACTCCGTCACACCCGAAGGACAGATGCGCAAAATGGCTGAAACGGGCTACCGAACCACGTATCTGCACGTGCCCGCCGCCGGTCACCTCATCCACGACGATGCGCCGCAGGTCTACCAAGACGCGGTCGAGTCGTTCCTAGCGACCCTCGCTCAGCGCGCCTGAGACCGGCCAGTGCGGCTGCTGTTCGAATCGCGTGCGTACGGCTTGGGCGTCGTGGTCGACGCGGATGGCATCGCGGTCGTCGTCGAAAAAGCGTCCCGACATGGGGCCGGCCAGCCGGAACTGGTCGAGCCGCAGTCGTAGCGCGCCGTTGCGGTGGGCGGCCCAGCTGACGGCCGTTGCCACCACAACGGGGGAAATCAGGATCAGGAAAGTGAATGCAGTGGTCATGGCAGTAATGCTCCGCTGATAAAGATCCAGCCAACAGTGGCAGGAAGGACACCTTGCGATAAAATGCTGCCATGGCAATAACGAGCGTATCGGCGCTGGTGCTGGATGGTCTAGCGATTTTCGAGTTCGGCGTCATCTGCGAGGTCTTCGGAATCGACAGGTCCGCGGACGGGGTGCCGAACTTCGACTTCAAGGTGTGCGGGCCCGAGCCCGGCAAGCCGTTGCGGACGTCCGTCGGCGCGACCCTCATCCCTGACCACGGACTCGATGACCTGGTTGGCGCCGACCTGGTGGCGATCCCTGCGATCGGTGGTTCGGACTATCTGCCCCAGGCGCTGGACGCCGTGCGGGCCGCCGCGGACTCCGGGTCGATCATCCTCACGGTGTGCTCGGGAGCCTTCGTCGCTGGCGCCGCCGGACTGCTCGACGGCCGGCCGTGCACCACGCACTGGATGCATGCCGACGAGTTGGCCCGCCAGTATCCGACCGCCAAGGTCGACCGCAACGTGCTGTTCGTCGATGACGGAAACCTGATCACCAGCGCGGGCACCGCGGCTGGCATCGACGCGTGTCTGCACCTGGTCCGTCGCGAACTCGGCAGCGAGGTCACCAATAAGATCGCGCGCCGGATGGTGGTGCCGCCGCAACGCGACGGCGGCCAACGGCAGTACATCGACCAACCGATACCGGTGCGGTGCTCGGAACGCTTTGCGCCGCATTTGGATTGGATCCTGGCCAACCTCGACAAGCCGCACACCGTGGCGAGTTTGGCTGCGCGCGCGCATATGTCGGCTCGCACCTTCGCGCGCCGGTTCGTCGAGGAGACCGGACGCACGCCGATGCAGTGGGTGACCGATCAGCGCGTGCTCTACGCGCGCACCCTGCTGGAGGAGACCGACCTCGACGTCGACCGCATCGCTGAGCGTTCCGGTTTCGGAACGGCGACCCTGCTGCGCCACCACTTCCGCCGGATCATCGGGGTGACGCCGTCGGACTACCGACGCCGGTTCTGCTGCGCCGACACCGAGGACGAGGCTGCCAGCGCCTGACCCTCCGACTCAGGCGCGGACGAGCGCGTAGACCCGCCACTGGCCGGGCACACCCTTGAGATCGTGCTCGCCGCGGTCATCGAAACTCAGACGGGAACCCGTGACGATCTCGCGGACCGTCGAGGACACCAGCACCTCGCTGGCTCCCGCGAGCGCCGCCACTCTCGCGCCGATGTGCACGGCCATCCCGGCGATGTCGTCACCGCGCACCTCGACTTCGCCCGCGTGGATGCCGACGCGCACCTCGATGCCGAGCACCCGAATGGCGTCGACGATTGCCGAGGCGCACTGGATGGCCGCGCTGGGGCTCGGGAACATCGCGACGAATCCGTCGCCGACGGTGTTCACTTCGATGCCGCGAAACCGCTCGAGTTCGCGGCGTACCAGGGTGTCGTGGTTGTCGAGCAGAGCATGCCACCGGTCATCGCCGAGCGCCGCCGCGCGCTGCGTCGACCCGACGATGTCGGTGAATACGATTGTGGTCAAGACGCGTCCGGCTTCCGCGCCGCCGCGCGAACCCGTGATGAACTCTTCGATCTCGTCGATGATCGGTGCGCTGTCGCCGACCCAGTAGAGCGCGTCGGCGCCGGGTAATTCGACGTAGCGGGCACCCGCGATGTGTTCGGCCAGATATCGGCCATGGCCCGCGGAAACGAATGCCGTATCCCGTCGATGCAGTATCAGCGTTGGCACGGTGATGTAGGCCAACTTGTCGCGCACGTCGCCCTCGGCGAGCGCCGCGCTGGATCGGCGGGCCATGCTCGGCGACGCCGCGCGGTTACCCGCGGCATCCCACCAGGTGCGGAAGCCAGCGTCGTCGGCCACCGACGGTGCCAGGTAGGCCAGTACGTCGAATCCGCGCTCGACGGCGTCCGGTTCGATCGCGACCGTCGTGAACGGACTCGCCGCGGTCGACCGCGATCCCACCTCGTAGTCCGGCGCCCACAGCGCCCGTGCGGCGCCGTTGACGATCACCAGCTTGGACACCCGCTCGGGCCGGTCGCCCGCCAGGAACAGCGCGCTCATCGCAGTGAATCCCGACGCGAAAATCGTTGCCTGCTCCGAGCCGACGGCATCCATCACGGCGACGACGTCCTCGGCCCAGCAGGCCGGGGTGATCTTGTCGGATCCGATCCGCGACGACATTCCCATGCCGCGGTGATCGAACCTGATCAGCCTGCAGAACGACGCCACCCGGCGGTGGAATCGGTACATCGACGGCTCTGCGTCGATCGAGTCGATCGGGATGAAGGGTCCCGGCGTGAAGACCACATCGACAGGGCCGTCGCCGAGTACCTGATACGCGATGTCCAAGTCGCCACGCGATGCGTAGCGAGTCCGCGGCGCCCCCGATCCGGTAACTGCCACGAAACCAGGTTAACTAGTCACCTTCTCCCGCAAGGGCGAAACGCCCGTCTACCGTCTGCTCGACCAGCCCGTCGACCAGTAGCGAGTCCAGCGCGCGATCCCGCTGTGCGGTATCGGCCAGCCAGGCCAAGTCGAGCTGAGCCCGGGGTACCGGAGAATCGTTGTCGCGCAACACATCCAGTAGTCGTCCACGCACCTGGCGGTCGGTTCCTGCGTAACGCTGTGTCCGTCGAACCGGTTTCCCCGCTTCGGGAAATCCGTTGGACCGCCAGGAGCACGCGGTCAACGGACACAGTCCGCACCGGGGCGAGCGCGCCGTGCAGACCGTCGCACCGAGTTCCATCAGTGCGACCGAAAACTGAGGCGCGTCAGGGCCATCGGGCAACAGTGCGGCGACGTCGTCGAGGTCGCGCACCGACGGCGGCGAATCGGCGCGGCCGTGGACCACCCTGGCCACCACCCGGCGGACGTTGGTGTCCACGACGGGCACCCGCTGACGGTAGGCGAAGCAGGCGACGGCCCTCGCGGTGTATGCGCCGATGCCCGGAAGCGTCAACAGCGTTTCGACGTCGGACGGCACCACGTCGCCGTGCTCGGTGGCGATCACCGTCGCGCACTCGTGCAGCCGCTTGGCGCGGCGCGGATAGCCGAGCTTGCCCCACGCACGCAGCACGTCGGCGGCGCCTGCCGCCGCGGTCGCCGACGGGGTCGGCCAACGCGCGATCCACGCCAACCAGATCGGCTCGACGCGGGAGACGGGTGTCTGCTGCAGCATGAACTCGCTGACCAGGATCTGCCACGGCGTGACTCCCGGTCGCCGCCACGGCAGGTCGCGCTGTGTCCCGCGGTACCAATCGAGCAGCTGAGGCACAATGTCGGTCATGCCCAACACCAGCCCAGTGACCGCATGGAAAGCACTCAAAGAGGGTAACGAGCGCTTCGTCGCGGGAAAGCCGGAGCACCCGAGCCAGGGAATCGAGCACCGCGCCGGCCTGACGGAGACGCAGAAGCCTATCGCCGCTGTGTTCGGCTGCGGCGATAGCCGAGTGGCCGCCGAGATCATCTTCGACCAAGGCCTTGGAGACATGTTCGTCGTCCGCACCGCCGGTCATGTCATCGATTCGGCGGTCCTCGGCTCGATCGAATTCGCGGTCTCGGTGCTCAACGTGCCGCTGATCGTGGTCCTCGGTCACGACAGCTGCGGTGCGGTGAAGGCATCACTGACGGCGCTCGATGACGGCGTGGTGCCCGGCGGCTACGTGCGCGACATCGTCGAACGCGTGATGCCGTCGATTCTGGCCGGCCGCCGCGAGGGATTGAACAGGGTGGACGAGTTCGAAGCCCGGCATGTGACCGAGACAGGGGCACAGCTGATGGCCCGTTCGACGGCGATCGCCGAACGGGTCGCCTCGGGAGACCTCGCGATCGTCGGCCTCACCTACCAGCTGGCCGACGGCAGGGTGGTTTTGCGGGACCATCTCGGAGACATCGGCGAAGGCTGAGGAGCGACACGCCGAGCGACCTCGGCCGAACAGGCATGACCTGGGCTTACCGTGTGAATTGTGCTGGATCTAGAACCGCAGGGCCCACTCCCCACGCAGATTTACTGGCGTCGCCGAGCACTGGCGCTGGGCATCGCGGTCGTCGTGATCGGCCTGATCGCGACGTTGGTGGTCGTGATCGTGCAGTCCACGACAGGTACCGAGAACACCGCCGCTGAGCAGCCGGCCCCGCCCGCAGCCGCACCCCCCACCCCGCTGCCGGGCGAAAACCCCGAAGTCAAGACCCCGATCCAGCCCCCGCCGCAGGACGCGCCCCCGCCGACCCCAACGCCCACCGCGGCCGTGACACCCCCGCCGGTCCTCAACGAGGGCGACGACTGCCCGGACTCCACGCTGGCCGTCAAGGGCATCACCAATCAGCCGCAGTACGTCGTCGGCGATCAGCCCAAGTTCACGATGGTCGTGACCAACATCGGCCTGGTGGCGTGCAAGCGCGATGTCGGGGCCGCGGTCCTGGCCGCCTACGTCTACTCGCTGGAGAACGCCCGGCTGTGGTCGAACCTTGACTGCGCGCCATCCAATGAGACGCTGGTCAAGACGTTCCAGCCCGGCGAGCAGGTCACGACCGAGGTGACCTGGACCGGTATGGGTTCGGCGCCGGGCTGCCCGCTGCCGCGTCAACCGATCGGGCCGGGGACGTACAACCTGGTGGTCCAACTGGGCAATCTGCGCTCGGCGACGGTCCCGTTCATGCTCGCGGCGCCCGCTCCGGCTCCGCCGCCCGCCGAGGGTGCACCGCCCCCGGCCGCGGTGGGTTAAGCCAGTCGGTCAGCGATCGTCGATTCGGCCAACTGCGACAAGCCTTCCCGGATGTGGCGCGCCCACATCGACCCGATGCCCTCGACATTCTGCAGATCGGTCGCGCTCGCGGCCAGCAGTCCCTGCAGTGAGCCGAACGAACGCACCAGCAGGTCGACGTGGGCGAACTGCAACCTCGGAATGCCCGCCATGGCGCGATAACCGCGCGAACTCATCGCCGAATCCTGCGCCTCGGCGGTCGACGGATAGCCGAAAACCCTTGCCAGCACGGTGAAGTCGAGCAGCTCGTTGTCGGAGAGCTGATCGAGCTCCTCCAGCGTCGCGGTCACCTGGGCGACGGTTGGCGGGTCCGGGTTGGCGTGGTAGTCACGCACGATCAGCTCACGGGCGGTGTCGTTGTCGCCGACCAGTTCCTCCAGCTGCAGTTTGAGCTGGCGCCCGTCGGTTCCGAGTTCGACTACGTAAGAGTCGATTTCGAGGCTGATGCGCCGCACCATCTCCAGCCGCTGCACCAGCGTCATCACATCGCGCAGGGTCACGAAGTCTTCGATCTCGGCCGTCGACAGCTGCCTGCTGACCTCGTCGAGGCGAGCCTTGTACCGCTCCAAGGTGTCGATGGTCTGGTTGGCGCGCGAAAGGATGGTCGCCGAATCCGGGATCACGTGGCGCTCGCCGGCCACGTAGACGGTCACGATGCTCATCGAGTGACTCACCGAGATCACCGGGTAGCCGGTCTGGATGGCGGTGCGCTCCGCGGAGCGGTGCCGGGTGCCCGATTCCTCGGTGGGGATCGACGGGTCGGGTACCAGCTGGACGTTGGCCCGCAGGATGCGGCTGCCGTCGCTGGACAGCACCACAGCGCCGTCCATCTTGGACAACTCGCGCAGTCGCGTCGGCGCGTAGCGGACGTCGAGTTCGAAGCCGCCGTCGCAGATCGCCTCGACGCTGTCGTCGTAGCCGATGACGATCAGCGCGCCGGTGCGGCCGCGCAGGATGCGCTCGAGCCCGTCGCGCAGTGCGGTCCCGGGTGCGAGGCGGGCGATGGTCTCGCGCAGGGTAGGCCGGGCCAGTTGCACAACGGTGCGGTTCGACCGCCCACCCGTTTTCACGGCCATGGTGCCCCTCCTAGGATCGGCCGTTATTCTGCGCGATCTCCCGCAGCACCCGCAATGCCGCACCGATATCGTCCGCCGGGACCGCGCGCAGTCCCGCGGGCACGGCGGTCACTCCGGGGGGAACGATCGCGGAGGTGAAGCCCAACCTGGCGGCCTCGGCCAACCGCCGATCCATGCCGGTGACGCGGCGCAGATCGCCCGCCAGGCCGACCTCGCCGATCGCCACCGCCGCGGCCGGCATCGGCAGGTCCATGCACGACGAAGCGATGGCCAGCGCCACCGCCAGATCCGCGGACGGATCCGTCAACCGCATGCCGCCCACGGTCGACAGGTAGATGTCGTTGGCGGCGACGGGCAGTTTCGCCCGCTTCTCCAGCACCGCGGTGATCATGGCCGCGCGCGACGAATCGATGCCGCTGACGGCGCGCCGGGGTGATCCGTTGGCGGGCGAACCGATCAGCGCCTGCACCTCACCGATCAACGGACGCTTGCCGTCGAGCGCGACCGTGACGGCCGTCCCCGACACGGGCTTCGGACGCTGATCGCGGAACAGGCCCGAGGGATCGGACACACACTCGATTCCGTTGTCGTGCAACAGAAAACAACCGACCTCGTCGGCGGCGCCGAAGCGGTTCTTGATGCCGCGAACCATGCGCAGCGACGTCTGACGGTCGCCCTCGAAATGCAGAACGACGTCGACGAGGTGCTCGAGTGATCGCGGCCCCGCGATAGCGCCGTCCTTGGTGACGTGGCCGACGAGGATCATCGCGACACCGGAGGTCTTGGCCGCCATCGTCAGTGTCGTGGTGACCGCGCGCACCTGAGTGACACCGCCGGTGACGCCTTCGGCCTCGGCCGTGGACATGGTCTGCACGGAGTCGACGACGACCAGGCTGGGCCGTACCTCGTCGATGTGGCCAAGGGCCATCTGCAGATCCGATTCTGCGGCCAGATAGACCTCGTCATGCGTGCAGCCGGTGCGTTCGGCGCGCATCCGGATCTGGCCCGCCGACTCCTCGCCCGATAGGTACAAGGCGCGTTTGCCCGCCTGCGCCCACCGGTGTGCGACCTCGAGCAGCAGCGTCGACTTGCCGACTCCGGGATCGCCGGCGAGCAGCGTCACCGAACCGGGCACCACCCCGCCGCCGAGAACCCGGTCCAGCTCGGTGATTCCGGTGTGGAAGTGCCGGGTGCGGCCGGGATCGATGGAGCTGATCGGCACCGCGGGAGAAGTGGGAGCGACCGCACGCCGCATCGCCGAGCCGTTGACCGCGGAGAGCACCGCGACCTCGTCGACCGTGCCCCAGGTACCGCAGTCCGGACAGCGGCCAACCCACTTCAGGGTGACGTGGTGGCATTCCGAGCAGCGATACTGCGGACGCGCCTTGGTACCACCTTTAGCCACGAGCTGACCGTAGCCGTCGAGACCGACAGGACTCCGCTGCGCGGGTGCCGTGTCGCAGACTTTGCGCGGTCAGTGACCGCCCTGCCCAGCCTCTTCGCGCCGGGGGCTTTCACCGGCCGAGATCGGCACCGCGAAGGTGCCCTGGCCGGACTTCTCGAACGTGAAGGTGAAGTTGTACGTCAAACCGTTGGTGATCGGCTTTGATAACTGCACGACGGCCTCCGCGGCTTCGGCCGGCTCGACACTCTCCAGCGCCGTGATTTGCCCGTCGGGGGCGCCGACGACGAGGGTGCCGTTCGCGGGCAGCGTGGTGTCCCCGGTCAGCGACACCGTTCCGACCTCGGATGTGATCGAGACCAGCTTGTCGTTGACGTCCGGCGAGTCGTTGGAGGCGACGAACAGCAGTTCGACTTCTGTGCCGGGCTGGACGTAATCGGTCGTCTGGGTAACCCGCAGATGAGCGTTGCGCACCGCGATCTTGCCGATGTTCGCGCTGGTGCCGTTGACCGCAGGCTCCTGGGTGGCGGTCTGGGAGACCTGTCCGGCTCCACAGCCGCTCAGCAGGACTACGGAAGCCAGCCCACAGGCGGCCAGTTTGAAGCGGTCCACACATGCCTCCTGCTCAACCGGCGGGGCGGCCGGGATACCGGTCGCCGGGGTTCGACTATGGACTGTAGTAGGTGTGCGATGCGGGCGGTAGCTGAGGGGCGACGCAGCATCGCCAGTTTCGGAGATGGCACCAGCGTGAGGCACGTATTTATCGTGCTGTCAACCCCTAGTATCCAGCTGCAGTGCCCCTGACCTGCACCGTTGTTCCACGCCCGTCCGAGCCCCGTGCTAACATTGAGATGTGAAAGGGGCTCTAATCTGATGATTTTCAAGGTCGGAGACACCGTCGTCTATCCACACCACGGTGCCGCATTGATCGAGGCGATCGAAACCCGGACCATCAAAGGCGAACAAAAGGAATACCTCGTCTTGAAGGTTGCCCAGGGTGATCTCACGGTTCGAGTCCCTGCGGAGAATGCCGAATACGTGGGCGTGCGCGACGTTGTCGGACAGGAAGGCCTCGACAAGGTCTTCCAGGTGCTTCGGGCACCGCACACCGAAGAGCCGACCAACTGGTCGCGCCGCTACAAGGCCAACCTCGAGAAGTTGGCCTCCGGCGACGTGAACAAGGTGGCGGAGGTCGTCCGCGACCTGTGGCGTCGCGATCAGGAGCGTGGTCTGTCCGCAGGCGAGAAGCGGATGCTGGCCAAGGCGCGTCAGATCCTCGTCGGTGAGCTCGCGCTCGCGGAGAACACCGACGACGAGAAGGCGGCGACCATTCTCGACGAGGCGCTCGCTGCCGCGTCCTGACGGCCCGTGACGAGCCTGCCCAGAGTCGGGCTCGGCACCGACGTTCACCCGATCGAGGCCGGTAGGCCTTGTTGGCTGCTCTGCCTGTTGTTCGCTGATGCCGACGGCTGCGCAGGGCATTCCGACGGGGACGTCGCGGCTCATGCGTTGTGTGACGCGCTGCTCTCCGCCGCCGGACTGGGCGATCTCGGAGAGGTGTTCGGCACCGGACGTCCCGAGTGGCGCGGAGCCAGCGGCGCGGACATGCTGCGCCATGTGCGTGATCTGCTGACGGCAGCCGGCTTCGCCGTCGGCAACGCAACCGTCCAGGTCATCGGTAATCGGCCGAAGGTGGGCCCGCGCCGCGCCGAGGCGCAGACGTTGCTGTCCGAGCTGCTCGGTGCCCCGGTGACGGTGTCGGCGACCACGACCGACGGCCTCGGACTGACGGGCAGGGGTGAGGGTTTGGCTGCCATCGCGACGGCACTGGTAATTCGGCGCGAATAAGCCCGGTAAGCTGGCCCGTCGTGACCGAACTGCGGCTGTACGACACGATGGCGGGTGCCGTCCGCGCTTTCGTGCCCGTGCGCCCCGGCCACGTATCGATCTATCTCTGCGGCGCCACCGTCCAGGGTCTGCCGCACATCGGGCACGTCCGCAGCGGGGTGGCGTTCGACGTCCTGCGGCGCTGGCTGATGGCCAAGGGCTATGACGTCGCGTTCATCCGCAACGTCACCGACATCGACGACAAGATCCTCAACAAGGCCGCCGATGCGGGCCGGCCGTGGTGGGAATGGGCTGCCACCTACGAGCGCGCCTTTGCGGCCGCGTACGACGCGCTCGGCGTCCTTCCGCCGTCCGCTGAGCCGCGGGCCACCGGCCACATCACCCAGATGATCGAGCTGATCGAGCGACTGATCGAGCGCGGCCACGCCTATGTCGGGGGTAATGACGTCTACTTCGACGTGTTGAGCCTGCCCGACTACGGAAAGCTGTCGGGCCATCGGATCGACGATGTGCACCAGGGCGAAGGTGTGGCGACCGGTAAGCGCGACGAGCGTGACTTCACGCTGTGGAAGGGCGCGAAACCCGGTGAACCGTCATGGCCGACCCCGTGGGGCCGCGGACGTCCCGGTTGGCACACCGAATGCGTCGCAATGTGCGAGGCCTACCTCGGTGCCGAGTTCGACATCCACGCCGGCGGCATGGATCTCGTGTTCCCCCACCACGAGAACGAGATCGCCCAAGCCGAGGGCGCGGGCGATGGGTTCGCCCGCTACTGGCTGCACAACGGCTGGGTAACCATGGGCGGCGAGAAGATGAGCAAGTCGCTTGGCAACGTTCTCGCGATACCGGCTGTGCTGCAACGGGTCCGGGCCGCCGAACTGCGATACTACCTCGGCAGCGCGCAATACCGGTCCATGCTCGAGTTCTCGGAGACGGCGCTGCAGGACGCCGCGAAGGCCTACACGGGCATCGAGGACTTCCTGCACCGGGTGCGCAACCGGGTCGGCGCGGTGCTGCCCGGTGAGTGGACACCGAAATTCGCGGCGGCGCTCGACGACGACCTCGCCGTGCCGATCGCGCTGGCCGAAGTCCACGCCGCACGCGCAGAGGGAAACCGCGCACTGGATGCGGGTGACCACGAAACGGCGCTGACGCAGGCGATGTCGATCCGGACGATGATGGGCATCCTGGGCGCCGATCCGCTTGACGAGCGCTGGGAGTCCAAAGACGAGACTTCTGCCGCACTGGCCGCCGTCGACGTACTGGTGCAGGCGGAGGTACAGCGGCGCGAAGACGCGCGGAACCGACGTGACTGGGCGGAGGCCGACGCGATCCGCGACCGCCTCAAGGAGGCCGGTATCGAAGTCACCGACACCTCCGACGGCCCGCAATGGACACTGCTGGACGGTCACACCAAGTAGATGGCCGGAAACTCGAAACGCCGTGGTGCGGTACGCAAACCCGGTACCAAGAAAGGACCGACCGTCGGTTCGGGCGGTGTGCGCCGTCGCGGTCTCGAGGGCAGGGGCGCGACGCCGCCCGCCAAGGAGCGGGCGCACCACCCGGCCGCGAAACGGGCCGCGAAGGCCGCCAAGCAGCAGCGCAGTCGTGCCCGCAAGACCGATGACGTCGAGTTGGTGCTGGGACGCAATCCCGTCGTGGAATGCCTGCGCGCAGGTGTACCTGCGACCGCCCTGTACGTCGCACTCGGTGCCGAATCCGACGAGCGACTGACCGAATCGGTCACGCGGGCAGCCGATTCGGGCATACCCATCCTCGAGGTACCACGACACGACCTGGACCGGATGAGCACCAACGGCCTGCACCAGGGCATCGCGCTGCAGGTGCCGCCGTATGCCTACGCACACCCCGACGATCTGCTCAAGACCGCGACCACCGATGTCACGCCCGCACTGTTGGTGGCGCTGGACAACATCTCGGATCCCCGCAACCTCGGCGCCATCGTACGGTCGGTGTCCGCATTCGGCGGCC
Source organism: Mycobacterium sp. (assembly GCA_044508395.1). Lineage (GTDB taxonomy): Bacteria > Actinomycetota > Actinomycetes > Mycobacteriales > Mycobacteriaceae > Mycobacterium. Next base: position 5,845 of record JBIQHU010000095.1, on the reverse strand, counting down.
ACGGCGTGTTGATTCCCCAGCGCCGGTCGGCGTCGGTGACCGCGGTGGCATGGCGGACCAGTGCGGGTGCGGCGGCTCGGCTGCCAGTCGCTCGGGCGACGAATCTCAATCGCACACTGAAGGATTGGGGCAAGGCAGGTCTGCAGGTGGTGGGCCTGGACGCCGGTGGCGACATCACGGTCGACGAGTTGGACGGCTCGGGCCCGATACTCGTGGTGGTGGGTTCCGAGGGCAAGGGGTTGTCCCGCTTGGTGCGGGAGAACTGCGATGCGGTGGTGTCGATCCCGATGGCCGGACCGACGGAATCGCTGAACGCCTCGGTGGCCGCGGGCGTGGTGCTCGCGGAGATCGCCCGCCAGCGCCGGAGTTAATCACACGGCGACCAGACGCAAACTGCCCCAACACGCCCAGCGAAATGGGCACTTTGCGTCTGCTCGTGAGAGGCGGCGTCTAGACACCGAACAGTTCGACGCCCAGCCACAGGGCCGTCACAGACGCCAGCAGAGTGAGCGGTACAGTGCACAACCCGATGCGGGTGAATTCGACGGCGCCGGTGGGCATCTCCCGGCGAACGACGCTGCGCCACAACAGGTTGGCCAGCGAGCCGACGTAGGTCAGATTGGGTCCGACATTGACCCCGATCAGCACCGCCAGTACGGCGGCGGGACCGGAACCGGCAACCAGCGGGAGCATGACCAACACGGCGGGCAGGTTGTTGACGACGCCCGCGAGCACGGCGGCGATCGCGGCGACCCCGAGCAGTGCGGGCAGCGTGTCTCCACTTGGGAGCACGTCGCGCATCGCGGTGTTCAAGCCGTGCAGCATCACCGCATCGACGACGACCCCGAGGCACAGCACGAAAGTGAGGAACGGCACGTCGGCCGCGGCGGCGATTCGCATGACCGTGGTGTCGCGGCGGGCCAGTGCGCGCCCCCCGAGTACGGTTGCACCGGCCAGTGCCGCCCACGCAGGCGAAAAGCCGAGCAGCGAGGTCACCGCGAAACCGGCGAGGGTGAGGCCGAGGACGACCAGGACGAAGATCGGCACATCGGCGGGTTTGGCGACATCGACATGCTTGGGTTCGGTCGCCAGGTCCCGTGCGAAAAGCCAACGCATGAGCAGATATTCGACGGCGATGGCCGCCAGCCACGGCAGCGTCATGAGCGCGGCGAAATGCATGAACGACAGGCCGGCCGCGGTGAAGGCCAGTAGGTTGGTGAGATTCGACACCGGCAGCAGCAGCGACGCGCTGTTGGCGAGGTGCGCGGTGGCGTACGCGTGCGGTCTGGCCGGCACCTTCAAGGTGTGTGCCGTCGCGAGCACGACTGGCGACAGGAGCACGACCGTCGCGTCGAGACTCAGGATCGCCGTCGTTGCCGATGCGACAACGAAGACCATGGCCAGCAGACGTCTCGGATTTCCCGCGCTGAACCGCGCCATCGCGACGCCGGCCGCACGGAACAGCCCTTCGTCATCGCACAGCCGTGCCAGCACCAGGATCGCGGCGAGGAAGCCAACTACCGGCAGCAGCCGGTTCACCTCGGCGAGTGCCTCGGGTGCCGAGATGACACCCGCCGCAATGAGTGTCGCCGCGGCCGGGAGGGCGACTATCGCCTCCGGCCAGCCGTGCGGCCGCATGATGGCGAACAGCAGCACGACGGCCAGCGCGGCGAGCGCCAGGCTCAACTCCACGGGTCGTCGCGCTGCCAGAGCGTCGGCAGATGCAGCGCGACACCGTCGTCGCGCGCCAGCCGGGACAACACCCGCATCGTGACGTCGAGATCGTCACCCGCATACGGCAGGGCGCGGAGCGGCTTGTGCAGGGGACGGAAGAAGTCATCCCAGTGAATGAGCACGACGCGGCGGGCGCCGACGGTGCGCACGGCTTCCGTCCAGTAGTCGACCAGGTACTGCTCGGGCTGCAGGCCCAGTTGCCCGACGCCGAGGTACACCACGTCGGCGCGTTGTCCGGCCAGGGCGCCGGGAATGAATCCCGCGCTGCCGACGATCAGCAGCCGACGACCGGACGGCCGATGTTGCACGATGGTCGACCACGCCTCGCCGCACTTGTACGCCGACGCCTTGGCAGGCGGTGTGACCGGCGCGGTGATGACACCGGGGAACCGGTCGGGCGGGCAATGCCTGCCGTCGATCAGCGTGACATCGTACGCCCCAAGGTTTATCGGTTCGCCGGGTGTCGCCACGACCAGACGATCGTCGGGCAACCCGTGACCGCGGCCCACCTGTTTCGCCGACATGCCGCCTACCAGCTTGGCTCCGGTGCGGTCGGCGACCACCGCGGAGTCCATCACGTGGTCGAAATGGGTGTGCACCGGCAGCACCGCCTCCAGCCGCTGCACCCCGAGGCGTGCAAGGGAGCCGTCGATGCGAGGTGCAGACGGTGACAGTGCCCGCAGGCCCACCTCGGCCAGGCTCGGGCGCGAGAAGAACCCGTCGGTCATCACCGCCGATTGGCCTTCGTCGATGAGCAGCGTGGTGACGCCCACCCAGGTGACGGTCAGCGGTGCGCCGTCCGACGCTGCGGGCGCGTCGAAGTAGATGGCGTAGTCGGCCAGGTTCGGCCTGCCGAGTTTGAGGCGCATAGCGCCACCCTAAGCGGCGTCAGGGACGCTTCACCGCTGCTCTCCTTCCCGGTTGACCGCCACCTCGCCGGCATGCCCGGCCATGTCCTCGCACGGATCCACGTGCCAATCGCCGAACGGATCGGTGTACGTACTCCACTCGTGCGGCCGTGCCACTTCCTCGTCGGTCAGTAGCGCCGCCCGCAGCCCGTGGACGATCGCCTCGGGGTCGGCACCGCAGACCAGTACGGTCAGGGCGACGTGGCGGTCGCCCACCACGTCGTCCCAGTCGGCTGAGGCCAATGCACACCGCTGCGGATCGGCGTAGGCCAACTGGTTGGAAGTCATTGCGGCCAGCCATCTTCCGGCATGCGCGGTCCGGAGCCCAGAACCGGCGGATTCGATCCACATGGCGTCGTCGAACCGATTGGCCAGCCACATCCTGCCCCGCGTCCGCACGACGCCGTCCATTAGCAGGTCCAAGGCAGTGTGCAGGCGTTCCGGATGGAACGGCTGGCGCGCGGAGAAGAGGAGGAGTCCGACCTCGCCGTCGGGGTACAGCGACGGCTGCCCGGCCAGCAACGGGTTGTGGGGATTGTCGCTTCGCCCGCGACGGCTGTCGGTATCGAGGTTGGCCAGCGCCGTCTCGACCCGTCCGGCCCCAACGGTCAGGCGCGCCAGCGGCGCCAGTCGGCGCAATACCGACAGCGTTCGTGCGTCTGGTCCGGTGAGCACCAGCGCATCGGCGAACTCGGCCTGGGCCACGACCACCTGGGCTACCGTGCGGCCGTCGTCGAGATCGTCGTCGCCGAGGGACTGGTTCAGCCAGTTCGAGGAGTCGATGCACGTCACCACCGCATCGATGCGGACGTCACAGGCCGCCGGTCCGTCGATGTAGCCGGGCCCCACGCGCACCCGAACGTTGTTGATCGCCCAGCAGACCGGCTCGGGCTCCAGCCAGGGCATGAGGCGAACGACGATGCGGTCCACATCGTCTCGGCGGTTCAGCCGCCGTAACAGCACAAGTAGGTCGTTTCGCACCGTGCATGCGACGCACCCCTTGTGCAACTCCAGTGGCCATTCGGACGCGTCGCCGGCCGCACTGACGTGCCGCAGCACCACCTGACCGTCGAACGTGTGCTGGACGACGACGGTGCCTCGTTTCGCTGCGATGACATCGACAACGCCTTCGGTATCGCCCTGTCCACAGACGAGGACCACCGGAGTCCGCATCTCAACCTCCTGTACTATTGAAAATGATTATCGTTAACATTAGCGCATGACGGGAGAGGGGCTATGTCCGCGCATTGTCAGGTCACCGGCCGAGCGCCGGGCTTCGGTAACTCGGTATCGCACTCGCACCGCCGTACCCGCAGACGGTGGAATCCCAATATCCAGTCGAAGAAGTACTATCTGCCCTCGGAGGGCCGTCGCGTGACGCTGCGGGTGAGCGCCAAGGGCATCAAGACCATTGACCGCGACGGCCTCGAGGCCGTCGTCGCGCGACTGCGTCGTCGCGGAGTGAAAATCTGATGGCCCGCAACGACATCAGGCCCATCGTCAAACTCCGCTCCACCGCCGGCACGGGCTACACCTACGTCACTCGCAAGAACCGCCGCAACGATCCACACCGAATCGTGTTGCGCAAGTACGACCCCGTGGTGCGCTGCCACGTCGACTTCCGCGAGGAGCGGTGATGGCCAAGGGCAGGCGGGCGAATCGGCGTCGGACACCGGTCGTGTTCAAGCGGCAGAAGAAATCGGTGCTCACCGAGCGCGGTATCCACCAGGTCGACTACAAGGATGTGCAGCTACTGAGGACGTTCATCTCCGAACGCGGCAAGATCCGTTCTCGGCGCGTGACCGGGCTGACGGTGCAGCAGCAGCGCGATGTCGCGAACGCCATCAAGAATGCCCGGGAGATGGCGCTTCTGCCTTATAGCGCCCCGCAATGAGCTCGGCCGATCGACCCGATCTTCAGTGGCAACTGCGTGCCCGGTGTCGAGGGCTGCCGACCGCGATATTCTTCGCGTCGGACGGCGAACGGGGTGAACGCAGGGTGGCGCATGAGGAGCGGGCCAAAAGGGTGTGTAGGTCGTGCCCTGTGCAACGCGAATGCCTTCGCTACGCTGTGGCTTCCATGGAGTCATGGGGAATCTGGGGCGCAATGACGCCACGTGAACGTCGCAGCTTGAGCGATTGCGCGTGACGGACATCCCCGTCATCGCCCTGACGGGCTATCTCGGAGCAGGTAAGACCAGCCTGCTCAATCACGTCCTGCGAACCCCACGGGCACGAGTCGGCGTGATCATCAACGACTTCGGTGCGCTCAACGTCGACGCCGGACTCGTCACCGGGCAGGTCGACGAACCCAGCTCGATCACCGGTGGCTGCGTGTGCTGTCTACCCGACAACGGCGGGCTCGATGAGGCGCTGACCAAACTCGCCGACCCACGGCTGGACCTCGACGCCATCATCGTCGAGACCAGCGGTCTGGCCGATCCGGTCGCCGTGGCGCAGCTGATCCGATTCAACGGTGTTGCGGGGGTGCGCCCAGGCGGCATTGTCGACGTCATCGACGCCACCACGCATTTCGCTGTCGTGGACCGGAATTCGAGCCCACCGGCCCGGTACGCCGCCGCATCGCTGATCGTTGTCAACAAGATGGATCAACTTGCAGAGGCTGATCGGGCTCCGTTGCTGGAGCGTATCAAGCAGCGTGTCCGGGAACGCAATCCCGTCGCCCCTGTCGTCGGGACGGTCGGCGCACGTATCGATCCAGCGTTGCTGTACGACTTGCCGGATTCGGACGACGAGGGAGGCCAGCTCTCGTTCCGGGAACTCCTGTTGGACTCGGCGACCGACCACGCCCACGCCGACGCGGTGACCGTGACCAGCTGCGAATGCATCGATCCGGTGAAACTCCTTGATCTGCTTGAGAATCCGCCGATCGGTGTGTACCGGCTCAAGGGAACGGTATCCGTGCGATATCGCTCGGCCGTGCGCACCTATGTTGTGAATCTCGTTGGCACAGCGATACATATCGCGACCGCCTCGCCGACAGCGACCTCGAACATCCTCGTCGCGATCGGGATGGACCTCGACATCGAACGCGTCCACGCCGTTCTCAGCGAAACGCTCGCCTCAATCGACGGGAACGCTGCGGCCGGGGCCATCCGTCGCCTGCAGCGGTACCGCCGGCTCAGCTTCTAGTGTCGTGAGTCGTTAATTCGCGGTCAGACTGTTAGGATTGGGCATGCCGAG
>JBIQHU010000094.1:0-22148 GCA_044508395.1 Mycobacterium sp. | reverse complement strand
GGTCGAGGCGCGACCATGAACGTGTCGACGGCGGTGGCGAAGAATCCACCGACCGCGCGCATGGGTTTGGCAAATGTGTCGACCGAAGTCAAAGATTCGCCCCCTCAACATTGAGCAACCGCCGCAACCACTGAACACGCGCGGTGCGATCCCGCGTTTGGTGAGTTCAACACGGGCCCCATACACCCACAATGTCGGGGATTTCAGATAGTGAAGAGGCGCTGGGGGACCTCGACGGAGTCCTGCACGGCGAGTTGGAAACTCGCTGTGTGCACCATATGAACAGAACAACGTTGACCCCGGGCAGGCCTGGACCAAGAATGGGCGCCAAGCGATGAACGATCGTCGCATTGTGAGCAGCCTCGATGCAGGCAGAGCAAAGGGACCCTAAGCAAAGTTGAGTCGGCAAACAGGCGGCGCTATCAGTTGCGTGGACGGCAAAGATGCCGACGACGCACAGGTGGCACCACCGTCGCGTCTGTCAAGGGGATGGTTCCGACTTTTCAACCAAGCGCGCAGACAAGCGCCGCTCTCCGTTCTCGACCTCGCGGTCATGCACAGGGCGGCTGAAGTCAACGATGGTGACGACGCGCTCGAAGGATCGCGTTCGGCGGGGGCAACGAGCTCTGGCCTACGCTTCGGCTTGATATTGATGCTGGCCGTGACCGTCACGTTGGCGGGTCTGGGCGGCTGGCTGGGGTACCAGGTGTATTCCGCCGTGCAAGAGCAACGACAAGACGCACGATTCCTGGAGGTCGGCAAGCAGGCGGCGGTGAAACTGACGTCGATCAGCCATGCCGACGCCGACGATGATGTAAAGCGGATCCTGGAGTCGGCGACGGGTTCATTCGCCGATGACTTTCGCACCCGATCGCAGGCGTTCGTCGCCATGGTCAAACACGTGCAATCCACGACGGTGGGCACGGTTGCAGAAGCGGGCCTCGAGCAGGTGGAGGGCAACAAAGCCCGCATCCTGGTCGCAGTATCGGTCAAGACGACTCTGGGTAACGATGTCGAACAGCCGACACGACTGTGGCGCATGAGAATTGAAATGCAGAAGATTGGCGACCAGACAAAAGTGTCGAATGTCGAGTTCGTCCCATGATTACACGAAAACGATTCGGGTCCAGAAAAAGGGCAACCTCGGCTGAGCCCATCCCCCGTGACAACGACGAGCACGGCCACGCGCATCAACTATCACGGCGTCAATCAGCCAACCGCGCGGTCGTATTCGTGCTACTTCCCACGGCCGCGCTGCTGCTGACACTGGGGGCGGCATGGCTGAAGTGGTGGCAGAGTGAGAATCGCGCCGTCCAGGCAGCCAGCGCTGAGTCGATCTACGTGGCAACGGAAAGCACGATCGCGATGCTGTCCTACCAGCCTGACACGATAGACAAGGACCTCGGAAGCGCGCGGGAGCGTCTCAACGGTACTTTTCGCGATTCGTACACCACTTTGATCAACGACGTGGTCATACCCGGCGCAAAGCAGAAGCATATCTCCGCGGTCGCCACGGTGCCCGGGGCGGCGTTGATATCTGCGGCCGACAGCCACGCAGTGGTGCTGGTCATGGTGAACCAGAAAACCGTCATCGGCACCGACCCACCCACACAAACGAGTTCCAGCATCAAGGTGGTGTTGGACAAAGTCGATGGCCGCTGGCGGATTTCGGACTTCACCCCGATCGAATAAGTCCCCGGGAGGAACGGCGATGAAGGTATCAAAGCCCTCGATAGGCCCGGCGCTGCTGGTCGTTGCAGTGCTATCACCGGCAGTCGTCGCAGTACCCGCGCATGCGGACAACAACCGGCTGAACATCAGCGTGGCCAAGATGGTCTATATCGTTCAACACCAAGCCGGCTGCACCAACAACGTGCAGACCAATCCGCAGCTGCAACTGGCCGCCCAGTGGCACGCCCTGGACGTGCGCAACAATTGGGCGCTGAACGGTGACACAGGGTCGGACGGATCGTCGCCGCAGGACCGTGCGAACGCCGCGGGCTACCGAGGTCAGGTTCAAGAGACCGTCGCGATAAACCCGGCGTTGTCCGTCACCAGTCTCGAGGTGATCAACATGTGGTATCACCGTCCCGACGTTCTCGCCATCATGCAGAACTGCGCCAACACCGAGATCGGGGTCTGGTCGGAAAACAGCCTGGACCGAACAGTTCTCGTAGCGGTGTACGGCCAGCCAGCCGCAGGCGGTCAATGATTCTCATACGATCGCGAGGCCGCATTTCCCACGGCGCGATGCCGGTGGATCCGATCACCCCTGCTATCGCGCCGTGTTGTAGAGCCGGCCGGCCCGGTAGCTCGACCGCACCATCGGGCCGGACAACACCCCGGTGAAACCGAGCTGCTGTGCGAACTGCTCGTGCTCGGCAAACTCGTCCGGGTGGACCCACCGCTGCACCGGATGGTGACGTAGCGACGGCCGCAGGTACTGGGTGATTGTCACGATGTCGCATTCCGCATCGCGCAGGTCTGCGAGCGCGGCGCGGATCTCATCTGGCGTTTCGCCCATCCCCAGGATCAGATTGCTCTTGGTAATGAGACCGTACTCGTGCGCCGCCCTGATCACCGCGAGGCTGCGTCCGTAGCGAAAGGCCGGGCGAATACGTTTGAAGATGCGAGGCACCGTCTCGACGTTGTGCGCCAGCACTTCTGGGCCCGCCTCGAATACAGTTCGCAGCAACTGCGGATCGCCGTTGAAATCTGGGATCAACAACTCCACACCGGTACTGGGATTGCGTCTCTTGATGGCTCGTACGGTTTCGGCGTACAGCCAGGCGCCGCCGTCGGACAGGTCGTCGCGAGCGACGCCGGTCACCGTTGCGTAGCGCAATCCCATCGCCGTCACGCTTTCGGCGACGCGGCGCGGCTCGTCACGATCAAGCTCGGCCGGCTTACCGGTATCAATCTGGCAAAAGTCACACCGCCGCGTGCACTGCTCGCCACCAATCAGGAACGTGGCCTCGCGATCCTCCCAGCATTCGAAGATGTTCGGACAGCCGGCTTGCTCGCAGACGGTGTGCAGATCTTCCCGGCGTACCAGGGATTTGAGCTCCTGATATTCCGGACCCATCTTGACGCGGACCTTGATCCACGGCGGCTTGCTCTCGATCGGAGTCTGCGCATTACGCACTTCCAGACGAAGAAGTCGGCGGCCATCCGGCGTCACTGTCATGGCGCACCACCAAACTGCCCGGCGCTGTGTGGTGCGGACGTCCGTGTCGAGCCAGCCGGCTGCGTGAGCGTCGACACCTAGGAGATACTGGCGATGGGACTGTTCTGTATCACCGCCTGATCCTCGGAAACCAATAAAGAGATGGTTCCCGACTGGGGCGCAACGATCTCCATATCGGCCTTGTCGACGGCAACTTCGGCAATCAAGTCGCCTTCTGCAACCTCGTCTCCATCCGCGACGAACCAGGTCGACACCACGCCCTCCGCCTCCGGGTCATCTTCCGACATGGCAGGGAACAAGATTTCAGCCATCTACGTACTATTTCCTCATCATCTCGACAACCGCGGCGCGGATGCGCTCCGGCGTGGGCAGCACGGCCATTTCGAGCGGCCGTGCATAAGGCAGCGAAACATCTGGAACACACACTCGTGTCGGGGCGGTCTTGAACGCACGGGGATCGTGCTCCGTGACCCGCGCGATGACTTCGCCTGAGACACCGAACGACTCGTAGTCTTCGTCGACAACGATCAACCGCCCGGTCTTGCTGACGGACTCGACGATCGTCTCGGTGTCCAACGGCACGAGGCTGCGCAAATCAACGACCTCGCAGTCGATGCCCTCCTGGGCCAGGTCATCGGCGACGTCAAGAGCATGATGCACCGACAACGACAGCGTGACGATCGAAAGGTCTTTACCCTCCCGGACCACGTTGGCCTTACCCAACTCGGTTACATAGGACTCGCGTGGAACGGGACCCAATGATCGGCGGGTCTTCGACATCCATGACACGCCCATGATGCCCTTGTGAAACAGGTAGACCACGGGATTGTCATCGCGGATCGCCGCGATCATCATGCCTTTCGCGTCGGCGGCCGAACTCGGAACGACGACCTTCATGCCCGGCAGGTGCGCGAACGTCCCCCACAGACACTGGGAATGCTGCGCCCCGTCGGAGTATCCGCCGCCGGCGGCGGACATCAAGACCATCGGTACCTTGATGTCACCGCCGGAAAGCAGATGAATCTTGGCCATGTGGTTGTAGATCTGGTCCATGCAGACCCCGAAGAAGTCGATGAACATCAGGTCGACGATGGGCCGCATGCCTTCGATCGCCGCTCCAACGCCCGCACCGACGAAGGCGGTCTCTGAGATCGGCGTATCGATGACCCGCTCGGCGCCGAAGCGCTCCAGCAGCCCGGTGGTCTCGTCGAAGACGCCACCGAACATGCCGATATCCTCGCCCATCACGAATACCGAAGAGTCGCGCTCCATCTCGGAGGAGATCGCTTCTTGTATTGCCTTAGCAATGGTGAGCTTTCGGGTGGAACTCATGGTCGCGGTCATGGTGGACTTCCTGTCAGCAGTGGCTAGGCGAATTGATAGTCGCGCGCAGTGGCGGGATCAGGCACCGGCGAGTTCTTGGCGAACTCGATCGCACCGTTCACTCGTTCGGTGGCCCACGCGGTGGTCTCGGACACGATCTCGTCGGTCAACACGCCGGCATCAAGCAGCTGACGTTCGTAGGCCGGGATCGGGTCGGCGGCGGCGACACCATCGAGGTCTGGTCGGTAAACCTGTGCGTCACCTTCGAAGTGCCCCCACAACCGCAACGTGTCCACCTCGATCAGCGTCGGGCCGCCGCCATTGCGTGCGCGATCAATGGCTTCGCCCGCGGCGGCATAGATCGACTCGACCGCGTTGTCTTTGACGAGAACACCCGGCATCCCGTACGCCACTGCGCGATCGGCGTTGGATTCGACCGACGTCGATTTCGACTTTGCGACCGATACACCCCAATGGTTGTCTTCGACGACGAAGACGACCGGGAGGTTCCAGAGCGCCGCGAGGTTCAGCGACTCGTGGAATGCGCCCTGGTTGGCCGCTCCGTCGCCGGTGACGGCAAGTGCCACCCGGTCAGATCCTTGAGCCTTGATGGCCATCCCGATGCCCAATGCCGTCGGTAGACCTTCGGCGATGATTCCCGAGCATGAGAAGTGGGTCTCTTTGTCGAACAGATGCATGTGGCCGCCGCGACCCTTACCCAACCCGTCGATTCGACCGTAGATCTCCGCTGTCATCCGGTTGATGTCAACATGTTTGGCCAACGCCCAGCCGTGCGGCCGATGCGGGCCAGTGATCGCGTCGTCGCGTCGCAAATGAGCACAGAACCCGACGGCGACGGGCTCCTGTCCAGTCGACAGGTGCATCTCTCCGGGAATCAGACCCTTCGCTATATCGAAGCTGGGCTTCTTGTCCGCGTGGTATTCGCGCAGAAGAGTTTCTTCATAGGTACGGATCAAGCGCATCATCCGGTACAGCTCGAGTCGCGTCGCACTGTCCATCGAGTGATCTCCTTAAACGTCGGGCCTCGACAACACACACTGACTACACACTCTGGGTGGCGGGTCGACCTTGCAAGGCGATGAATTTCAAATGCCTGCAACAGCGAGGTCTGCGCTGCCGTGGCCGCGGTACGCAGTGACGAAACGTACGTGTCGGTAGAGGTTCTCCGTATTCGGCTGCGCCGGTGTCTCGTAGGCTGCGAAGAGATCCAGTGCTGAGAAATCAGTCGACGTCCACTCGCGAAGCCGGAAGTGGTCAGTCGTGTCAAGCTGCGGGCGCGACGATGTGGCGATGGCAGCGTCGATCTCGACCCTCGTATGGTTGGGTCGGTCGTTGACGGCGAATGCGCTCACGACCTGCGCCGCGAGCTCACCGACATCCCCGACGGTGTCGGCGGCGAACCAACTGCCCTCTGCGCTGAGCGCACTGATGTTGTCGAGCAGCTGTTCCTGAGCTTCGGGAGGAAGGTACGGCAGCAGTCCTTCTGCACTCCATGCGGTGGGGACGGACGAATCGAATCCGCTGTCCCGTAACGCCGACACCCAGTCGCCGCGTAAATCGACCCCCACCAGCTGGTGGTCCGCGTGGGGATGCGCATTCAGTAGTGCCATTGTCGCCGACTTGAATTCGACGACGCCGGGTTGGTCCACTTCGTAGACCACGGTGCCGGGTGACCAGTTGAGTCGATATGCCCGGGAGTCGAGCCCGGCGCCAAGGATCACCGACTGGCGGATGTCGGCAGCCTCCGCGGCAGTGAAATAGTCGTCGAAGAACCGGGTGCGTACCGCGATCCAGTCGACCATGCCAGGCATCGCGAAGCCGGATTTTCCGTCATCCGTCCCGCAATCGCCCTCGGCTAGTTGGGTGAAGAAGTCGACGCCGAGTGCCCGCACCAGCGGCGCGGCGAAGTGGTCGTTGATCATGGCCGCATGCGTGCGGGTCGCGACGGCACGAGCCGCGGCGGCTTCCGTCGCGGTGAGGCCGACCGAAGACGCCGGATCCCAGCCGGCCCGATCAGTCATCGGCACGTGGTTTGACTCCCGCTTTGCGCACCGTCACGTCACCCCGAACACGGGCCTGACACGCGAGCCGTACGGTTTTGCCCGCCCGCAAAATGGGCGAGAGCAACTCGAGCGTCTCTCGTTCCCGCGGTGCCATTTCCGAGAGGTGGTCGGCACCGGTCGTCACCTCGACCCAGCAGATCGAACACGTGCCGTCACCTCGGCACAGCGTCGGCCAGCGATAACCGTTTCGCTGTGCCGCTCCCATCACGGTTTCGCCGTCGTCGACTTCGAACTCGATGTCGCGAGGTTCCACTGCGACGCGGTGACGTCCTCCGCCCATCTACTTTGTCAGGTATTCGGTCAACGCACGGTGGAAGTTGCTCACGTTGCCGTCAGGTCGTCCCCACACAGGACCGCGGTAACCGATCGAATGCACACCCTTCTGCCAGATCGGCAAGTTCGTGAAGTCCTGCATCATCACCGAACCCCACGCCTTGGTGTCACGCCAGTCCGGATAGAACTCGTTCACCACCGGCGGGCGCTCCGCTCCCACGGGGAATTGCTTCAAGTAGTAAACATCGAAGAGGCACTGCTCGTGATTCACGCCGTTCGGTCGCATCCGCAGAATCAACGCATTGCCTGCGTTGCATGGAATCGTGAAGTTCGGGAACACATTCCACAGCGAGCCGGCCAGGAGCTCTGAATCGTCGAATCTGCTGAGGTCCACCCCCTCGGCTGCGGACTGCTGGCGCCGGATGCCGGCGAAGAAGCTACCCAGGGACACGTCCTCTGGCAGATTCCGCACCGTTTCCAGCAGCTGATTCGCCATATCGGCGTCGGCTTCGTTGTAGTACTCGAACTCGGCCAGGTCGGCCACCAGAGCCAGGAGGACGTCGACCTTATCGGCGTCGTCGATCCCAAGCCGGGGACTCGGCTTGCCCATATTGCCGGGTCTGACGCGGTGCATGCCGTGGTCGCCGTACTGCTCGTAGATCATCCCGGTGTCGTCGAGATACCTCAGAGCCTGCGGGTGTGTGCCGACGGCGTGATAGGTCTCGATGAACGCCTCGTGGCAAAGCTTCCAGTTCGCATCGATGACGGTGGTGCGCACCTTGGTACAGGTCATCGTGTCGATTCCGTAGTGCTCGACGTGAGCGCGTACCGGGCCGAGGTAGTCGTCCAGGGCAACCGCGTTGGTGTCCATGTTGATGAAGACGAACCCCGCCCAGGTTTCCGCTTTGACCTCGGGAAGCCGCAGTACATCCGGCGCTATTGCCGACGGGTCGAAGTCCCGCGGGTCGATGACTTCGTTCAATGAACCGTCGAGGTTCCAGCACCATGAATGTGAGGGGCACCGAATCTCAGAGCATGTTCCTCGGCCTTCCTTCAGCCGCATGCCGCGGTGCTGGCAGACGTTGTGGAATGCCTTGATATCCCCAGATGCCGTCCGCACCACAAGAATCGATTGATCGGCGATCTGGTACTCGCAGAAGTCGCCGGGATTCTGGACTTCCTCGACACGGCAAGCGACCTGCCAGGCCCGTGTCCAGAGCTTCTCGTTCTCCATGCGGGCGAAGTCTGCAGAGGTGTAGCGGTCCGGTATACCGAGTTCCGGCATTGCACTGTGGTACGCGGATCCGGCCTTGGGTTCTGCGGTCGAGGTCATCGATAGCCCTTCTGAAATTGGTTACCAAATACCCTCATCGGCGAGGTATCTTGGCTGGCTGCGGTGTTGCTTCTGGGTTCAATTCCACTCAAGACGAACCATTCTCACAACACCCGCGAATTTCAGATGGCGACGCGGTCACAGCTTTGATGCGTTCAACCGCAATTGGTTTTCAACGCCACCCAGGCCGGATCACCTGAAAGCAATCCGGCCTGGGTGGCGCTTACGGCGCTGCGCGCCAAGGTTGGTGTCAGGCGACTCCCAGGAGTTCGGCCGCCGTGCCTCCGTAGAACTTCGCTTCTTGCTGTGGGGTGATGCCTTCCAGCACAGCGCCAAACGACTTCAGGGGCGCTGCGAACCCCTCACTGTGCGGCCAGTCGCTGCCGAACATGACGTTGTCCTCCAGGCCTTCCCCGATGTAGGAGGTGATTGGCTCCATTGGATTGACGGTGCTGCGGAAGTGCTCGAGTAGGTAGTCACTTGGCTGCCGCTTGAGCTGAACCGAGTGCCGACGTGCTACCGCTTCGTAGCCGTAGGAGATGTCGAGTCCCGGCCCGTTCACCACGCTGCCGGTGCTGCCCGGTATGCCCTGGCTCATGCCGATCAGCGGTGTGATCCATCCCGCGGTGAGTTCGACGGTGGCGAACTTGAGGGCGGGGAACCTGTCGAACACACCGTTGAGGATGAGGTCGGCCGCGGCGACCTGAACACCGAGATGTGAGAAGGCCATGTCCAGAGCCGAGAACAGCGGATCGACCGCGCCGCTGAACCAACCCTCTTCCAGGCCGCTCGCACGAACATCGCCATCCTGGATGTGGAACACGGGAACGATCCCATTGTCCAAGAACGCCTTCCAGGCCTGATCGTGGTCGGGATGGGACATGCGCCGCCCGTCGACGAGGCCGTAGGATACGAGCGCGGATTTGATGCCGTTCTTCCCCAGATACGCCAACTCGTTCTCCAGCCAGGTCGGGTCTCCGCCTCGAAGCGTGACATGACCCGCAGGCTCCAGCCGTCCATTGCCTTCTTGGCGGCAAGTCACCACCCAACGATTCCACGCGGTGAGGTTGGCTCGGATGATGTCGAGCCGGTCGAAGACGTACCGGCCCCAGACCGCACCGAAGTGCGGGAACAAAATGGTCTTGTCGACACCGATCTCATCGAGCAATTCCACGCGCGCCTTGGGATCGATGCAGGACGCCGGCATGTCCTCGACGTAGTCGATCTCGGCTGGTTTTCTGTCTTTCCAGTTCTGCCAGGGACTGAAGAACGACACGAAGCCGTCTTCCGGGACAGTCTTCGCGTAGATCCAGATGTTCTGGTTGGTCGCACGCGAACACAGCCACGGGTAGCCGAGATCGTCGCGCCTCATCTCGAGCGCGAGATCCTTTTTATCGGGATCGCAGTGGTCCAGCCACATGTTCGGGTACTCGAAGAGGTGCTGGTCGAAATCGAAGATCACGTGGGCCTCCGTGCATGTCGTCTTGCCGCGCCGTATGGATGTTGCTGATGCGGTATCCCCAAGGTAGGTCGGCCATGTGGCGGACGAAACGGGCTTGAATTCAGATAGCGCGAGACCCACCAATGCATGTTTGCCGGTGATTACACGCCCAGGCTTCGACCGATGATGTCCTTCATGATCTCAGTCGTACCGCCATAGATCGTCTGGATCCGTGTATCGACAAAGTCCTTGGCTACCTTGTACTCATTCATGTAGCCGTATCCGCCGTGCAGCTGCAAACATGCATCGACGACGCGCTTGGCGAGTTCGGTGCACCACCACTTGGCTTTCGCGGCGTCAACCGCGGTGAACTCACTGTCCAGTACAGCTTTCAGGCAACGGTCCACGTACTGCTGGGCGATGTCGAGTTCGGTCTCCAGTTCCGCCAGGACGAATCGGTTGTGCTGGAAGCTGCCGATGCTTTGTCCAAATGCTCTACGGTCCTTGGTGTATTGCAATGTCTGGCGGTAAGTCTCACCGGCTCCTGCGACTGCGGCGATCGCGATGGAGAGGCGCTCCGACGGCAAGTTGGTCATCAGGTGATAGAAGCCGCGGTTCACCTCACCGAGGAGGTTGGCGGCGGGCACCCGGACGTCGGAGAAGTGCAATTCAGCGGTGTCTTGAGCGGGTTGACCCATCTTGTCGAGCTTGCGACCACGTTCGAATCCCGCCATGCCACGCTCGACCACCAACAGCGAGAACCCCTTGTGCCCGGCGTCCGGATCGGTTCGCGCGACCACAATGACAAGGTCACTGTTGATCCCGGCAGAGATGAACGTCTTGGAGCCGTTGAGAATCCAGTCGTCTCCGGCGCGTACCGCGGTGGTACGAATGCCTGCCAGGTCACTGCCGGCGCCGGGCTCACTCATCGCGATTGCGCCGATCAACTCCCCCGTCGCATATCGGGGAATCCAACGTTCTTTCTGTTCGGGGGTGGCCAGTTCCTTGAGGTACGGCCCGACGATGTCGTTGTGCACGCTCAGCGCGGGGGTGAGGAAGCCAAACTTGGCCAACTCTTCGACAATGACGGCGTTGAAGCGAAAGTCATCTGAACCGCCGCCGCCGTATTCTTCGGGCATATTGAAGCCGATGAGACCGTAGCGCCCCGCAGCTGTGTAAGCGGAGCGATCGACGATGTGCGCCTTCTCCCATGCGGGAGCGTTAGGAGCGACTTCCCGTTCGATGAACTGTTTGGCAGTTTCTCTCAACTGCTCGTGTTCGGACTCAAAGATCGTTCGTCTCATGACTTTCCTTCCCCGAACAAAGCACGCAAGCAGAATGAAGGCGCGTCGTCGCGCAACTCGATTCAAGTCACGGCACCCCGTGTTCGAACCCATTGTCTAGGCTGTGATGGATGGTCAAGATCCAGCAGTGGCGGTGATGACCTTCTGGTGCCCGGTGGTGGTCGGCAGCACCAAGCCGCGGCTCCGCGTCACCCAGGCAGTGCGATCGATTTGGTTTCGAGGAACTCGGCGAAGCCGCTGTCGCCGAACTCGCGGCCCAGACCGCTTTGTTTGTATCCCCCGAACGGCGTGTCGTTCGCCAACCACACCGCACCGTTGATGCCGACCGTCCCGGTACGCAGACGGCGCGCGATGCGCAGGGCGCGATCAGGATCGCTGCTGTGCACTGCGCCCGATAGACCGTAGATGCTGTTGTTCGCGATCTGTACGGCGTGGTCATCGTTGTCGTATGGGATGACGGCAAGAACGGGGCCGAAAATCTCTTCCTGTGCGATCGTGGCATCGGGTTCGACGTCGCAGAAGAGGGTGGGCTCCACGTAGTACCCAACAGACGGGGACTCGGGCGTGCCGCCGCCGACCAGCAGGCGCGCCTCTTGTTTACCTTGGTCGATCATGCCCAGGATTCGCGACCGTTGTTTCGCGTTGATCACCGGCCCCACGACCGTTGTCGGATCCGTTGGGTCACCACAGCTGAGCGCTTCAAATGCTGCCTGCGCGACGGCCAAGCCTTCGTCGTATCGGCTGCGGGGCAACAACAGCCGTGTCGGGAGCGCGCAGCCCTGTCCCGCGTGTGCGCAGACGCCGGCGATGGCTCCCGCCAACGATGGCAGATCCGCGTCGTCGAGAATGATGTTGGCAGACTTGCCACCCAACTCCAGGCATACGCGAGTGACGTTGTTGGCAGCCGATGCCATGATGAGCTTTCCGACGGCCGTCGATCCGGTGAACGTGATCATGTCGACGCGAGGATCGGCGACCAGCGTTTCCCCGAGTAGCGGGTCGAGCCCGGTGATGACGTTGATGACGCCGGAAGGGATATCGGTGTGCTCGAGAAAGATTCGGCCGAGCTCTGTTCCGCTCCACGGTGTGTCCGGTGCGGGCTTGAGGACCACTGTGCAACCAGCCGCCAACGCCATCGTCACCTTGAACAGGTTGCATGGCAGGGGAAAGTTCCATGGGGTGATCGCCCCGACAACACCGACCGGCTCGCGCACCACCGTCCGCCGTGAGGTGACTCCCGCGAGTGTTTCCCGTGCCGCGATCGGTGTCTCGTATGGATAGGAGCTTGCGAGATCGGCCCAGTACGAGGGGGCATCGAGGAACGTGTCGAGCCAAATCGAATGAGTCAGCGCCACAGGGACACCGGCTTCCTGAATCTCCACCTGCCGCAGTCGCTCTTTTTCGGCCTGCAGGCCGGCGGCCAACTGGCGCAGGCAGTGGGTCCGGAAGGCGTGATCGCGCGACCACTCGGTGTTGTCGAAGGCGCGCCTGGCGGCGGCGATCGCGGCATCTACGTCTGCACGACTGCCGTCGGGAGCCGTGCCGATGCTCTCCTCTGTGGCAGGGTTGATGTTCGGATACGTCCGACCTTCCGCCGCATCACGTATCTCTCCGTCGATCAGCAAGCCTGTCATCGACGGCCGCCGTATCGAGCTGTTCTATTGTTGTGCCACATGCTCTTTCCGATTGCTCGCGGGTCCTTGGTACTAGGGAAACGGCCAGTCAGATCGGCCTGCGGGTCTAGCCCTTCCCGGTGAAGTACGCCTCGACATCGGGGAGCTTTGAAAGGCCCTCGAGCAGGCCGCGGGGGTCGAAATAGTCTGTCCACCTGCAGATTTTTCCGTCGCGGACCTCGAAGACACCCACCACCGGCACGGTCAAAATTTCTTCACCTTCCTGGGTGCTTCCTACGTCGATTCGCTCGGTGAACACCACACCATCAGGCCCCTCGGCGATGTGCAGCAGCTGCATCCGCATCACGTAGTCGCCGAACACTGCTGCGCTCATCTCGTGCTTGGCAGCGATGTCGTCGAGTCCGACCGCGGGCGGGAAGCCGGAGTTGCCCCAGGTCGCGTCGTCCGTCATCGTTGCCCGGAGGTGGTCGGGCACCTGTGAGATCGGCTGCTCCATACCTTCGAGAAAGGCGCGCACAACGGCTTCGTTGCTCATGTCATTTACTCCTGCGTAGTGGTGGGCTTCGGCGACTTTCAAGCTATCGATGCACTTACCCCTTGGTAAGTGGCTGGAGTTCAGATAGTGCGTCGTTACTGCACCGATGGCACCCAGTTCACGAGAGTGATTCCGTCCCTAAGTGTTACGAAGTCAGCCTTCATGGGCATTCCGGCCACTAGAGCAGGCCTGCCGTCGAGGTACCCTGCGAGCCGAACCTCGGGGTACTCGTCGAGTTGTACGAGCACAAAGGTGTACGGCACCGGGAAAGCCGGATGCACCTGATGTTCGGCAACTGTCCACGAGACCAACCGAGCTTCAGGTGCTACTGCCTTCCAATCCACCGTCCACGATCGGCAGTGGTGGCAGTAGCTACGGGGCAAGTGCAGTGCAGCACCACACTTTGCGCAAACACAGACCGCCACTTCACCGTTTTGAGCGGCCATCCAGAAGCCGGCGGTATCTGGATCGGTGGTGTTTGGCAGCGGTGCGCCGGCACTCACTGCGCGGCGAGCTTTTCGAGTTTGGCGATGTCCATGTTGAACAACGACGCCGCGTTACGCCACAGGATTTTCTCCTTGGTGGTTTCGCTGACGTTCTTCAGCCCCTCGTTGATGGATTCGTCAATCTCGTTCTTGTCCAGGCATGTTTGATGCGGGTAGTCGGTCTCGAACAGCAGGTTGTCCTCACCGATCGCGCCGATATGCCATGGCTGCAGGTCCTCATACCAGTAGTTGGCCCATACCTGACGGCGGAAGTAGTCGCTCGGCAGCATGTCCTGGGTGTGCATTTCAGGACGTTCCAGCCACGGCTCGTACTTCTTGTAGTGGAAGTCCAAGGCCTCGAGCAAAAACGGGATCCAGCCGACTGCGCTCTCGACCGAGACGAACCTCAGCCTCGGGAACCGTGCCAGCACGCCCGACATCAGCAGATCGGCCAGGGTGATGCCGCTCTCTAGGAAGAATGAGGTGGTCAAGCGTGCCAGCGTTCCGCGCCAGCCCTCGACCTCGGTGCGCTCATCGTTCATGTGCCGGCTGAGATTGCCGCCTCCGACGTGGAAACTGATGGACAGATCAGCATCTTGCGCGGCGGCCCACATCGGGTCCCATGAGCGATCGGCCAGCAGCTTGTAGCCGTGCTCATGGGGTTTGCCCGTGGAGACCAGCCCCTTGTGTCCGGCGGCGGCGCAACGCTCGATCTCGGCCACGGCAGCGTCGACGTCCCAGTAAGGAATCAGTGCCAGTGGCAGCAGCCGATCGGGTGCGACAGAGCTCCAGTCGAGGAGAAAGTCGTTGTAGGCCTGTAGTGCCGCCGTTTGGAACTCAAGTGCGTCTGGCCCGGCCGCGGCGAAGATGTTGGGGCCGACGAAGCCGAGGTTGGGAAATAGCGCAGCAGCCTGGATGCCGTAGGTGTCCATGACCTCCAGTCGTGCCTTTGCGTCGAAAGCCGAGGGGTGCATCGTCGAGAAGCGATCTGCGTAGTCGGGGAATCGCGGCGAACGCGTTGGCTGGCCGTTTTCGCCGGGAACCATGATGCAGGTTCCGACGGTGAAGATCGGTTGGCCATCCATGCACCAGTACTCGCCTTGCTTCTCTTCGATCCACTTCACCTCGGGAATCAGGCTCCCCCAACGGCTTTTCGACATCCGGGAGGTCCAGAGGTCCGGGGGTTCGGTGATGTGAGTGTCGGTGTCGATGATCAGGGTGGATGAGCTCATGGGTCCTCCGTTGGTCGAGTGGAAGCTGCCGAACGCGGTCGATAGTCGAAGAATCACCGGTCGATATGCGTCGCGGCAACCGGCGGAAATTCAGATGATGAGATGTTCTGGGTGGACTAGACGCCGACGACGAAGCTGGCCACTGTCGTCACCGACCCGCCGATGTTCAGTAGGCCGACTTTCCGCGCGCCGGCAACCTGACAGTCGCCGGATCGCTCCGTCACCTGTCTGGCGCCGTCGAGAAGCATCCGAACCCCGGTCGCTCCCACTGGATGTCCCAACCCGAGCAGTCCACCGCTGGGGTTGACCGGCAGCGCGCCGCTCATCTCGATAACGCCGTCCTCCACGGCCTCCCATGACTTGCCTGCGGGGGTGATACCGAAGTGGTCGATGGCGGCGTACTCCGAAATCGAGAAGCAGTCATGCGTTTCGATGGCGTCGAGGTCTGCGGGGCCGCTGCACCCGGCTCTGCGGTACGCATCGAGAATCGCCTGTCGCAGATGGGGAAACACATATTCGGCGTCCTTGCTGTTGGCCAGTTTGTCCTCGAGCATCATGGTCCCTGTCCGGTGCCCCCATCCGAGGATCCGGGGGACCTTGGCCAGATCTACGTTGCGTTCACGGGCCCAGGCCTCGGCGAAGGTGGGCGAGGCCAATACGACTGCGGCGGACCCGTCTGTGATGCGACTGCAGTCTTGGCGGCGAAGAGGTCCTGACACCAGTGGATTCAGCGCGTCGTCCTCGTAGAACGAGTCCTTGGTCAAAGACCAGTCGCGGGTCTGGGCCCGTGGGTTGCGCCGCGCATTGGTGATGTTGATTTCGGCGATGCGTCCCAGGTGGGTATGGTCGAGTCCGTAGCGTTTGGCGTACTCCTCGCCGATGCGCCCGAACATCGACGGCCACGGGAACGGCTCGTCGACCACTTCTCTGCCGATCCATGCCGCTGCCCCCAACCTCAGGCCGGCTTCCTTACCGCCCACGTTGCGCAGCACTTCGGCGCCGAGGACCAAAGCACAGTCGTAACGCCCACTTTCGAGGTCGGCCATCGCCGCCAGCGCCGCCATGCTCCCCGACGCACACGCCGCCTCGTGGCGGGACGTCGGCTTGCCCTCCAGGTCTGAATCGACCGACGCGGCGAGCCCGCCGAGCTGTCCCTGGCCGGTGAACACCTCGCCGGCAAAGTTGCCGACGTGGATCACGTCGATGCTGTTGGGCTCGACTTGAGCATCGTCCAGCGCCCCTGCCGTGGCGGACTCCAACAGCGGAAAGAATCCCTCCTCAGGGGCTTTCTGCGCGAAGTCGGACTGCCAGCCACCAAGGATGTACGTGGTTTGGCTCACGGTGTCACTCCTCTCGGTTCACAATCTGTTCGGCTGGCAAAGGCCCGCTTTCATCGGTCTTTGCGCAGTATCAGCGCGCTGGACCCCGGTCCCGGCATTCCCGAAGTAACCAAACATGTTTCGGCGTTGGGCACCGGTGCCGTCGATTCGCCGCGCAGCTGACGGACACCCTCGACGATGTGGCTGAGACCATGTATGTAGCCGTCGGCGAGGTTGCCCCCGGAGGTGTTGATCGGCAGTGATCCGTCCAACTCCAGGGCGCCGCTTGCGGCGAATGGGCCACCTTCGCCGCGCAAGCAGAACCCGTAGTCTTCGAGCTGCATCAGCACGGTGATGGTGAAGCAGTCATAGAACTGGGCGACGTCGATCTCTTCGGGCCCCATTCCGGCGAGACGATAGAGCCGGTTGGCCAGGGCGGTACTGGCGTTGGTGAGCGGCCCGGTGAGCAGGTTGCCCCACAGGCCGCCCTGTCGCGACACACTTTCGTCGCCCTGCGTCACAGCGCGGATCAAGACGACGGGATTCTTTCCGTCCCGTGCCCTCTCGGCTGCAGAGACGATCACTGCGGCGGCCCCGTCGGTCTCAAGGCAGAAATCGTAGCGACGCAATGGATCTGCGATCATGCGCGAATCGAGATAGTCGGCCATGGTCAGGGTATGGCCATACCTCTGCGCTGCGGGATTCTGGTTTGCCCGCGCCTGACAAGCCAGCGCGATGTGGCCAAGCTGCTCAGTGGTGGTGCCGTAGTCGAGCATGTGCTTACGCGCGAACAGCGCGTAAGCCATGCCGGGCGACTGCAGTCCGTAGGGCGATAGAAACTCCAGGTAAGTGCCCCCACCCCCGACGGATTGGCCACTTGACCATTCCCGACCGAATCGGCGCCCTGACCGCCCGTTGAGGGACCGGAACACGAGGACGTTGTTGGCTTGTCCAGAACAGATGGCGCTGACGGCCAGGCCGACCATTCCGCAGGGGGCGGCACCCGCCCAGCTGCCCGCGGCCCAGAAGCTCACGTTTGGCAGGCCCAAGGTCGCCGCCAAATCGGCATGCAGGACTTCGTCCATCTCGCACCGAACGATTCCGTCGATATCCGCCGGCTTCAGTCCCGCATCTGCAATGGCAGCGGTAGCGGCCTGAGCCGCGAGCGTCAACGTCGTGCGTCCAGAGTTGAAGGTGTAGTCCGTCGTTCCGACACCGGTAATGGCGCAGCGGTCACGAGTGACGACGTTCGAATCCGGTGCGGCTAGAGCACCATTGGTACTCATCGGCGCTCCCACGACACTGCGGCCGACTCACGATCCCAGGTCGTCGTTGTGCACCCCTGCTCGCGCAACAGGTATTTGTGGACCCGTCCCAGCGGGCTCACCGGCAGCTCGGGTCGAAACTCGATGTACCGGGGCAGGGCGAAGTACGGCACCCGGTCTTTGGACCATTCGAACAGCTCGACTGCGGTGAGGTCAGAGTCCGGCATCAGCACCGCCGTCACCTTGACGTCGTCTTCGGTGACCTCGGAAAGTACGGCGTGCACTGCAACCTGAACGATGTCGGGGTGCGTCATGTATGTCGTTTCGAGCTCTTGACTGGAGATGTTCTCGCCGCGCCGCCTCATGTAGTCGTTCTTCCGGTCGGCGAAGTAGAAGTAACCGGACTCGTCGAACCGGCCCAGGTCGCCCGTGTGAAACCACAGATTTCTGGTGGCTTCGACCATGGCCTCGGGCCGTCGCCAGTAGCCCTGAAACATGACATTGGGTCGGCGCGGTCGGCAGACCACCTCACCGATCTCGCCGGTATCGACCTCATGGTCATGGTCATCGACGATGCGTACCTCCAGATCGTCCTCGTGGACGCGGCCGGCCGATTCCAGCGGAGCCTGGTCGTCGGGTTCTGAGTAGGTGATCGGAAAGACCTCCGTCATGCCGTATCCCTTGGCGCCGGGAGTCTTCACACCGAATCGCGTACGCCACACCTCCTGCAACGCCGCCGGGAAGGGGACGGCGTGAACCATGCGGATCTGCCCAAAACATCTGGTCATTTCGGGGCTGTCGGGCAACTGGGCGATGATCGCCGGCAGCCCGCCGATGAGGTTCACCACTCGCGCGCCAGTGCGCTCGATCTCCGGCCAAAAGCCTGAGGCCGAAAAGCGTTGTACAAGTGCCGCGCTCCCACCCACGAGCATCGTGCCGATCAGCGTCATCGACAAGACGTTCAGGTGATACATGGGAAGCGGATTCCAGTTGAGCTCATCGCGCCGGCGCTGGGTTTGGATAAGTCCGCGCTTGCCGATATTGACCGCATATCCGTTGCTGATCATGCAGCCCTTCGAGGGACCTGTCGTACCCCCGGTGTAAGTCAGGCACGTCAAATCGTCTGCAGTGCCGACATGCAGGTCGGTGATGGGCTGGCCGCGGTAGTCATCCAGACGCTCGATTCGAAGGTGCCGATCGGATACCGGCGGTTCGGCCCCACGCTGAAGAACAAGACCGACTTCAGACAACTGGGCGCCGATCGCCGTGAGCCTGTCAACAAGGTCATGCTCGGCGATGACGACCGCGGCGCCGGTATCGGTGATGACATGACGAAGGAACTCACCCCGCAAGGCGGTGTTCGTACCAACCCACACGGCGCCGATCATGTTAGCGCCCAACCAGGACGCAATCGCGTCGATGTGAGTGTCCTGCAGGCTCACCACGGTCTGCCGCGGTCCTACGCCGCTCGCCCGCAGCACACCGGCGAAGTCCTGCGCTCGACGCCACACCTCGGCGTAGCTGTACACGTCGCCGGCGAGATCCACGAAGGCGGTGTCCGGACTCTCTTCGACGCATTTCATCAACAGTCCGACTACGGTCGTACCTGGTTTGACTTCGCTGTGCCTCATAGCTTCTCAGTTGATCCTCGGGATACTGGTTGGACAGCCTTCGGGGCGAATCCGTCGAGTAGGAGAACTTCGCGCCGACGTTCGTACTTCACTCATTGAGTGAAGTACGAAGCGGATGGCACGCCAAGGCGTGCGTTTTCAGATGGCCAGCTCAGATCGCGGTCTTGGTCCGCAGATTTTCGTCGAATTGGTCAGTTGTCTCATACGGTCCCGCGGTTCCGATGACCTCTGAGATCCGTGCGGCGCAGGCGACTAGCAGACTATCGATGCGGTCTCGCAGACGGTGTGCACGCGTGAAGGCGTAGGTTGCGCCCAGTGCTGCGAACTCACCGCTGCTCCCCATTGTCGCTGCGGCGCAACTGATTCCATACCGGAACTCTTGGTCACTGTGGGCAGGGGCGAGATCGGCGAGGTCTTCCTCAAGACGCCAGTTCGCCGTTACGGTCTGTGACGTCAGCGCCTCAAGCGGATGCGTTGTGAGGTAATTACCGCGTTGCGCGTCGTCCATCTGCGAAAGGATGCTTTTTCCAATTGCAGTGGCGTGTCCCGGGATTTGCATGCCGGGCCAGCACTCGAACCGTGGAGCACTTGGGTGGGCGGTGAATTGCGAGATCACGATGTCGGCGCCGCGAAGCACGCCGATACTCACGCTGACACGCGCCTCCTGAGCCAGTTCGGCCATTTCCTCTCGCACCAGACGCAGGCAACGTGCCCGGCGTTCCAGTTGCGTCACGGATGTCAGCTGGTCGCCCAACGCGTATCGACCGCCAGCCGAACGACGCAGATACCCTTCGTGGACCAGAGTGCGCAACAGATGGTAGGTCGTGGGCAACACGATTCCAGTCTTCTCGCTGAGTGCGCGCGCTGTTGCCGGCCCGTGTTCGGTTACGGCCGCGACCAGATGCATGCCGCGTTGGAGGCTTTGTATCAGGGTCGGCGACGGTGCCGAGGGCTCCAGCATCGGCTAGCCGCGTCCAGTCGAACACTCGAGCGGACGATGGTCGCGCATCGCGGATAGTTCGCTCCCGAAGCGATCTCCGAGCACATAGCTGCCGTCATCGAGACGCACCAGATAGTCGTCGTGAACCAGCGTGCGCAGCAGGTGATACGCCGTGGGCAGGGGAAGCCTCATCGACCGCGCGATCTGCTTGGCATGAAGCGGCCCCGCGTCCGCGACAACGTTGATGATCTGCAATCCGCGCTGTAGCGAGCGAACCAATGTCTTCTCAGGGCTGGCCACCATAACCTCCGGGTTCGCGGCGATGTAACGGGTTCTCACATTGGCAGTGTAAGTGGCATTTACATGTGAGGCAAGCCACTTTCGCGATTGCCTTGCCAATTTATGTGATGGATATTAACATTGGGCTGTGACCAGCCAAGATGCCGTCGGGACGGGCGCTCCCAAGCGTCGGTCGTACCATCACGGCAACCTGCGCGATGCGCTGATCGACGTCAGTATCGAACTGATCAGCCACAGCGGAGTGGCCACGTTCTCGATCGCCGAAGCGTGCCGTCGGTTGGACGTCAGCCCGGGTGCGCCCTATCGGCACTTCGCCGATAGAGAGGACTTACTGACCGCGATCGCCGTCCGGGCGCTCGAAGAGCTCGTAAACCACATTTCTCGAGTCGTCGGCGCCACAACCGATCCCGTCGAAAGGCTCGTGCGGGCCGTCAGGGCGTATGTCGAGTTCGCCGCAATGCATCCCGCATTGTTCGAGGTGCTTTTCGCCAAGGATGTCTTCCTGGGTGCGAACACCAAGTTGACCGAACCGGGCCTCCCCGTGGTGGAGGCCTTTTTGTTGCCTGCTTACGAGATACCCGGTGTGACCGAGGCACAAGCAGTTGCACTGACCGTCGGTGCTGCGGCCGTCGCGCACGGTTATGCGTCGTTCCTGCCCGCAGGCACCTTCAGCGAGGGCCCCGACGCGTTGGCCATGGCCGCAGACAATGCGGCCTGCGCGACGCGGGCGCTCATCATGGGCCGCGCCGCTCTCGCCGGCGCATCCGGTGAGCTCGGAGTTGCGCTCGCCGGGTTGCCGATTCAGACCTGGATAGCTTCTGTCTTAGATGTACGAACCGGTAAGGCCACCGAGGAATGACGACCACTGTGACATCCCCGTTGACGATGGCTCCCAAGGAGATGTTTGATCTCTCCGGGCGTGTCGCACTCGTAACCGGCGCCTCCAGCGGTCTCGGCGTGCAGTTCGCGCTCGCGTTGCGGGCTGCCGGCGCTTCAGTCGTCGTCGCTGCCAGGCGCACCGATCGCCTGCAGGCCCTCTGTGAGGCGCACCAAGGGATGACGGCGGTATCGTGCGACGTCGCGAACCCAACCTCGGTCGAGACCGCGCACCGCGAGGTGGAGGATCGCGTCGGCGCCGTCGACATCCTGATCAACAACGCGGGTATGAGCGTTCCGGCACGTGCCGAAGAGGAAACCCTGACCGACTTCCAGTACGTGCTGGGGGTCAACCTTGTTGGCGCATTTCAGCTTACGCAGCTGGTAGCCCGGCGGATGATCGACCGTGGCGACGGCGGCAGCATCGTCAACGTCGCCTCGATCCTCGGAATGGTAGCGGCCGCGCCGAACCGACAGGCAGCGTACTGCGCCTCAAAAGGTGGACTCATCAACATGACTCGGGAGCTGGCAGTCCAGTGGGCGCGCCACGATATCCGTGTCAACGCACTCGCGCCCGGCTTCTTTCCCAGCGAGGCGACCGTCGAACTGCTCGACGACGAGGCCGGCTCCTCGTATGTACGGCGCAATACGCCAATGGCACGTCCCGGCCGTCCTGAAGAGCTGTGCGGCGCGTTACTCCTCCTGGCCAGCAATGCGGGGTCCTTCATCACCGGCCAGGTCATCGCGGTGGACGGCGGGTGGACCGCGCGCTGAGGCACCGCCCCGCCCTCCATCCACCGCTCGGTCACTCTTTGCGCCCAGGCACTGCTCACCATCTGAAGTCCTCGGGATTGATCCTCGAGGCCTTATTCGTTGGAATGAGGTCGGGACGCACGGGCCAGGCTCATATGCGGTAGCACCTGGTCGAACTGAACTGCGACGAAGGAAGATTCAATGCGATATGAATCGCAGCGGTCTGCGACCAC
>JBIQHU010000004.1:0-111542 GCA_044508395.1 Mycobacterium sp. | reverse complement strand
CCTCGCCGATCTCGCTTTCGGCCAGGAACTCCTCGGATGCGCTGCCGCCCATCGCCCCGGACACCGCCGAGACGATCACGTACTTGACGCCCAACGTGTCGAAGATCCGCTGATATGCGATCCGATGCGCCTGGTAGACGGCTTCCAGCCCGGCGTCGTCGACGTCGAACGAATACGAGTCCTTCATGACGAACTCGCGGCCCCGCAGGATGCCCGCGCGCGGCCGCGCCTCGTCGCGGTACTTGTTCTGGATCTGGAACAGCAGCAGCGGGAAATCCTTGTAGCTGCTGTACTCGCCCTTCACCGTCAAGGCGAAGAACTCCTCGTGGGTGGGCCCAAGCATGTAGTCGTTGCGGCGACGGTCCTGCAGCCGGAAGACGCCGTCGCCGTACTCGGTCCACCGGTTGGTGGTCTCGTACGGCCCCTTGGGCAGCAGCGCCGGGAACAGGATCTCCTGTCCGCCAATGGCATTCATCTCGCGGCGAACCACCGCCTCGATGTTGCGCAGCACCCGCAGGCCCAACGGCAGCCAGCTGTACAGCCCGGGTCCGATCGGACGGATGTAGCCGGCCCGGATCAGCAGCTTGTGGCTGGGAACTTCGGCGTCAGCCGGATCGTCGCGCAGAGTGCGCAGGAACAGCTCGGACATGCGGGTGATCACAGCCGACAACCTTACTGACCGGCGCTGGGGCGCCGAGCGCACGGTTGTTCGCGGGGTTTCTCGCGATTTGTGTACAACAAGCGTGCACTCGGAGGGGTCTACAGCTCGCCGGCCTCCACCGCCTCGCGGGTGTGCTGGGCGGTGGCGATCTGCCGCGCGGAGAAGCCGATCCAAAACGCGGCGATGCCGACGATGACCGCGATGCCCGCGATCCACAGCAGCGAGTACGTGTAGCCGTAGCCCAGCGCGTCGAGCTGGGCGGGCGTCATGTCCTTGACCGGGCCGGTCGTGCCGCCGAGGTAGAGCGTGCGCGACGTCTGCACGGCCTGGATGACGACCAGCACCAGCGGACCGCCGAGGTTCTGCACCATGAGCGTGATCGACGACACCGGCCCGATCTCGCGGGGGCCGACCTCGGCGACGGCGCACAGCGGCAGGATCACCGCGATCACGCCGATCCCGAAGCCGCCGACGACGATCGGCCCGAACAGGTTGGGGAAGTACGGAATGCTGCGCGTGAGCGTCGACCCGTACAGCATGGCCGCAAGTACGAACGCCCCGCCCCCGATGATGAGCCAGCGCGGCGCGATATGCGGTGCGAGTTTGGCCGCCACCACGCTGCCGATGCCGAACGCGAGCGCGAACGGGATGAAGCAGATGCCCGCTTTCAACGCCGAGTAGCCGAGCACGTCCTGCACCAGCAGCCCGATCATCACCGTCAGCGTCAGCATCACGCCGCCCGCCAGGAACAGCGCGACGAACGTCATCACCCGATTGCGGTTGTCGAACACCGAGAACGGCACGATCGGATGTTCGGCGGAGCGTTCCACCACCAGGAACGCGATGAAGAAGATCGCCGACGCGATGCCCGCGCCGATCACCCATGGGTCGACCCATGCGCGCGGCGGGCCCTGGGTGAACACGAACACCGCCGACGAACATCCCAGCGTGGCCAGCAGGGCGCCGGTCACGTCGAGCTTGAGCCGTTCGTGATGCGTCTCGGCCAACCGCAGCACCGCGATGGTGATGATCACGATGCCGATCGGCACATTGATCAGAAACGCAAGGCGCCAGGAGATGACGGTGAGCGCGCCGCCGAGGACAAGGCCCAGCACCGAGCCGATCCCCTGCATGGCCGCCGACACCGCCAACGCACGGTTGCGGGCCTGCCCGACCGCATACGTCGTGGCGATGAGCGCCAGACCGGTCGGCGCGGCCACCGCGGCGCCGGTGCCCTGCACGGCCCTCGCGACGATCAAGGTAATGCCGTCCGTCGCGAGTCCGCACACCAGCGACGCGATCGTGAAGACGCCGACACCCGACAGGAACGCCCGTTTGTGGCCGATGGCATCGCCGATGCGACCGCCGAGCAGCAACAGCCCGCCGAATGCCAGCACATAGGCGGTGATGACCCAGCTCTTGGCGACGTCAGACAGATCCAGATCGGCCTGCATCCGCGGCAGCGCGACGATGACGATGGTGCCGTCGAGCGTCGACATCAGCTGCATGCCGGTGATCGCGACGATCGCGATGCCGAGCACTGACGACGACAGCGGTGTGGTGGCCCGGTCCGACCCTGAGGAACCGCCCACCGCAGACATGGCTTGCCAGCCTACCGAGCGTGGTGATTTCGGCGTGCGCAGTCACCCTGAGCGTGACCCAGCACGCCGAAATCGCAGGAGCTAGAGCTCGCCTTGGTCGAACGCGTCCTTGACTTCCTGCGCGTGCGCCACCTGCGCGGCCGTGTAGCCGATGAACAGTGCGGCGCAGCCGACGATCACCGCGACCGCGGCCACCCACAGCAGCCCGTAGGTGTAGCCCTGATCCAGCGCGTGCAACTGCGCGGCGTTCATGTCCTTGACCGGTCCGTTGGTGCCGCCCAGGTACAGCGTGCGCGACGTGATGACCGCCTGGATCACGGCCAGCACGACCGGTCCGCCGAGGTTCTGCAGCATCAACGCGATCGCCGACACCGGGCCGATCTGATCGAATCCCACACCGGCGATCGCCGACACGGTCAAGGGGACCACGATCATGCCGATCCCGAAGCCGCCGACGGTGATCGGAAGGACCAGGTTTGGGAAGTACGGAATGTTGGCGTCCAGCGTGGAGCCGTAGATCATCGCGCCGAGCACCAGCACACCGCCGGCGATCACCAGCACGCGCGGCGGGAACAGCGATACCAGTGCCGAGGACAGACCGAGTCCGATGCCGAGGGCGATCACGAACGGGATGAAGCCGAGGCCCGCACGTAATGCGCTGTAGCCCATGATGTCCTGCACGTACAGCCCGATCAGCACGGTCAGCGTGAACATGACGCCGCCGGCCAGGAACACCGCGGCGAACGTCGCGACTCGGTTGCGGTCCTTGAACAGGTCCAGCGGCATCACGGGGTTCTCGGCGGTGCGCTGGACGTAGATGAACGCCAGCAGGAACGCCCCGGCGGCCAGGCCCGAACCGATCGTCACCGGCGACACCCAGCCCTGTTCGGGCCCCATCGAGAAGGCGAACACCGCGGCGGTGCAGCCCAGCGTGGCGAGGATGGCGCCCGCAGCGTCCAACTTGAGGCGCTCGCGGTGGGTTTCGCGCAGTGTCCTGCGGGCGAGATGGATCATCAGCAGCCCGATCGGGACGTTGATCAGGAACGCCCAGCGCCAGGACACCTCGGTGAGCGCGCCACCGACGATCAGGCCCATGACCGACCCGATACCGGTCATCGCCGCGAAGATCGCCGTCGCGGCGTTGCGCGCGGGACCCTTCGGGAAGGTGGTGGCGATCAACGCCAATGCGGTCGGCGACGCGATCGCCGCGCCGACACCCTGCAGCAGCCGCGCCGTCACCAGGGTCGCTTCGTTCCACGCGAGACCGCACAGAACCGAGGCGATGGTGAAGAGCGCGACGCCGACGATGAAAGTGCGCTTGCGGCCAATGACGTCGCCGAGGCGACCGCCCAGCAGCATCAGCCCGCCGAACGTCAGGACGTACGCGGTGATGACCCAGCTGCGACCAGCATCGGAGAGGCTCAGCTCGTCCTGAATCTTAGGAAGCGCAACGATGGCGACGGTGCTGTCCATAGTGGCGAGCAGCTGCATACCGCCGATCGCGATCACCGCCGCGATGAACCGCCGCGACGGCAGCCAATCCGGGTAGCTGCTGCTTCGCTCTCTCACCGAGTTGCCCACGTGCGCGCGAAACGACTGTTTTGCCCCGCCTTCGGCGTCGCGGAACATCGCTGCCCGCTCTGCGTCATTGAGAGCCGTCATAGCGGGTTACCTTACAGTAATCTTAAGAATCCTTTAACCGCCGAAAGCCGCCACAGGGCCTATCACGATGATCGCGGGGGGCCGAATGCCCTCTTCGCGGATGCGAACCGGAGCGTCGGCGAGGGTCGCCCGCAACGTCCGCTGCGCCGCCGTGCTGCCTTGCTGGACGACGAGCACCGGAGTATCCGCTGGTCGGCCACCGTCCAACAGCACCTCGGCGAATTGTTCTATGCGCTCGACGGCCATCAGCAAAACGATCGTGCCCGACATCGCGGCCAAAGCATCCCAATTCACTAACGATTCCGGATGCTGCGGTGCAACGTGGCCGCTGACCACCACGAACTCGTGCGTGACGGCCCGATGCGTGACCGGAACGCCCGCCAGCGCAGGAACAGCTATGGCACTCGTCACACCCGGCACGACGGTGACCGGAATCCCCGCATCCGCACACGCGAGCACCTCTTCGTATCCACGCGCGAACACGAAAGGGTCGCCACCTTTGAGCCGCACGACGAATTTGCCGGCCCTGGCCCGGTCGATGAGGACCTCGTTGATCGCGTCCTGGGCCATCGCCCGCCCGTACGGGATCTTCGCGGCGTCGATGACCTCGACGTGCGGCGGCAGCTCGGCGAGCAGTTCCGGCGGTGCCAGCCGGTCGGCCACGACGACGTCGGCATGGGCCAGCAGGCGGCGTCCGCGCACAGTGATCAGTTCCGGGTCGCCGGGCCCTCCGCCGACGAGCGCCACCCCACCGGGCTGTACGCCGGGCGTCTCCGCCGCGATGAGCCCCTGCTGGAGTGCCTCGTGGATCGCCGAGCGCATCGCTGCGGACCGGCGGTGCTCCCCGCCGGCGAGCACGCCGACCGAAAGCCCCTCGTACTCGAACGACGCGGGCGTGACCGCGGTGCCCTCGCGCGCCACGTCGGCGCGCACACAGAAGATCCGGCGCGCCTCGGCCTCGGCGACCACAGCGGCGTTGACGGCCGGATCGTCGGTGGCCGCGATCACATACCAGGCGCCTTCGAGGTCGCCGTCACGAAACTCTCTGAGCTCCAAGGTGATTCCAGCCATCGCCTCGACGGCCGGGGTGGCACTGCGGGCGATGACGTGGACGTCGGCGCCATTGGCCACCAGCAGCGGCAGCCGACGCTGCGCCACGGTGCCGCCACCGACGACGACGACCTTCCTGCCGGACAGGCGCAGGCCGACGAGGTAGGCGTTCTCACTCACCCGGCGAGCTTAGAGGTTGCGGCCGCGGCGACGAAGCGGGCCATGGCGTGTGGGTGTGCAGCCGGATGGGTGTGGAGGTAGCTTGCGTGCACGCCAGCGGTCACCGCACCGTCCCTGACGGCCTCGATATCGCGGCCGGTGTACACCCACGCTGGTTGATAGCTGTCGGCGAATGTGACTGCGGTGCGGTGGAACTCGTGGCCGACGGCACGGTCGCCCACGGTGAACAGCGCTGACTCGGCCACCGCGACGGCATTGCGGTAGCCCAGTGTGAGGCGGTCGGTGAAACGTGCCGAACCGGACAGCACTCCGCACATCGGATATCCGTCGAGGTCGTCGGCCAGATAGGTCAGCCCGGCACATTCGGCGTGCACGGGCGCCCCCGATGCGGCGAGGCTCCTGATCTGCTGGCGCGCAATGTCATTGTCCGACAGCTCAGTGCTGAACTGTTCAGGGAACCCGCCGGGCAGCACCAGCGCGGCGGTCCGCGGCGGCAGCGGATCGGTCAATGGGTCGAACTCGACCACCTCAGCGCCGGCCGCATGCAGCAGTTCCCGATGTTCGGCATAGCCGAAGGTGAACGCCTTTCCCGCCGCGAGTGCGACGGTCACGGGCTCCCCCGCGATCGGCGTCACGCCCGGACCCCAGGGTTCGTCGACGACGTGGCTGGTCGCGATGCGGGCGATCGCCTCGAGATCGACGTGGCGGCCGACCTGGCCGATCATGGCGTCCACCGCGGCACACGCCTGCTTGCCGTGCTCGACGGCGGTGATGAGGCCGAGATGCCGTGACGGCACAGATAATTCGTCCACCCGCGGGATGACGCCGAGGACTGGAACTCCGGCATGTCCACAGGCCTGCCGCAGTACTTCCTCGTGACGCGGTGAGCCGACGCGGTTGAGGATGACGCCGGCGATCCGGATCTTCGGGTCGAATGTCGAGAAACCGTGCAGCAGCGCCGCGACGCTGTGGCTTTGGCCGCGGCCGTCGACCACGAGCACAACCGGGGCGCCGAGCAGGGCGGCGACGTGCGCGGTCGACCCCTCGGCGACGCCGGTGAAGTCGTCCGCGATCCGGCCGTCGAACAGGCCCATCACACCCTCGACAACCGCGATGTCGGCGCCGGCGCTGCCATGCCGGTACAGCGGGCCGATCAGCTCGTCGCCGACCAGCACCGGGTCGAGGTTGCGGCCCGGCCGATCCGCTGCCAGTGCATGGTATCCGGGGTCGATGAAGTCGGGCCCGACCTTGAACGGTGCGACGGTACGGCCAGCGCGAGACAGCGCACCCATCAAACCCGTTGCCACGGTAGTCTTTCCGCTGCCCGAGGCGGGCGCGGCGATGACGACGGCCGGCGTGCTCACCATTCGATGCCCTTCTGGCCCTTGCGGCCGGCATCCATCGGATGCTTCACCTTTGTCATCTCGGTGACGAGGTCGGCGGCATCGAGCAGAGGCTGCGGCGCGTCGCGGCCGGTGATGACGACGTGTTGGGTGCCCGGCCGCGACGTCAGCACCGCGATCACGTCATCGACGTCGACCCAGCCCCACTTCAGCGGGTAAGTGAACTCGTCGAGCACGTAGAAGTCGTGGCGCTCCTCGGCCAGCCGGCGGGTGATCTCCGCCCAGCCGTCGGCCGCGGCCGCCGCATGATCGTCCTCGCTGCCGTGCCTTCGCGACCATGACCAGCCCGCACCCATCTTGTGCCATTCGACGGGGCCGCCGATCCCGTGCTCGTCGTGCAGCCGGCCCAACTGGGCGAAGGCGGCCTCCTCGCCGACCTTCCATTTGGCGCTCTTGACGAACTGGAACACCGCGACAGAGAAACCCTGATTCCACGCCCGCAACGCCATGCCGAATGCGGCGGTCGACTTGCCCTTGCCCGATCCGGTGTGGACCGCCAGCAGTGGGGCGTTGCGACGTGCGCGTGTGGTCAGCCCGTCGTCGGGGACGCTGGCCGGTTGACCCTGAGGCATCTCTGACTCCCCTAACTCAGGCGGCGGTACGCACGACGTCGGTGAGGTTGTCCGCACGCAACTGCGCCAACCGAACCGCGGGCGCGCCGAGATGCCCCGCCAGCTGCTGCGCCAAACCCAGTCGGACATAAGAGGTTTCGCAGTCGACGACCACCGCGGCCGCACCCTCGGCGACCAGCCGGGCCGCCGCCTCTCTCGCGCGTCCCAACGGATCCGGGCCGCCGGTCGCGCGACCGTCGGTGAGCACCACCACCAAGCTGCGGCGGGCACGGTCTCGCGCCTTCTCCCTGACGACCACATCGCGCGCGGCCAGCAGGCCCTGCGCCAGTGGTGTTTTACCTCCGGTATCGAAACGTGCCAGCCGACGACCGGCGATGTGCACCGAAGAGGTCGGCGGCAACAGCAGTCGGGCGTCGCCCTGACGGAATGTGATCACGGCGACCTTGTCGCGCCGCTGGTAGGCGTCGCGCAGCAGCGACAACGCGGCCCCGCTGACCGCCGCCATTCGGTCGCGGGCCGCCATCGAGCCCGAGGCGTCGACCACGAAGATCACCAGATTGCCTTCGCGGCCTTCACGAACGGCGTGACGCAGGTCGTCGGCCATCGGCCGGGGACGACCCGGCGCCCGCTGGTGCCCGGCCGCGGCCAGCAGCGTCCCGAACACGTGCAGCCCGTGACCATCGGCGGCATTCGTCGTCGACGACACGACCGTGCCGGTGCGGTTACGCGCTCGCGACCTGCGTCCCGGTGCTCCCTCTCCCACGCCGGGGACGACGAGTGCGCGGGTCCGGAACACCGCTGACGGAGGCGCACTAGAACGGGTAGCCGAGGTCGAATTCCGCTGCGGCACAGGGTGGTCCGACATGTCGCCATTGGACGGTTGGCCGCCTCCGGGCGGGTCGGGGTCCGGCTCCTGGTCGACGGACTCCCCCGCCTGCTGCATCGCCTCATCGAGCTGTTCGGGGTTCAGGCCGGGGTCGTCGAACGGGTCTCGACGACGCCGGTGCGGCAGGGCGAGTTCGGCAGCCACCCGGATGTCCTCCTCCGCGACGGTGTCTGCACCACGCCAGGCGGCATGTGCGACAGCCGTGCGGGCGACCACCAGATCGGCCCGCATGCCGTCGACGTCGAACGCCGCGCAGAGGGCAGCGATTCGTCGTAATTCGCTGTCCGGCAACTCAACCGAGCCGATCCTGTCGCGGGCCGCGGCGACGCGGTGGGCCAGCTCGGCGTCGGCGGCAGCGTAGCGTTCGGCGAATCCGTCCGGGTCGGCCTCGAACGCCATGCGCTGCCGTACGACCTCGACCCGTACGTCGACGTCACGGGAAGCATGCACGTCGACGGTCAACCCGAACCGGTCGAGCAACTGCGGACGCAGTTCGCCCTCTTCGGGATTCATGGTTCCGACGAGCACGAAGCGCGCCTCGTGGCTGTGCGAGACGCCGTCGCGCTCGACGTGCACCCGGCCCATCGCGGCGGCGTCGAGAAGCACGTCTACCAGGTGGTCGTGCAGCAGGTTGACCTCGTCGACGTAGAGCACGCCGCCGTGGGCGCGGGCCAAAAGGCCGGGTGAGAACGCATGCTCGCCGTCCCGCAACACCTTCTGCAGGTCCAGCGAGCCGACGACGCGGTCCTCGGTCGCACCGATCGGCAACTCGACCAGCGCGGCACCGTCCACCGCGTCGAGCACCTTGGCGAGGCCACGCACGGCGGTCGACTTCGCCGTGCCCTTCTCCCCTCGGATCAGTACGCCGCCGATCTCCGGACGCACCGCGCACAGCAGCAGCGCCAGACGCAGCCGGTCATGGCCGACGATCGCGCTGAAGGGATAGGTCGTCATGACTTGACCATCGGGACGTGCGGGATGCCGTCGTCCAGGAATTCCGCGCCGTCACGGACGAAACCCTGCCGCGCGTACATGTCCTCGAGGTAGGTCTGCGCATTGATGCGGCACGGGTAGTCGCCGACCTCGGCGAGCGCGGCCTGCATCAGCCGCGTGGCGTGCCCCTGCCCGCGTTGCTCGCGTTTTGTGCAGACCCGACCGATGCGAAAGCCCTTGTGACCGCCGGGATGCTCTTCCATGAGCCGCAAGGTGGAAACGACCTCTCCGTCGGCCCCCTCGAGCCAGAAGTGCCGAGTTTCGGTGAGCAGGTCTCGTCCGTCCAGTTCGGGGTACGGAGTGGCCTGCTCGACGACGAACACCCCGACGCGCAGTTTGAGCAGTTCGTAGAGCGTCTCGGCGTCCAGGTCCTTGGCCCAGCTTCGGCGTAGCGCGACCGTCATCCGGCACTCACCGGCCGAACGCGGTCCGCGACACCCGGGTTGTTGGCTACCTGCGGGTCAGACACCCGATCGATCACCCTCCGTGGTCGGTTCTGTATCGGCTTGGCGGGTTTCAGGTTATCCCGCTGGCATCTCCCGACGTTGGCCCAGGTCGGCTGCGGACCACGACTAAGGTGGCTCTCGTGACCGCGTGGGAGCCAGACGTGCTGGCCGGTTACCGGCAGCAGACGTTCGACCTGGGGCCTGATCCCGACGGCGAAGGAAACCTCGTCGCCACCCTGGTGCGCCGCGGCGAGGCCCGTCCCACGGCCACCCACGCCGTTCTGGTGGTGCACGGGTTCACCGACTACTTCTTCCACACCCAGCTGGCCGATCACTTCGCCGGTCGCGGGTTTGCCTTTTACGCACTCGACCTGCATAAATGCGGTCGATCGTGGCGGGAGGGCCAAACGCCGCACTTCACCACCGACCTGACCCGCTACGACCACGAGCTGACGCGCGCACTGGACGTCATCAACGCTGAAACCGCCGCCGACGTGCTCGTCTACGGTCACTCGGCGGGCGGGCTGATCGTGTCGTTGTACCTGGACAGGCTGCACCGCCGCGGCCTGACGCAGCGCAAACGCGTCACCGGCCTGGTGCTCAACAGTCCGTGGCTGGATCTTCAGGGGCCCTCGGTGCTACGCGCCAGACCCACCGGCGCCGCCATCGCCGCGCTGTCGCGGATGCGCAAGCTGTCCGTCGTGCGTTCGCCGACCGCGGGCGGTTACGGGACGACGCTGCACCGTGACTACTTCGGCGAGTTCGAATACGACCTCAGATGGAAGCCGATCGGCGGGTTTCCGGTCACGTTCGGCTGGATCCACGCGATCCGGCGGGGACACGCCAAACTGCACCGCGGGCTCGACGTCGGTGTGCCCAACCTGATCCTGCGCTCCGATCGCAGCGTGCGGGAGGTGAACGATCCGGATGCGATCCATCGCGGCGACGCGGTGCTCGACGTCGAACAGATCGCCCGCTGGGCCGGATGCATCGGCAACCGGACCACCGTCGTACCGATCGTCGACGCCAAGCACGACGTGTTCCTGTCGGTCCCCGAGGCACGACAGGCCGCCTACGACGAACTCGATCACTGGCTGGCCACAAATTTTTCCAGGGCCGCCAAGAATTCCGAACCGTCTGCGCGACAACACAACCCAAACAAAGGGTGACACCATGGACCACTTCGACATCGCGATCATCGGCACCGGTTCGGGCAACTCCATCCTCGACGAGCGATACGAGGACAAGCGGGTGGCGATCTGCGAGCAGGGGGTGTTCGGCGGCACCTGCCTCAACGTCGGCTGCATCCCGACGAAGATGTTCGTGTACTCCGCCGGTGTGGCTCAACAGATAAGGGAGTCATCGCAATACGGCATCGATGCTCATATAGACGACATTCGCTGGGCCGACATCGTCTCCCGGGTGTTCGGCCGCATCGATCCGATCGCCGACGGCGGGGAGAACTACCGTCGGTCGTCGCCGAACGTGGAGGTTTTCGGCAGCCACACCCGCTTTGCACCGACAAAACCCGACGGTCGCTACGCGTTTCGCACCGATGACGGCGACGAGTTCACCGCCGACCAGGTAGTCATAGCGGCGGGCTCGCGGGCCGTCGTGCCGGAGGCAGTCGCGGCGTGCGGGGTGAACTATCACACGAGCGACACCATCATGCGCATCGCGGACGTGCCCGAGCATCTGGTCATCATCGGCGGCGGTTTCATCTCCTGCGAGTTCGCCCATATCTTTTCGGCCCTCGGCAGCCATGTGACGCTGCTGATCCGCGGCAGCACCCTGCTGCGCGGCCATGACGACGACATCGCCATGCGCTTCACCGACATCGCCTCGAGGAAATGGGAGATCCGCAATCATCATGAGCTGGCCGACGCCCACAACGTCGGCGACGGCGTGGAGATCACCTGCACGGATGGCACGACGGTGCGCGGGGACGCGCTGCTGGTCGCCACGGGGCGCGTACCCAACGGTGACCGGCTCGACGCCGAGAACGCCGGTGTAAAGGTGAACGCGAACGGTCAGGTGGTCGTCGACCAGTACCAACGCACCACCGCTCGCGGGGTGTTCGCCCTCGGTGATGTGTCGTCGGACTATCAGCTCAAGCACGTGGCCAACCACGAGGCCCGCCGGGTGAAGCACAATCTCCTGCAAGACTGGGACGACACCGACGCGCTCATGCCGTCCGACCATCGCAATGTGCCCTCGGCGGTGTTCACCGATCCGCAGATCGCGAGCGTCGGCCTGACCGAGAACGAGGCTCGCGCACAGGGGTTCGACATCAGGGTGAAGGTTCAGGACTTCGGCGATGTCGCGTATGGCTGGGCGATGGAGGACACCACGGGGATCGCGAAGATCGTCGTCGACGACGACAGCGGCCTGATTCTCGGCGCGCACATCATGGGACACCAAGCCTCGTCGTTGATCCAGCCGGTGATCCAGGCGATGAACTTCGGCCTGCCGGCGCAGGACATGGCGCGTGGCCAGTACTGGATCCACCCTGCGTTGCCCGAGGTCATCGAGAACGCGCTGCTGGCGCTGTGCGGCGAACCACCCTGGCCCCCGTCCAAGCGGCACTGACCGCAGCGGCGCTGTCGATGCGAGCGTCGGGCGGCGTTCGCCTCCAAGCGTGAGTTGTCTCGAGGATTCGGGACGCAAAACGCGCGACAGGGCTGGCGTTGGCCCGCACCTGGGGTTGACCCCAGGCCACACCACCACAATGGGCAGCAGACCAATCCCGCCGGATCCCAAAATCTTTGGGGCTCCGGCGGGATCCCCCGTACATCGATCACGACGAAAGCGCCGCTGTTACTGCACGGTGCTGGCTTCGCCCGGCAGCGGCACCACGACGTCACGCGGCCCCTGCGGCGGACGAGTCGGCCCGGTGGCGGCCGCCTCCACGCATCCGCGGTTGCCGCCCTCCCACACTCCGCCGGCCCTGATGCAGCAGAACTTGTACTCGTCGATGTGTGTCGCATCGCTGGTCTGGCCCGCTACCCACCTCTTGTCTGCAGCGTCCGCGCACTTGTCGTATGAGCTCTTGTTGAACTCGGCGTACGCGACCGCGGGCCCTGCGAGCCCGCTCACGACCATGGCGATTGCCGCCGCGCCTAGGGTGGCGGCCGCTATGCGCTTGCACCGCGTGGTCACCGGTAACTGGTTCATGATGATTCTCCTTGTGTTGTTCCTCGTGTTGTTCCTCCGCTCGGTCGAGCGGTTCGTTGACGGGAACAACGGTGCAGCGACGGGTTTCGGCAAGCCTTGGTGAATCGTGAAATCGCCTGGTCAGAGTTGGTGTGTCATCACTGATTCAGCCGGTGATCCAGGCGATGAACTTCGGTCTGCCCGCCCAGAGAATGGCCCGCGGCCGGATTCATCCGGCGCTACCCGAGGTGATCGAGAATGCGCTGCTGGCGATCTGCGGCGAACCGCCCTGGCCCCCGTCCAAGCGGCACTTGCGCTCAGTCGGCGGGCGCCCAGCGTTCCTCGACCTGCCCGAAGCGCCAGACGGCGAGGGCGATCAACCAGGCGGCGACGAACAAGCCGACGATCATGAAACCGACGGACTCGAGGTTGGCAGATCCGATCGCGGCGATTGGCCCGGATTCGACGCCAAGGCGTTCGACCAGCAGGCCGGTCAGCACGATGACGCCGATGACCAACGCGACGATCACCGAGAGCACCGTCACGGTCAGGTTGTAGTAGACCTTGCGGATCGGTTTGAGGAATGCCCATCCGTAGGCCCGCGCCATGAAGATGCCGTCGAGCGCATCGAACAGGCTCATCCCGGCCGCGAACAGCACCGGCAGGACGAGGATGGCGTACCAGGGCAATGTGAATGCGGCCGTACCTGCGGCCAGTACGAGAAGCGCCACCTGCGTGGCGGTGTCGAACCCCAGCCCCATCAGAAGGCCGACGGGGTAGAGATGCCATGGCTTGCTCACCCGGCGCATGACCTTGCCGAGGAGCCTGGCAAGGAATCCCCGCTGCTGGAGCTGTCGTTCGAGTTCGGCCTCGTCGAAGTCGCCGGACCGCATTTGACGGAAGACCTTGGCGATACCCACCGCCGCGAACAGGTTCGACAGTCCGATCAGGATCAGGAATGTGCCGGCGACGAGCGAACCGATCAGGCCGAAGGTCTGCAGCATCGGCGAGCCCTCGTCCTGCACAGGGCCGACCACTGCGCGAACGCCGATTGCCAGCAGGAAGGCCAGCCCGAAAACGACGCTGGAATGACCGAGCGAGAACCAGAATCCGGTAGTCAGCGATCGGGTACCCTCCCCGACCAGCTTGCGGGTGGTGTTGTCGATGACGGCGATATGGTCGGCGTCGAATGCATGCCGGACCCCGAGCAGATAGGCCGTTACGCCAAGGCCGACGCCGAAGACACCGGCCGAGCCCAGCGTGATGTGCTGCGGGGCCACGCCGAAGACGAGCACTCCCCAGCCGAATACGTGAAGCGCCAGGACAATACCGCCCATCGCGGCGATCGTCGTCCAATCCGTTCTGTCGAGTCGACTGGAAACGGTGGTCTCGGAGTGCTCGACAACAGTCACGGTTCGACTCTAGGCGCGCATCCACTTACCTGTCTAGATGAACAGATGTTCATCCATGCAGGCGGCTGTGAAATGGGATCGGCAACGACGGCGCGGTGATCGCCCAACCCCTCAACCGACGATTTCGTCCTTCTGCAGCCGATCGCCATTGCCCAGCCGCGCGGTAGATGTCTATTGATCCCGGCGCATCACCGATGCCGGGCGCCGATCCAATGCAACAGATCGTGCACGGTCTCGTCTTCGAGGCGGTAGCTGACCGACCGACCCACGCGTGTCGACGACACCCAGCCCTGTTGACGCAGTACCCGAAGCGCCTGTGAGACCGCGTTCTCGTTGCGCCCCAGGGCCGCCGCCAGATCGCCGACGCAGATCCCGGGCGCCCGGTGCAGCGCCAACAGGATTTCAAGGCGGTTCGGGTCGGACAACAGGTCGAAGCGCTGTGCCCAGCCCGACGTGTCGACGTCAGCGAGGGCTGACGTGGCGCGGCGCACGACCGCTTGGGCCTCTGCTTGCTCGCCGGTTTGCGCCACCAACCAAATCTAATCCCTCGGACGGCCGAAACCGCCCAGCAACGGACTATCGCTTCGTCGCTGTGATCACCAGGTACTCGGCGTCCCAGTACGAGCGGCGCGCGACTCCCTGGTCCCAGGTCGCGACGAAATGTAGGAAATCCCGGTCAAGCGCGTCGAGCCGGTCCTTTTGTTCGGCGTTGAACCGGTAAGCAGCGATGGTCGGACCGTAGTTGCGCTTCCAGTACTCACGAAACTCGAGCGGACTCGAGCAGTGGTCCATCCGCACGGTCTGGCGCCGGAACGTGAGGTCGCTGACCCGGTCGCCGAACAACTCGCGAACATGGGCCTCGTCGCCCCACAGCGGCGGCGCGCTGGCACCGGGCGGGGGCGGCGGCGCATACGGCTTCATCGTGGCGAACAGATTGCCGATGAACCCCTCCGACGTCCAGTTGATCATCCCGATCGTCGCGCCGGGCCGGGCGACACGGACCAGCTCGTCGGCGGTCACCTGGTGATGAGGCGCGAACATCGCTCCAACGCAGGACATCACGACGTCAAAGCTGTTGTCAGCGAACGGCAATGCCTCGGCGTCGGCCTCGATCCATTCCAGCTCGACATCATGTTCAGCCGCGATGCGCCGCCCGACGTCGAACAGTTCAGGCGTCAGATCGCTCGCCGTCACAGCGGCTCCCGCCACCGCGGCCGGGATCGCCGCATTGCCCGAACCGGCGGCGACGTCGAGCACCCGCTGCCCCGGACGCACACCGCATGCGCGAACAAGTTCCGGGCCGAGCGAGGGGATCAGCTCGGCCGCGACGGCAGGATAATCGCCCGACGCCCACAGTGCCCGGTGCTTGGCTTTCAGCTCGCGGTCGGCTCCAGCCGACTCAATGACGGCTACTCGTTCGTTTGTCATTTCCCGACCCTTCTGTCTCGGTACCTCTCGGTGAGCGCTTCGGTGATGAACCCAACGGTGCCGGGGCCGTTTTTGACGATCGTTGAGGAATTGTGAAATCCGCTGGTGATGGGCGTCGGTTCTGAACCCATACTGCTCCCCAGGCGGCCACAAATACAGTCTGAACTGGTCGGGCCACCCTTATCGGACGCCTCGTATCAGCAGTACCGGCCAAGTGCCGTACGCGCTCGGAGCACCGCCTCCACTCCACTCGGCGCAGCGACGAGATCGGATTCAGAGTCCGTCTGCTCCGATGTCAACGGCGATGCTCTACCCGCCTTGATGAGTGCGCGATGAAGCGCGAAGGCATCGTCGTCGGCACCTACCCGCTTGAGAAACCTGGTGGCATACCGCAGGTTGAGCCACTGCTGGCTCCAATCCCCCACCCTGTCCCAGTGATCGAGCACCGCGATGAGATCGTTTGCGGCAGTGGATGGTTCCCCATGAACCGCCCGGGTCGCAGCCGCCTCCATCAGCGCGATGCCTTCCCACCAGAAGTTCTGTACCGACGACGCGAGCTCGGCCGCCTCGTCGAAAAGCGCCATCGCCCTATCCGGCTCCGACTTCTTGAGCACCAGCCCGAGTGCGTACCGCGCCATCGAACGCGCTGTCGGATTGCCGGTTTCGTCGGAGACCCGTACCGCCTCTTTTGCGGCGGCCAATCCCTTTTCCGGAGTGCGCAGAGCGGATTGGCATATCGCGATGTAGAAAAGCGTCCACACCAGCCGAATCGGGTCGGCGTCACGCCGCGCCTTTTCCATCTCCGCCTCGTAATGCGCCAGCGCGGACTGCGGATCACCCTCGTACAGAGCCACGTCCGCGAGTACATCCCCAAAGTAGGCGACGCGCCCGTTTCCGCGGGCCGGATCGCGACCGTCGGCAAGCGTGGCAAGTGCACGGACGCGGTCGTGATCGCCTTGGTTCCACGCACCACGCGCTGCGAATCCGAGAACCGCAGGGAACAGTGCGTGGTCCGGTTCGGCGACCCGCAGGAGGCGCTGCGCCCAGCCCGACGCCTCGTATCCCACCCGCAGGTGGCCGAATTCGGACAACGAGCTGACCAACCGAAACGCCAGGTCGACGTGGGAGTCCGTGATGGCATATTCGAACGCCACGCGCAGGTTGCCGAAGTCGGGCAACGTCCGTTCGACCCACGCCTGCTCGTCCGGACCGTGCATTCCCGCGGCGGTTCGCTCTGCCAACGCGGCGTAGTACTGCGCGTGGCGCTCATGGCATCGGTCATCGCTCCCGGCCGCTTCGAGGCGCTCGCGGCCGTAGGCACGCAGTGTCTCCAGCACCCAGTACC
Source organism: Mycobacterium sp. (assembly GCA_044508395.1). Classification (GTDB taxonomy): domain Bacteria; phylum Actinomycetota; class Actinomycetes; order Mycobacteriales; family Mycobacteriaceae; genus Mycobacterium. The sequence goes on along the minus strand of JBIQHU010000004.1, from coordinate 94,750 downwards.
GCGCCGTCGACCCTGCCGCCCGCATGGTCACCATGGACTTGTCGACGAGACTGCTGAGCAGTTCGAGCGTGTCTTCCTCGGTATCGCCGTCCGCACCGCACACCCCGTGCGCCGCTTCGAGATCGAACCCGCCCGCGAACACGGACAGACGGGTGAACAGCGACTGCTCCCGTTCGGACAACAGCCGATAGGACCAGTCGATGGTGGCGGCGAGACTCTGTTGCCTTGGCAACGCACCGCGGGCACCTCCACTGAGCAGGCGCAGCCCGTCCAAACGCCGGGCCAGGTCGAGGCTGCCCATCGACCTGATCCGCGCCGCGGCCAGCTCGATGGCCAGCGGTAGACCGTCGACCTGACGACAGATCTCGGCCACCGCGCCGACGGGCTCGCGGTCGAGGTCGAAGTCTGGTCGGCCTGCTTTGGCCCGGTCGGCGAACAATGCGGTGGCATCGGCAAGTTCCATCGGTGGCACCGCGACGATTCGCTCGCCCTCGACGCCAAGCGATTCGCGACTCGTCGCGAGCACCGAAACCCGCGAACAGTTCTTCACGATGCGATCGACCACATGCGCGGCGGCGTCCAGCACGTGTTCGCAGTTGTCCACAATAAGCAATAGCTCGCGCGAGTGCAGATACTCGATGATCGTCGACTCGATGTCGAGACCCTGTCGTTGCTGCAATCGCAACGCCGCGGCGACGGCGAAGCCGACCGCGGCGGCGTCCTCGACCGGTGCCAGTTCGCACAGCCACACGCCATCACGACAGCGGTCCTGTTCGCCGGCGGCCGCCTCCAGTGCCAGCCTGGTCTTACCCACGCCGCCCACCCCAGTGAGCGTCACCAACGGGCCGTCGCGCAGCGCTTCGGACACCATCGACAGCTCCTGCTGGCGACCGATGAAGCTCGTCGCGCGCCGGGGCAGTACCACCTGGGACACCGTCGGCGCAGAATGCGCTTCCGGCGGCCTGGCCTGGTCTCCCTCGAGGAGCTGCTCGTGCACGGCTCGCAACGATGGACTCGGGTCGACGCCGAGTTCCTCGACGAGCCGGTCACGCATCTGCCGGTAGGTATCGAGAGCCTCGGCCTGCCGGCCACTGCGGTAGAGGGCCAGCATCAACTGTCCCGCAAGGCGTTCGTCGAGCGGATTGGCATGCACTGCCGCGGTGAGATCGGCCAGCAGATCGCTGTGCCGGCCCGCATGCAGCGCGGCGTCGTTGCGGTCCAGGACGACCGAAAGTCGTTCCAGCTCAAGGGAACGCCGGTGATCGTTGATCCAAGGGGTGTCCAGCGCGGCGAAAGGTTCACCGCGCCACAGCCCGAGCGCATGCTCGAAAAGATCGGCGGCCGCCGATGGCGAGCTCGCCGCCCGCGCTTCAGCCACCAGCCCGCGATACCGATGGACGTCGACGGTCGTGGGGTCGGTCTTGAGCACGTAGCCGCCGGGCCCCCGGGTGATCTCCACCTCGTCGGTCACGGAGAGCGCCGTCCGTAGTCGGGAAAGGTAGCCTGCAATGGCGTTTCGCGCGCGGTGCGGCGGCTCGTCTGCCCAGACCCGGTCGATCAGTTGTTCGGCGGACACCGCATTATTCACATCGATCAGCAATGCGACGAGCACGCACCGCTGCCGCGCGTGCCCAACATCGATTCGGCTTCCGTCGACCAGAACCTCGACATCACCGAGTAACCGGAATTGCACTGCCATCCCGTACAGGATTCACCAGACCGACAGACGCGTCCGGCAATTCGCTGTTAATGAGGTCACAGACCGAGCTGTCGGTCAGTCCAGGAAACCGTGCAGAAGTGTGGCCGAACCTTCGACATGGGCCCGCATCGCGGTGGCCGCGCCCTCACAATCGCCTGCCAGGATCGCCATCACGATGGCCTCGTGCTGCTCGTCGGAGTGCGCGATGTTGCGCGGCAGCAACGGGATCTGGTCCAGCAGACCGTTGAGCCGCATCCGGTTCTCGGCGACCAGCGGCACGAGCGACGGTGACCCGGCCGCCTCGGCGATCGCCAGGTGCAGCCGCGAATCCAGCCTCCGGTAGTCGTCGGGCGCCGCACCACGGACGTCGGTCAGCCGCGCCCATAACTCCTCCCGCTCCGCGGCGGTCAGCGTGCGGTTGGCCGCCATTCGCGCAGCGCCCACCTCCAGGATCTCCCGCAGCCGCAGCGCATCATCGATCTCCGCGCGGGTCACCCCGGCGGTGTCACCGGTCTGCTGCGGCAGTTCCTCAGCGAGGAAGGTCCCGCCATAGCGGCCGCGCCGCGACACCAGATACCCGGCGTCGGCCAACGACTTGATGGCTTCCCGAACCGTGTCGCGGCTGACTCCGAGCCGAGCGGCGAGTTGCCGCTCAGGCGGCAGCGACTCGCCGGGCCGCAGTACCCCGAGCCGGATGGTCTGCAGCAGGCGCCCGACGGTGTCCTCGAACGCATTGCCCGGCCGCACTGGGCGCAGCAGTGCCTCGCTGGCGAGTGGTACGTCGGGATCCGCAGTCATGGTCTAGGGCACGGGTCAGAGGGGAGTCACGTAGTGGCCGCTGATGCCACCGTCGACGAGGAACGACGAGGCCGTGATGAACGACGCGTCGTCGCTGGCCAGAAACGCCACCGCGGCAGCGAGTTCCTCCGGTTCGGCGAACCGTCCGACCGGCACGTGCACCAACCGTCGCGCCGCCCGTTCGGGGTCCTTGGCGAACAGTTCCTGTAGCAGCGGCGTGTTCACCGGCCCCGGGCAGAGGGCGTTCACCCTGATGCCCTGTCGGGCGTACTGCACCCCCAGCTCGCGGGACATGGCCAGCACGCCACCTTTTGATGCGGTGTAGGAGATCTGCGATGTCGCCGAACCCATCACCGCCACGAACGACGCGGTGTTGATGATCGACCCCTTCTGGTTTGGCACCATGTGCCGCAGCGCCGCCTTGCAGCACAGGAACACCGATTTCAGATTCACGTCCTGCACCCGCTGCCACGCATCCAGGCCGGTGTCCTCGATCAGGTCGTCCTCGGGCGGCGAGATACCCGCGTTGTTGAACGCGATGTCGACCGACCCGTGCGCCTTAGCGGCGGTGTCGAACAACGTGTCGACAGCTACTTCGTCCGAGACATCAACCGGGACAAAGGTTCCGCCGAGTTCGTCGGCGACCTCTTTGCCTGCGATCGGATCGATGTCACCGATGACGACCGTCGCGCCCTCGGCCTGCATGCGTCGTGCGGACGCCAGCCCGATTCCACTCGCACCGCCGGTGATGACGGCCACCTTGCCGGCCAGCCGCTGTGTCAGATCCATCTAGGGCGCCTCCTGGACTGCGAAGAATACGTTCTTGGTTTCGGTGAAGGACAGCGGTGCATCCGGCCCGAGCTCGCGGCCCAGGCCGGACTGTTTGAATCCGCCGAACGGGGTGTTATATCGCACCGACGAGTGCGAATTGACCGACAAGTTACCGGATTCCACCGCGCGGGACACCCGCAGCGCCCGGGAGAGGTTGTCCGTCCAGATCGACCCCGACAACCCGTACGGAGTGTCGTTAGCGAGAGCGATGGCATCGGCCTCGTCGTCGAACGGTAGCACCACCACCACCGGCCCGAAGATCTCCTCACGGACGGTGCGGTCGCCACGCTGCGGCGTCAGCACGGTGGGCGGGAACCAGTAGCCAGGTCCTGTAGGCGCGCCACCCCGGAACGCAACCGGCGCGTCTTCGGGCACGTAGGAGGCGACGGTGTTCCAGTGGGCCCTCGACACCAGCGGACCCATCTCGGTGTCCTTCGACCGCGGATCACCGACGACGACGCCCTTGACAGCGGGCTCCAGCAACTCCATGAACCGGTCGTACACATTGCGCTGCACCAGGATTCGACTACGCGCACAGCAGTCCTGGCCGGCATTGTCGAACACCCCGTACGGGGCGGTCGCGGCCGCCTTCTCCAAATCACAGTCGTCGAACACGATGTTGGCGCTCTTACCGCCCAGTTCCAGCGTGACGCGCTTGACCTGGGTGGCCGCACCGGCCATCACCCGCGTGCCGACTTCGGTCGAGCCGGTGAACACGATCTTGCGCACATCGGGATGGGTGACGAATCGCTCTCCGACAACCGAACCCTTGCCGGGCAGCACCTGGAAGAGGTCTGCGGGCAGCCCCGCGTCGGCTGCGAGTTCGCCCAACCGGATCGTCGTCAGCGGGGTCCATTCGGCGGGCTTGATCAGCACGGCGTTCCCGGCGGCCAGGGCGGGCGCGAAACCCCACGACGCGATGGTCATCGGAAAATTCCACGGCGTGATGACGCCGACGACGCCGAGCGGTTCGTTGAAGGTGACGTCGAGTCCACCGGCGACGGGAATCTGCTTGCCCGACAGTCGTTCCGGGGTCGCCGAATAGTACTGAAGGACGTCACGGACGTGCCCCGCCTCCCACTTGGCGTTGCCGATCGGGTGCCCCGAGTTGGCCACCTCCAGCTCAGCCAACTCGTCGACGTGCGCGTCCACCGCCGCAGCGAAGGCCCGCAGGGCCGCGGCCCGCTCGGCAGGCGCCAACCGCGCCCACTGCTTCTGTGCCGATTTGGCGCGCGCGACAGCGTCGTCGACGCCCGCCTCATCGGTCTGCTCCACCTTGCGAAGCAGGTCCTCGGTAGCGGGGTTGATGACGTCGGAGGTGCTCAAGCGCCCACCCTTTCGTTTGCGTACGCCGTTGCGGCCTCGACGACTGCCGCAAACAGCCTGAGGTCGTCCAGCCGCTCTTCGGGATGCCACTGGACGGCCAATACGAAGTTGTCTGACCCACTCCCCGTCGCTTCATCCCCCTGCGCTTCGCGCGGGAGGTGCCCCCACGCCCCGGGAGGCATTTCCACCGCCTCGATCACACCGTCGCTGTCCTGCGCGCTGACGATCAGGCCCTGACCCAGCGTGTCGATGGCCTGGTGGTGGTAGCACTGTGCGTCCGACGACTCGCCGATGATCGCGGCCAGTCGCGTGCCCGCCACCGTGCGCACCGACGACGTCGAGAACACCGCGTTGCCCTGCTGATGGCGCGTGTGGCCGAGGACGTCGGGCAGGTGCTGGTGCAACGTGCCGCCGAGCGCGACGTTGAGCACCTGGGCGCCGCGGCAGATACCCAGCACCGGCATGCCGCGCTGAATTGCACCGCGTACCAACGCGAATTCGAACTCGTCGCGCATGCGGTTGTCTTCCACCGGCTCGTCGGTGGCGGGATGCCGATCCTGGCCGTAGCTGGCGGGCACCACATCCCGTCCGCCGGTGATGATCAGCCCGTCGAGCCCGTCGAGCACCGTGTCGGCGATGTCGGCGTCGACCGGCTGCGGCGGCAACAGCACCGCGATGCCCCCGGCGAGGCCGACGCCCTCGAAGTAGATGGCGGGCAGAAAGCTGGCCCGTACGTCCCAGACGCCGGTCTGCGCCTGCTGCAGGTAGGTGGTCAACCCGAGAACGGGCCGCACTTTGTTACCGCGAGCTGGGCCCCCGCGAACTGGGCCCCCGCGAGCAGACGCGAAAACCCCCTTTTCGAGCCCATTTTGGGGGTGCTCACGTCTGCTCGCGGCAGAACTGGCGGCAGAACTGGCCGCAGAACTAGAGCCGCTCAAAGCCCCGCACCCTTTCCCAATCCGTGACCGCGGCATTGAATGCGGTCAGCTCGATGCGGGCATTGTTGAGATAATGCTCGACGACCTCGTCGCCAAACGCCGCCCGTGCCACCTCGGACTTCTCGAGTAGCGCCGCAGCCTCGGTGAGCGTCGTCGGAAGCCGTTGGGCGCCACTGGTATACGCGTTGCCCTCCATCGGCTCGGGCAACTCGAGTTCGCGCTCGATGCCGTACAGGCCACCAGCGATCAGCGCCGACACCGCGAGGTACTGGTTGACGTCTCCGCCCGGCGCCCGGTTCTCCATCCGCATACCGTGGCCGTGCCCGACGACGCGCAGCGCGCAAGTCCGGTTGTCAAGACCCCACGCGATCGCGGTGGGCGCGAAACTGCCGTCGACGAATCGCTTGTAGGAGTTGATGTTCGGCGCGTAGAACAGCGACAGTTCGCGCAGCGTCGCGAGCTGGCCGGCGATGAAGCTGCGGAACATCGGCGACATACCCAGCGGATCGGACTCGTCGGCGAATACCGCGGAGCCGTCCTCGCCCCGAAACGAGATGTGGATATGACAGCTGTTGCCTTCTCGCTCATCGAATTTCGCCATGAACGTCAGGCTCTTGCCGTGCTGATCGGCGATCTCCTTGGCGCCGTTCTTGTAGATCGTGTGGTTGTCGCAGGTGACCCGCGCATGGTCGTAGCGGAACGCGATCTCCTGCTGACCGAGGTTGCACTCACCCTTGACGCCTTCGCAGTACATGCCCGCCCCGGCCATACCCAGCCGGATGTCGCGCAGTAGCGGCTCCATCCGCGTCGAGGCCAGCATCGCGTAGTCGACGTTGTAGTCCGTCGCCGGAGTCAGCCCGCGGTATCCCCTCGCCCAGGCGTCGCGGTAGCCGTCGTCGAACACGATGAATTCCAGCTCGGTGCCGACGTAAGGCACGAGACCCTTTTCGGCCAGCAGGTCGATCTGCCGGTTGAGGATGCTGCGCGGCGCCTGGGTGACCGGGTTTCCATCGGTCCACGACAGATCGGCCATCACCAGCGCGGTGCCGGGCAGCCAGGGCAGCAGCCGAAGGGTCGAGAAGTCGGGCGTCATCACCATGTCGCCGTAGCCGGTGTCCCAGCTCGAGATCGCGTATCCGTCGACGGTGTTCATGTCGACGTCGACGGCCAGCAGGTAGTTGCAGCACTCGGCGCCGTGCTCGGCGACATCTTCGACGAAGAGCCGGGCCGAAACCCGCTTACCGGTGAGCCGGCCCTGCATATCGCAGAACGCGACGATCACGGTGTCGATGTCGCCCGCGGCCACCAGCCGTTCGAGGTCGGCCTGCGACAGCATGCCCTTCGAGATGCCCTTCGAGAAGCCCGGAGTGGCGCTCATTACCAGCGACCCTGCCCTTCATCAGTGTTCAAGTGCATACGAGACCATCACTGGTCGAAACGACGGGATGACGAGTAGTCAACCATTGAAGATGCCCCACCCTTGTGTTCGTCACGGCCTTTTACACAATTGTCACGTCCAAAGGTAGGACGCCAGACCTTTGACAAGTCTATTCTCCGTATGCCCCCCAACCGCAAGAAGGAGCACCGCATGGCCGAAGAAAAGATGAAGAGCTCGGGCGGCGTCACCTACAGCCAAGCCGGCGACGGCTACTTCGAGAAGCGGCAGCTCAAACGGACGGCCGGCTTCTGGGGCCTGTGGGGCATCGGCATCGCGGCCGTCATCTCCGGCGACTTCTCCGGCTGGAACTTCGGCATCGGCGCGGCAGGCTGGGGCGGCTTGGCGATCGCCTCGCTCCTCATCGTGATCATGTACTTCGGCATGCTGTTCTCGATCGGCGAGATGTCGGCGGCCATGCCGCACACCGGCGGCGCGTACTCGTTCGCGCGCGCGGCGATGGGGCCGTGGGGCGGGTTCGTCACCGGCTTCGCCGAGACGATCGAGTATGTGTTCACCACCGCCGTCGTCGTCTTCTTCTCCGCGGCCTACGCCAATGCCGTCACCACCGACCTGTTCAACCTGTCCCTGCCGATGTGGTTGTGGTGGATCATCCTCTACGCGATCTTCGTCGGGCTGAACTCCTGGGGCGCGGAAATCTCCTTCAAATTCGCCCTCGTGGTGGCGATCATCTCCATCGGCATCCTGGTCCTGTTCGGTGTCCTCGCCGTCGCCAACGGTGCAGTCGACTTCAGCAAGCTGTTCGACATCGCGCCCGATCCGGCCGCGGCGGGTTCGTCGACGTTCCTTCCGTTCGGCTGGGTCGCGATCCTTTACGCGCTGCCCTTCGCAATGTGGTTCTTCCTCGGCATCGAGGAACTGCCCCTCGCGGCCGAGGAAGCCCATGACCCCACCCGCGACATTCCCAGGGCGGGCATCTGGGGTCTGGTCTCGCTCGTGGGCTGCGGTGCGATCGTGTTCTTCCTGAATCCCGCGGTCACCGGGTCTGAGGCACTGGGCGGGTCGGACGAACCGCTGCTCGACGGTTTCCGCGCATTCCTGCCGGCCGACCTGGCCGCGGTCCTCTCGGCGTTCGCGCTGATCGGCCTGCTCGCCAGCCTGCAGGGCATCATGTATGCCTACGGCCGCAACATGTACTCGTTGAGCCGCGCCGGCTACTACCCGAAGTCGTTGTCGCTCACCGGGTCCCGGCAGACGCCGTACGTGGCACTGCTGGCCGGTGCGGTGATCGGATACGTCGCCCTTCTCATCGTCAACTACAACGAGGGTGCGGGTGCGGTCGTCCTCAACATCGCCGTCTGGGGCGCGGTCCTCGCCTACGGCCTGCAGATGATCTCGTTCGTGCTGCTGCGCCGCAAGTTCCCCAACGCGAAACGTCCGTGGATCAGCCCCACCGGCAACTCGGGCGCGATCGTGGCGCTCATCATCGCCACGATCACGTTCATCGGCGTGCTCGTCAATCCGGACTACCGTCCGGCGGTCATCGCGATCGTTATCTTCTACGTGTTCGGTCTGCTGGTGTTCGGGCTGTACGGCAGGCATCGCCTGGTGCTCTCCCCCGAAGAGGAGTACGCGGTCACCGGCGGCCTGCACGGGTACGACCCCGCGTCCGAGGGGCTCGGCGGCACCATCGAGGACGAAATCCTCAAGGGGCATACCGAGTAGGAGCCGCCCCGGCCAAGGTCCAGACGGCCAAGGTCCAGACGGCCAACGTCTGGGCCCAGGTCGGCGCCCGCAATTGACCCACGTCACACCCGCCCCAGGTTTCGACACGGGCACCGTGGGTAATGTGCTTGGCGTGTGCGGAGCCGCCGGAGAGGTGCGTCTCGACGACCAAAAACCTGATGTCACCGCGGTGTCGGCGATGGCGGAAGCCATGTCCCCCCGAGGTCCCGACGGCGCCGGTGTGTGGTCGCAGGGCAGGGTCGCGCTTGGCCACCGTCGCCTCAAGATCATCGACCTGACCGAAGCCGGGGCGCAGCCCATGGTCGACCCGGAACTCGGGCTGTCCATCGCCTGGAACGGCTGTATCTACAACTACAAGGAACTGCGCCAGGACCTTGTCGACCGCGGTTACCGATTCTTCTCGACCAGCGACACCGAGGTGCTGCTCAAGGCCTACCACCACTGGGGCGACCGATTCGTCGACCAGCTCAAGGGTATGTTCGCCTTCGCGATCGTCGAGCGCGACAGCGGCCGGGTGTTGCTCGGCCGCGACCGGTTGGGCATCAAGCCGCTGTATCTCACCGAGAACTCCGCACGTATCCGGTTCGCGTCCTCGCTTCCCGCGCTGCTCGCCGGTGGCGGAGTCGACACCCGCATCGACCCCGTCGCGCTGAACCATTACCTGTCCTTCCACTCCGTCGTCCCACCGCCGCGCACGATCCTGCGTGGTGTGACGAAAGTGCCGCCCGCATCGATCGTCGCGATCGAGCCCGATGGTCGCAGAACCACCACGACCTATTGGGAGCCCGACTTCCGACGGCGGCCGGACACCGCCAACTGGTCCGAACGCGACTGGGAGGACGCCGTTCTCGAGGCGCTGCGCCTGGCCGTCAAGCGTCGACTGGTCGCCGACGTGCCGGTGGGCTGCCTGCTTTCGGGTGGCGTCGACTCCAGCCTCATCGTCGGGTTGCTCGCTGAGGCGGGCCAGACCGGGCTGTCGACGTTCTCGATCGGCTTCGAATCCGTCGGTGACGTCAAGGGCGACGAGTTCAAGTACTCCGACATCGTCGCCGAGCGTTTCGGCACCGACCACCACCAGATCCGGATCGACACCGACCGGATGCTGCCCGCACTCGACGGCGCGATCGGCGCCATGAGCGAGCCGATGGTCAGCCACGACTGTGTCGCCTTCTATCTGCTCAGCCAGGAAGTGGCCAAGCACGTCAAGGTGGTGCAGTCCGGCCAGGGCGCTGACGAGGTGTTCGCGGGTTACCACTGGTATCCGCCGATGGCCGATGCGACGTCACTGGACGACGCGGTGGCCAGATACCGCGCAGCGTTCTTCGACCGCGAAAAGAACGGCATCGCCGAGTTCGTCACGCCCGACTATCTCGCCGAGGGCGATCCGAGCGCGGAGTTCGTCACCGAGCGCTTCGCACGTCCGGGCGCCGAGACCGGCATCGACCGCGCACTGCGCCTGGACACCACCGTCATGCTGGTCGACGATCCGGTCAAGCGCGTCGACAACATGACGATGGCCTGGGGCCTCGAGGGTCGGGTCCCGTTCCTCGACCACGAGCTCGTCGAGTTGGCGGCCACCTGTCCGCCCGAGCTGAAGATTGCCCACGACGGCAAGGGCGTGCTCAAACAGGCTGCCAGGCGGGTGATTCCGGCCGCGGTCATCGATCGGCCCAAGGGGTACTTCCCCGTCCCCGCCCTCACTCACCTGGAAGGGCCCTACCTGGACATGGTCCGCGACGCTCTGTACGCACCGGCCGCCAAAGAACGCGGGCTGTTCCGGCCGGAAGCGGTGGACCGGCTGCTGGCCGACCCGAATGGGCGGCTGACTCCGCTGCGTGGCAACGAGCTCTGGCAGCTGGCGCTGCTCGAGCTGTGGCTGCAGCGACACGGCATCAACGGGACGGCGGCGTGACCGTCGGAGCCGGAAGGCCGGCGACATCCAGCACCGGAGCCGGAAGGCCGGCGACATCCAACACCGGAGCCGGAAGGCCGGCGACATCCAGCACCGCGGATCCCGACCACACCGAAGCGATCACGCTCGGTCTGCACGACGCGTCACCGCAGCACCTGGTCGACGCTATGGCCGACGACGTGGTCATCGAAATGGGCTGGGGCCGACTGATATTCGGGCAGACCTTCGCGGATCCGGCCAAGCTCGCCGAGGTGCTGCGGCACGAGGGGCCGGGCCGCCGGGACATCTGCATGTACGCCCGCGAGCCGCACGTCCTGGTCTCGATGGCGCCCGCCGAGTTGTTCATCGACCCCAGCCACACCTACCGGCTGAGGTTCTCCGACGACGAACCGCCCCCGGGCCCCACCGGATTCACCATTCGCTCGCTCGAACGACCCGAAGAGGCCGAGGAGATCAACCGGGTCTATATGCGCTGCGGCATGGTGCCGGCACCCGTGGACGTGCTGTGGGAAAACAGCGAACAACGTAACGCGCTCGACTATCTGGTGGCCGTGCGCGACGACGACGGATCGCTGGTGGGCACCGTGACCGGCGTCGACCACAAGCGGTTGTTCGATGACCCCGAGAACGGTTCGAGCCTGTGGACGCTGGCCGTCGACCCGACCACCAGCCTGCCCGGCGTCGGCGCCGCGCTGACCCGCGCGCTCGCGACCCTCTACCGCGAACGCGGCCGCGCCTACATGGACCTGTCGGTGGCCCACGACAACACCGCCGCGATCGGACTGTACGAGAAGCTGGGCTTCGAGCGGGTTCCGGTGATGGCGGTCAAGCGCAAGAACGCCATCAACGAACCGCTGTTCACCCATCCTCCCGAGACCGTCGACGATCTGAACCCCTACGCACGGATCATCGCCGACGAGGCGATGCGCCGCGGCATTTGGGTCGAGGTCCTCGACGCCGAGGCAGGTGAGATGCGGCTGTCCCACGGCGGGCGCAGCGTCATCACCCGAGAGTCGTTGTCGGAGTACACCTCTGCGGTCGCGATGGCGCGGTGTGACGACAAGAGGCTGACGCGGCGGCTGGTGGCCGAGGCGGGGATCCATGTGCCGAAGGGTCGGCTCGCCACGTTCGACGAGCAGGACCACGCCTTCCTCGAAGAGGTCGGCGACGTCGTGGTCAAGCCCACCCGCGGCGAACAGGGCAAGGGCATCACCGTCGGCGTCGACGGCCCCGAGGAGCTGGACGCCGCACTGCACCGGGCCCGTCAAGAGCACCCGGCGGTGCTGATCGAGCAGCGGGCTCCCGGCGACGACCTGCGCCTGGTGGTGATCGACGGCAAGGTGGTGGCCGCGGCGCTGCGCCGGCCGGCCGAGATCCTCGGTACCGGCCATCACACGATCCGCGAACTCATCGAGGCGCAGAGCAGGCGGAGGGCGGCCGCCACCGGCGGCGAGTCCCGCATTCCCATCGACGACGTGACCGAGGCGACGGTCGCCGAGGCCGGCTATTCGTTCGACGACGTGCTCGCGGAGGGCGAGAGCTTGCGGGTACGCCGGACGGCGAACCTGCATCAGGGCGGCACGATCCACGACGTGACGGCGACGGTGAACCTGCACCTGTGCGAGGTCGCGGTCCGTGCCGCCGACGCCATCGGCATTCCCGTGACGGGTATCGACCTGTTGGTGCCCGACGTCACCGCGTCGGAGTACGTGTTCATCGAGGCCAACGAGCGCCCCGGGCTGGCCAATCATGAGCCGCAGCCCACCGCAAAGGCTTTCGTCGACTATCTCTTCCCGGGCAGTCCGGCGCTGCCGCAGGCCTGGACGCCCGACGAGGCGCCCACCCGATAGCGCTACCAGGTGCTGGTGCGCATCACGATCTCGGCCGCCAGCTGCGCCGTCGACTCCTGGGCGTTTCGCCGCCCCAGCAGCTCGACCATCCGGTAGTCGCCGTACACGTAACGCTGGCTGGCTTTGGCGACGGCGCGCGCCGCTGCGGTGCTGACGAGCGCAGTGGTGTTCATTTCCACGGGCGGGCAGTCGTTGTCGCGTATCACCCCGGCCTGGTCCGCGACGCGCGGGTGGCCGCGGTCGATGACCACCAGACCGATGAACCGGTCCAGCCGGGTAGCGGCAAGCTCCCACGCGAGTTCGCCGCCGACGCGATCACCGACGAGCAGCGCCCACTTCACGTCGAGCGCATCGAGGATGCCGATCACGGATTTCGCGGTCAGCCGCGGGTCCGGTGCGATGACGACGGTCCGCAGTGACGCGGTATGCAGCCGCTGACACACCGCGTCGTACGCGGCGGGCGGACTGTTTGCGGCGCCGAGCACCACGACGACGGACCCCTTGTCGGGGCCTGCGACATCGACGGGTATACCAATGCCGTCGACGGTGACCGTGGTGGGCGGCATTCGGGCCACGCTACCGCCGGCCATCAAGGAGCGGGTGGTTTTTCGCCCCGAGCGGACGGCTCAGCTCGACTGCGCGCGCTCGGCCTGCTTGGCCGTGACATCCAGAAACGTCTGTGGCAGCGAACCTTTGACGGGAATCGACGGATTCGGCGTCGGAAACGCGACCCCGAACACCGCCGCGTCGCCGATGTTCTCGAACGAGAAGTAGACAGATTCCGTTGCGTTGTTCAGTCGCATCGTCTGCTCGTAGACCAGTGCGTCGGGCCGCGGTGTCTGCAGTCTGGTGGTGGTCATCGGAATGCCGGGTGCCGACGGATCGAAGAACGTCTCGTACCGCGCGCACCGATCGGCGACCGCGGCCAACTTGTCGAGGTCCAGCCGCCACGTCAACACAGTGATGACCATCCGTGCACCGTCGAAGGCGACGAGATACTCCGCGGCGCTCCCCGGACCGCGTTCGGCCGAGTCGGCGATCACCCGGGTCAGCCCGTCCGAGCAGCCTTCGGGACGAGACAGCATCGCGGGCGGTGCGCCGACACCGTCGGCCTGGCCGGGCTCGCGTTCGATGCGTTCATACTGCACGCCCGCAGGGAAGTCCTCGGGGGTCAGCACCATCTTTTCCAGGCGCGCGCCGGGCCAGGTCGGTGTGCCTGCGATCGGCTGGGCGCAGCCGCCCGTGATCAGTGCCGTGGCGACGAGGACGAACACCTTGCGCCAGGTCATGGGGTCAGCTTAGTGGCGATCGTTGGTAGGTCCGGCGGGCCATGCTCAAGGAGAGCCATCAGGGCGCCGACGTCCACGTGGCTGGTGAGCAGGTCGGCCATCACATCCAGTTGGGCGTCCCGGCGCGCGCGGACGTCGACGTCGTCGGCGACGACGAACCCGCTGCGCCCCGCCGCGACCGCGGCGGCGGTGAGCCATCGCCGCCGCACGTCGTCATTGTCGAGCAGACCATGCCAGTGGGTGCCGTAGACGGCACCTCGCCGGATTCCCACCAGCACGCCGGATTCGTGCCAGTCGTCCTCGGCCGATCGGCTCAGGCGGCCGTGATGAATTTCGTAGCCGTGCAGCGGGGCCTCGTGATGGCTTTCGTGATGGCGCAACACCTTGTCGGCGTCGAATTCGACGTCGGCGTCGAGCACCGCGAGTCCGTCGACGCGGCCGGCGCGTGACTCCACCACGTCGTCGATGCGCCGGCAGAGCATCTGAAATCCCCCGCAGACGCCCAGCAGCACCTTGCCGGCCTGCGCGTGGGCCACGATCGCGTCGGCCAGCCCATGCTCACGCAACCAGGCCAGGTCCGTCACGGTGGACTTGCTGCCGGGCACCACGATGGCGTCGGCGTCGGCCAGATCGGCGGGATCACTGACCCAGCGCACCAGCACGCCGGGCTCACAGGCGAGGGCCTCGACGTCCGTCGAATTGGAGATGCGCGGTAGCCGGACCGCCGCCACCCGCAGCCATTGCCGACCGCGCGGCGTCTGCGGGTCGCCGACGACGCGATGTGCGAGCACCGAGACCGAATCCTCGGTGTCGAGCCACAGGCCGTCGCAATACGGGATGACACCGTAGGTGGGCCGGCCGGTCAGCTCCTGCAGCTGCGCCAACCCCGGTTCCAGCAGTGCCGGATCGCCGCGGAACTTGTTGACCACGAACCCGCAGACCAGTCGCTGGTCCTGCGGTTCGAGCACCGCGACCGTCCCGTACAGATGCGCCAACAAGCCGCCGCGGTCAATGTCGCCGACGATGACGACGGGAAGATCCGCGGCGCGGGCCAGCCCCATGTTCGCGATATCGGTCGCCCGCAGATTGATCTCGGCGGGCGAACCCGCGCCCTCGACGATCACCGCGTCGAACTCTTCTCGCAGCGCGCGTAATTCGTCGGCGACGACGGTGGCAAGACGCTCGCGATGGGTGAAGTAGTCGCGGGCGCCGACGGTGTCGGTCACGCGTCCGCGCACCACGAGTTGGGAGGTGCGGTCGCTGCCCGGCTTGAGAAGCACGGGGTTGAAGCGAACGCTTGGCGCCAGTCCCGCGGCCCTGGCCTGCATCGCCTGCGCCCGGCCGATCTCACCGCCTTCGACCGTGACCGCCGAGTTGTTGGACATGTTCTGCGCCTTGAACGGCGCGACGCGAATGCCCTTGCGCGCCAGCAGCCGGCACAACCCGGCGACGACCATGGACTTGCCGGCGTCGGAGGTGGTGCCTGCGACCAGCAGCGCTCCCCCGGTCACGTTCCTGTCGCGAGCAGACGCAAAGTGTCCGCACGGTCCGGCGTGTCGGGACATTTTGCGTCTGCTCGCGGGAAAGGGGTCACAGCTGGGTCAGGATTTCGGCGCCGTCTTCGGTGACCACCAGCGTGTGCTCGAACTGGGCGGTCCACTTCTTGTCCTTGGTGGCAACCGTCCAGTCGTCGTCCCAGATCTCGTAGTCCAGCGAGCCGAGGTTGATCATCGGCTCGATCGTGAACGTCATACCGGGCTCGAGCACCGTCTGCACGGCGGGCTGGTCGTAGTGCAGCACCACCAACCCGTTGTGGAAAGTGGTCCCGATGCCGTGGCCGGTGAAATCACGAACGACGTTGTAGCCGAAGCGATTTGCGTAAGACTCGATGACCCGTCCGATCACCGACAGCGCGCGGCCGGGTTTGACGGCCTTGATCGCACGCATGGTGGCCTCATGGGTGCGCTCGACGAGCAGCCGGTGCTCCTCGGACACGTTGCCTGCCAGGAAGGTGGCGTTGGTGTCGCCGTGCACATCGTCGATGTAGGCGGTGACGTCGATGTTGACGATGTCGCCGTCCTCGATCACCGTCGAGTCGGGGATGCCGTGGCAGATGATCTCGTTCAGCGATGTGCAGCACGACTTCGGATAGCCCTTGTAGCCCAGGGTCGATGGGTACGCACCGTGGTCGATCATGTACTCGTGGGCGATACGGTCCAGTTCGTCCGTGGTGACGCCCGGCGCGACGGCCTTACCCGCCTCGGCCAGCGCACCCGCCGCGATCCGGCCCGCCACGCGCATCTTCTCGATCACCTCGGGGGTCTGCACCCACGGCTCGCTGCCCTCGTTGACCGTCGGCTTCCAGGCGTACTCGGGCCGGGGAATCGAGTTGGGCACCGGCAGCGTCGGGGAGACCACGCCCGGGCGAAGGGCGGTACGAACAGGCATGACGCCAGGATAGACGGCCGCGGCCAGCGACTACTCGACGTGTAGCGACGACAGCGCTGACCGCACGCGGGCGGGTAGCGACCCGCCGTGCACCAGCCAGTCGTCGAGAGCGATCCGCACCGACGCCATGGCCATCGCTCCGATCAGCCGCGGGCGCGGATCGTCGGCCGACAGATCGTCGAACCGCGGGGCCACCAGTTCGGCGATCGCCGCCTCGTAGCGGAGGTAGCTCTGCAGCGTCCACGCACTCAGCGCCGGCGCGGACCGGGTCAGGATCGCCAGCTCACGAACCTGCCCACTGACCGCGTCGAACCCCTCGCCGAGATCGCCGAATGCCGCCACCACCGCCCCGTGCGCCGACAGCTCAGCAGGCTGCCGCGCGATGGCCGCGGTGATCGTGGCCAGCCACCGGTTCGTCATCCCCTCGGCAACGGCATCTTCCTTGGAGCTGAAGTACCGGAAGAACGTCGCGCGACCGATCTCGGCCGTCTGCGCGATCTGTTCGACCGTCGTCCCGGCCAGGCCGATCTCGGCGACCAGCTGCGCCGCCGCCGTCGCGATCCGCACGCGGGTGGCCCGCTGTCGGCGGACAGTCAAACTTTCCCGCGAATTCTCTGGTGAGACGACGTACATGATGAGACTATGTCTCACTATGGATACCGATGGCAACGCAGCCGCGCCGAAAACCCTGGAATCCTGGCGTTTCGTCCAGCAGGTACTGGCCGACCTCACCAAAACGGTCACCGAGGACGCCATCGACGAGCGAGAGTTGATCGAGGGCCTTCAGGTAGTGGCCAAGGTGACCGGACTGTGCGCTGAGCTGTCCGTTCAGGCCGACACCGAACGTCCGCAGTTCTTCGACATGTGCTCGGAGACCCGGATGATCGGCGGCCCCAATCCCGACGGTCGATACCTGTTGGCGATGATCCGTGGCGATCGCGCCTATCGGGTGACCGGAACGCGGGGCAGCACCGCCTACCTCGGACTGCAGATCCTCGCGGGCACCGGCCTGACACCGCGCCGCATGGCCGGCTACGTCAGCGACACCGACCTGGTCCTGGACTCCGGGTCGTTCGCGTTGGTGTTCTCCGCCACGAAACCACCGCCCGCCGTCCTCGGCACGGCGCAGTGGATCCCGATCCCCGAGGACGCCTCGGCGATCGTCGTGCGCGAGTACATCGGCGATCCGGCCACGGAGCACCCGGCAACCCTGCACATCGAGCCCGTCGACCCGGAGCCGCTGCGCGCGATCACCGATGCCGATGCGGCAGAACAGTTCTCCGCGATGGGGTGGTCCATTGTCAAGCTCGCGACAATGCACCGCACCATCAAGCCGGAACTGCTGACCCAGCCCAACATCCTGTTGACCGCGGAGGCCGCCGAGCTCGGCAGCGCCGACACCACACCCGACAACCTGTACATGATCGGCACTTTCGCCCTCGAACCCGATGAGTCGCTGGTGCTCGAATTCCGCCCGCCCGACACGCGGTACTGGAACGTCACGCTGGAAAGCATCTGGCACGAGTGCCTCGAACCGAGACATCGCCACAGCTCTGTCACCAATAAAGGATTGGTTCCCGACGACGGTGTCGCGCGAATCGCCGTCGGCGCCAACGATTTCGGAAACGGGCACTGGTTGGACACCGGCGGCCGACGCCGGGGCTTCATCGTCCTGCGATGGCTCGACAACCCCGAACCGCCCGAGGTAAAGACCAGCGTGCGCCGCGGTGGCAGCGCCTCATGACCGCCGACCGCTTCCAGCCCGAGCTGCTCATCGAGCAGGCGTGCGAGCTGGCGGGCAGCGACGACTTCGGCGACGACAGTTGGCGGGAAGGGTTGGCGCTGCTGTGTGACGGCCTGGTCTCCGAGGCCCGCCTGTCCGATCTAGGTGTCGAGATCGCTGTACTGGACCTGGTGAACCCCATGGTCAACCGGCTGCAGATCATGAAGTGGCGCAAGGAGAATCCCGACGTCGCCGCGCAGCCGATCAGCAGGCCGGTCTTCATCGTCGGGCAACCTCGCACCGGTACCACGATCCTGTTCGACCTCCTCGCCCAAGACCCAGGCTTCCGGCCTCCGCTGACCTGGGAGGTGGACCATCCTCATCCCCTGCCTCGGCCAGAGACCTACGCCACCGATCCGCGCATCGCCGAAACCCAGGCGAGCATCGAGATGTCCGAACAGATCGTTCCCGGGCTGCTCGCGTTCCATCCGATGGGGGCGCTGGTGGGCCAGGAGTGTGTGCGGATCACCGCCGGCCAGTTCTGCAGCATGATCTTCTCCGTGCAGTACCGGCTGCCGACCTATTACAAATGGCTGCTATACGAGGCGGACCATCACCCTGCTTACCGCTATCACCGAAAGTTCCTGCAGCACTTGCAGTCCGGTGTACCGGGCGGGGCGTGTTCCTGGTTGTTGAAGTCGCCTGCGCATCTGTGGCAGCTCGACGCGCTGGTCGCCGAGTATCCCGACGCGGTCATCGTGCAGACTCACCGCGACCCGCTCAACGTCATCTCGTCGATCAGCGCCCTGACGCATCATCTCCGCCGACTGGCGTCCAACGACAGTTCGATCACCGACTGCGCCGGCCAGTCCTGCGAGGAGATCGTGGTGGGCCTCGAACGCGGTATGCGGCTGCGCGATTCGGAGGCGCTGGCCGGTCAGCAGATCGTCGATGTGCAGTTCGCCGATTTCATCCGCGATCCGTTCGCCACCATCCGAGCGCTATACGCCGAACTCGGACGTGAGCTGACGCCGGTCGCCGAGGCCAGGATGCGCGACTTCCTGGCGGCCCATCCCGGCGACGGTGGCGGCAGCCGATATACGTGGGTCGACACGGGTCTGGACGCCGGTGTGGTGCGTGAGCGGGTGCGCGAGTATCAACAGCGATTCGGTGTGCCCGACGAACCGCTCAAGTGATCCGGCCGAAGCGCAAACCCTTGCGCGGGCCGCGGATGTCGACTGAGCCGCAGACCACCTTTCCGGTCAGGATCACGTGCGGTGAACCCTCCGCGGGTGCGTCCTTGCGGTGATCGTGGGCGCTGCCGACGACCACCTCCACGTCGTCGATCGATGCGCTGGCGCCCTCGGGCAGACGCATATCGAGCCCGCCGAACTTCAGGTCGAGTTCGACGACCACGATCGAGCCCGCGAAGCGCGCTTTGGTCAGGTCCAGGTCGACCGAGCCCATCCGCCGGTGCAGCGCCAGCCGCGTCGGCACGATCCACTCACCTTGGCGCTTGAGCGAGCCGAGCACGCCACGCAGTTCCACTCGATCGGTCGCCGTGGTGACGATCGCGCCGGGTCCGGGCAGGTCGCCGACGAGGGTGTCGAGGTCAGAATGCAGCCGTGCGCGCGATACCAGCGCCGACCGCTCCTCGAACTCGTCGATGTCGATCAGACCGAGGGCGACGGCGTTGTGCAGCCTGCGTAACGTTCCGTTGCGATCGGCATCGGAAACGCGCATCGCGGCGTGGTCATCGAGCCCAGTCATAACGGTTCAACGGTACCGCCCGATCGAACGGCGCACTGCCGCACCGGCTCAGGCCAGGTAGTTGTCGGGCAGCGAGTCGAACATGGTCTTGAGCATTCGCACCGCGTATTCCGACGATCCGCCTCCGACGATCAGCGCGGCGAACGCCATGTCGCCGCGGTAGCCGGCGAACCACGAATGCGAACCCCCGGCGAACTCGGCCTCACCGGTCTTGCCTCGCACGTCCCCAACGCCCTGCAGATCCTTGGCGGTGCCATTGGTGACGACCAGCCGCATCATCGGCCGCAGGCCATCCAGGATCTTGGGACTGATCGGTGTCTGGTCGCCGGTGATCTCCGTCTGGCGGCCTTCGATCAGTTGTGGCACAGGTGTTTTCCCAGCGGCGACGGTAGCTGCGGCCAGCGCCATCCCGAACGGGCTGACCACCACTTTGCCCTGGCCGAAACCGTCCTCGGTGCGCTCGGCGAGGTCCACCGTAGGCGGCACCGAACCCGTCACCGTGGTCAGACCCTCGATCTCGTAGTCCGTCCCGATGCCGTACTTGGCGGCCGCCTGCGTCAGCCCCCGCGGCGGCATCCGGCTGGCCAGTTCGGCGAACGTGGTGTTGCACGAACTGGCGAAGGCCCGCGACATGGGCACGGTGCCGAGGTCGAAGCCCCCGTAGTTGGGCACCGTGCGGTGGCCGATATCCATGGTGCCCGGGCAGGGCAGCAGCGTATTGGGGGTGGCCATGTCACGTTCCATCGCCGCGCCCGCCGTGACCATCTTGAATGTCGATCCCGGAGGGTAGAGCCCCGTCGTCGCCAGCGGTCCCTGCGCGTCTGCGGCGGCGTTCTGCGCGACGGCGAGGATCTCGCCCGTGGATGGCTTGATCGCGACGATCATCGCCTGCTTGCCGGTGATGTTGACGGCGTTCTGGGCGGCGTTCTGAACGGCGCGGTCCAGGCTGATCGTGATCGACGGAGCGGGCTGGGCGGGCACCTCGTTCAGCACGTCGACGTCGACGCCGTTCTGGTTGACGCTGACCACGCGCCAACCCGCCTGACCGTCGAGATCGTCGACGACCGCCTTCTTCACCTCGTTGATGATGGCGGGCGCGAAAGTCTCATCGGTGGGCAGCAATTCGGCCTGCGGGGTGATCACCACGCCCGGCATCTTCCCGATCCCACCGGCCACCCGGTCGTGATCGGACTGGCGGAGCGTGATCAGGTACATCGGCTCCTTCGACGAACTGGCCTGCTCGGCGAGCCGCTGCGGGTCCAGGGTGTTGTCGAAGGGTCGCAGCGCGTCGACGACGGCGCGTGACGTCGTCATCAGCGACTCGCCCGCGGCCTTGGCGTCCAGCGAGAAGCTGTACAGATAGCCGGGCACCAGCACATCGGTGCCGCTGCGTTCGTTCACCGAGGCTCGCCGGGGCGGGTCCGCGCGCAGCGCCAGCGTCTGGTTCTCGCCGAGCTTGGGGTGTACTCCCGTCGCGCTCCAGCGCACTTCCCAGCGGCCCTCGTTGCGGACCATGTTGAGCTGCCCGTCGTAGGCCCAGGTGCGGTCCTTGGGCAGGTGCCAGGTGTAGCGGTAGGTGACGCTGCCGGTGTCTTCGGCGTATTTCGAGCTGAGGATCTGAGCGTCGAGGTGGGTTGCCTGCAGCCCCGCCCAAGCGTTGTTGAGCGCCTGGCGCGCGTCCGTGGGCCGGTCGCTGAGCTCGGCGGCGGCCGCGGTATCACCTTTGACCAGCGCGGCGAGGAACTGCTTCGCCGTCGGCTCAGGTCCGTTGGGTTTGGGGGTACAGGCGGTGAGGGTCCCGAGGGTGACCCCGACCGCCGCGACCATCAATAGCGCCGACACACGTGATGCTGAAGTTGCCATTGGGGCAGATGTTACGAATTCGAGACCGCAATGTCGCGGAGGCGCGCAACGGAATCCACGAATTACAGTCAAAGTTCGAGAGCAGCCCTGCAAAACGTGGTTAGCGATGCGGGTTAAGGCCCAGCGACGACAGGCCCCAGCGACCGCGCCCTACGACAGGGTGCGCGCCCCTTACGAGCCCGCCGCCGGCGCGCGCACCACCAGCGGCACGGCCGGGAAGTACGCGGCCATCTCCGAACGCGACCTCCGAAGCACCGCCGTGCCGTAGCCCTGCTTGCGATGGTCGGGGTGGATCCAGATCCGGACGTTGACCTCGCCGGAGATCAGATCGCCGAACGCCATGCCGACTTTCTGCGAACCGTGGACCGCGACCAACCACGCCGCCTCTTCGGCGTCGACCTTCGTGAGGCCGGCGCGGATCTCGTCGTCGAGATCCCCGGCCGGTGCGCGCGACCCGTCGCCGGCTTCCCGCATGTCCGCGGTGCGCGCAGCGAAGATGTCGCGGTCGGAGTCCGGCGAGAACGGGCGCAGCACCACGCCGTCCACCGAACTCGCGGTCTCACCCAGGGTGAAGCTCAGCTGATTGTTCAGATCCTCGAGTTCGGCCGCGATCCTGCGCCGCCCCACCTTGGTGAGCCGGTCGAAGGACAGACGCAGCACTGCTTCGGCGGCGTTGGCCGACGTGCCGAGATGGCTTGCGATGGCCTCGATTGCGGCGTCGTAGTCCTCGGACTCGACGACGACGTCGAGGAGTTCGTGGCGCCGCTCGAGCGCACGCACCAGGGCGTCGGCTATCTCGCGACGTGCAACTCTTGGATCCTCGAAGGTCATGTCCCCGACCTTAGAGGCACTTGCAGATCAGTCGAGCAGAACGGTCGCGAACGTGCCGACTTGAGTGAAGCCGATGCGGTCGTAGGTGGCACGGGCGACGGTGTTGAAACTGTTGACGTACAAACTCGCGGTGCGTCCGCCACGCACCACCGCCGCCGCCAGCGTCGCTGTGCCCGCGGTACCGATCCCGCGACCCCGCCAGTCGGGATGCACCCACACGCCCTGGATCTGACCGACCGACGGCGACTGCGATCCCACCTCGGCCTTGAAGATCACCTCTCCGCGTTCGAACCGCGCCCAGGCCCGACCCGCGGCGATCAACCCAGCCACCCGGCGCCGGTATCCGCGGCCGCCGTCGCCGATCCGCGGGTCGATGCCGACCTCGCCGATGAACATGTCGATGGCCGCGACGAGATAGGCGTCGAGTTCGTCGGCGCGCACCTGGCGCACCACTGGATCGATCGCACAGACCGGCGGCGTACTCAACGCCATCAACGGTTGGTGTTCGCGCACATCGCGCGCCGCGCCCCAGGCGGGCTCGAGCCGCTGCCACATCGGCAGCACCATCTCGGCGCGGCCGACCAACGACGAACACCGCCGCGGGGTGCTCATCGCCTTGTCGGCGAACGCATACATGGACTCGGTTCCGCCGCGCAGCGGGATCAGATTCGGCCCTGCGTAACAGAGGGATTCGGTCGGTCGCTGACGGGTCCAGAGCTCGCCGCCGATCGCCGCGGGCTCGATCCCGTGCTCGAGCACTCGCGACGCGACCATGCAGCTGCCGACCGGATCCTCGTCGAGGACGCGATACACCTCCCGCGCTTCGCGGACCACAGAGACCCGTCGCTCATCGATGCGGCGAAACAGCGGAGGAGCCGACATGGAGACTCTTTCTAACCGATCCCGGCAGGTGCAGTGACCCCTGTTCGATGTCGCCGCCGGAGTGGCTCCGTGCTCACAGGGTCACCATCAGCTTACGGTGACGACAGGCGAACCGCTGGCGTCTGATCCGGACGCGGTACCCATTTCTTCGGCGAGCCGCAACGCCTCCTCGATCAGCGTCTCGACGATCTGGGCTTCGGGCACCGTCTTGATGACCTCGCCCTTGACGAAGATCTGGCCCTTGCCGTTCCCGGACGCGACGCCGAGGTCGGCCTCCCGCGCCTCACCGGGCCCGTTCACGACACAGCCCATGACCGCAACGCGCAGCGGAACTTCCATGCCTTCCAGGCCGGCGGTCACCTCATTGGCCAAGGTGTAGACGTCGACCTGCGCCCGCCCGCACGACGGGCACGACACGATCTCCAGGCCCCGCGGCCGCAGGTTCAACGATTCGAGGATCTGGTTGCCGACCTTGACCTCTTCGGCGGGCGGCGCGGACAACGACACGCGGATGGTGTCGCCGATGCCCTTGGACAGCAACGCACCGAAGGCGACGGCCGACTTGATGGTGCCCTGAAACGCCGGTCCGGCCTCGGTGACCCCGAGGTGCAGCGGGTAATCGGTCTTGGAGGCCAACAGCTCGTAGGCGGCGACCATCACGACGGGGTCGTTGTGCTTGACGCTGATCTTGATGTCGCCGAAGCCGTGCTCCTCGAACAGCGACGCCTCCCACAGCGCGGACTCGACCAGCGCCTCCGGCGTCGCCTTGCCGTACTTCTCCATGAAGCGTTTGTCCAGCGAGCCGGCGTTGACACCGATCCTGATGGGAATACCCGCTGCCCCAGCCGCTTTCGCGACCTCCTTGACCCGGCCGTCGAACTCCTTGATGTTGCCGGGGTTGACGCGGACGGCCGCGCAGCCGGCGTCGATCGCGGCGAAGATGTACTTCGGCTGGAAGTGGATGTCGGCGATGACGGGGATCTTCGACTTCTTCGCGATCGCGGGCAGCGCGTCGGCGTCTTCCTGACGCGGGCATGCGACGCGGACGATGTCGCAGCCCGATGCGGTCAGCTCGGCGATCTGCTGCAGGGTCGCGTTGATGTCGTGCGTCTTGGTGGTGCACATCGACTGCACCGCGATGGGATAGTCGCTGCCAACGCCGACGTCGCGCACCATCAGCTGGCGCGTCTTGCGGCGTGGGGCCAGGGTCGGCGCCGGCGGCACCGGAATCCCCAGACCAATAGAGGTCACGAGCCTTCTCCTACTGGAACAACCTGATCGGGTTGACCAGGTCAGCGGTGACGGTCAGCAGCATGTAGCCGACCACCACGAACAAGATTACGTAGGTGGCGGGCATCAGCTTGAGGTAGTTGACGGGGGCCGCGGCCACCCTGCCGCGCGCCGACCGAATCATATTGCGGATCTTCTCGAAGACGGCAATCGCGATGTGCCCGCCGTCGAACGGCAGCAGCGGCACCAGGTTGATCGCCCCGAGCACGAAGTTCAGCTGGGCCAAGAAGAACCAGAACGCCACCCACAGCCCGGCATCGACGGTGTCACCACCGATGATGCTGGCGCCGACGACGCTGATCGGCGTCTCGGGATCGCGCTCCCCGCCGCCGATGGAGTGCACCAGGGCGCCGACCTTGGTGGGGATCTTGGCCAGCGACTTGACCAGTTCTACGGACAGATCGCCGGTGAACGCGACCGTGGCGGGCACCGCCGACAACGGGTTGTAATGCGTCGGCCCGAACTCCGCCGCGGCGATGCCGATGGCCCCGACGGTCGTCGGCTGGTCGCTGTCGCCGACGAACCGCTGCGTCCGGGTGACGTCGACGACCGTGCTATTCGGCTGGCCGTCACGCTCGTAGACGATGGTGGTCGGGCCCGATGCGGCCTGCAGGGCGGTGCGCGCTTCGTCGAAGGTGGCGACGGGCTTGTCGCCGACCTTGACGATCACGTCGCCCGCGCGGATACCGGCCTCGGCCGCTGGGCCGGGACCGGTGCAGTCGGCCACCTTGTCCTTTGCGATCTGCGATGCGACACAACCGGTTTCACCGACGAGCGCCTGCGTGGGTGGGTGCAGGTTGGGCAGCCCCCAGATCACGGCGATGGCGTAGATCAGGACCAGTCCGACGACGAAGTTCATCGCGGGGCCCGCGGCCAGCACGGCGACGCGTTTCCACGTCTTCTGCAGGTACATCGCGTAGCGGCGGTCCTCGGGTGCGATCTCGTCGATCGAGGTCATGCCCGCGATATCGCAGAAGCCGCCCAGCGGGACGGCTTTGACTCCGTACTCGGTCGCCCCCAGCTTGTTGGGCCGGCGGGTGGACCACAACGTGGGTCCGAAGCCCACGAAGTAGCGGCGCACCTTCATCCCGGTGGCGCGCGCCACCCACATGTGGCCGCATTCGTGCAGTGCAACCGACACGAGGATGCACAACGCGAACGCGATGATGCCGAGCACGAACATCATGAGGTGAGCAGTCCTTTTCCTGAAATTCTCGAAATCTCCCGCTCGACTTCGCGCTTTGCCCGGTCGCGGGCCCAGCGCTGGGCGTCGAGTACCTCTTCCACGGTAGCGGGTTCGCCGGCCCACTGGTCGGCAGCGCGCAGCACCTCGGCGATTGTTCGCACAATTGCCGGAAATCGGATGCTCCCGTCGAGGAAGGCCGCCGCGGCTTCCTCGTTCGCTGCGTTGTACACCGCGGTGAGGCAGCCGCCCCGCGCACCGGCGTGCCGGGCGAGGTCGACGGCTGGGAACACGTCGGCGTCAAGCGGCAGGAACTCCCAGGTCGAGGCCTGGGAGAAGTTGCAGGCCAGCGCCGCGCCGGGCACGCGTGCGGGCCAGCCCAGCGCCAGCGCGATCGGCAGCTTCATATCGGGCGGGCTGGCCTGAGCGAGGGTCGAGCCGTCGGTGAACGTCACCATCGAGTGCACGATCGACTGGGGGTGGACCACCACCTCGATGCGGTCGTAGTCGATGCCGAACAGCAGGTGGGTCTCGATGAGCTCGAGTCCTTTGTTGACCAGCGTCGCCGAGTTGAGCGTGTTCATCGGCCCCATCGACCAGGTCGGATGCTTACCCGCCTGCTCGGGGGTGACGGAGTCGAGATCGTCGGCCGACCAGCCGAGGAACGGGCCGCCTGACGCGGTGAGCACGATTTTCGCGACCTCGTCGGGCGTGCCGCCGCGCAGGCACTGCGCCATGGCCGAGTGCTCGGAGTCGACGGGAACGATCTGGCCTGGTCCGGCGGCTTTGAGTACCAGCGGACCGCCCGCGACCAGCGATTCCTTGTTCGCCAGCGCGAGCCGGGCACCGCCGGCCAAGGCCGCCAGCGTGGGTTCCAGGCCGAGTGCGCCGACCAGCGCGTTCAGGACGACGTCGACCCCGGTCGTCTCGTAGGCGTTCTCGACCAGGCGGGTGACCGCGTCAGGGCCCGCGAAGGTGACGTCACCGACCTGCGCGGCGGCTGCGGTATCAGCGACGGCGACGTTCGTCACACCGGTTTCGGCACGCTGCTTGGCGAGCAGATCGGGGTTGCCGCCGCCGGCGGCCAGCCCGACCACCTCGAACCGGTCCTGGTTCGCGGCGATGACCTCCAGCGCCTGGGTGCCGATGGAGCCCGTGCTGCCGAGAATCAGCACCCGCAGCCTGTTACCCACCGACCTATTGTGACGCCCCTCGCCAGGCGTGGCCCCATCTGAAGGGGCCCTCTCGATCAAAGGCGACAAATGTGACGCAAATGTGACCGAGCGGACCGTCGCCCATCCGCGCTTGAGGTCACGTCGAATCCCCGTCGTCAACCGCAGGATGGC
This sequence comes from Mycobacterium sp., assembly GCA_044508395.1. Taxonomy (GTDB): domain Bacteria; phylum Actinomycetota; class Actinomycetes; order Mycobacteriales; family Mycobacteriaceae; genus Mycobacterium. The sequence goes on along the minus strand of JBIQHU010000004.1, from coordinate 67,629 downwards.
GGCCCGCGCCATCTACAGACAAGGGATGGGGACAGCAATGAGAACAGTTCACCGCAAGGCCATCGTGGCCGCTGGTCTGGGTGCACTCGCGATGTTCGGCGCAGTGTCGTGTTCCAGTGACAGTTCAACCGAGGCCGGTTCCACCACGCAGGCCGCGACAGAGCCGGCATCGCCCGTCGCTGCAACGCCCAATGCGACTCCGATGGCCGATCCCGGCGCGAACCTGGTCGGAACCGGGTGTGCCGCGTACGCCGAGCAGGTGCCGACCGGGCCGGGCTCGGTCACCGGCATGGCCGCCGACCCGGTGGCGATCGCGGCGTCGAACAACCCGATGCTCAAGACGCTGACGCAGGCGCTGTCGGGTCAGCTGAATCCGAACGTGAACCTCGTCGACACCCTAAACAGCAGTCCGGGGCTGACGGTGTTTGCGCCGACGGACGACGCCTTCGCCAAGATCGATCCGGCCACCATCGAAACCCTCAAGACCGATTCGGACCTGCTGACCAGCATCCTGACGTATCACGTGGTCGAGGGTCAGGCCAGCCCGTCGGCGGTCGCCGGTGAGCACAAGACGCTCGAGGGCGGTGCGGTCACGGTGACCGGAGCCGGCCCCGACCTGAAGATCAACGACGCCGGGCTGGTGTGCGGCGGCGTTCAGACCGCCAACGCGACGGTCTACATGATCGACACGGTTCTGATGCCCCCGGCCAACTAGGCCGCTTCATCACTTCTCCTCACTTCTCCTCGCGAGCAGACGTAAAAGTCCCCGACACGCCGTGTTTTTCCGGACTTTTGCGTCTGCTCGCCCACATAAGGGACACCCATGTTCACGCTTGCACTGATCGGCTTTCTCGGCGGACTGATCACCGGCATCTCGCCGTGCATCCTTCCGGTCTTGCCGGTGATCTTCTTCTCCGGCACGCAGAGCGTCCGTGCCGACACCTCGTCCGGCGGCGTCGCACTCGAGACCAAGCCGACGCTGTCGGACAGGCTGCGGCCCTACCGCGTGATCGCGGGCCTGGTGCTGAGTTTCAGCGTCGTGACGCTGGCGGGCTCCGCACTGCTGTCGCTGCTGCGCCTGCCGCAGGACGCGATCCGCTGGGTCGCGCTGATCGCGTTGGTGTTGATCGGCGTCGGGTTGATCTTCCCCAAGTTCGAAGCTCTTCTGGAGAAGCCGTTCTCCAAGCTGCCGCAGAAGCAGTTCGGCTCCGGCAGTAGCGGTTTCGGGCTCGGGCTGGCACTGGGCGTGCTCTATGTGCCCTGCGCTGGACCGGTGTTGGCGGCCATCGTCATTGCGGGAGCCACCGGCACGATCGGAATTCCCACAATTGTGTTGACTCTGTCGTTCGCCGTCGGCGCAGCACTGCCACTGCTGTTCTTCGCCCTGGCCGGCCGTCGCGTCGCCGAGCGGGTGGCGGCATTCCGCAGTCGTCAGCGCCAGATCCGCATCACCGCGGGTGTTGTGACGATCCTGCTGGCGGTCGCGTTGGCGTTCAACATCCCCGCCGCGCTGCAGCGCGCGATCCCCGACTACACAAGCACGCTTCAAGAGCGGGTGGGTGGTGACGAACAGATTCGCGAGAAGCTCAACCTGGCGGGTCTGGTCAACGACCAGAACCGGGAACTCGAGAACTGCACCAACGGCGCACCCGACCTCGAAAGCTGCGGCACCGCGCCGGACATCAAGAACATCACCGCATGGCTGAACACCCCGAACGGAGCGGCGGTCGACCTGAAGTCGTTGCGCGGCAAGGTCGTTCTCATCGACTTCTGGGCGTACTCGTGCATCAACTGCCAGCGCGCCACACCCCACATCGTCGACTGGTATGACACCTACCGCGATCTCGGGTTCGAGGTTATCGGCGTGCACACCCCGGAGTACGCGTTCGAACGCGTCGAGGGCAATGTGGCTGCCGGCGCACGCGATCTGGGCATCACCTATCCAGTGGCACTTGATAACGGCTACTCGACGTGGACGAATTACCGCAACCGGTACTGGCCGGCCAAGTACCTCGTCGACGCCAAGGGCACCGTGCGCCACATCAAGTTCGGCGAAGGCGACTACGACACCACCGAGCGCCTCATCCGTCAGTTGCTCGCCGATGCGAACCCCGGTGCACAACTGCCCGCCCCGGTCGACGCCGAGGACGCGACACCTCAATTTGAGACGACACCCGAGACGTACCTCAGCGTCGGCAAGGTCGTCAACTACGGCGGAACCGGCTGCTACGACGAAGGGTCGTCGAATTTCAGCTACCCCCAACAACTTCGGCAAGACAGCTTTGCACTCCAGGGCGACTGGACACTCGACTATCAGGGCGCGACATCGCGGGGTGAGTCGGCCATCGCGCTGAACTATCACGCCAAGAACGTCTACATCGTGGCCGGCGGTGAGGGCACCCTGGTGGTGTCCCGCGACGGCAAGACGACCGAGGTGCCCATCAGCGGTCCGCCGACTCTGCACCAGATCGTCGACGATCCGGAGGTCGCCCAGGGGCAGCTCGAGGTTGCGGTACCTCCTGGTCTACAAGTCTTTTCGTTCACCTACGGCTGATAACCCATCCGCATCGCCATCGGCTCCGAATAGCCAACGAAGGGAAAATGAGGCGGCATCGGCCGCTCGCAACGAAAGGAAGAGATCTCATGCACGCAACGAAGGCTCTGGGGGTCGGCGTCGCAGCGATTGCCGCGGTCGGATTGTCCCTCGGCACCGCGACCATCGCGCAAGCCGAATTGGTGGGCACCGGCTGTTCGGCCTACGCGCAGCAGGTACCGACCGGGCCGGGTTCCGTCCAGGGCATGGCGATGGATCCCGTCGCGGTGGCCGCGTCGAACAACCCGATGCTGACGACCCTGACCAAAGCGCTTTCCGGACAGTTGAATCCGCAGGTGAACCTTGTCGACACGCTCAATGGCGGCGAGTTCACGGTGTTCGCACCCACCGATGCCGCGTTCGCCAAGATCGATGCCGCGACCATCGAGAAGCTGAAGACCGACGCCCCACTGCTGACGAGCATCCTCACGTACCACGTGGTGCCGGGGCAGGCCGCGCCCGCGCAGATCGCCGGCACGCACACGACGGTGCAGGGCGCCGACGTGACGGTCAGCGGCCAGGGTAACAACCTGAAGGTCAACGACGCATCCGTGGTCTGTGGAGGCGTGCAGACCGCCAACGCGACGGTCTACATGATCGACACCGTCCTGATGCCCCCGATGAATTGACCTGCGGCACAACCTGAACCGGGACGGCGGCCCGCGCTTCCCCCAGCGCGGGTCGCCTTCCCCGCCGTAATCCGGTCAGCGCCTGGCGGCGGACGGATCGACAGTCGCCTCGATCTTGCAGACCAGCCCGTCGCGCACCGTCAGCACCAGCACCGCGAACAGCCGACGATTCATGAACGCCAGCAGCGCCGGCTGTCCTGCCGGACCGGTGACCAACGTGGCACCCTGCCCGAGGTAGCGCAACAGATTGACGGCGACGTCGTGCGGCCCGTGGTTCACCTGCGGGGGCGGGGCCCCGTCGCCGAGGAGGGTGCCGGCACCCCACACCGTCGGATCCAGCACCGCCGTCAACGCCTGCAGGTCGCCATTTGCGCACGCAGTGATGAACTTCTCGGCGACCGCCTGATGTTCGACGTCGCTGACGTCGGCGACGCGCGGTGAGGCATCGGAGAACTTCGCTCGCGCACGCCTGGCCAGTTGCCGACATGTACCTACCGGCCGGCCGACTGTCTCGGCGATCTCGGTGAACGGCATCTGGAATACATCGTGCAACACGAACGCCACCCGCTCACCCTGACTCAGTCGACGCAACATCTCCCACAGCGCCGTGCGTACCTCGTCGTCGAGCGTGACCCGATCGGCGGGTTCCAGGTCAGCGGACGCGGCGATGTCGAGTTCGCCGGTCACGTCGGGGCTTTCGTACCGGACACGGGCGGAGCGCAACTGGTCCAGGCAGAGCCGCCCGGCGACGACGGTCAACCACGCGCGGACATCGTCGATCTGAGCCGCATCCGTGCGCGCCAACCGCAGGAACGCCTCCTGGGCGACGTCCTCGGCCTCACCGACGTCGCCCAGCATCTGGTAGGCGAGATTCACCAGGTACGGACGATGGCTGCGCCATGCGACGTCAACGCCCTCGGCACTACTCATGATCTGTAGACGAAACAGGCCGGCGAGAAGTTACGACGGCGGCGGGTAACTTTCCGCGACGCGGCGTCGTCCTTGGTGGCATGAACGCAATTCTTGTCACGGGCGCCACCGGCAACGTCGGCCGCCCTCTCGTTTCGCAACTCATCGATGCGGGGGCCGACGTCCGCGCAGTCACCCGCGATCCCGACTTGGCGGATTTCCCGCCCGCGGTGCAGGTGGTGACCTCGGCCGCGGCCGGTCTCGCCGGGGCGTCCGCGGTCTTTCTTAACTCACGCGCACTGGGCGATGACCTCGCCCCGGTGGTGCGAGCCGCCCGGCGGGCCGGCGTCACCCGACTCGTCGCGCTGTCCGCGATCAACGCCGACGACGACTTCTCGCGGCAACCATCGCGATTCCGCGGCGACCGCAACAAGGAGGTCGAACAGCTCGCCGTCGACTCCGGCCTCGAGTGGGTGAGCCTGCGGCCCACGGTGTTCGTCACCAACTTCGTCGGCATGTGGGCACTCCAGATTGCGGCCGGCGACGTCGTCACCGGTCCGTATGCGACAGCGTCGACCGCCCCCATCGCAGAAGGCGATATCGCCGCCGTCGCCGCCCGCGCTCTGCTCGCCGATGAGCTTGTCGGACAGAAGATTCCGCTGACCGGTCCACAGAGCCTGACCAACACCGAACTCGTCGAGATCATCGGCAGCGTTCTCGGGCGTCGCCTGTCCTACCGCGAGATAACCGCCGAGGAGGTGCGCCGGCACTTCGTCGCGGCCAACTTCCCGCCCGAATTCGCCGACGCCTACATCGCCATGCTCGCGGCGACCGCCGACACACCTGCATTGGTGACCCACGAGGTCGACAAGATTCTCGGTCGCCCCGCCCAGTCATTCGCCGACGCGATTTCGGCACACCAGGAACAGTTCACGAAACACCAAGGGAAATAACATGTCTGATCGCCGTCCCCCGTGGTATCTCAAGCCGATGAACCGCTTCGTCAAGGCGATTCAGAAGGCCGGCATCCCCGCGGGGCCGTCCCAGATCTTGACGGTGCCGGGCCGGAAGTCGGGAAAGCCACGCAGCACACCGATGACACCGTTTGAACACGACGGCGGCCTCTACACCGTCGCGGGCTATCCCGGTGCGGACTGGGCCGCCAACGCCCGCGCGGCAGGCGTGGGAACCCTCACCCGTGGCCGCAAGGCGCGGCCCGTGAAGATCGTCGAGCTCAGTCCGCGGGACGCCGGACCGGTGTTGCGCAGCTTCGCGGTGAAGGTTCCTGTCGGGGTCGGCTTCGCCAAGCGGTCGGGTCTGGTGCGTGACGGCACGCCGGACGAATTCGAAGCGCTCGCGGGCGAGCTGGCGGTTTTCCGGTTCGACCCGGTCAGTTAGCGAGGTCGCCCTGCAGCTGCTGGTAGAGCGCATACATGTCCAGCTGGCCACGATGCGTGACGAGCATGTCGCCCTGGAAGCGGTCGATGTGGATGCCCGATACCGACACCTTCGCACCTGTCGGCGCGATGCCCCGGAACTCGCCCGTGTGCGTGCCCACGAACCGGCAGCGGGACACACCGTGGGACCCGTCGACGAGGACCTCGTCGATTTCATGGCGGGCGTCGGGAAAGCCGGTGGCGAACTCCTCCAGGCGGCCCATCCACTGGTCCCACCCGACGGGCCCGGCGCCGATATCGACGACCACCCGCTGCGACACCAGCGCCCGAAGCGTCGACCAATCGTGTCGATCAATCGCGCCGTACAGGCTGTGCACGAGGTCGCAGACCTCGTCGCGCTCAAAGCTCATGCCTTCGCTCGTTTTCGGCGAGTCATGTGCGCACCTTCTCGATGATGTTCTCGGCGAACCGCTCGATGGGCTCGCGGTAGCGCTCGACGTCGGTTCCCGACATGTCTACTCCACCCCACGGGCTGCACATCACCGCGGTGATGCCGATCTCCTCGGCGCGCTTGTACAGATCCGGCGTCGGTGGCTCCATCAAGGCCAGCATGATGTCGAACGCTTCGCCATCTCTTCCGTATTCGCGCCTAAGTTCGGTGAGCTTTCGCGCGTAGGACGCCGCCTCGTCCCAGCCGTACGCGTAGCCGACCCAGCCGTCGCAGAGTTTGGCCGCACGCCGCAACGCCGCATCCGATTCACCTCCGCAGAGGATCGGCACGGGCGCTGCCGGATGCGGTTCGATCATCATCTCGGGCACCTGGTAGTGCTCACCGCTCCACGACACCCAGCCACCGGCCCACATCGCGCGCAGCGCCGGGATCATCTCGTTGAGCCGCTTGCCGCGAGTGGCGAAGTCCTGGCCCAGCAGCTCGTACTCCTCCCGCATCCATCCGACGCCGACCGCGAGCGAGACCCGGTCCTGCGACAACACCGCGGCGGTGGCAACCTGCTTGGCCACCTCCAGCAGTGGTCGCGCGGGCGCGATGTAAACGGCGTTCGAGAAGCGCAGCCGATTGGTGACCGCGGACATCGCGCCGATCTGCACCCAGCAGTCCGGCCACGCCGTCTCCGGGGGCCACGGCGGCTTACCGCTGGGGTGATCCGGGTACGGCGACGCCAGGTTGCGGGGATAGATGAGGTGGTCGGCGCACACCATGCCGTCATAGCCGGCCTCGTCGAGCATCCTCGCCACGGGCAGTATTTCTGACGTCTTCATGAACGGGGTGCCGGACCAGAACTGCATCCTGTTTCTTTACAGGGAAATTCGGGCAGCATCAATGACATGCCCACAGTGTTGTGGTTCCGGCGCGATATCCGGCTGCACGACCTGCCCGCCCTGCTGGACGCGGCCGCCCCCGACGGCGAGGTCCTCGCCTGCTATGTCTTGGACCCGCGGCTGACGGCATCGTCGGGGCAGCGCCGGCTGCAATACCTCTACGACGCCCTGCGAGATCTGCGTGACAGCCTCGACGGGCGGCTGCACGTGAGCCGCGACCGTCCGGAGAAACGAATCCCGGCATTGGCGAAGGCGATCGGTGCGGCATCGGTGCACGTGTCGGGCGACTACGCCCCGTTCGGACGACGCCGCGACGACGCGGTTCGCGAAGCACTGGGCGACGTCCCGCTGGAGGCCACTGGATCGCCCTACCTCGTGTCGCCGGGCAGGGTGACCAAGAACGACGGCACGCCCTACAAGGTGTTCACCCCGTACTTCTCGGCCTGGCGCAGACACGTTTGGCGCCCGCCGGCGCCGACGGGCCCGAAATCCGCGCAGTGGATCGACCCCGAGGACGTGCCCGGCGCGGTGGCGATCCCGGATCTCGGGATCGAGTTGGAACTGCCGGCCGGAGAGAGCGCGGCCAGGAGCCAGTGGAAGTCTTTCGTGCAGAAGCAACTCGACGGCTACGACCAGAATCGCAACCGTCCAGACCTGCCCGCCACCAGCCGGATGTCGGCGCATCTGAAGTTCGGCACCATCCACCCGCGCACCATGGCGGCCGACCTCGGAAAGAGCGCGGGCGCGCAGGCGTACCTGCGCGAACTGGCTTTCCGAGACTTCTACGCCGCCGTGCTCAACGAATGGCCCAACAGCGCGTGGTGGAACTGGAACTCGTCGTTCGACAAGATTCAGGTCGACAGCGACGAGCACGCTCACGCATTGTTCGATGCATGGAAGGCCGGCCGCACAGGGTTCCCCATCGTCGACGCCGGCATGCGACAGCTGGCGGAGACCGGCTTCATGCACAACCGGGTGCGCATGATCGTGGCGTCATTTCTGGTCAAAGATCTGCACCTGCCGTGGCAGTGGGGCGCGCGCTGGTTCCTCGACCAACTGGTGGACGGCGACATGGCCAATAACCAGCACGGGTGGCAGTGGGCCGCGGGCTGTGGCACCGACGCCGCGCCGTACTTCCGGGTGTTCAACCCCACCACGCAGGGTGAGAAGTTCGATCCCCGCGGTGATTACGTGCGCCGGTGGGTCCCCGACGTCGACGATGACGACTACCCGGAGCCGATCGTCGACCACAAGACGGAGCGGGCCGAGGCCCTGCGCCGCTACGGTGAGATCACTTGACGATCTGCCCGCCGTCGACCGGCAACGCCACGCCGGTCACATACCGGCCCGCTGCGCCGCACAAGTAGACCATCGTGTCGCTGATGACCTCGGGCTCGACGGGCGGGTTGGCCAGCAGCGGTTGCTGCGACGGACTGAACTTCGGATGCTCGACGGACCACTCCGCCATCGCCTCGTTGTAGATCATGGGCGTGGCCACGCCACCCGGATGCACCGAATTCACGCGAATGTTCTTCTCGGCCAATGCTATTGCGAAATGGCGCATGATGCCGATCACGCCATGCTTGGCGGCGGTATATCCGGCCGCACCATGGCTGGCCGTGCCGAAATCGACGGCCACCGGTTTGAAACCCGCAGCGGAGCTGGTGATCACGATGGCCCCGCCCTCGCCGTGCGCCAACATCGCGGGCAGCGCGGCAACGATCGTGAAATACACACCGTTGAGCATCACGTTCACCGCGTCCACGAACGCCCCGATCTGGCTGCCCTGCTCCCCCGCGGCCGGCAGGATCCCCGCGTTCGCGAGCACGAAGTCGATCCGCCCGAACTCGGCCACCCCGTTGGCCACAACTGCCCTGAGCCGCTCGAGATCACGGACGTCGGCGCGTTCGGCGACGATACGGCGCCCGGTTTTCTCGACCAGGTTCACCGTCTCCTCGAGATCCTCCGGGGTCGCCATGGGATACGCGACGCTGTCGAGCTGGTCGCACAGGTCCACCGCGATGATGTCGGCACCCTCTTCGGCGAACCGGACGGCGTGCGCCCGGCCCTGTCCCCGCGCAGCGCCTGTGATGAACGCGACTTTGCCCTCGAACTGATCAGCCATGACGCATGACCCTACGCACGTGTGTAGTACCTCCAAAACACCCGTATGCCAGAATGTCGGCAGTTGTCCGCCCACCATGAGGAGCAAGCGTGGCCACCACCGAGGTCGAACGACGCACCGTCAGCAACAACGTTGACGTCGAGGATGTGCCGTCCGCCGAATGGGGCTGGTCGAAGGAGAACCACAAGCTGATCCACATCGGAGGCCTGATCGCGGCGGCGTTCCTGCTGGCCATGCTGCATGGCAACCACGTGGGACACGTCGAAGACGCATTCCTCATCGGCTTCGCCGCGCTGATCCTCCTCGCCGTCGGCCGCGACTGGTGGCTGCGGCGTCGCGGCTGGATCCGCTAGACGGAATGTAACGGGCGCAGCGCGTCCGCGCCGAGGCTGAACAGCGTCTCGGTGCCCGCGACTGAGCCGTTCGACGCCCTCGCCGCACCGAGGGCGTGCGCCTTGAACGCCCTGGCCGCCGAGCTCAGCTGGTGCTCGACCGGGTCTGCCTGACGACCGAAGTCGGTCGGCCAATCCTCGCCCCACACGGTCACGTGGGTCATGCCGCTCTTCACGATGCCCACCACGCCTGCGCGAATTCGATCATCGGCCAGGGCAGCGGTGCTGACCGCAAGCGCGCCATCGCGTGACGCCGTCTTGATCACGTCCAGCAACTCTGCGTCGACCTCCAGCGGCGACGCACCCAGGATCGCGAGGGGCCGTGTGTCCTGGTCGTCGGTGAGCACCACCTTGACGTCCCATCCGGCTCTCGCCCTGTCACACATCCACCCGCCGGCCGATCCGACCAGGTCGGCAACACTGCGGGCGACCACGGTCAGCTGGTAACGGCGGCCCCCGATGGGGTTCGACTCGTTGAGCGGCAGAGGCACCTATGCAGCGTGACACTTTACCGATGATCTGTAAAGGATGAGTTTTTGCGCCGACCTGACGAATTCCGGCAATCTGTAAAGCCACAGCTAAGCGCCAGCGGGTGATTGGGGCGTCAGCTTGCCACGGCTATCGGTAGGACGGCACCCACCGCGGTCAACTCGCCGGGTAGGCCGGACGCCCGCCCCTTCCCCCCGCTTCCCCCCACTTCGACCACGAATCGGGTTCCGCCCGATTGCCCTCGTTCAGTGACGTCGCCATACCCCAGTGCCAAAGAAATGTGAAGCTGGGTTCATGAGTCTCGTCACCGGGCGTGGTCCGCTGAGTACCCACCCTGCCGGATGGTTTACTCCACCGCTGGCCGCAAGCAGCGTCTTCGTCGAACCTCATCCTCGACGGGTCCAGGCCCTACGCGACGGTGTCGCCGTGATTGACACCGAGCGGGCGCTGTTGGTGCATCGCCCCGACCGGCCGCTGAGTTATGCATTCATTCCAGAGGACATCGGGGATCTGCCAAGTGAACCGGTCGCCGAGGCGCCCGGGTATGTCCAGGTGCCGTGGGATGCGGTCGACACCTGGCTGGAGGAAGGCCGCCGCCTCGTCCACTACCCGCCGAATCCGTATCACCGCGTCGACTGCAGGCCGACCGATCGCGCACTGCGCGTCACACTCGGCGACGACGTCCTGGTGGACACGTCGGACACGGTGATCGTCTTCGAGACGGCGCTCGAACCCCGCCTCTACGTCGCGCCGTCGCTGGTGCGCACCGACCTGCTACAGCGCTCGACGACCAACAGCTACTGCAACTACAAGGGTTATGCGACGTACTGGTCGGCGGCACAAGGGGACCGTGTCGTCGCCGATATCGCCTGGAGCTACGAGGACCCCTTACCCGAAACCCTGCCCATCAAGGGCTATTTCAGCTTCGACCCCGAACGGGTCGAGGTGGTCGCACAACTGCCGCAACCGTGACGTGACCATGCAACGCCCCCTGTGCCTACGGCACCGTAAGTTACGGTTGCGTACATTTCCCCTGCTCAGCCACACTGCCATCGGCTAGAGCGAAGGGAAACAGCTGTGGGGCACTACATCAGCAACGTGCGCGATATCGAGTTCAACCTCTTCGAGGTGCTCGGACTGGATGACGTTCTGGATTCCGGCGGTTACGGCGACCTCGACGCCGACACGGTGCGCACCATGCTCGGCGAGGTGGCCAGGCTCGCCGAAGGACCTGTCGCGGAATCGTTCGCCAGCGCCGACCGTCATCCGCCCGTGTTCGACCCGAAGACCCATTCCATCAGCGTCCCCGGCGAATTGGCCAAGTCAGTTCAGGCGATCAAGGACTCCGACTGGTGGCGCATCGGCCTCGCGGAGGAAATCGGTGGAGTGCCGGCGCCGGCACCTCTGGTGTGGGCCGTCAACGAGATGCTGCTCGTCGCCAACTCGTCGGCCGCCTTCTGGTGGGCACTGGGACCGACCATGGCCAACGCGCTGTACTTCGAAGGCAACGATGAGCAGAAGCGGTGGGCCGCAGTGGGTGTCGAGCGCGGCTGGGCGGCGACCATGGTGTTGACCGAACCCGACGCCGGATCCGATGTCGGGGCGGGCCGCACTAAAGCCATCGCTCAACCGGATGGCACCTGGCATATCGAGGGCGTCAAACGCTTCATCTCCGGCGGCGACGTCGGCGACACCGCCGAGAACATCTTCCACCTCGTGCTGGCACGCCCTGAGGGTGCGGGGCCGGGCACCAAGGGGTTGAGCCTGTTCTACGTCCCGAAGTTTCTCTTCGACCCCGAGACATTCGAACTCGGTGCTCGCAACGGCGTTTTCGTGACCGGCCTGGAACACAAGATGGGCATCAAGTCATCGCCGACATGCGAGCTGACGTTCGGCGCAGACGGCATTCCGGCCGTCGGGTATCTGGTCGGTGATGTCCACAGCGGTATCGCGCAGATGTTCACGGTGATCGAAAACGCCAGGATGACCATCGGTGTCAAGTCCGCGGGCACGCTGTCGGCGGGATATCTCAACGCGTTGGCGTACGCCAAGGAGCGCATCCAGGGCGCCGATATGACCCAGATGACCGACAAGACCGCGCCCCGGGTGGCGATCATCGCCCATCCGGACGTGCGGCGCAGCCTGATGACCCAGAAGGTGTACGCCGAAGGCCTTCGGGCACTCTACATGTACGCTGCGGCGCACCAGAACAGCGATGTCGCCCAACATGTCTCGGGAGCAGACCCCGAGCTGGCGCACCGCGTGGACGACTTGCTGCTCCCCATCGTCAAGGGCGTCGGTTCGGAACGGGCTTACGAGATTCTGACCGAATCGCTGCAGACGCTCGGCGGGTCCGGGTTCTTGCAGGACTACCCGATCGAGCAGTACATCCGCGACGCGAAGATCGACTCGCTGTACGAGGGCACGACTGCGATCCAGGCGCTGGACCTGATCTTCCGCAAGATCTTCCGCGACAACGGTGCCGCGCTGGCGCATGTGTCAGCGCAGATCAGCAAGACCATCGAAACTTGTGATGCCGCAATGAAACCGCAGGCGGAGCTGCTGCGGGTTGCGCTCGCCGATGTGGAGGCGATGACGGCCGCGCTGACGGGTTATTTGATGGCGGCCTCAGAGCAGCCGTCCGAGATCTACAAGATCGGGCTGTCGTCGGTGCGCTACTTGATGGCCGTCGGCGACCTGATCATCGGGTGGCGGCTGTTGGCGCAGGCGGACGTCGCGCATGCGGCGCTGGCGGCCGGAGCATCGGGCAGTGACGAGGCTTTCTACCAGGGCAAGATCGCGACCGCCGCGTTCTTCGCCTCGAACATGCTGCCCAGGATCAGCAGCGTCCGCGGAATCGTGGAGACGGTCGACGACGACATCATGCGGCTGCCGGAGGTGTCGTTCTAGCTCTTGATCATCGCCGAAACTGCGCGGAGATCGCCGTTTCGCGGGGCGGCTCTCAGCAGTTTCGACGTCCTGAGTCAGCGCACCCGAAGCGCGGGAACAATGCGAGCGCGTTGGTGCGGTCGATCGCCGCCCGTGTCGCGGCGTCCATCGGGTACGCCTCCAGACCCGCGACAAAATACTGCCGCCGAGCGTGCGTCCGATGCGGCGAACAGGTCGTCCTGCCCCTCCTGGCCCAGGTAGACGCCGGAGCTGTTGGCCAGCACTATGACTCCATCGGCCTTGAGGTCGTCCAGCGCACGCACCACCTCGGCTACCGACTCGTCGAGGTGCGGCATGGGGACCGTGGCGAAGAACCCGAAGCGGTCCGGCTGCGTCGCGACCAGTTGCGCGCTGAAGTCGTTGAGATCGCGCGCGAGCGCGGCGGCGTCCTGCCGGTCGGGCAGCATTGTGGTGGCCGGCGCGGACACGGACAGGATCGCGGTGGTGATGTCGAGTTGAGCCATGAGGTGCAGTGCGTCGTCGGCACTCCAGCCGGGGACCGGTCGTCCGCCGGCCTCGCCGATTCCTGCCTTCTGCAGAGCTTTTCGATAGTCGGGAGGGATGTGATGTTGGTGTGTATCGATCCTCTGCACCGTCGCTCCTCTCGAACAGCTGGCTCGAAACTGAACTCACGCAGGTGATTTGCGCGAAATATCCTGCGTAGCCTCAGTTTCGGCGAGGGCATTCAGGTCGGGCAGTGGACGGTGGCTGATCTCGCGGGCCTCGTCGGCGGGCAGGCCGAACAACCGGAGGATGTCTTCGGTCACCTTGTCCGTCGCTTCCGCGTCGTCGCGGTCGGGTTGATTTCGCAGCAGATTGCCCAACCCGAGCAGGGCACCACCGGCCATCGCCAACGCGAGCTCGGGATCATCGACGGTGAACCGTCCCGCACGAGCAGCCTCTTGGATGTCGCGCAGGGCACGGGGCGCCAGCCCCTTCTTCGACGCCAACAACGTCATACCGTTCGCCAGCAGGATCTGGCTTTCCTGCGGGCGACGGCGGAACAACCGGCCGGTCAGCCGGTAACTGCAGGCGAAGGTTTCCGCGGGGTCCTCGATCGATGAGGTGAGCTGATCGAGCAACGCGCCGTGGGCGTCGAGCACATCGGCGACCGCGGCCTCGAACAGCTGCTCCTTGCTGTCGAAGTGGTTGTAGAAGGAACCCATCCCCACATCGGCCGCCTGGGTGATCTCCAGGACCGGGACGTTGACCTTGCCAGCGGCGATGAACACCTGCGCCGCCTTGATCAACGCGGTGCGCGTGCGCTGTTTACGCCGCTCGAGACGGTTGACCGAGGCCTCCGGTTGATCGCTCACCCACCCACGTTAGCAGAAATCCTCACTTTTGATGATTTCGTCAGAAACCGTTGACTGAGAGCTACGTCGTATGTGACGATTTCGTCAGTTAATAAGGAGGCGGGATGAGCGACGTTGTCGGCACCCACACCGACCTGCACATCGAGCAGGGCGCCCGCGCGGGTGAGCACCCCGGACGGTCACGAAATCCGGTGATCAAGGTCGCCGATATCGCCTGGCTGGAGTTCGAAAAGCCGGACCTCGCGGCCGCGGAAGCCTTCGCGTCGGCGTTCGGCTTCTCCGCCGAGCGGCACACTCACGACGAGCTGCGACTGCGCGGCACCGAACCCGGCACACCGTGTGTGATCCTGCGCCGGGGGCCGCGCTCCCGCTTCGTCGGGACGGCGTTCGCGGCGCAGGACGAGGTCGATGTGTTGCGCCTCGCCGACGCCACGGGGGCGAGAGTGCAGGCGCTCCCCGACTCCATCGGGGGCGTGTCAGCCTGGCTGGTCGACCCAAGCGGAGTCCCGGTCAAGGTGGTCGCAGGCATGCACCCGCTGCCCGCACTCCCGGCGCAAGACGCGCACGCCTTCAATTTCGGTGATCACCTCGCACGCGTCAACGCGACCCAACGCCCACCCCGGGCGCCCGCGAAGGTTCAGCGACTCGGGCACGTCGTCTTGTCATCCACCCGGTATTCCGAGGCGCTGGACTGGTACCTCGACAACCTCGGGATGATCGTCAGCGACTTCCTCTACTACCCCGGTCAGCGTTACCGCGGTCCGGCGATGAGCTTCATGCGCTGCGACCGCGGTTCGGTTCCCACCGACCATCACACCTTGGCGTTGACGCTGGGGCCGGTCAATCGCTACGTGCACTCGGCGTACCAGGTGTGCGACCTCGATGCGCTTGCCGCCGGCGGCGAATACCTCCGTGAGCGTGGCTATTTCCGGTCTTGGGGTATCGGCCGCCACATTCAGGGCAGCCAACTGTTCGACTACTGGCGCGATCCCGACGGGTTCCTCGTCGAGCATTTCGCCGACGGCGACATGTTCGACAACACGCTGGAGCCTGGATGGGCTCCGTTCACCGCGTCGGGCCTGTCCCAATGGGGCCCGGCCGTCACCAAGGACTTTCTCGGCGTCAACCCCAAAGCACTTCCTCACGAAGCACTCTCGATGGTGACCGCGCTTCGCGACAGGAACGAGTTCACGTTCGCCCGTCTTCGCGGCCTGATGAAGGCAGCCAATTCATGACGATCTCCGTTCTTCGCACCGCCGACACCTGGTGGGTCCAGACTCCCACCGGTGCATCGAAAGTCGCCACGACGGCTACCACCACCGGCGATCTGATCGCTGACATCGAGGCCGTCGAATGGGCCGCGTACGGCACGGACACCGTGCCGTACGAGTCGCTGTCGCTGGTCTCCCCCGTGACGCGTCCCTGCCGCGTCGTGGCGCAGATGACGAACTTCGCGTCGCACGTCAAGGACGCCGGTATGGATCCCGCCTCGATCCCGCTGACCTTCTTTCGCAAGTCGTCTGCGTCGATCAGCGGCCCGTTCGACGACATCGTCAAGCCGAGCCACGTGAAGTTCCTCGACTACGAGGTCGAGATCGGCCTCGTGATCCGCAAGGACATCCCGGTCGGCACCGCGATCTCGGAGTCCTCGCTGTCCGATTACATCGCCGGACTCGTTGTCACCAACGATGTTTCGGCCCGCGACATTCAGCTGCCGCAGACCCAGTTCTACGAGGCCAAGTCCTATCCGACGTTCACCCCTGTGGGACCCGCACTGGTGCTGCTCGACGCCGACGAACTGAAACGCTTCACCGAATTACGCCTGCAACTGCAGGTCAACGGCGAGGTGCGGCAGGACATGGTCGTCGGCGACGACATGATCTACCGACCGGTGCAGGCGCTGCAATCGCTGTCCCGCTTCCAGGATCTTGCCGCAGGCGACCTCGTGATGACGGGTACGCCGGTAGGCACGGCATTGAGCGCACCACCGAAGCCGATCGAGATCATCGGGTCGCTGCTTCCGCCTGCGGTCAAGTGGAAGGCGTTCTTCAAGCGTCAGGCCAAGAACACGAAGTACCTCAAGGACGGGGACGTGGTCGAGCTCGGTGTAGCGACCGACGACGGCTTGATCGACCTTGGGGAGCAGCGCACCGTCGTGAGGTGCGCGTGACGGCGGAGGCCGCGCCTACCGTCGTTGTCGTCGGCGCGGGGCCCACCGGCGCCACCATCGCAACCCTGTTGGGCCAGTATGGAATTCGCATCCTGCTCCTCGATCGGTGGGCCGGCGTGTATCCGCAGCCTCGCGCAGTGCATCTCGACGACGAGATCTACCGCATCATCGCACGACTCGGCATCGCCGACGAGTTTGCCGCGATCTCGCGGCCCGCCGAAGGGCTGCGGCTCCTGGATCCCACGATGAAGGTACTCGCCGAGTTCCGGCGCGAGACCGCGATGTCCGTCAATGGGTTCCCGCAGGCCAACATGTTCGACCAACCAGAACTCGAGACGCTGTTGCGCGCCAACCTGAAGCGCCACCCCAGTGTCGAATTGCGGGGCGATGCCGAGGTCACCGGCGTCACGGAGCAGCGCGACGGCCGGACTCGGGTCACCTACGTCGATCGCACCGACGATTCCACCCACGTCGTCGACACCGATTATCTGCTCGGCTGCGACGGCGCCAACAGCATCGTGCGCACCCACATCGGTGCGCACATGCACGACATGAAGTTCGACCAACGCTGGCTCGTCATCGACGCGACCACGCACGCCGACCTGAACCAGTGGGACGGCGTGCACCAAGTGTGCGATCCCGTACGCGCAGGTACGTACATGCGGATCGGAGACTCGCGGTACCGCTGGGAATTCCGGCTCCTTTCCGGCGAATCCGCCGACGACTTCCGAACCATCGACACGCTCCGGCCGCTCATCACGCCGTGGACATCACACGTCAGCGACGCCGAGATCGAGTTGATCAGGGTGGCGGAGTATATCTTCCGCGCCCGCATCGCCGACCGGTGGCGACGCGGAAACATCTTCCTGCTCGGTGACGCCGCCCACCTCACTCCACCGTTTGTCGGCCAGGGCTTGGGCGCCGGTCTGCGCGATGCGATGAACCTGGCCTGGAAGCTCGCGGGCGTCGTGACGGGTGAGCTGTCTGCCGCCGTGCTGGACACATACGAGCAGGAGCGGAAACCCCATGCCCGGCACATGATTCGGCTGGCACTCATGATGGGCTGGGCGATGACCGCCGGAGGCGATTTTGGGAACCTCACCAGGCGGCTACTCGTCAGGCGTATGCAGTTCATTCCCGGTATGCGCACCAAGATCGTCGACAGTCGCACACCGGCCCTGCACCGTTCCACCTTCGTGCGGTCCACCCGGGGACGACTCGCCGGCACCCTCTGCCCCAACCCGCGATACCCCGATGGCAGTTCACTCGACGATCACCTCGGCGACGGGTTCGCGATGGTCACCACCGAGGCGCCCACTGCTGGTCAGCGGGCGGTGCTCGACGACCGTGGCGTCACTGTCCATATCGCGCCGTCGGGCTCCGCAGTCGTCGAGTGGCTTCGCCGCGGCCGCGCGACGGCCGCCCTCGTGCGGCCTGATCGCACCGTCATGTGCGCCGGACGCGACATTCACGAGATCTGCGAGGTGGCACCGTACTTCAGATGCGATCGAGTGTCACGCTCTTCCACCGACGCCGACGACCAGCGCTGACATCGACCGCGGCCGGATCGAGACGGCTGCACCAACGCACAGTGCCGCCACCACAAGACTCAGCGCGGCGTACAGCAGACTACCGGCCGGCGTGCCGTCGCGTGTCACACCGTCGACAGCAGCGAAATATGCGGGTAGCGCGCTGATCCACAGCACGGCGAGCACGCCGAGGTAGATGGGCCCGAAGATTCGCACGAAGGGACTGGACGCTGCATCGCCGTCGCCTCGCACGCGCGACCACTGTCCGATCAGCACCGGAACGGCGATGGCGGCGACGATGACGAGTTCGACGGAGAAGACGATCGCCTGCGCGGTGGGCTTCCCACTGAACAGCGAGGACGGGATACTCAGAATCGCGATACCGATGGGCGTCAGCACTCCTGCGACCCCGGTGCGCCACGCGAGGTCCCAGCCACGTCGTCGACCGCGGCCTGTCAACAGCAGTACGAGCAGCGTCACCACCACCGGGCCGAGAGTGGCGAAGATGAAGACACTGGTCATCGGGACCGAGGCGAGCATCGGCCGATTGATGGCGTTGTCGGCATTCCAGGCCCACCACCGCAATTGGGGTCCGAGTTGATCGAACACCTCGTAGAGGCAGTGGTGCACGAAGCCGACACAGAGGGCGCCCAACACGATGCCGCGATCGCGGAACACACCGAGCGAGCGGACGATCTCGTAGGCCAGGGTGACCACCGCCGGGTAGAGCGCCACGATGTACAGGGGTAACCGCTCGAACATGAACTGCACGGTGAAGACGTTGTGCGCGAAGACGACTCCCAGGGACCCCTCGATCCCGAACACGTTAGGGAAATACAACGGAATCTCGATGACGAACAGATAGAGAACGGTGGCGACCCACAGCGCCAGGTTGATCGGGTCACCGTATCGGCGCAGTCGGTGGATCGAATACAGCAGTGCGAACACCGCACCCGCCACCATCATCAACTCCAGCACCGGCAGCGTCCAGTTCGACAACGCGAGCGGATTACGCACATGAATAAATGCAGGCGCGTTCTGACAGGTGAAATCGCCTAGCGCATTGGCGATATCGTCGAAAATCTCGTAGCACTGTACCGCCATGATTCACCCGGCCCGTTCTGCCGAATACCAACGTGTGACGTCCTCGCCGCGGTCCCATCTGGCGAACCATTCGTCGGCCAACTCCGGCAGCGGTTCGTGCGCCGGATTGTGGAACGGAGTCTGGCTCAACAGCACACGTGCCGCCGCGACGGCCTTTTCCTTGGGCGGAACGCTGCTGAATGCCGGCTCCTCCCCGTCGCCGTGTCCGCCGAAGGGCAGCTTCTGGCGCAGCGCGTTCCGGATTCGGAACGTGGGCAGGAACGTTCGCGCGTCGACCCTGCGGTCCGGCAGCGGAACGTGAGCGTTCACGCCGTTGGCGATGATCGCCGCCACTTCGAGGAGATGTTTGAAGATCGCCGGCAGCATCCGCATGCGGTACCACGGCTTGCCCACGACGGCGTCATAGATGATCAGCGCCGAGCTGCGGTGTTCGACCTCTTCGACGAAGTGCCAGAGAAACAGTGAGGCCACCCGCTCGTCGCCGGGCCGGAACAGGGTTCGCTCGTTGTCGAGCATCATCTTGAAACTCGGCGTGAACGTCGCTTCGGTGTCGGCGACGTAGGCGAGCCGGAACTCCAGCGGCCTTGTCGCCGTGACGTTGTCAAAGCTCGCCAGCATCTCGTCGAAGGTCTGCTGCAGCCCCGGGTAGTGCCGGATGAGTGCGTTGACATGCTTGCGGTGGGAGCTCGAGTGCTGGGCCTCTTGACGCAGAAAGGCCATCGCCTCGGCCTCGACCTCGGGATCGGTGATCAGTGGCCGGGCTTCCTGCACGGCGGCGACGATCATCTGCTCGAATCCGATCGCGATCATCGACGTCGCGTTCATCGAAAACGAGAAGGCAGGGCTGGCGGGGTTCCACATCCACGGCACGTCCCCCGTGAAGTCGAACTTGGGTCGCCGGATCTCCAGCTCGGTCACGACCTCACCCACTCATTACACATTGAGACATCACGTGTATCATGTGTAATTGTTAACCGGCCGCCGTGGAGGAGTCAATGGGCCGCAAAGGCTGGGCGGGCGCACCGCCGGCGGACGACGAAGACGCACGTAAGCGCATCATCGACGCGGCGCTGGCCTGCATCGAGCGCCGGGGGCCCGCGCAGACCACACTGTCGGATGTCGCCGACTCACTGGGCATCACCCGACGGACCGTCTATCGCTACTTCGCCAACACCGAGGAACTGTTCCTCGCCGCGGCGGACGTCGCGTTGACCGGCTTCGTGGCCAGTATCGAACACATCACCTCGGAGTTCGACGATGTCGCACACCAGATGGACGACGTCGTCTCGTACATCATCGAGCAGCTGCCGGAACAGCCGCTGCTGACACTGTTGCTCGAGAACGACCGGGCCAACCAGTTCAGCCGCCGCATGTTGGAGCCCGTCGTAATCGCACGGTGCCGGGTCATCCTGCAGCACACCCGAATTGACTGGGCCGCGCTGAGGTACAGCGAAACCGACATCGACGAACTCGTCGAGTTCCTGCTGCGCATCATCCAATCGATGGTCATCGCGCCCGCCGAACCCCCGCGCACCGGCGCACAACTGCGGGCTTATCTACGCCGGTGGATTGCGCCCGCCCTCAACCCGCGGCCTTGATCACCGAACTGCCGAAGCGGTCGATGGTCTCCAGCACATGCGCCAGGCTGTCGCCCGGCAATCCGACCTGCACCCACGTAACACCCGCGGCCGCAAGCTTTTCCAGGCCGGCCAGATAGGCGTCGGCGTTGAAGTCGTCGTCGCCCGGGCTGCCGCCCTCGGCGTTGGTGAATGTGATGTCGATACCCGCGAAGTCCCGGCCGGCGGCGTCGAACCTGCGGCGCAGATCCTCGATCCCCTCGACCAGCATCTCAGCATCCATAACCGCGGTGCGCGCGGTCTGCGCCAGCATCGCCGGTGCGGGAAACGGGCACCAGCCGTCGCCGTGTTCGACGACACGCTTACGCGCCGCCGAGGTGTTGCCGCCGATCCAGATGGGCGGATGCGGTGTGCTCACGGGCCTCGGGTGCGCGGTGATGCCTTTCGCGCTGAAATGTCTTCCCTCGTAGGAGAAGTCGTCGGTGGTCCAGATCCCCCGGATCACCGCGAGCGCCTCTTCGAACAGCGCGGCACGTTCGTCGAAGTCCACCCCGAGCGCGGTGAACTCCCGCTTCAGGTAGCCCACGCCGACCCCGAGCGTGAACCGGCCGTCGGACAGCAGGTCGAGCGTCGCGCCCGCCTTGGCCACCACGAACGGATTGCGGTACGGCAGCACGACGATGTTCGGGATCAGCCGCAGCGTCGTGGTCCGTGCCGCGGCGTAACCCATCGCGACGAAGGGGTCCACCGCGTCGTGCCCGCCTGACTCCAACCATCGCTGTGACGGCGCCGGATGATCGGTGAACCCGAAGCCGTGGAAACCGGCCGCCTCGGCCGCCGCTGCGACGGTCGCAATGCCCGAGCCGGTCGCCAGCTCCGGGTTGTAGGGATGGCTGTGCATCGGGTGGGTGAACGTGAACCGCATTGGTGCTCCGCTTCCGCGCGGCCGAGCCGCGCATTGAACACTAGAACAATCTTCTCGATTTCTGAGAATGTCGTTACCATGCGAACAACGGAAAGTACAGGGTTCACGCCGCAGAAGGGTCACCGGGATGAGCGAGTTGAGCGTGGCCGCCCTCCGGCACGGCCCGTTCACCGGGCGCCTGGACCCCGAGACCATCGCCCGCTACGCCGCAGTGACAGGTGACCGCACGGCCGCCGTGCTCGACGGCGGCGCGGTGCCCGCGGTGTTCGCGGTGCTTCTGGTCTTCGCCCCGAATGAGGTCGCGCGGGCCGACCTACCCGATGGGGCGTACCAGGGTGCTCGCGGCGGCGTTCACGGCGAGCACGACATCGTGTTGCACCGGCCGTTGCGTCCTGGCGAGACGTTGGAGACGTGGTCGCAGATTTCAGCGATTCGGACGACGCGCGCAGGCACCCAGGTGGTGATGCACTTCGATCAGCTGGACCAGCACGGGACTGTCGTCGTCGAACAATGGTGGACGATGATGCTGCTCGGTTTGCAGGGCATGGCGGACCTCGGCGTGATGCCGGCCGAGCACCGGTTCCCGGACACGGCGCGGGTCCACCCACTCGGCACGGCCAGCCATCACATCGATGCAGACATCACGCGTCGCTACGCCGAGTTGTCCGGCGACTGGGCCGCACATCATTTCGACATCGAGGTGGCCCGCGCGGCCGGCTTCGACTTCGTGTTCGCCCATGGCCTGTGCACGATGGCGATCTGCACCCACCGCGTGCTCGGCCTGCTGGGCGTCGACGACCCGGCACGGGTTCGGCGCGTCGCCGTGCGGTTCGCCGCACCCACCCCGCTGAACTGTGACCTGACGGTGAATGCCTTTGGTATCTCAGAGCATTCGTACGCCTTCGAGGCCACCGCCGGCGGAGCCGGCAATTCAGCCACCGCCGGCGGCACGAAGACCATCACCCACGGACGATTGGAGCTGCGGCAATGAGCAGGCCGGAGATCGGTGTCTATCTGCCCCAGATGGGCTTCACCTATGAGCAGGTGCTGCACCGCACGCGGCGCTGCGAGCAGCTGGGCATCGATTCGGTCTGGCTGTACGACCATCTGTATGCGCCCGGCATACCGGACTATCCCTCGATGGAAGCGTGGACCCTTGCCACGGCGCTGCTGAGCCGCACCGAACGTATTCGGATCGGACATATGGTGCTGTGCAACCAGTTCCGCCATCCCGCGGTGCTGGCCAAGATGGCGACGACGCTGGACCAGATCGCTGCGGGCAGGCTTGCCCTCGGCATCGGCAGCGGCTCCATCGAGGACGAGCACTCCCGGCTCGGTCTGCCGTGGGGCACGTTCGCCGAGCGTTCCGAGCGTCTCGGCGAGACGCTGCAGATCCTGCATCAGGCGTTTGCCGACGAGGTGATCGACTTCGCCGGAAAGCATTTCACCGTCCGCGACATGCCGATCAAGCCACCGGCCGTGCAGCAGCCCCGACCACCGATCGTCGTGGGCGGAGTCGGCGAGAAGTACACGCTGCCGCTGGTCGCACGCTACGCCGACGTCTGGAATGTCCCGACGTATGCGCTCGGCGAGCTCGAACACAAGATCTCGGTGCTGCGGTCGATATGCGACGAGGTCGGCCGCGACCCGGCGACGATCGTCATGTCGATCGAGGCGGTGATGGCGTTGGCGGCCGACGACGCGTCACTGCCCGCGGTGCGACAGCTCGCCGAGAAGCGTTTCGGCATGCCGGCATTCGGACTCAAGGAAGGCGGCCTGGTCGGAACCCCGCCGGAGATCCTCGACCGGCTACATCAGTTGAAGGAGCTGGGGTTCGGCCAGATCGTGTTGTTCACCCACGACCGCGGCTCCGACGAGACCCTGGACCTGCTGGCGGCCGAGGTGATCGCCAAACTCTAGCGCCTGCACCGAAACCCTAGGTCTTCGCCACCGCCGGCGCATAGGCCGGGCGGCCCAGGCCCAGCACGTGTTGCGCGATCATGTTGCGGAACACCTCGAGGGTGCCGCCGTAGATGCCGGTGGGTCCGGCCAACCGGAAGACGTACTCGACTCCCCCGTCGTCGGCAGCGCCTTCAGCCCCGACGGGCAGCGCAGATCCGGTCCCGAGCAAGTCCATCAGGTCCGGGGTCACGTCACGCATGGTCTGCGCGATCGCCACCCGGCCGAACATCCCCGGTGCGCTCATTGCCGCTTCCATCCGCGCGATGCTGCGTCCCAATCGATACCGCGCCGCGTCATCGCGCGGTGCTCTCGCGGCCACCCGGTCGACCGCCTCGGCCAGCAGCAGCAGGTGTTCGGTCATCGCCGCGATCTTGTCCAGGCCATCGTCGCCGCGGTCGATGGTGCCGTGCTCGTCGTTGAGTGCTTCCCGCAGCACGGCCCAGCCGCCGTTGACCTCACCGATCCGGTACCTGTCATCGACGCGCACATCGCTGTAGTACGTGATGTTGGTGCGGTCGCCGTCCACGGTGCGCAGCGGCTGGATCTCGACACCCGGCGAGTCCAGCGGCACGAGGAACATGGTCAGGCTCTGGTGTTTGGGCGCGTCGGGATCCGTGTTGGTGATCAGGAAGACGTACTGGGCGTTCTGCGCATTGGACGTGAACATCTTGGAGCCGTTGATGATCCAACCGTTCCCGTCGCGCACTGCACGCGTCTTGCATGTCGCGACGTCGGATCCGCCCTCGGGCTCGGTGTATCCCAGGCAGAGCCGGATCTGGCCCGACAACGCCCGCTCCATCACCTCGCTTTTTAATTCCTCTGATCCGAAGTCCCGCACCGCCCGGGCAACCATCGCCGTCGTGCCCCAGTGGAACCACGGTGTGTGGGCACGGCCGATCTCGAGGTTCCAGATACGACGGCGTACGCGCGAGAAACCGCCGTCGGCTTCATCATTGAAATCGCTTGCCAGATACCCGGCTTCGCCCAGCGCCAGATGCACGCCCTCGTCGAAGTTCTCACCCGTCTGCCGGTCCCGCGCGATGACCTCGTCGGTGACGATCTCCTTCAGAAAGCTGCGCAGGTCGTCCTGAAACGCCCGGTCCTCGTCCGACAGTTCAACACGTGAGAATTCCACCAGTTGAGCGTGACACTTTTCCACCCATCTGTAAAGTCACGCCCAATCTGTATGTAGAGTCACGTCCGATGTGGTCAGTGTTGAGCCAACTTCTGGCACCGGCGATGGTGGTCGCGGTATCACCGTTCTCGATAATCGTCGCCATTTTTCTCGTGCTCCACACCGACCGCGCCCAGGCAAACGGCTGGGCATTCCTGGCGGGCCGACTGCTTGCCCTGGCCGCCGTGACGGTGGCAGTTCTGCAGGCACCGCGCCTCATCGGCAGCCTCAATCGACCTGCCTCGCCGGGTGTGCTCATCGTTCTCGGCGTCGTACTCGTGGTGATCGGCGTGTGGGTCTGGTCGCGACGGGACCGGATGACCGAGGAGCCTGCGTGGCTGGCCAGGCTCAGCCGACTTTCGCCGGTCGGCGCCGCGGCCATCGGAATGCTGCTCGTGCTGTCGAACCCGAAGATGCTGGCCGCCACCGCTGCTGCCGGATTGCTGATCGGCACCGCGGGCGTCGGCATCGCGGGCGTAACTGGCGCGGTCGTGTACTACTCCGCCGTCGCGAGTTCCACGGTCGCCGCTCCGGTACTCGCCTACGCAGCGGTCGGCGCACGCGCCCACGACCGGCTCACCCGCTTCAAAGAGTGGCTGCATCACCACAACGGACTCGTCACCGCCGTCATCCTGTTGGCTGTCGGAATCGCTTTGCTGTTCACGGGAATCATCGGGCTGTAAACCGAAGGAGTATGACCTTGGGCATCGTCACCACAAGTTCGGAAACGGCATTCAGCCAACCGCCGGAGGCGATCTACGATTTCGTGACCAACCCCGCCAACTGGACCAAGACGTACCCGGGCGGTCCGGACATCCGTAACCTGCCAGACCGGTTACCGCTGCAGGTCGGCGACACCTGGGACGAGGCGCATCCCGATCCCGCCAAGGATCGCGTCTTCACCTGGCAGCTGGCGATGGCGGTACGACCACGCCTGTTCGTGTTCAGCTCCGTCGGACGCCTGGGACACGACAGCCGGGGCGACGGCGGACTCGAGGGCCGCATGACGATCGAGTACCACTTCACCGCGCCCGGTGACGGTGTGACGCTCTTCCGCCGGACCATGACCATCGAGGCCTACCGGCACGCACCGCTGACCGACGGCTTCTTCCGGATGGTCAATCCAGCCCACATCGACGCCTATCACGCCGCCGTGGCGCGGGAACTCACTGCGACGTAGCCGAAAACACCTTCCGCAGCGCCGCCCCCTGCATCTCGAACAGCCGACGGCTCGTCTCCCACTCCGGCAGCAGCGAGTCGAACCCGTGGCACGTGCCGGGAAAGACATGGAGCTCGGTGGCGACCCCGGCCCCCATCA
This sequence comes from Mycobacterium sp., assembly GCA_044508395.1. Lineage (GTDB taxonomy): Bacteria > Actinomycetota > Actinomycetes > Mycobacteriales > Mycobacteriaceae > Mycobacterium. The sequence continues at coordinate 41,733 of JBIQHU010000004.1, read as the reverse complement.
GTCTGCGCGCATAGTCGACGGCTTCGTCTCGCAACGGATCGAGCTCCGAGCAGGTGATCAACGCGCTTGCGACACCGGATAACTCGCGTGCCCGCCCAGGCGCGGCATCAGTGGAGACGGATCCGTCGCCGACGTAGTGTCGCCACATCTGCTCGACCGCCGGCCCGTCGAACCCGGGGGTGGCGAAGAATTCATCCTTGGACGGCGTCGGACGGTCATCGAGCACGGGTTGATGCAACAGTTGGAACACGACCGGTGGCGCGGCATTCTCGGCCGCGCACTGTGCCAGCCGGGCGGCCAGCGCGGCACCGGCGCTGCTGCCGGCCACCGCGATCCTGCCGGTGTCCACACCCAGCTCGGTCGCGTTCTCCGCCACCCCGTTGAGCACCGCCATCGCGTCGTCGCGAGCCGCCGGGTACGGGTGTTCGGGCGCCAACCGGTAGTCGACGGAGACGACCGCGCAGCCGCCCTGCCTGGCCAACTGAACGCACTGCAGGTGATCCGTGTCCAGATTGCCAAGCACGAAAGCCCCTGAGTGGCAGTAGATCACCACCGGCGAGGGGGCTGCCGCGCCTCGATAGATGCGTACCGCCACGGAGCCTACGTCGCGCTCGTCGATCTCCACCCCGGCGGTGTTGACGTCTCGCGCGGTGTCGGCACGGCGCTGGTTCAGGGAGTCGCGAACGACGCCGAGCACGGTCGGCGAAAGGTCTGTTCTGGCCTCCGCAAGGTGACGCAGTGCGGGGTCGAGTCGCGCGAGGAAGTCCGCCGCCATGTCACTACCGGCTCGCCGTGCTGTGTGATCCCACCTCGACCGCCGGCAGCCGCGAAGGAGGTTCGAAGGTGTAGTCCCGCGGCCGGAAGCGACGCGTCATCCCCCAGAACGCCCGCGCGCTGCGCGGCCACTGGGTCACGACCCGACCGTTGGGCGCACGGAAGTAGTTGCTGCACCGGGTCAACCACACGGTGCCCTGCATCCATTTGTCGATTCTGGCAACGAAATCCGTCATCGTCGTGGTCCGCACCGCGACGTAGGATCTGCGCTTGCGCCGCATGTACTCCAGGGCACGCACGATGTAGTGAGCCTGCGCCTCCAGCATGAAGATCACGCTGTTGGAGCCGACGTTGGTGTTCGGGCCGTACAGCATGAAGAAGTTCGGGAAGCCCGGAACCGTCATGCCCAGATATGCATACGCCCCGTCGCTCCACGTCTCACGCAGTGTGGTGAATCCTTCACCGACGACGTCGATCTGACCCAGATAGTCGGCTGCGGCATAACCCGTCGCACACAGCACGACGTCGACGTCGAGTTGGCGGCCGTCGGCGGTCACCAGCGCGCGGGAGCGCAGCGCCTTCGCCGGGCTCGACACCACCTCGACATGCGGTTGCGTGAGGGTCTGCAGGTAATCCGTCGCGAAAACCAGCCGCTTGCAGCCGAATGGATGCTCGGGAGTCAGGCTGCGCCGCAACTCCTCATCTGGCACCGCGGATTCGAGGGTGCGCAGCGCGATGTCCCGGAACTCCTGTGTCTTGTCGCTGCCGTTCTCGATCACGCCGATGTTGGACTCACTGCGCAGCCATAATCGCGTCCGATAGATCTTCTTGGCGAACGGCACGTGGGCGAACAGCCACTTCTCCCGATCGGTGTAGGGGCGGTCGGGTTTGGGCAGGATCCACGTCGGTGAACGCTGTACCGAGTACACCTTCTTGGCCACCTTCGCGACCTCGGGGATCAGCTGCGCCGCCGTCGACCCGGTGCCGAGGACGGCTACCCGCGCATCCGCGAGATCGACCGAGTGGTCCCACCGCGCGGTGTGCATCAGCGTTCCGGTGAACGGCTCCTCCTCGACGAGATCGGGAAGCACCGGCTGGGTGAAGAGACCGACCGCCGAGACCACCACGTCGAATGTGTAGGACTCTCCGGTCGTACTGGTCAGCTGCCACGTCCTGGTCTCGGCGTCCCAACTGGCCGAAGCGATCTCGGTCCGCAGTTTCAGATGCCTGTCGAGCTGATATCGCTGGGCACAGCGCTCGAAATACTCCAGGATCTCCGGCTGTGCGGACCAGAGGTGCGACCAGTGCGCGTTGAGGTCGAACGAGTACGAGTAGAGATGCGATTTCACATCGCAGGCCAGACCGGGGTACGTGTTGATTCGCCAGGTACCGCCGACACCGTCTTCCCGGTCGAAGATCGTGAAGTCGTCGAACCCGTTCTTTCTCAGGAAGATTCCCAGCGCCAGGCCTCCCGGGCCGGCGCCGATGATTCCCACCGAGAGCGGTTTCGCCATCAGTTCATCCGATCTGCAAGGACTGGCCGCCGTCGACGACGAGTTCGGAACCGGTGATGAACGACGCGTGGGCGGATACCAGAAAGGCCACCGCGTCGGCAATCTCCATCGGCGTGCCCAGCCGGCCCTTCTCGGCGAGTCGCGCCTGCGTCGCCGCATCGAGCATCGGGGTCTCAACCGGCCCGGGCAGCACCGCGTTGACGCGGATCCCCGATGGTGCGAGCTCCGCGGCCGCGATCTGGGTGAGGCCCCGCAGCGCCCACTTCGACGACCCATAGGCCGCGTGATTGGGGAACGCACGGATCGCTCCCGTGCTGCAGGTGTTGACGATCGCCGCACCGTCGGCCCGCCGCAGGTGCTCGAGTGCGGCTTGGATCCCCAGGAACGGCCCGAGGCAATTCACCCGCCAGCTGCTTTCGAACCCCGCAGCGGTCTCGTCGGCAAGCGAAGCGCGGTGCAGGACACCGGCATTGTTGACCAGCGTGGTCAGCGAGCCGAATCTTTCGACGGTCTGCCGCACCGCGCTGCCCCACTGCTGTTCGGACGTGACATCGAGTTCCACGGCGAGGACGCCCTCACCCAGCTCGTCCACGCTCGCCTTCAGCTCACTCACCAGCAAGTCGCACGCCGCTACCCGAAAGCCGTCCGACAGCAGCCGCCTGACGATCGCCGCGCCCTGCCCGCGGGCCGCACCGGTGACCAGGGCGACGCGCGCCGCCGACGTCACTGTGCCTCCTCGAGGTGTGCGGCTGCGCCACGTCGAAGCGCCTGTGATTCCGACGTCAGCGTGATCATGCGAAAGCCCAACTCGCCCACGCTCTTTCCGTGCGTGCCCGAGCCGGCGTGAATGCCGGTCACCATTCCGGCTGAGGACGCCCCTGTCTGGATTCGTTCCATGGCATTGCGCACCGACGGTTCGGTCCACGCCTGTGCCGGGGTGTGCCCCAGCGAGATCGCCAGATCCGCTGGGCCGACGTACACGCCGGACAGCCCAGGTACAGCGCAGATCTCGTCGAGGGCCGACACTCCCCGCACCGTCTCGATCATCGCGAACACACTGACGCATTCCTCGTGCGCGGCGGGATCAAGACCGAGGCTCGCGCTCAGCGGCCCGTAGCTGCGCACACCCGCGGGTGCGTAGCGGGTTGCGGCCACGGCGGCGGCCGCCGTCTCCGCCGATTCGACCATGGCGATGATGATCGCGTCCGCACCGGCGTCGAGCACCCGACCGATCGCTGCGGGCTCCGCGGACGGCAGCCGCACCGCGGTGGCGATCGGGACGTGCTCGAGCCGTCGCAGCAGCAGCGCGACATCGGCGTCGTCGAGATAACCGTGCTGGACGTCGAATCCGACGTAGTCGTAGCCCGCCCTGGCGAACTCCTCGGGTCCGATGATGGTCGGCCCCACCACCCATCCGCCCCAGATGTGTCGCTTCGCGGCGAGGGCGTCCTGCAACCTGCTCGTCATTCGGCGATCGCGATCTTCACGCGTTCCGGCACCGGCCGGCAGGCCAGGTCGAACGCCGACTGCACGTCGTCGACACCAAAAGTGTGGGTGACGTAGGCCGCGAGCAGCTCGGGATGATTCCGGGCAAACTCGTTGGCAGCGGCCAGAACTCGCCGCCGGTCAAGTGTTACGCCGGATTTGAGCGTCAGGTTCTTGCGCAGCATCGCGCGCATGCTGATCGGATAGCTGTCGTCGTCGGGCACCCCGAAGTAAAGCACGGTGCCACCCGGCGCGGCGGCGTCTATGGCATGGCCGAGGGTCGCGACCTGATGGCCGACCGCCTCGATCACGACATCCGGCCGGTCGTTGGGCTCGAGGTGGCTCACCCACCGGTCGCTGGTCGCGCGCACAATGGTGTCCACCCCGAACTCCTTGCCGATACCGTCACGGTCGACGGGGTCGACTCCGGTCACGTGACGCGCCCCCAGAGCCTTTGCCGCATAGGAGAACAACAGTCCGATCGAACCCTGTCCGATGACGGCGACGTGCTGGCCCTTGAGCGCGTCGAGTTGCTCCAACGCATACAGGACGCACGCGAGCGGCTGCAGGGCGACAGCGTGAGGCGGGCTCAGCGCTGGATCGTATGGCGCCAGCCCGTCGCCGTCGGCCACCACGAGCCCCATCAGACCGTCGAAGCCCGAGGCCCAGCCGACGACGCGGTCGCCCACCCGGTGGTCGTCGTGACGGCTCGCCAACACCTCGCCGACCACCTCATGGACGGGAAAGCCGACCATTTCGGCCGCGTTCAGCCCGGTGTCGCCTGCGATCTTCCCGCGCACCCCACGGAACGGCGGCAGGTCGCTGCCGCAGACGCCGGCCGCCATGAAGCGCAGCAGCACCTGACGGTCACCGAGGTCGTCGGCGGTCTTGGCGGGAACATCGAGGCGCTCAAAGGTATAGGGCGCAACGAGTCGATATGCCCACACCTCACACACCCTTCATCTGGCGCTCGACAGGGACACTGTTCCAGCCCCACTGGAAGCTCGACGGCGGGCGCGCAGCGCCCTCGCTGATTATCTGCCAGTCCGGCACCCGCTTGAGCCATTCGGCCACCATGACCGCGATCTCGAGGCGGGCCATGTGCACGCCGAGGCAGAAATGCTGTCCGCGGCCGAATGCCAGCAGGCGCTCGATGCGGCGGTTCCAGACGAATGCTTCGGGGTCGGGGTACTCGCGCTCGTCACGGTTGGCCGAGGCGAGCAGTGTGATGACCCGCTGGCCGGGATTCATCGTGGTGCCGTGCAGGGTGAACGGCTTGCGCAGCGTGCGCGCAAACCATTGCGCCGGTGCGCAATAGCGGATCATCTCCTCGCGCGCGACGGGAACGTTCGCGTCGAGGTCGGAACGTACGGCGGCCAACTGGTCAGGATGCCTGCCCAACTCCCAGAGCCCGTGCGCGACGATCTTCGGCACGGTTTCGGTGCCGCCGATGAAGACGCCGAGCATCTGCACCGCGGCCTCCATGTCGGTGAGCGCGGAACCATCGGGAAGGCGATAGTCGATGAGGGCATCGGCGATCGGCAGTTCAGCACCCTCACCGGCACGCCTGCGTTCGATGATCGGAACCAGATACTCCAGATAACCGGGCCGGGCGTTGGCCACCTCCACCCCGCTGCCCGGCTCTGCCAAGCTTCCGGCGTTGACGGTCGCCAACACCTCGGGCGCCAGATCGACCGGCAGCCCGACCAATTCGCAGACCACCGACGCCGCGACGATGCCGCCGTAGTCCTGGGTCAGGTCGAACGTCCCGCGCGGCAGCAGCTCGTCGAGCCGCTCATTGGCCAGGGTACGGATCCGGTCCGCCCACGTGGAAACCGATCTGGGCCGGAACTGACTCGAGGTGCAACGCCGCACCGAGTCGTAGATCGGGGCGTCGAAGTTCGCGTGAAACGGCAGCGGGTGCAGCGGCGGATCGGGTACCGGACCGTCGTTCCGCTTCGCCAAAACCGTTGCCGCGGGCAGGGTTCCCTCCGAGGCGACGAATGTTCCGTCGTTGATCCCCAACACCTGCCAGATGTCCTCGAACCGCGACAACGCAAAGGTGTCCCACTTGTCGATGTAATACACCGGATGCTCGGCACGCAGCACGCGGTAGTACGACGGCGGGTCCGCCATCACCGCGGGGTCGAACGGATCGTAGGAGAACTTCGGCATCGTCTGCGTCGCTTGTGAGTTCATTGGAGCGGGGACGGGGGTAGCGCCTGCAGTATCGAGTCCTCCCAGCCGTCGCGCAGCGCGGGCGCGACACTCATCCAGGTGACGATCTCCGCGGGCGGGCTCTCCTTCCACGACGGGTAGTGGTTTTCGAAGCAGTCCCAGTCGCCGTCGGGCGCCCAGTAGTGGATCACCTCGTTGAACCGGAATGTCGTGATGAACGAGCCAAGCCAACGCTTTCCGGTGCGCTCCGACCACGGCACGTACAGCCGTTCGAGTTCCCGGATGTAGTCGTCCTGGCGCCCCGGCTTGGTCTGCATGATCTCCTGAATCACCAGGCCTGCACCGAATCCGGCCTCCGTCAGCTGAGCCAGTGTCCGGTTGAACTTGCCGGCGTACATGATTCGGCCCTCGCCGGATGCCCGGATCTCGGAGAGGAACGCCGACCATTTCGCCGCCGCCTCCGCGTGGCTGCCGCCGCGTGCCTGCGCTCGTCCGATGCGGGCATAGTCGGCGAACGCGTCGATCTCCCAGATGATCGTCACCTGCGGCCAATGCCCGTTGTACGGCGTGGTTTCCCACACCGCGAACAGGCGCGCACCGAGGTCCTCCATCATCGGCTGATAGACCTCGCCGAAGACCTCTGAGAAGCGATCGCTGCGGCCTTCACCCAAGGCAATCGTCTCGTGAAGGTAGAGAAGCGTGTGGCCGTAGAACTTCTTCAAGACCGGCACCCAGTTGACAGTCGCACCCTGCGAGCGTGACACTTGTGCCGTGATTTGTAAAGGTGCCGACACGCTGACGACACTGGCCGACGGTTTCTGCTTCGGCGAGAGCCCGCGGTGGTTCGAGGGATTGCTGTGGTTCTCGGACATGCTGGGCGAGGCGGTACACACGGTCAACCTCCATGGCGACCTGACCGCGCTGCCGCTTCCCGGCCACCGCCCCTCCGGCCTCGGGTTCCGGCCCGACGGGACGTTGCTGATCGTGTCCAGCGCGCACCGCAGGCTGCTGCGCTACGACGGCTACACCGTCGAACCGTTCGCCGATCTTTCCGGCCTCGTGCCTGCGGACCTCGGCGACATGGTCGTCGACGTCGCCGGCCGCGCATACGTCGGAGCCCAGGCGCGTGAGGGCGGCGTCATCGCGCGGGTCGATCCCGACGGGTCGGTGGCGGTCGTCGCCGAGCACCTCGACTTCCCGAACGGGATGGTGATCACGCCGGACCACGCCACGCTGATCGTCGCGGAGTCGACGGGCAGGCGGTTGACCGCGTTCACCATCGGCACCGACGGGTCGCTGAGCGGCAGGCGCATCTTCGCCGACGGGCTCGACGGGCCCCCCGATGGCATCTGTCTCGACTCCGAAGGCGGCGTATGGGTGGCGATGACCCTGGCCAACCAGTTCGAGCGGATCGTCGAGGGGGGTGTCGAGGGGGGTGAAGTCACCGACCGGATCCAGGTGGGCGACCGAATCGCGATCGCCTGCGCGCTGGGCGGGCCGGAGCGCCGCACCCTGTTCCTGCTGACCAGTACGGACGCGTATCCGGAGCGGCTGATCGGAACGACGGGGTCACGCCTCGAGGCGATGACCGTCGCCGTCCCGGGAGCCGGGCTGCCGTGAGCGATTCGTACTACGAGTTGATCGACCGCGACGACCCCCTGGGCGAGAAGTACGCCGCGACCGATCTGGTGCGCAGTACCTGGTCGGCCGAGATCCAGCACGGTGCGCCCCCGTCGGCGCTGCTGGTGCGCGCGCTCGAGCGGTGCGAAGCCCGGGACGACACCCGCCTGAGCCGCGTGATGATCGACCTTCTCGGGGCTGTCCCCGCCGAGGGAGACCTGTGGGTGCGATCGCGAATCGAACGCTCCGGCAAGCAGATCGAGCTCGTCAGCGCCGAGATGCTGGCACCGGGGCGTGACGGTGAGCCACGGGCGGTCGCGCGGGCCAGCGGATGGCGGATGAAGACCGTGGACACCGCCGCGATCGTCCACACGTCGGCACCGCCGCTACGGCCGCTTTCCGAGGCGCGCAGCCGCGACATGAAGAAGGACTGGGACCGTAACTACGTGCACAGCCTCGACTGGCGGTGGTTGACGAAGCCGATGAGCGACGGGCCCGGCGAATCCTGGATCCGCCCTGAGGTCGACCTCGTCAAAGGCGAGAGCATGACCGGCCTCGAGCGGCTGTTCGCGGTCGCCGACGACGCCAACGGCATCGGCACCAAGCTCGACATCAGACGATGGACGTTCATGAACACCGACCTGGTTGTGCACGTGCACCGCATACCGGAGGGCGAGTGGATCGGAATCCGCGCCGAGACGAACTACGGGCCCGACGGGATCGGTACGACGATCGGCACCCTGTTCGACGAGTCCGGTCCGGTCGGCGCGATTCAGGAGTCGGTGCTGGTCCGTCCGATGCCCGGCGCCTGAGCCGTCAGCGTACGCACGCGCCCGTCGCGACCGGCTCCGCCGGGCCCGAGTCGATGACGTGCGGGTAGACCTGCTTCGAGGTGAGGACGAAGCCGATTTCCGGATCGTGCATCGCCGCGGCGAAACTCATGCCGAGCACTCGGCCGTCGCGGTCTATCAGCGGTCCCCCGGAGTCGCCGCGCCCCACCGTGCCTCTGATGGTGTACACCTCGCGGAAGACGGTTGTGGTGCGGTAGATGTCCGGTCCGTTGAGTTGGACGACCCCGCGGACCCGTGCCGGGTAGGCGACGAACGGCCCGCCGCCGGGATACCCCAGCACCACCGCATCGGTGCCCCGCCATGCGATGTCGTCGGCGAAGTCCAGTGGCGGCGCCTGCAGGCCGGGGACGTCAAGCACAGAGATGTCGGCGGCGGGGTCGTAGGTCACCACCGTCGCCTCGAATTCCTGGTCGTCGACCGAGACGGTGACGCCGTCGGCACCCGCCACGACGTGCGCGTTGGTCATCACACGCTGCGGCGCGACGACGAAGCCGCTGCCCGACATGAGCGTCAGGCACGCATACGAGGTGCTCTCAACCCTGACCACGCTGTGCGCCGCGTCGTTGACGACAGCATCGCTGGCCAGCGTGGCATCCGGTGGTTCAACGCTGACGACCTGGCTGATCGGCTCGGTCAACTCGGTCGCACGGTAAACCGTCTCCGGGTAGGTGCCGCGGCCGGCCAGGGCGCCCAGCCCCAGGGTGACCGCGAGTAGTGCGAATCCGAGTTGAATCCACCTCACCGACAAAACGATAGACCTAACGGCCCGCCGGTGGCGTGTTGCTCAGTCGGCGAGGCGCAACGCCGAGACGGGGCACTGGGTCACGGCCTGCTGCATGCGATCGCGGTCCGATTCGGGCCGTTGGCTGTCGTGGATCACGACGATGCCGTCATCGGACACCTCGAACACGTCCTCGGCGATCGATTCACAGATGCCGTGGCCGGTACACCTGTCGAGGTCCACTTCCACCTTCATGATCACTCCTATCGGACGAAGGCAGGTAGGCGCTTGACGCCGTGGACGAAGTTGCTGTACAGCAGGTCGGGCTCGCCGAACTCGATGGTGGTCAAGCGAGTCAGCAACTCCCGGAAGAGGTTTCGCAGCTCTGTCTTGGCCAGTTGGTTGCCCAGGCAGAAGTGTGGACCGCCGCCGCCGAAGCCGAGGTGCGGATTGGGCGAACGCGACAGGTCGAAGACTCCCGGATCGGCGAAGGCGGCCTCATCGCGGTTGGCCGAGCAGTAGAACAAGCCCACCTTGTCGCCGGCCTGCACGGGCTGACCGTTGATCTCGGTGTCCTTGGTGGTGAAGCGGGCGAATTGCAGCACCGGTGAGGACCACCGCACGAATTCCTCGACGGCGGTCCCGATGCGGTTCTCGAAATCCTCCATCAGCCAGTCGCGCTGGGCGGGATTCCGGGTAAGGGCCAGCATCGCGTGCGTGGTGGATTGTTTGGTCGTGTCGTTTCCGGCCGACGCCAACAGAATCAGGAAGGCGCCGATCTCCTCGTCGGTCAGCCGGTGTCCGTCGACCTCCGCGTTGACGATGGCTGTCATCAAGTCGTCGCCCGGGTTCTTGCGCCGGAACCGCGCCAGCTCGATCCCCGTGTTGGAGAGCAGCGTGATCTGCGCGATCGGGTCCTCGGCCCGCTCCTCCGGCGTGGCGTACTCGTCGTCGCTCATGCCGAACAGCTTCTCGGCGGCGTAGGCCACCGCCGGCTGGTCGGCGGTCGGCACGCCGAGCATCTCCATGATGGTCAGCATCGGCAGTCGCGCCGAACAGGCGGCCACGAAATCGACATCACCCGCGCCGACGAGATCGTCGACGATCGCGACGGCGTTGCGGTGGATCTGCTCCTCGATCTGGCGGACATTGCGCGGGGTGAACGCCGAACTGATGAGCCGCCGGTACACGGTGTGCTGTGGCGGATCCATGCTGAGGAAGAACGACGCGAACCGCTGGATCTCGGCGGGCATCGGGTTGAGCGCGACGCCTTGTGCCGAGGTGAAGAGCTCGGGGTGCTGGCTGACATGGACGATGTCCGCGCGACGTGTCAGCGCCCAGAATCCAGGTTCTTCCATCGGGAACAGCGACTCGAACGGGCGGTGCCAGGTAAGACCGTCACCGGCCCGCAGCTGGGCGAAAACCTCGTCACGTTCGTCGAACGGCCGGCTCCAGAAGTCATGCGAGGCGATGTCGAATTGGCTGTATTCGCGTACCTGCACGGGTGAGGCTGTCACAGAATCAGCGTGACACTTCCTCAAAAATTTGTAAAGCTATGGCGGTGGACGAACCGTGGGTCGAGGTCGACAGCTCGACGCGTCAGCGAATTCTCGCCGCCACCGCGGAAGTTCTCGGCCGCAACGGGATGGCGAAGCTCAGCCTGTCGGAGGTCGCCGCACAGGCCGGCGTGTCACGGCCCACGCTCTATCGATGGTTCGACTCCAAGAGGGATCTACTCGAGGCATTCGTGGTGTGGGAGCGGCAGTTCTACGAACGCGCGGTGTCGGATGCGACCGCCGATCTTGCGGCGGAGGAGAAGCTCGACGCGGCGCTTCGGGTGATCGTGGACTATCAGCAGTCCTATCCAGGGCTGCGCATGATCGACATCGAGCCCGCGCAGGTCCTGCGGCGGCTGTCACGGGTCATTCCGCTCATGCGGCAGCGGCTCGAGCGCCTCGCACAGGGCCCCGATGCGGCCCTGGCGGTGTCGACGGCTGTGCGCGTGGCGATTTCGCACTACGTGGTGCGCAGCGACGACGACGGCGACTTCCTCGATCAGCTTCGGCACGCCGCCGGTGTCAAACACCACGCTCCTTGAGTTCATCGCGAGACGCCCACTCGCGGGACTGATTTGACACCCCTACGCTGTGTGTATGTTGTGCCGCGCGACGAGGTGCGCCGATGGGGCGTAAGGGCTGGGCAGGCGCGCCGCCCGCCGACGACCGGGAGGCGCGCAAGAGAATTCTCGATGCGGCGATCGCCAGCATCGAGCGCCGCGGACCACGGCACACCACGGTGTCGGATATCGCGGCCGATCTCGGGGTGACCCGTCCCACCGTCTATCGCCACTTCGCCTCGACCGAGGAGCTGCTCGCCGCCGCCGCCGAGGTCGCGCTCGACGGCTGGACGGCCCGGATCGGCGAACTCACCGCGGGTTTCGACGACGCAACCGAACTCCTGGTCGAAGCCGTCGCCTACCTGATCGAGCGCCTTCCCGAGGAGCCGCTACTGGCCCTACTGCTGGAGACGGACCGGATGCGGCTGGTCAGTCGGCAGATGGTGATGCCTGCGGCAATCAACCGGTCGCGAGTCATGCTCGAGCACACCCATATCGACTGGGCGGCATTGGGTTTCAAGGGCGCCCGGATGAACGATCTGGTGGAGTACCTGCTGCGGATGATCCAGTCCATGGTGATCGCGCCCTCCGATCCGCCGCGTCGCGGCGCGCGCCTGCGCAAGTACCTGCGGCAGTGGATCGATCCGATCGTCGGGCAATCAGAGGACTGAGCGCGGCACCTCGGCGACCGGCACGACCGCGGTGCTCGGATGCTCGGGCAGTTCCTCGGAATGGAACCAGCGAAACGACATCAGCCCCTCCGGGTGATCCTTCGTAGAGATCGCATTCGGATGGTCGAGAAGTTCGCGGCTGATCACGATCGTCGTCGTGCCGTCGGAATTGGGAACCGCCGTACCGGAATTGATGCCTGCACGGCCGTATTCGACGTCAAGCGCGGCCATGTACTGATTCCATAGCGTGAGGTTCCAGAACCGGCACTTCGGATGCCTGGCGGTGATGACCAACGCCTCACCGGGCTCGAGTGAGAAACCGCCCAGGCTGTAGCAGGCATCCTGCATCGAGTACCCGAACGTGGCGCCGCCGGCGCGATACGGCGGCGCCAGGGTGTTGGTGGTCAACGACTGACCGTCGGGCAGGGTTTCGGGCGCACGCTCCACGAGGATCAATGGGATCAGCGCATACATGTCCTGCGCAGAGCGCAGCGTGGCACGCAATGACTTCGCCACGGCCGCATCGGTCTTCAGCGGGACCACCGGCTGCCCGCCGTGATCGATGACCTCGACGGACCACTCGACGCGTCGACCGGCCTGCGGGTGTTCGTGGTAGTCACGGGTGAGGATGCCGCGGGCGTCGCCGGACAATTCGATGAACGGCCCGTCGTAACCGCTGGGGCGTTCGGGACCGAGCACGCATGCGAACCGCCCGTCGTCGTCCAGGCCCATATCCGTGTCGTAGAGGAGTCCGACGGTCCGGTTGGGCCACGCTCCCGGCTCGGGTTCGTTGTACACCGTGATCGAGTACATCGCACTGTCGTTCGGCACGCCGCTGACCCGGTAGGTCCGCCGCGGGTCCACCACGGCATAGCTGTAGTAACAATCGGTGTTGTCCCCGCCCCAGCGCCGGTCCGGACCAAACGGAGTGAGGAGGTCGATGAAACGCGGCGCGACCGGGTCGGCGAAGAAATTCATGTCGAGCGACAGCGCGAGCATGGTCGCCAGGTTCTGATAGCCCTCCGCAACCGCGACCGAGCCGCGCACCGCCTTGGGCCCTTCAGAGAAGAGACGGTCGAACTCTGCGAAGGCAGAAAGCAATTCACGCCATGCGGCCGCACTCTCCGGAAAAGACATAGCCGGCATCATAGGCGGCAGAAAACTTACATCACAACACTCCTTGTAAAATCTGTAACGCGGTTGTACCGTCCGGGCTGTGCCAACCCCAGACGTCGTCCACATCACGGACCTGGCCCGCCCCACCTTCTCGCCCGAAGCTCAGGCGATCATCGACGGCATGTCCGCGATGGCCCCCTACTGCCCGCTGACCACAGAAGCCCTGCACGAGCAGGCGTCGGCCCAGACCGGCCTGACCGACTTCGGCGACCAGGACTACCGGGAACGAATGTCGGTGCTGTTACGCGCGTTCGACGAGTTGCCGAACTTCACCGACTTCGGTCGCACCTACGCCTTCTCGCTGATGTTGACGTTCCTGAAGGGACGGCTGCGGGTCATTGACCACCTCAAGCGGCACCCGGAGATCTTCGACATCGACATCGTCGCCCCGATGGTCATCGCGGGCCTCCCCCGCACCGGGACCACCCACCTGCACAGCCTGCTGGCCGCCGATCCGGCACTTCGGTCGTTGCCTTATTGGGAGGCGCAGGAGCCGCTGCCGGCCCCGGGCGAGGAAGGCACGATCGAGCCCCGCAGACAGCGCACCGGCGACGCACTGAACATCTCCAACACGCTCATGCCCCACTTCCAGTTGATGCATGAGATGACCATCGACCACATCCACGAAGACATCGGCCTGATGGTGCAGGACTTCGCAAGCGGCTTCTTCACCACGCTGACCCACCTGCCGCGGTGGTCGGACTACCTTCGCGACAACGATCAAACCCCGGGATACCAGTTCCTGCGCATGATGCTGCAGGTGCTCATCCATCAGGACGGGTATCCCAGGCGCTGGATCCTGAAGAGTCCGCAGCACCTCGAACAGTTCGTGCCGCTGCTCAACGTTTTCCCCGACGCCACGTTCATCATCACCCACCGCGACTCCGTGGATGTCGCGGTCTCGATGGCGACGATGATGACCTACACGATGCGGATGAGCGTCGACAAGGTCGACGTCCACACCGTCGCCAACTACTGGATCACCCGCATCGACGAGATGCTCTCGGCGTGCCTGCGCGATCACCACCTACTCCCGCCCGACCGCACCATCGACGTGCGATTCGACGAGTTCATGGCCGACGATCTCGCGATGGTGCAACGGGTTTGGGACACGGCGGAGTATCAACCGAGCGAGGACTCCCGCAAGGCCGTCTCCGATTATCTGGCGGGCCACGCGCGTGGACGCCTCGGCAGCGTCGAGTACCACCCCGAAGATCTCGGCCTCGACAAGAACGAACTGCGTCGCCGCTTCGCGCCCTACGTCGAGCGTTTCGTGGGCTGACGGTCCGCCAGTTCGGCGAGCACCTCGGCGGTGTGCTGCCCCAGTTGCGGTGCGGGCGAACGCGGTTGCCACGGCGTGCCGTGAAAGTCGGCGGGCGAGGCGATCATCGGGATGCCGCCGTCTCCGTCGGGCACATTGACGATGCCGCCCGCGGCGTGGAACTGCTCGTCGCCGAGCACGTCTTCGAGCGAGTTGATGGGTGACCAGAAGAAATCCGGTTCGCCCGCGAAGATTTCGGCCCACTGGCCAAGCGTCTTGGTCGCGAAGATCTCATCGAGTTCGGCGATCAACTCGCGTGAATTGATCGCACGGTTGAGCGGTGTGTCGAAGCGCGGGTCGGTCAGCCAGTCGGCCCGCCCGACGGCGCGACACAGTGGCGGCCAGTGGCGGCCCGCCTCCAGCCCCACGATCCAGAACCGGCGGCCGTCCCCGGCGGCGTAGTTGTTCATACAGGGATTGCCCATCGTCTCGCGTTGCCCGATCGCGATGGGATTGCCCGCCATCAGGAACGTGTTGAGATCGAAGCTCACGGTGTAGACACCCTGCCGGTACAGCGACGTGCTCACCATTTGCCCTCGGCCGGTGCGCCCGCGGGACACCAGTGCCGCGCATATCGCAGCGGCCAGGGTCATGCCCGCGGCGTGGTCACCCATACCGCCGCGCTGAAACGGCGGGGTGTCGCCGGGCCGCGTCAACAGATGCGCCAGCCCCGATCTGGCCCAGTACGCGGCGACGTCGAAGGCCGCGCGGTCGGAGTCGGGGCCGGTCTCGCCGTACCCGGTGATGAGGCCATACACCAGGGCGGGGTTATCCGTCACCGACTCGAAGTCAAGACCCAGCCGTGCCAGCGCACCAGGCCGCACATTGGTCAGGAAAACGTCGGCGTCGCTTAGCAATTCACGCGTCGTCGCCCGTCCCTCGTCGGTCGTCACGTCGAGCACGATGCTGCGCTTGCCACGATTGTCCATATCGAAGGGCGGGCTAGAGCCGTCCTCGACGCCCAGCATCCGGCCGAACATCCGCGCCGGATCACCGGTCGGAGGCTCGATCTTGACGACATCGGCACCCCAGTCCGCCAGGATGCCACCGGCCGCCGGACCCGCGACCCACACACCGAGTTCGACGACTCTGATGCCTTCCAACGGTCCGGCCATCGGAGAATCCTTTCGGGTGGCTTTACAAATCATGGCAAATTTGTAAACTAGCGAGGTGAATCGAGTCGCGCCCGCCGTCGGCCTCGCCGCGCACATCGGACGCGGGGTACAACGTATCGTCACCGACGCCGCCATCGGCCGGGTTCGATCCCTCCCCCGCACCATCGATGAACTCGACGCAACATACCTGTCCCAGGTGATGGGCCGCACGGTCACGTCGATGTCGGTCGTCAGCGGCGACGCGGGCACGTCGTCCCGCGCCCGGCTCGAACTCACCGGCGACGGCGTCCCGGATTCGGTGTTCGTCAAGATGTCCGCCGAAACCGTCGCCACCCGCCTGATGGGTGAAATGGGCCGGCTCGCCGCAACCGAGACGCGGTTCTACCGCGAGTTGTCCCCGCAACTAAACGGCCTCCCTACGTCATACGGATCCGTATTCGACCCGGTCACCGGGCGCTTCGTCCTGGTCCTAGAGGACCTCGCCGTGTACGACTGCGAATTCCCCGACACACTTCATCCGCTGCGCACCGACCGGGCGAGCCTGATCGTGGAACTCCTGGCCCGGTTGCACGGAAAGTTCTGGGGCCGAATTCCCGACTGGCTGTACTCCGCCTCCGCGGACAGCGCCTCGCTGCTGACGGGACCGCTGCTCAAGACCTCATCGCGCCGCATCGCCGAACGCACCGACATCCCCGTCGACAGGGGCCGGTTCATCGACGAGAACTACCGCGCGGTCGCGCGGCTGATCGACACGCCACCGCACACGGTCATGCACGGCGACGCCCACCCGGGGAACGTCTACTTCCGCGACGGCGCGGCCGGATTGTTGGACTGGCAGGCCGTGCGGCGTGGCCACCCCAGCCGAGAACTGGCATACACCCTGGTCACGAGCATGACGACCGATGACCGACAGGCCAATGAGCGCGAGCTTCTCGACGGGTACCGCCGCGCGCTGGCGGCCGCGGGCGGACCGGACCTGGACCGTGACGAACTGTGGACGCGCTATCGGCAGGGCGCGCTCTACGCCTACGTCGCCGCCCTGATCACCGCCGGAATGGGGGGCATGCAGGACGAAGGCATCGCGTTAGAAGGTTTGCGGCGCGCCGTTGCGGCGCTGGAGGACCTCGACACGGTCGCTGTCCTCAAGAAGTCCCTGTGACTGACGCACTACCATCATGGAACCCAAGCGATTGAGGCCACTGACGTGAACGAACCGCTGCGCGATGCAACCGGGGCCGTCGAGGACACCTCGACCAGACACCGGATCCTCGTCGCGACCGCCGAAGTGCTCGCTCGCAGCGGACAGACCAAGCTCAGCCTCTCGGAGGTCGCGCTGCAGGCCGGCGTCTCCCGGCCCACGCTGTACCGCTGGTTCGCTTCCAAGCAGGAACTGCTCGATGCCTTCGGGGTGCACGAGCGCGAGATGTTCGACAACGGCATCAGCAAGGCCACGGCCGGCCTGCGGGGCACCGAGAAACTCGACGCCGCGCTGCGGTTCATCGTCGAGTACCAGCACTCGTACTCGGGCGTCCGGCTCGTCGACATCGAACCCGAGGTCGTGATCGGGCAGCTGGGGCGAATCCTGCCGGTCATGCGTGCCCGCCTGCAAAAGCTGTTGAGCGGCCCGAACGGAGGAGTCAAGGCGGCCACCGCAATTCGCGTCGCGATTTCGCACTACATCGTGCGCAGCGACGATGACGACCAGTTCTTGGCCCAACTCCGGCACGCGGCGGGCATCAAACAGCAAGGCTGAGCCTTCGTCTGCGCCGAAGTAGTGACACTTCGGCCAAAGTTTGTAATGCTGAGCACATGACCAGCGTGCAGGACGAAACGGGAGTGTTGGCCGGCGAAGAGCGGATGCTCATCGACGGCGAACTGCAATTCACCGGTAGCGGTGCCAAATTCGACGTGATCCACCCGGCCAGCGAGGAAGTGGCCGGCCAGGCGACCGACGGAACGGTGGAGGACATGGAACGCGCGGTCGCCGCCGCGCGGCGCGCGTTCGATGCCGGCGAGTGGTCGCGCGACCTCGACTTCCGCTACCACTGCCTCACGCAGCTGCACACCGCGCTGGAGAAGGAGAAGGAGCGGTTGCGCCGCATCCTCATCACCGAGGTCGGCTGTCCCGTCACGGTGTCGGGCAGTCAGATCGAGAGTCCGATCGACGAGGTCAAGCACTGGGCCGAGCATGGAAAGAACTTCGAGTACTTGGTCGACACCGGCGTGCATCCCACCCAGCTCGGGCCGGCGCGGCGCAAGATCCACTACGAACCCGTCGGGGTGGTCGGAGCGATCACGCCGTGGAACGTGCCGTTCTACCTCAACATCGCCGAGACGGTGCCTGCGTTGATGGCAGGCAACACGGTGGTGCTGAAACCCGCGCAGCTGACGCCGTGGTCGGGTAGTGAACTCGGCCGCATCGTCGCCGAGGAGACCGACATCCCCGCCGGGGTGTTCAACGTCGTGGTCTCCAATGCCAACGAGGTGGGCGCGGCGTTGTCGGCCGATCCGCGGGTCGACATGATCACTTTCACGGGCTCGACGGCGACCGGCCGCGCCATCCTTGCCGCGGGCGCGCCGACGGTCAAGAAGACGCTGCTGGAGCTCGGAGGCAAGTCTGCGCACATCGTGCTCGACGACGCCGATTTCAACTCGGCGCTGTCGATGGCGGCGATGATGGCGTGCGTGATGAGCGGCCAGTCCTGCATCCTGCCGAGCCGGATCCTGTTGCCGCGCAGCCGGTATGACGAGGGCATCGAGATCCTCAAGAACATGATGGAGAGCTTCCCGGTCGGTGACCCGTGGACGCCGGGCAACATGCAGGGTCCGCAGATCAGCGAGACCCAGCGCCAGAAGGTGCTCGGCCTGATCAAGAGTGGTATCGACTCGGGCGCACGGTTGGTGACCGGCGGCGGAATCCCGGAGAACCTGCCGAAGGGCTACTACACGCAGGCCACTCTGCTGGCCGATGTGGATCCGAATTCGCAAGTGGCGCAGGAGGAGATCTTCGGCCCGGTGCTGACGGTGACGCCGTACGACACCGACGACGAGGCCATCGCGATCGCGAACAATTCGATCTACGGCCTCTCCGGCGAGGTCAGCAGCGGCGACCTGGACCGGGCGCTCGAGGTGGCCAAGCGGATGCGGACCGGCAACGTCACCATCAACGGCAAGAGCCACTTCGGCATCACCAGCCCGTTCGGTGGCACCAAGCAGAGCGGGCTGGGCTACCGCAACGGCGAAGAGGGCTACAAGGAGTACCTGGAGGCCAAGACCATCGGCATGCCAGACACGGCGGCGCCGTGAATCAGACGCGGGTGAGCGACGAGACCGAAATCGCCCGACTGCTGTATCGATACGCCCGGGCCGTCGACACCAAGGACTGGGAGCTGTATCGGTCGGTGTTCACCGACGACGCGCACATCGACTACTCCTCGGCGGGCGCCATCGTGGGCAGTCGCGATGAGGTCGTCGACTGGTTTGCCGCGAATTTCGGGGTGATCCCGTGGAGCATGCACTACATCACCAACATCGAGAGCGAGATCACCGGCGACGCCGCGACGGTTCGGGCGATGTTCTACAACCCGATGCAATTGCCCGGCATGGCTGAGATGAGTTCGTGCGGCGGCTACTACCACCACGAACTCGTACGCACCTCCGACGGGTGGCGCAGCCGCCGACTGGTTGAGGAGAACGTGTGGTTCGTCAATCAGCCGGGTGCATCGTGAACCACGTCTTGCAGAGGAAGTTCGAGTAAACCCCTGCAAATCGTGGATAGTGTCACGGACGTCTAGGACAATGCGCCAGCAGAGCCTTCGGCCGGCAATTGACCACAGACTGGCCATATCGCGCAGGCTCGGCGGAACTCAGTCGCCTGCCGCCACGACGCTCGAGACGATCAGGCTCAGATACGGACGATAGAGGTCCGACCCGTCGAGATGGCTGCCGAGAGTGACGCCGTCGTTGACCGCAAGTATCAACTGGGCCAACGTCTCCGCGGGAATCGTCAGCGTTGCGCCCAGGCGAGCGACGTTCTTACTGATGAACTCGGCCAGCGACCGAACGGTTTCGCGCCGCTGCGCATCGAGCCGTTCGCGCGCATCCGGGTTTCGCAGAAGATAAAGCGTCAGTTCGTAATTCAGGGCCGCCCGGTTCGGGTCACTGCCCACTTCACGCCACCGCTCGGCGAGTTCGTCGACGCTGAGCTCGTCCAGTCGCGCGAAGGACTGGATGAGGTCGTTGAAGCCGTCGAGGAACCGTTGCCGTTGCCGGTCCACGACCGCCAGGAACAACTCTTCCTTCGCCCCGAAGTGCGAGTAAATAGCCCCGCGCGTGTAGCCGGCGGCATCGGCGATGTCTTCCAGCGCAGGGCCGGGCAGACCCTTGCGCGCGAACACCTCCTCGGCCGCGTCGAGCAGCAGGTTACGGGTGTGCTCGAGACGTCGCTCCCTGGTCCACCGCTCCGGCATCCGCCGATCCTCCCACAGCGTTGCGCGAGTACGGACCGTCACGGTGCCACCGCGGAGGCCGAGGTGCGCACGAATTCTTGTGCCACCAACAGGTTTGATGACGCATTCAGCCAGAACGTCTCGACGTCGGCGGTGTTCGGCGGCAGGCCTGCGGCGAGTAAAGCCCGAGCCTTGAAAGCGCGTGCACCGCCGCTGATGCGATGACGCACGCAGCCGTGCCGACCGCGAGCGATGTCTGGCGCAGATGCGCCGGCCACCACCAGCGCGTCGACCGCATCGTGCGGCTCGGCCGCCGACGAGCGCGCGGTCACACCGAGGATCGCCAGGGACTGGGTGTGCTCGAGCTGCGGAGTCCACACCGTGGTCGTCCACCCGGCCATGGCACGGTCACACAGCCAGCCGCCCGCGACGCTGATCAATTCCGCAACGCTGACGGCGCGGACGTGGAGGACACACTCCATTGCCGTTCCTCTCCTTTCGACACGGGCCGCTGCCCATGGCGACGAAGTGACTCAAACCACTTTTATACATTGTTGTATATCTAATACGCTAGTGTATATGGTGACTGTCATCACAGCATAGAGGTGTCACAGCCCAGTGAGCATCCGGCGACCAGGAGGTTTGGCAATGACGCAGACAATCCGCCCAGGCGAGTGGCTGAATCCCGATTCCGGAATCGGTCTCGGCCTCGAGGACGTCAAGCCGGGGACGTTCAGCATGAACATCTCGACGGAGCGCTACACCTCCGCCGAATACGCCGCACTCGAGCGCGAGCGCATCTGGTCGCGGGTATGGCAGGTCGCAGGGCGCGTCGACGATCTCCCCAAGGCCGGCGACTGGAAGCGGTATCAGATCCTCGACCAGTCCTACGTCATCGTCCGCGGCAAGGACGAGAGACTGCGCGGCTTCGTCAACGCATGCCGGCACCGCGGAAACATGCTGTGCACGGCGAACACCGGTAATGCCAAGCGCGGCTTCCTGTGTCAGTACCATCTGTGGTCCTACGACCTGGAAGGCAAGCTGCGCGGTGTGCTGCGCGAGGACCTGTCGGGTCAGGTCGACAAGAGCGACAACTCACTGCTGGAGGTCTCGGTGGACACCTTCGGTGGGTTCATCTTCCTCAACCCCGATCCCGATGCCCAGCCGCTGCGGGAATACCTGGGCGACGAGGTGATCGAACTGCTCGAGCCCTATCACCTCGACCAGATGACGACCGTGATGGATGTCCGCGAAGCGCTGGACTGCAACTGGAAAGTCGTGATGGACGCCTTCGAAGAGGGCTACCACATCAACGGAATTCACCCGCAGTTGCTCGCCGTCCTCAACATCGACCCGGCGACCACGCGCTACCAGTTCTTCGAGGACCACAGCGTGGCGGTGGCACCGTTCGAGGTGCAGGGCGCCGGCGCGCAGAAGCAGGTCGACGGCATCATGGCACTGCCCGAGACGTTCCCAGGCACGGCCGCGGTGATCCCGCGCTTCACCGAACTCGTCGCGCCGTACCAGGGCGCGGACGGTGAGGTGGAATTCCCCGAGGGCGTCACGGCACGGGGTCTGCTGCAGCGGGCCACCCGCGACACCCTGACGGGCATGGGCCTCGACGTCAGCGGACTGACCGATGACCAGATGAGCGACAACCAGGGCTGGGTGCTGTTCCCGAACTTCTTCATGACGGTCCGGGCCGGCGAGTGCCACATCATCATGGCGGTGCCACATCCCGACGGCGACCCGAACCGCTGCATCTGGCATGTCAGCAGCTACATGTACCTGCCCGACGAACACCGAGACGCCTTCCGCGCGGAACTGATCGAAGTCGACGAGCCCGGCAGCTACAAGTACTTCGAGGCGTTGCACCAGGACTACATCCAGATGCCACGCCAGCAGAAGGGGCTGCGTAACGAACGACTCGACCACATGACGTTGGTGAAGGAGGAGGTCGTCATCGGCCACTTCCACTCCGTCATCGACCGCTATATGGCCGCAGCCACCTCCTGACCAGCATCACCAGAGACGAAAGGGATCAATGACTCTCGAAGAGCGCGTCGCCCGCCACACCCGGATGGCGGAGGCCTACCGCGATGCCTACCTGCGACAGGGCGTGAAGGCCGGTGAGGCATTCGCGGACACCTGGAAGTTCGCGGCCGACGGGGTGTATGCCTCGCCGTACTTCACCGGCGACGAGGTGTTCAAGCTCAGCGAGTTCCCCTCGGACACCGCGAAAGCCTCCACCTTGGAAGCCAAGGTGTACTCGTTGAGCTTCCCCGACTGGAAACCGGCGTCGTTCAACTATTGGCCATCGGAGAACGGGTTGGTGATGAAGACGCGGTGGGAGGGCCATACCGCGGACGGCGCCAAGATGGGCTTCTACTCCTACAGTTTCCTGGAGACCAACGGCGAGTGCGAGATCACTCGTTGGGAGACACACGTCAACGACGAGTACAACGCATTCCTCGACGTCGCGATCGGCGTGCACGGGCCCTTCCGCGGCACCGGTGAGTACCTCGAGGCGTTGGAGCGCCGCTTGGCCGAATCGGAGGTGCCGGCATGACGACCGTGGACGAGGTCTTCGCGACGGCGACCGGTCGGTCGCGAATCGTGTTGGAGTACAGCCGGATCACGAAGCGTCTCGTGGACGCCGCCAAGAACCCCGACTTCACCTCCGCGGACTGGGCGCCACTGGCCGAATTGATCGACGTCGACAACTTCGTCCGGGTGGGGCCGTTCAAAGAGGTGATGGACTGGGCGACCTACGCAGAATTCTTGACCAACTGGGCGAAGTCATCGGAGTGGGACTGCACGTTCCAGCGTCTCACCGAGACACCGGACGTGGTGTTTCTCGAACTCGAGGAGCACAGCCGAATCGGCGATTTCAGCAGCGTTGTCAACAGCGTGTCCGTGTATGAGTTCAACGCCGACAACAAGGTTCGGCGCATCGCCGTCTACCTGCAGATGGAACTGCCGAACACGGGCTCGGTGCCGAGTTTCGATGGCGCAGAAGGTTCGCAGTGACCGATCTCGACACACGGGACTTCTTCACCGACAACGAGTTGCTGCACGACCCCTACGCCTATCTGGCCGCGTTGCGCGACGAATGCCCGTTGCGCCGCGAGAAGCACCACGACGTGGTGATGGTCACCGGTTACGACGAGGGGGTGGCGATCTACAACGACACGGAGAGGTTCTCGTCGTGTATCTCCGTCACGGGACCCTTTCCGGGGTTCCCGGTGCCCCTGGAAGGTGACGATATCTCCGAGCTCATCGCACGGCATCGAGACGAGGTGCCGTTCAGCGATCAACTACCGACGTTCGATCCGCCGATGCATACCGCGCATCGGGCGTTGCTGTCGCGGATGCTCACACCCAAGCGGCTCAAGGAGAACGAAGACTTCATGTGGAAGCTGGCCGACCGCCAGCTCGACGAGGCTCTGACCGGAGGCCGCTGTGAGTTCATCGCAGATTTCGCCTCCCCGTTCGCGATGCTTGTCATCGCTGATCTGCTTGGGGTTCCCGAGTCAGATCAGACCGAATTTCGCGACGCGCTGCTGACCGAAGCGGGCACCATCGGCAGCAGCGAAGGTGAGCAGATGCATCATTCTCCGCTGGAGTATTTGTACAGCAGGTTCAGCGGGTACATCGAGGATCGCCGCCGCGCGCCCCGCGCGGACGTGCTCAACGGCATCGCTTCTGCGACGTTCCCCGACGGCAGCACGCCGGAGGTGATGGATGCGGTCCGCGTGGCGGCCAACCTCTTCGCCGCGGGACAGGAAACGACCGTGCGCCTACTCAGCGCCGCGGTGATGATGATCGCCGAAAACCACCAACTGCAAGCACAATTGCGCGCCAACCGGGACCTCATTCCCAACTTCATCGAGGAGACGCTGCGTTACGAGAGCCCCGTTCGGGGTGACTTCCGGCTGTCGAAGTGCCCCGTCACCGTCGGAGGGATCGACTTACCGGCGGGAACCACCGTGATGCTGGTCAACGCCGCTCTCAACCGCGACCCGCGCCGGTTCCCCGAACCCGACACGTTCGACATCGGCCGCCCCAACGCGCGCAGCCACGTCGCCTTCGGGCGCGGTCCACATGCCTGCCCGGGAGCACCGCTGGCGCGCGCCGAAGGCCGAATCACGTTGGAGCGGATCTTCGACCGCACCACCGACATCAGGATCGACGAAGGAAAACACGGCCCGGCCGACAACCGCCGCTATTCCTATCTGCCGACCTTTATCCTGCGCGGGCTGACCCGCCTGCATATCGAGTACGCCTAGGAATCACATGCCGTTTCAAGACACCACCGCCATCGTGACCGGCGGTGCCGCCGGGCTGGGGCTGGCCATCACCGAGGCGCTCGTCGCCCGGGGCGCCAAAGTCGCGATCTTCGACATCGCCACCGAGCAGATCGAAGCACAGGTCGACCGATTGCGCGGCGAAGGCGCGAAGGTCGCCGGCTATGTCGTGGACGTGTCGAACCGCGGTGCGGTCGAAGCCGCCGTCGCACAGGTGCGGGCGGACCTGGGACCGGTGCTGATCCTGGTGAACAACGCCGGCATCGAGCAATTCGGCAAGTTCGCCGAGATCACCGACGAGGAATGGGACCGCGTCATGGCGGTCAACCTCCGCGGCCCGTTCATCTGCACGCAGGTAGTGCTTCCCGACATGGTCGAGGCCCACTGGGGCCGGATCGTCAACATCTCCTCGTCGAGCGCGCAGGGCGGGCAGTCACGCATGGCCGCCTACGTCAGTTCCAAGGCCGGTGTGATCGGGTTCACCAAGAGCCTTGCGCTCGAACTCGGTCCGAAAGGCATCACCGTCAACACGATTCCGCCCGGCATGGTGGTCACACCGATGCTGGAGAAGGCGATCGAAGAAGGGCGTTTCACCGCGCCGCTGGAGCACTTCGCCAAGATCACCCCGGTGCGTCGCGCCGGTCGACCGGAGGACATCGCCAACGCCGCTATCTTCCTGTGCCAGGACGAATCTGACTACATCACCGGTCAGGTCCTTCCCGTCAACGGGGGGCGCCGGACATGACTCCCGCTGACCGCATCCAGCCGCTGCTTGCCCCGCTGACCGCCGAGGAGTGGGGCGACGACGAGTACGCGGCGTTCGGTGCACTGCTGGGACTGCCGGCGGACAAAGTCCCCCACGCCGGATCGGGCCACGCCGCCGACCCCCTCAACTTCGACATCATCGGCCTGCTCGCCCGCCACCCGAAAATGGCGCGCCGCTTCCTGGCCTTCAACGGCTGGCTGTTGCAGCGAGGCGAATTACCCCTCCGGCCAAGGGAACTGGCGATTCTGCGCGTAGCACAGGCTCGACGGTCCGCGTTCTTCTGGGCCGAGCACACCAAGGTCGCCACCGACGGTGGCGTGCCGTCCGAAGACATCGCGCGTCTCGCCGAGGGCAACGACAGCTTCACCGGCGCCGACCGGTTGGTGCTCGAGGCCACCGACGAACTGCTGACCCTCGGCTTCGCCGACGCACCGACATGGCAACGCCTTGCGGACGAACTGGGCACGCACCAGGCAATGGAACTCATTTTCATCGTCGGCACGTACACGATGTTGGTGATGGCCTTTCAGACGTGGGGGTTGATGCCGGCGTCCGGCAGCCCAGCATTACCCGAACCGCTGACGTGATCGACGCCCGGCGTACAGACTGCTTACAGATTGCGGTTTTGGGGCGAACGGCGATTTATGCGCAGTCTCGACGCGCTAGCTCAGCCCTCGGCGGCCAATTGACCGCAGGCGGCGGCGATTTCGCGGCCGCGCGTGTCGCGCACGGTACATGACACCCCGCGTTCCCGAACCCGCCTGACGAACTCCCGCTCGGCGGTCTTCGGACTGGCGTCCCACTCACTGCCCGGCGTCGGGTTCAGCGGAATGACGTTGACGTGTGCGAGCGGCCCCAGTGCTCCGTGCAACCGCTTACCCAACAGGTCCGCCCGCCACGGCTGATCGTTGACATCACGGATGAGCGCGTACTCGATCGACACCCGCCGTCCGGTCACATCCGCGTAATACCTTGCTGCATCGAGCGCTTCGGCGACCTTCCAGCGACTGTTCACTGGGACCAGCGTGTCGCGCAGTTCGTCGTCGGGCGCATGCAGCGACAGCGCGAGCGTCACACCGAGGCGTTCGTCGGCCAGCTTGCGTATCGCCGGCGCCAGCCCGACCGTCGACACGGTCACCGATCGCGCCGAGATCCCGAAGCCGTGCGGCGGCGCCGCGGTGATGCGACGCACCGCCGCGAGCACCCGGTTGTAGTTGGCCAGCGGCTCGCCCATACCCATGAAGACGATGTTCGAGAGCCTGCCGCCGCGCGCGGCCGGCGCGATCCCGTCGCCGTCGCGATCGCGCAATTCGACCGCTGCGGATCGCACCTGCTCCAGGATCTCCGCCGTCGACAGATTGCGCTGCAACCCGCCCTGGCCCGTCGCGCAGAACGGGCACGCCATTCCACAGCCGGCCTGCGACGAAATACACACCGTGTTGCGCTGCGGATAGCGCATCAGCACCGACTCGAACGTTGTGCCGTCGACCGCGCGCCACAGCATCTTGCGGGTCTCCCCCGAGTCGCATTCGATCTCCCGCACGGGGTCCAGCAGCTTGGGGAACAGTGCATCCGCGATCTGATCGCGCAGCGCCGCGGGCAGGTCGGTCATCTCGTGCGGGTCGGCGATCAGCCGTCCGTAGTACTGGTTGGCCAGCTGTTTACCCCGAAAAGCGGGCAGTCCGAGCTCCGCGACGGCGGCGGTGCGCGCGTCCTCATCGAGGTCGGCGAGGTGACGCGGCGGCATTGCGCGTCGCGGCGGGTCGAAAACGAGGGGCAGAGAGGTGGCCATGAGCTCTTGCCAGTATCTCATTGCCGCGCGCCCGAAATTAATTCGCGAACTTCGGCGTTGCCCGCAACTATGGACCGCATGTCCACCAGGACCATGCCGTTGGGAGCAGCGTCGACCTTGACGTTCTTCTATGCGCTGGGTTATCCCGTTGGCGCGCTTGCTGTTTCGGTGATGTCGCCGATGGCGGTGCTGGTATTTCGGTTTGGTCTTGCCGCCGCCATCCTGGCCGCGTGGGCCAAATTGGCGAAGGTAGGCTGGCCCACAGGGCGCACGCTGGTGCATGTCCTCATCAGCGGATTACTCGCCCAGGGCCTGCTGTTCACCTGCTTGTATGTGGCGCTCATGCACGGTGCTCCCGCAGTGCTCGGGGCCGTGATCATCTCCATGAACCCCGTCGTCACAGCGGTCCTGGCAGCGATGTTCCTCAACGAGGGACTCACCTGGACCCGGGTCGGGGCACTGGTGCTGGGTGTGCTGGCAGTTCTCGCCTCCTGCGCGGCACGGCTGATCGCCGTCGGCGGCGTCGACCCGGCCGTCCTGCTGATCCTCGTCTCGCTGTTCAGCGTCGCCGCAGGCGGCGTGTACCAGCAGAGGTTCTGCTCCGGCGTCGACTTCCGGGCGACGGCGGCGTTGCAGAACGGCGCATGCATCCTGCCGGTTGTCGCGTTGGCCGCGGTGATGCCGTGGACGGTGAGCGACCCATGGAAGGCCGCAGGTGCCGTCGCGGCCGTCGTCCTGCTGAACGCGGTGTTGTCGATGACCCTGTACGTCCGCGGCATCAACGAATACGGCGCGGCCGCGGTGGCGATGCTGTTCGCGGTGATCCCCGCGGTGGCGGGTGTGCTGTCATGGGTGATACTCGGTCAGCGGCCCGACATCGGGATCGCGGCCGGCCTCGCTATCGGCGCGGCAGCGTGTGCCCTCGCTACGCTGGGAGCCCAGGGCAACGCCCGCAGCAAGACTCAGCGTTCGGTGACGTCGCCGACGGCCTCCATCATGCGGGCCAACTCGCCTGCGACGTCCGGACCCGCTGGCTGATAGACGAGTTCCGTCACGCCGCCCGCCTCGTATTCGGCGACCCGGTCCCGCAGTTGCGCGGGGGTTCCGGTGAAGGTGAACTGCGGCAGTAGGTCGGCCGCGATCCGCACCGCTTCCTTGTCCACCGCTGTCAGCCGCACCAGGTGGCCCTCGTGCGTAACGAGGTGCCGCTCGGCCAAAGGCGCTGTCACGCAAGCAGAGTGAGAACGATCCAGCCGGCGACGGCCGAGGGCAGCATCGCGTCGATCCTGTCCATCACTCCCCCGTGACCGGGCAGCAGCTTGCCCATGTCCTTGATCCCGAGGTCGCGCTTGATCTGCGACTCCACGAGGTCGCCCAGCACGCCCGTGATGACCAGCAGGAGACCCAGCGGAACCCCGACCCACCACGGGTTGTGGAGAAGGAACACAACCGAGAACACCGACGCACCGATCCCGAACAACAGTGAGCCGCCCAGGCCTTCCCACGATTTCTTCGGGCTGATCGCGGGCACCATCAGATGCTTGCCCAACAACACACCCGCCACATAGCCGCCGATGTCTGCGAACACGGCCGTCGCGATCACCGCGAACACGCGGCGGCCGCCCTCGTCCTGGAAGATCAGCAGCGCGCTGAAACCGGCGAACAGAGGGACCCACGTCGCCAGCAGCACCGAGGCCGAGATGTCGCGCAGATAGTTCACCGGCTGCTCGCGGAGCCCCTGACCGACCAGGCGCCACACCATGCACACCACGATCGTTCCGGCGTAGGCACCCAGCAGACCGGCGGGGCCGAAGGGCCACGTCAACCAGATCATCGCCTGGCCGCCGAGCAGCAACGGAATCACCGGAAGGGCGTAGCCGGCCTCACGAAGCCTGCTGATGACCTCGTACATGCCGATCGGGATTGCGATCGCCAGCACCGGTATCCACCCGATGGGCGCGAAGATCAGCACGCCGATCGCGATGGCACCGAGCAGAACGCCGACGCCGATCGCGGCGGGCAGGTCACGACCGGCCCGGGACTTCTTCTTGGGCGGTCCTTCGACCGGCGTATCTGCCACGGGAGTTCTGTGCTGATCGGTCACTAGACCTCCAGCAACTCGCCTTCTTTGTGCTTGACCAGTTCGTCGACCTGGTTGGTGTAGGTGTGGGTGATCTTGTCGAGATCCTTCTCGGCCCTGCTCACCTCGTCCTCACCCGCCTCGCCGTCCTTCTTGATGCGGTGCAACTCCTCCATCGCCTTGCGTCGGATGTTGCGTACCGACACCCGGGCATCCTCACCCTTGGCCTTGGCCTGCTTCACCAGGTCACGACGGCGCTCCTCGGTCAGCTGCGGAATGGACACCCGAATGACGTTCCCATCGTTCGTCGGGTTCACACCGAGGTCCGAGTTGCGGATCGCTTCTTCGATGTTGCGCAGTTGATTGGCCTCGTACGGCTTGATGACGACCAGCCGGGGTTCGGGGACGTTGATGCTCGACAGCTGCGTGATCGGCGTGGGTGAACCGTAGTAGTCCATGTTCACGCGGGCGAACATGCCCGGATTGGCGCGGCCGGTACGGATCGACGACAGGTCGTCGCGCGCCACTGCCACCGCCTTCTCCATCTTCTCTTCGGCGTCGAAGAGGGTTTCGTCGATCACGTTGCTCTCCTCATGACGGGCTCCTCGCGGGCGCGTCCGTATTACGTGGTGACCAGTGTTCCGATCTTCTCACCCGCGACCGCACGCGCGATATTGCCATCGGTGAGCAGGTTGAACACCAAGATCGGCATGCCATTGTCCATGCACAGGCTGAACGCGGTCGCATCAGCGACCTTCAGACCGCGATCGATCACCTCACGGTGGCTGATCGTGGTCAACAATTCGGCGTTGGGATCCACCCTCGGATCGGCGGTGAAGACGCCGTCGACGGCCTTGGCCATCAGCACCACCTCGGCGCCGATCTCGAGCGCCCGCTGCGCGGCCGTGGTGTCGGTCGAGAAGTACGGCAGGCCCATGCCGGCACCGAAGATGACGACCCGGCCCTTCTCGAGGTGTCGACGGGCGCGAAGGGGAATGTACGGTTCGGCGACCTGGCCCATCGTGATCGCGGTTTGAACACGCGTCTGAATACCTTCCTTCTCCAGGAAGTCTTGCAGCGCAAGGCTATTCATCACCGTGCCGAGCATGCCCATGTAGTCGCTGCGGGTTCGCTCCATGCCCCGCTGCTGCAGCTGGGCACCGCGGAAGAAGTTGCCGCCGCCGATGACGACGGCCACCTGCACACCGCTGCGGACGACCTCGGCGATCTGTTGGGCCACCTGGTGGACGACGTCGGGGTCCAGGCCCACTTCCCCACCGCCGAACATCTCGCCGCCGAGCTTGAGGAGCACGCGGGAGTACACCGGCCGAAGCGGCGCATCGGCTGGCGTATCGGCTGAGGAAACGGGGACGGCACCGTTGGAGCTGGTCGGCTCCGGAACCGCCGGGCCGGCGGCTTCAGTCCCGGGGAATTCCGCCATCCGACTCCTTCGGGTCCTCGCTGAGACTCCCCTAATCCTGCCTCATGGCGGCCTCGAGACCGGCATCCGGGGTCGCGCGTGGCGGATCAGCCCGGCAAGTGCGCGCTCAACAGGAAGGCGGGCACCGACCTGCGTCCCTTCGGCTCGTCCCGAACGTCGGTCACGGGAAAGAACTCCTCGAAACCCTCGGGGAAGACGCCGTGGATTCGCGCGGGCCTGATCTCATCGATGGTCCAGTACTTCGACACGATGTCGCGCAGTTCACCCTCGGTGACGGGGTTGGCCGGACCGTCGGGCATCCCGGCCTTGTCGAAGACCAACACGAAGTACGACGCGCCTGGTGCCGCCGCACGCACGATCGACTGCTGGTAGCCCTCGCGCAGTTCGACGGGCATCGAATGGAACAACGTTGAGTCGACGATCGTCGAGAACCGACCGTCATAGCCGCCGAAGTCACTGATGTCGGCGACCTCGAAGGTGGCGTTGTCCAGCCCGCGCTTGGCGGCCTCGGACCTGGCCAGGCTGATCGCGGTGGGCGACTGATCCAACCCGACCGTGGTGAACCCACGTTCGGCCAGATACAGCGAGATAGCGGCCTCACCGCATCCGGCGTCGAGGACGTCGCCGGCGAACCTGCCCTGCTCGATCAGCACGGCCAGCTCGGGCTGCGGTTCACCGATGCTCCACGGCGGTTTCGCGCCCGCCATCTCGGGCGCGTCTCCCCGATACACGGATTCGAACATCTCACCGGTCGGTTCTGTCATGAACCCGGTATATCAACATGATTGATATGCGTCAAGATGATTGATATGGAGGACATGCTCGAAGATCAGCTGCTGGGGTATCTCCTGTCCCGCGTGGCGAACGCGCTGCGCGCCGAGGTGACGGCGACCGTCCTGGATCCGCTGGGACTCACCTTCCCGCAATTCATCTGCATGCGAATCCTGGCGAAGTATCCGGGCCGCTCCAACGCTGATCTCGCTCGCGACACCCACGTCACCCCACAGGCGATGAACATGGTGCTGCGCCGCCTCGAAAGCCGCGGACTCGTCACCCGGCCGGCAAGCGTGGCATCGGGGCGGTCGCTCCCGGCCCGGCTGACACGCGAGGGCGAAGAGCTCCTGAAGCGCACCGAGGCCGGTGTACGCGCCGCGGACCGAAAGCTCTTGGCAGGACTGACCGCAGAGCAGCGCCAGGAGTTCAAGCGCATGCTGGTGGCGCTCGGATCCGACTGAGCCAGCGCTCGCCAGGATTTAACTAACGCGGACGCTAATTTTTGCTATAAAGAGGTGCACGGTGCTCCTCCGCGCCTTTGCTGACCGACGCGATGACGAGAGTTAACGGCTATGAGCTTTACACCTACCGCTGATGAGGCCATCCATCTGCTCGAAGGATACTTCTACTGGAGCGGGTTCCCAAGGTTGCTGGGATGTGAGATCGAGACGGATTTCACCAAGGCGGACATCGCGTTGGTGGGACTCCCGCTGGCAGTCAACCCCGTCGAGCGGACCCAGTATCTGGGCCCCCGCGCTGTCCGGCACCGGTCGCAGGCGTATCACCGCGGCCACCGCGAGTTCGGGATCAACCCCTTCGAGCTGGCCCGGATCCGCGACTTCGGGGATGTACCGATTCCCACCCCGACCATCGCCGATCAAGCGGTCCTCGACATCGAGAAGTTCTACGCACGGATGGACGCCGCCGGGGCGCTGCCGTTCACGATCGGCGGGGACCACGCCTGCACACTGCCGGTGCTACGGGCGATCGCCGGGCCGAACTCGCGGCGCAAGGGGCCGATCGGGATCATCCATTTCGACTCGCACACAGATACTTACGGGGATTCGGCGGGTGTGCACTGCCATGCCGGTAACGGCTTCCGGATCGGCAATGAAGAAGGCTTGATCGACGCGTCACGCTATGTGCACGTCGGCCTCAACGGTCCGATGGTGCATCCGAACATGGACGACTACTCAAAGGACGCCGGGTACCGAATTCTCTCGCTCGACGAGATCGAGGACATCGGCATCCCCGCCGCGATTGAAGAGATCCGCAAGGTGATCGGTGACGGACCGGTGTACGTGACGGTGGACCTGGACGTGCTGACGCTCAGCGACGCGCCCGCCGTCGCCGACCCCGAGGCGGGCGGCCTGACGATGCGGGAGATGCAGAAGATTCTGCGCAGCTTCCGCGGCATGGACGTGGTGGGCGGCGACATCGTCTGCTTCGTCCCCCATCTCGATCCGTCGCAGATCACCGCCCTGCACATCAGCGCGATCATGCACGAGATCGTCACGGTGATGGCCGAAGGCATCGCGAAAGAGAACGCGAAGAGCTAAAACCGGTTCCCCATTGGCAGCGGTGCCGACGGTGTGGTCAACTGTGGCGACACGTCGGCCGAATTCGCTGACGCGAACGCTGATCCCTTGCGATGAAAATTGTCCTAGCACCTGACTCGTTCAAAGAGTCGATGACCGCGACAGAAGCGGTCGCCGCGATGCGCGCGGGCGTTGCATCGGTTTTCCCCGATGCCGAATGCGTGGGCGTCCCGATGGCCGACGGCGGCGAGGGCACCGTCGATGCTGTCGTCGACGCGCTGCACGGCCGGCACGTCGAGGTCGAGGTCCTCGATCCGCTGGGCCGGACAATCACCGCACGTTACGGATACGTTCCGCTTCGCCAGCTCGCGGTGATCGAGATGGCGGCGGCCTCCGGCCTGGAACTCATTCCTCCCGACCAGCGAGACGTCCTGCGCGCCAGCACCTTCGGCGTCGGACAGCTGATCCGGTCCGCGCTGGACCGCGGGGCCGAGGACATGTTGATCGGTCTGGGCGGTTCGGCCACCAACGACGGCGGTACCGGAATGCTCACCGCGCTCGGTGCGGCGTTCCTCGACGCCGACGGCAACCCTCTCGAACCCGGCGGCGCCGCGCTGCGTCACCTCCATCGCATCGACCTCTCCGGCCTGGACCCGCGGGTGCGCAACACCCGCATCCGGGTGGCCTCCGATGTCACTGCACCACTGCTGGGCCCCACCGGCGCCACCGCGGTCTTCGGACCGCAAAAGGGAGCTACGCCTGCCGATGTGGAGATTCTGGAGGAGGCACTCACGCAGCTGGCCACCGTCACGACGGCGACGCTGGGTAAGGCAAACCCGCAACGCCGAGGGGCAGGCGCCGCGGGCGGTCTGGGCTTCGCGGTCGTCGAATTCCTCGGCGCGGAAAGCAAACCCGGCGTCGACGAGGTCGCCGCGACCGTGGGCCTCGAAAATGCCCTCCGCGGCGCCGACTGGGTGTTCACCGGTGAGGGCAGTGTCGACGCCCAAACCGTCATGGGTAAAACGCCTTTCGGCGTCGCTCAGGCCGCCGTGCGGGCAGGCGCACGGGTGGTGATCTTCGCCGGCCGCGTGGCGCCCGACGCCTCGGTGCTGCTGGAACACGGCGTCGAGCGCCTCGTGCCGATCACCGCCGAAGGCACACCCATCGAACAGGCGTTGCGCGAGGGCGCCGAATCGCTGAGGCGCGCCACGACCGAGGTCTGCCGCGATATCGCAGGCTAGTGATGGTGGCAGGCCGCCGGTGGCGACGGCGGTATGTCCAGCGCCGGATTGCCGTCGAAGAAACCGACGGGCTTGAGATGGAAGCCGTTATAGGCACACGGCATCACCGGCCAGTCCTCAGGTCGCACCACGTGATGAGCCCCCACCGTGTACCACAGCACGACGTCGGAGTTCTCCAGCGGCGCATCGTCGGCGAGGTAGCACGGCAGGCCCTGCATGTCCGCCGACTGGTACATGTAGTCACCTGCCGCGAACCTCTCCGCGGGATCGTATTTCGTCACCCATAGGTTGTGCTGGACGAAGCGCGCGCGGTCGTAGATGTACGAGCCCTCCTGAACCATCACAGGCACGATCTCCCGTGGCGTGAGCTTGTAGGCAACAGGGCTGCCGAGTTCGTTGTGCTTGTTCGGGTTGGCGATCTTCCAGTAGCGGCCGGTTTGCCAGTCCCAGTCCCTGGCGCCCATCGCCTCGGACGCCACCAGAGTGTCGCGGGTGATCCACGCATTGCGGTGGGGGTTGAGCGCGGGGTCGGGCTCGGGTATCGAATCGACCTCGTAGACACTGTTTCCCGCCCCGTCGATACTCATGTCGAGGCGGAAGTTGAAGAAGTGCTGGTGATTCGGGCCGTAGATGTTCGGTGCGACCAGCTTTCCCCACCGCGGCGTTTCACCGTCGGGAAGCGCGCCGGTGGTGAGCACACCGGAAAGTTTGACCTCCACCTCCATCGACGCATCGTTGTAGAAGTACCAGAAGAACCCGTACTCGTAGTTCCCCACGGTGCAGATCATCGAGATCACCAGGCGACGGGCACGTCGGACCTCGACCTCCTCGGTGCGGAAATCTGTGTGCTTCCAGGAGATCCCGTAGTCCTCCTCGTGCATGCAGATGGCGTTGGGGATGGTCACCGCCTTGCCTGACGAGTCGTTGACCGTGGCGTCGAAGTAGTAGATCTCGCCGAGGCAGTCACACCCCAGGGTGAGTGGATTGGCGCAGAACCCCATACCGACTTCGCCCATGTCGAAGACGTTCTTGTTCCAGTGCGTAGGCGACGAGTCGCCATATGGAACAACCATTTCCGACAGCGATGCGCGGTAGATGATCGGTCGGACCTCGCCACGGTCAGTGTAGGTGATCTCGTGCAGCACGATGCCTTCGCGGGGGTTGAAGCCCACCCGCATCGACCATTTCTGCCACCGCACCTTCCACCCGTCGACGGTGAAGCTGGGCCCGTCGGGCTGGGTGATCTCGATCGGCTTCACGTCGGAACGGAACTCCGCGAATGCCGGCCGGTTGTCCGCGTCGAACATGAACTTCTCGGTGTAGTTGCCGGCCTTCGGCGGCAACGGCACCACGCCGTGATCCTCGACGTCGATGACCTCCATCTTGGCCAGGTCGAACGTCACGATCAGCCCTTCGATGGGCCGGGCGTAGCCATGCTCGGACGGCGCCGCCCGCATAAAGGTCAGGGGTCGACACACGAGCGGCGAGTTGTCGTAGCTGTCCTGCGGGCCGTAATAGCCCGCGGGCCAAGGGTCGATCATCGCAAGGTCGAAATCGGTGACGCCGCGTTTGCGCATCGCCTCCTGCCAGCGGGGGTCCTCCCTGACCTTCTCCTCGACGGCGGTCATCCATTCGACGAGATAGGACGGAAAGCGGCCCGGAATCGGCTTCCACGAGGTGATCAGCCGCGCCTGCAGGTCCACGACTGCCTCGTAGAGCGCCTTGGCGGCGGGGTCGTACGCGGTGATGAACGCCTGCCGCGGTATGTCGGGCACGCCCTCGAACGTCAGCTCTGGTCGCTTGGCCGGCTCGGCGAGCTGGATCATCACGAATCGCAAGGTGGGAGTGGCATATTCGGAATCGGTGACGATCATCGCCGCGGCCTCGATCTCCTCTCCGGTCAAGGGATCGAGCGGATACGCGACATCGCCGCTCGTGAGGTCCGCGCGCAATGCGGTGCTGTCCATTGTCATTTCGACTCACCCTCCGTAGTGGTGGTTTCCGATTTCGTCAGATCGAGGACCGCGAGGTGCGCAAGCGCATCCTCTTCACTGACCTTGTGCGCCGAGCGGCGCCCGAAGATGTACACGATGACGCCGAGGCCGACCATCATGAGCCCGATACCACCCGTCCACGTCATCCAGGTGGCCGCGGGCACGTCGATCCACGGGGTGACGAACGAGTAGTAGATGCCGCCGAGCGTGCCGATCGTGCCGACGATGACGGTCGCCCACACCCCGGTCATACCGCCGGGGATACGCCAGAACTGTTCGGTGGCATAGCGGTCGGCGTACTTCCTGCGCGCGATGATCACCGGGAACAGGAAGAAGAAGCCGGAGATCAGCCAGACGACGCTGAGGCCGCCCTGGATGTAGATCGTGACATTGGCCATGCTGCTCTGCGAGTACAGGGTCACCAGGATGATCGACGACAGCACGCCCTGGATGAGCACCGCGGTGACCGGATTGCGGGTGCGCGGGTTCAGATGCGTGAAGAGTCGGGGCAGATGACGCTCCAGCCCGGAGACGAAGATCAGCCGGGAGTAGGCGACCTGGTAGGTAGTCAGCGCGATGAACACGATGAGGGCCAGCACCACTGCGGCGACTTCCATCAGGCCGGGAAAACCTGACTTGTCGAGGTTTTCGACGACGCCGACGACGGGATCGATCTCGTCGCCGGAGAGCACCATCATCGTGCCGAGCGTGGTGAGCAGGTAGATGGCGATCAGGGCCGCCGAGCCCCAGACGATCATCTTGGCGCCGCTCTTACGCACCGAGAGGAACTCCGCACCCATGTTGTACGGCGTCTCGACGCCGAGCAGGTACAGCACCACGGTGCCGAACAGGAAGCCTGCGCCCGTGAAGTCGGGCACCAGCGAGTCGTGCAGGCTGAACGGCGTGGCCGAGCCGTGACGTAGCGCATAGATGAGACCGCAGATGAAGACCGTGAGGGCCAGCACCCAGTAGACGACGAAGACCGTGCTCATGATCCGTTGATTGGCAGCCAGTTTCGCCAGTGCAAGCCCGATCACCGACCACAGGACCACGAGCTGGAGGATGATCGTCGTCGTCAGCCCCAGCTCTGCATGGAACGCTAGCAACAGGAACTGCAGCACGATGGCCGGCGACGCGGCGCCGTTGAGGATCACCGGTATCCATGACAGATAGCCGCCGATGTACCCCCACGTCTCGCCCATCGTGCGGGTCGCCCAGATGTAGACACCGCCCTGGCCGGGCCACAGGTTACCGAGTTCGACGCAGGCCATACCGGCAGGCACCAGGAAGAGCGCAATGCCGAGCACCCACATCGGGATCGCTGTCCAGCCGCCGGCAGCCATGACCGACGAGCCGGTGATCCAGCAGATGATGAAGACGTAAATCGCCGTCAGTCCGAAGGTACTGAGCACCTTGGGCAGCACCTGCTCCGGGATGAGCTCGGCGTTCAAGAGCTTGCCGGGGTCCGACGGCCGGGCCGCCTCGAGTTCCTGAGTCATCATGGACTCCCAATCTCGTTGGATCAGTTGATGATCTGTCCGTCTTTCATGCGGACGACACGGCTCGCTTCGTCGGCCACCGTGGGATCGTGAGTGCTGGCGACGACGGTGACGCCGAGGGTCGAACACAGGTCGCGCAGCATCCGCACGACCGTCTCGCCGGTGCGATGGTCGAGATTGGCCGTCGGCTCGTCGGCGAGTACGAGCGTCGGGCTGCTGATCAGCGAGCGTGCGATGGCTGTGCGCTGTTGTTCGCCACCGGACATCTTCGTCGGCTGATGATGCACGCGGTGGCTGAGACCCACCAGGTCGAGTAGCTCCAACGCCCTGCTGCGCAAGGCTTTTCGGTCGTACGGTTCGAACATCAGGGGTAACTCGACGTTCTCCACCGCAGACAGGAACGGGATCAGGTTGTAGCTCTGGAAAATGTAGCCGATCGTGTCGTGCCGCAGCGCCGCGAACTGGCTTTCGGTCAGCATCGCCGTGTCGCGTCCGGCCACCTTCACGGTGCCCTTGGTCGGCCGGTCCAGGCCGCCGATGATGTTCAGCAGCGTCGACTTCCCGCTGCCGCTTGGACCCATCAGACAGACGAACTCCCCCAGCGTCACCTGCAGTTCGGCCGCCACCAGCGCCTTGACGACCTCATCGCCGAGTTTGTGCAACTTCCACACATCGCTGACCTCGATGACCAGCGGCGGGTCCCCCACGCCGCTTCGAACGTCTGCCCTGTCTTCCGTCGCGGTCATTCGATCAACCTCCTGACGTCAGTGATCGGATGGGCGGGCGTGACGCCGCGTTCCATGTCGGGACGATGCTCGTGGCGAGCGCGGCGACAACGCTGACACCGACCGCGAGCGCCGCCCCCACGGCCAGGCCCGCTCCCGACACTCCAGTCTTGAAGAAGCCGACTGCACCGCAGACGATTCCGACCGCAACGGCCAAGCCCGCACCGAGGAGCGCACCCGCCAAGGCGGCAATGACCGGCTCCACCAGCAACGCCGCCACCACGGGTTTGCGCGGGACACCGCTGGCGCTGAGCACGCCGAGTTCCCGGGTCCGATGGCCGACCGTACGCGTGGTGGCCACCGCCACTTCGACGACGCCGACCAGCAACACGGTGACCGCGATGAGTACCACCGCTCGCCCGATCTCGTCGGCGTGCCCCAGCGATGCGGACTGTGCGCGGATTCCCTCGGACATTCCGAACACGATCACCACCAGGAAGGCTCCGGTCGCCGTCGTGATCGCCGGGAGCCACATCTCTCGGACGCGCCGACGCGTCGCCAACCACCCGTAGGAGACACCCATGCGCAACATCAGCGGTCTCCCAGTAGCGAGACCGGTCGTTGCTGGAGCAGGCGGTGCACCGGAATCAGGGCGCAGACGATGGCCATCGCGGGCAGGAAAGCGGCCACCATCCCCGCGGCCTGCAGCCACGCCGTCGGCGTCGCGATGGAGGGAATCACCAGGGCGACAGCCGCTCCCGCACCGAGCACACCCACCAGGTAGGCGACGACGAAGACCACCATCGACTCGACGAGGAAGAAGTACAGCACCTCGTCGGCGAGGCCGATGCTGGACATGATGCCGAATTCGCGGCGCCGCTCCTGCACCGCGGCGAGGAAGGACGACACCGCGATCACGAATCCGAGGCCAAGGCCGATGGTCGAGATGAGGCCGAGCGTGGAACTGGTGACCTGGCCCGAGAACAAGGCCGAGAACTTCTGCTCGAAGCCGAGCGGACCCGTGCCGCCGACGGTGTCATAGATCAGGCCGTGGCCGTTCGGATCGGGCATGACGGACGGATCTGCAGTCGAGTCGAGATCGACTGCGGCACCGAATATCTGTGCCAGGTCGCGGCGTTTCTCGTCACCGGGCGGCGCGAAGACGGTCCACCAGCCGTTCTCACCGACAATCGAGTGGGCAAGTGGCGTCGCGACCGTGATCGATTGGCCGGTCCCTTCGACACGCACGACCAGGTGCTGGCCGCCGATGTCCATCCGATCCCCCGGCTGTACGGCGAGTCTCTCCGCGACCGCTGCGCCCAAGACAGCTGTACCGCTTGATATTTCGTCACTGCCGCGCAGCGACACCGGATGACCGTCGATCTGGGTCAGCCCCGACAGCACTCGGGTGGCGGTCCAGCCCGGCGGTACGGTGATCTCCGGGGCGGGACCGTCGGCGACCAACGCCTGCGCATCGCTGTCGTAGTGCACGCCGGCAGCAGGCACCACCCACAGCTGCGCGCCACCGAGCACGTCGCCCACCGAGTCAGCGCCGGTGATCGCGAAGCTGGCCGACACGGTGCGCACGACCGTGACACATGCGATGGCCAGCGCGATCCCGAGCACGGACAGCACGAACCGTTCGGGACGTCGGCGGATGTTGGCCAGCGCGAACCGGACCAGACACCCGAAGGTGTTTCCTCTTGAGGTAGCGATCGCCGGTGATCGAGAAGATGTGGACGCAATCGTCTCCACAAGTAGAGATGTTCGGCCCGGAAAGTTTCACCCACCGCAGCGTGGAGTGTCTCCGTCGTTAACTAGGAGGGGTTCCGGTTACGGCGCTGTGTCGCGACGGCGTCAGCAGGGGCGGCGGCCGATCCCGGCCATCCGACAACCTCTCGCGCTCCTGCGCGAAACCCTGATCGTAGTCGCGCGTCATCCCTGGATCCGCGTCCAGGGGCGCGCCTCTTCCAGTTCGTAGGCCAGTTCCAGCAGTCGAGCTTCGCGACCGCGGGTGCTCGACAGCATCATGCCGACCGGAAGACCGGTGGAGGATTCCGCGAGTGGCAGCGAGATCGCGGGATCTCCGGTCGCATTCTGAAGCGGGGTGAACGCCGCCCAGTCGACGAGTCGTTCCATCACGGTGTCGAAGTCCTGCGTCGGGTCGAGGTGGCCGATCGGCGGGGTGACCTCGGCAAGCGTGGGCATCAGCAGAGCGTCGTATTCGGCACCCTGCCGAGCGGTGATGCGGTGTGACGCCGACAGCCTGCGGATGGCCAGCGGCAGCTTGTGGAGATTGCGGGCGGCCTTGCGTTCGAGTCCGAGCGTGATGTTGTCCAGACGCGCGCGGTCGAAGCTGGGTCCGAACATCCGACGTCCGCCACGAACCACGGCGAACGCGAGGAACGACCAGTAGACCAGAAAGTCGTCCTTGAAACGAGCGGGCACCGGATTGTCGATCTCGGTGACGCGGTGGCCCAGTTCCTCGAGCAGCGCCGCCGTCTTCAACGTCAACTCGCGCACCTCCGGGCTGGCGTCGCGGGAGATGGAGTGCGTGCACACCCCGATGCGCAGTCGCTGCTTGCTCGGCTCTGTCACGTCGCCGATGGGCGCCAGCCTCGGATTCCGGTGCACCCGCTCGGCTTCACGCATGAATGCCGCCGTGTCGCGTACCGACCGTGACACCACACCGTTGACGACGAGGTGGAGCGGCATCTGGGCCGTCTCCTTGTCCAGCGGCAGCCGCCCACGTGTCGGCTTCAAACCGACTAATCCGTTGCAGGAGGCAGGGATTCGGATCGAACCGCCGCCGTCGTTGGCATGTGCCATCGGTACGACCCCGGCAGCGACGAACGCGGCGGAGCCCGACGACGATGCACCCGCGCTGTAGTCCGTGTTCCACGGGTTGCGCACCGGGCCGATCCGCGGATGCTCGGCCGAACCGCTGAAGCCGAACTCCGACATCTGCGTCTTACCCAGCGGCACCAGACCCGTGCCGAGAAACACCCGCGCGAACGCCCCGTCGGCGGGCATCGGGTGTGGGTCCCAGGCGTCCGTGCCCTGCATCGTCGGCCAGCCCCGGACCGCCACGTTGTCCTTGATGAACGTCGGCACGCCGTCGAAGTAGCCGCCGAACCCACGGGTCGCGCCGGCGCGGATGCGCGCACGGTCGTAGGCCTCGTGTGCCAGGCCGTTCAGCGCCGGGTTGACGGCTTCGGCGCGAGCGATCGCCGCTTCGACCAGTTCAGCTGCCGACACCCTGCCCGCGCGCAGGGCTTCGACGAGGCCGACGGCGTCAAGGTCGCCGAGGGCGTCGTCGCCGAAGGCGTGAATTCGTTCCATGTAGCGACGGTACCAAGTCGTACCAGATCGGTGGGGCGACCGATCCGATGAGAAACGTAAAGGCCCCCAGAAACCTGGGAGCCTTTAACGCTGGGGCCTAATGCAAAAGTGCGTCGTTACGCCTGGCCGACCTCGAAGCGGACGAACCGCGTGACGGTCACACCCGCCTCGTCGAGCAGCGCCTTCACCGTCTTCTTGTTGTCGGACACCGACGGCTGATCCAGCAGCACGACGTCCTTGTAGA
>JBIQHU010000270.1:0-2727 GCA_044508395.1 Mycobacterium sp. | reverse complement strand
CCCGAAGATGTTCAGAAGCGCTCGTACTTCAACCCTGGCATCTGCGGCGACGGGAGCGACCGGCCGTGTCCGAATCCTGATCTGCCGCTACCGACCAAGCACTCGGGGTATGTCAACCACGATGGCGAACTGGTCCTGCCGGATGGGGTGAGCATCCCGCCGGTGGTGCCGATCCAGAGGCCGGAAAAGCCATGACGGTCAGTAAGTTTCGGCCAACCGTCGAATCGGGAACACAGCCGCCGTTCTATCGGCCCGCGGGCGGGGAGGTCGAGACCTTCCGGGCGGCGGCCCGCCGCGGCGCGCCGGTGCTGCTCAAAGGGCCCACCGGGTGCGGCAAGACCCGATTCGTCGAGGCGATGGCTCACGAACTCGGTCGCGAGCTCATCACCGTGGCCGGCCATGAAGACATGACTTCGGCCGATCTGGTGGGGCGATTCCTGCTGAAGGGCGGCGAAACCGTCTGGGTGGACGGTCCGTTGACCAGAGCGGTGCGCGACGGCGGCATCTGCTATCTCGACGAGATCGTGGAGGCACGTCAGGACACGACGGTGGTCATCCACCCGCTCGCCGACCACCGGCGTGAGTTGCCCATCGACCGGCTGGGTACCAGCTTGCCCGCGGCGCCCGGCTTTCAACTGGTGATCTCGTACAACCCCGGCTACCAGAGCATCCTGAAGAGCCTCAAGGACTCGACCCGTCAGCGGTTCGTCGCGATCAGCCTCGACTTCCCGACCGCCGAGATCGAGACCGAGATCGTCGCCTGGGAGGCGGGGATCGACGCCGCCACCGCTGAAACGCTGGTTGCCCTCGGAAACGCCATCCGGCGTCTGGACGGTTCCGCATTGAGCGAGGTGGCCTCGACCCGCATGCTGATTCTCGCCGGTGGTCTGGTAGCCGAGGGACTCAGCTTGCGCGACGCTGTGCAGTCCGCCGTGGTGGAGGTGTTGTCCGACGATCCCGACATCATTCGCAGCCTCGGGGAACTGGTCGACGCAGTCCTGCCGCGGCCGTGAGCACCCGCCTCCCGGAACCGCACCACTTCCACCTGCTGGCCGGTTTCCTCGCCGGGCGCCCGGTCGAGGTGGCTGTGGGGCCCGCGGGCGAGCCCGCACACACCGACGGGCGGGTCGTCTTCGTCTCGGCGAACGCCGATCGGGACCGGCAGCGTCGCGAGGTACTGATCCAGAGCGCACTTCTCGGAGCCGGAAGCCTGGACGGTCACTACGTCAAGCGGTTGCGCGCCCGGCCCTCGCTTGCCCGCCGCTATCTGGGGCTCGAAGGCCCTCGTGTCCTGGCCGAACTCGGCCCGCGGATCGCGCTGGCGGCATCGCTCGCCCCCGCCTCGGCGGTGCAGTCACGCAGTTGCGAGGAATCGTTGCAGATCGCTCTGGGCAGAACGGAACTCGACGCCCCGCCGGATTGGTTCGGCACGATCAAACCGGCCAAACTGATCCGCACCCGGATTGAATCTGGTGCGCCGGCGAGCGGTGCCGATGCCTGGATGA
Organism: Mycobacterium sp.; assembly: GCA_044508395.1. Classification (GTDB taxonomy): domain Bacteria; phylum Actinomycetota; class Actinomycetes; order Mycobacteriales; family Mycobacteriaceae; genus Mycobacterium. The sequence continues at coordinate 1,222 of JBIQHU010000270.1, read as the reverse complement.
ACGTCGAGCACACCGAGCCGCCCGACGGTGATGAGGACGAGGACGACGACGGACCGGCAGAGACGAGTTGGATCCTCAAACTGTTCGAGGCTCCGATCGGTATGCAGGCGCCCGCGAAGTTCCTACGCACCCTTTTCGGTAGTTCCCGCTCCTCCGGAAGCGAGGGCGCCGGCGGTGAGGTGGGGGTGGGCTCGATGCGACGGACGTCGCGCGCCGGGGTGACCGCCCGGCCGATGCCGACCCCGATCCGCTTCGTCGGTGCCGACAGACCCGGTGCGGCACTCGCGGTCGGTGGGGCTCTGTATCCGGAGTGGGACGCCTTCGGCGGCCGGTATCGGGAGAACTGGTGTCGCGTGGTCGACTATCCGATCACCGCCCCGGCGGATGTCTCAACCGTTCGGGTTGCGCGCGATGCGGTGCTGCGTCGCAGGCTGGCACGAGTCGGGCTCGGGCCCAAAGTGTTACGCGCCCGCGCCGACGGGGACGACGTCGATATCGAGGCCACGATCGACCTGTTCGTCGATTTGCGCTCAGGCCATTCACCGCCCGAGCATGTGTACACCGAGCGCCGCCGATTGGCGCGCAATCTCGGTGTGCTCATCCTCGTCGACGCATCCGGATCGGCGACGGACGCCGACGGAGAAGGACGCGCTGTGCATGATCACCAACGCCGCGCGGCAGCGACGCTCGCTGTGACGCTGGAGGAACTCGGTGATCGCGTGGCTGTCTACGGCTTTCGCTCACAGGGCCGCCGCGCGGTCCACCTGCTTGCCGTCAAAACCTTCGGGCAGCGCTTCGGCGCTGCCGGTCGGGCGCGGCTCAGCCAGTTGCAGCCCTTCGGCTACACCCGACTTGGCGCAGGGATACGCGGTGCCGGTGAGATCCTCAAAAACCAAGCGGGAACACCACATCGGTTGTTGATCGTGCTCTCGGACGGTTACCCGTACGACGACGGCTATGAAGGTCGCTACGCCCGGGCCGACACCGCCAAGGCACTCGAGGAATTACGCGCCGACGGCGTGGCCTGCCTGTGCCTATCGATCGGCGCCGATGGCGATGCTGAAGCGCTCGACCAGGTCTTCGGCTCGGCCAGTCACGCCGGGGCTGCGACGTTGTCCGAGCTGAGCCCCAGGATGGATGAGTTGTTCTTGTCCGCGTTGGCGGAGTTGGCGGCTCCGAAGCCGCGGTAGTCAGCAGCGTCCCGGCCCGCAGGCGGTGTCGT
>JBIQHU010000269.1:0-2765 GCA_044508395.1 Mycobacterium sp. | reverse complement strand
TGTCCGGGTCGGGCTTGGCTGTATCGACGTCTTTGGATGACGTCGCCGCGGCGATAGCATCGTCGCTGTCGAGAATCTTTCGGGTGATGGCGAGTTCGTCTTCCGGAGCGGAACTGGCCAGCACCACCTGAACTCCGGCCTCGGCGAGATGGTGCAGGAGTTCACGGGCGCCGGGGAGACGCACGATCAGCTCTGCACTCTCCTTGTAGAGACTGCTGTGGCGGTCTTTGAGTTGTTGCTGCACAGCCTCACTGGCGTCTCCGGACAGGGCTTTGACGAGGCTGCTGCCGTCCATGCCGATGCTGCGGTGGATCCGCCAGGACTCGACGTCGATGTTCTGCTCGCGAAACGCGCGAGCCCACGCATGCACGTGTAGGTAGTTCGTGTCGACGAGGGTCCCGTCGACGTCGAACAGGACCGCGAAAGGCCTCGGCATTGGCATGCGCGCGGTATACCCGCATGCCCCCAGGTCAAACGGCTCAGTCGCGGTAGCCCGCGAGTTGCTCGGTCAGTTCCTGGGCGTACGCCAGTTGACGGTCGAGTTTGACGCAGGATTCCTCTGCGCGGGTGTGGCATTCGGCCACGTAGGCGGTGGCCTCGGCACGCTGTGTGTCGGTCGCGGCCTCAGAGTTGAGGGTGTCGAGGGCGTCGAGGAGGTGGCGCATCTCGTCGAGGCTGAAGCCCAACGGTTTCATGCGGCGGATCGCCAGGAGGCGGTTGACGTCATCTGCGGTGTAGAGGCGGAACCCGCCGGCGGATCGTGCCGAGGGTGCGACCAGGCCGACCTCGTCGTAGTGCCGGATTGTCTTGATGGACAACTCCGTTCGTGCGGCGACCTCGCCGATCTGTAGATGATCGTGACTGCTCAACGGTTCCCTCGTGACGGTTCAGTGCGCCGCGGCCAGTTGGCCGCTGAGTCGCGCGTGGCGCTCTGCGCTGTTCTCGTTCATCCCGACAATGGTGACGGTCTTGCCCTTGGCAGCGTATTTGGTGCTGATGGCATCCAGGGTAGACACCGTGGACGCATCCCAGATGTGGGCCTGGCTCATGTCGATGATCACGTTTGCGGGGTCACCGGCGTAGTCGAATTGGTAGACGAGGTCATTGCTGGAGGCGAAGAACAGCTCACCGCGGACCGCATATACGCGAGTGTCGTCGTCCGGGTGGTCGACGCCGACCACTTCGGTGAAGTGAGCGACGCGGCGGGCGAAGAGCACCATCGCCGTCAGGGTGCCGACGGCAACCCCATAAGCCAGGTTGCTGGTTGCGACGGTGACCGCGACGGTGGCCAGCATGACCGAGGTTTCGCTCTTGGGCATGCGCCGCAACGTTTTCGGGTTGATGCTGTGCCAGTCGAGGGTCCCGACGGACACCATGATCATCACTGCGACCAGTGCGGCCATCGGGATTTGGGCCACGATGTCGCCGAGACCGACGACCAGGCCGAGCAGGAACGCGCCGGCGAGGAACGTCGAGATCCGCGTGCGGGCGCCGCACGATTTCACGTTGATCATGGTCTGGCCGATCATGGCGCAGCCGCCCATCCCACCGAAGAACCCGGTGACGATGTTGGCCACACCCTGACCCAGCGCCTCACGGGACTTGTCGGAGTGGGTATCGGTGATGTCGTCGACGAGCTTGGCCGTCATCAGCGATTCCAACAGTCCGACCACGGCCATGGCCAGCGCGTACGGCGCGATGATCCCGAGTGTGTGCAAGGTGAACGGGACATTCGGGATCAGCAGGGACGGCAGGCTCGATGGCAGCTGTCCTTCGTCTCCGACGTTCGGAATGGACCAACCGAATCCGACGGTGGCGGCCGTGAGTATCACGATGGCGACCAGCGGCGCGGGGATCGCGGTGCTCAGTTTCGGCAGCGCCACGATGACGATGAGGGCGACGGCCACCATCGGGTAGACGAGCCATGGCACGCCCAGCAAGTGCGGCAATTGGGCCAGGAAGATGAGAATGGCCAACGCGTTCACGAAGCCGACCATCACGCTGCGCGGCACGAACCGCATCAGTTTGGCGACCCCTAGTCCGCCCAGGATCAACTGCAGCACACCGGCCAGGATCACGGTGGCGATCAAATAGTCCAGGCCGTGGCTGCGCACGAGTGGGGCAACCACCAGTGCGACAGCGCCCGTCGCGGCCGAGATCATCGCCGGCCGGCCACCGACGATGGCTATGGTCACCGCCATCGTGAACGAGGCGAACAGGCCGATGCGCGGATCCACGCCGGCGATGATCGAGAACGAGATCGCTTCGGGGATCAGGGCCAACGCCACGACCAGGCCGGCGAGCACTTCGGTGCGCAACCGGCGCGGTGACCGGAGTGCCCCGAGCACTGATTGCTGTTCGTGTGGCGTCATCGCCTCGGTCGAGGTTTCCAACACAACTCCGTTTCAGCGCCACGCGGGCACCGTTGATACACGCATCGCTGCGTGAAAAGTATTGTCCGAACGTGTAATTGGCCGTTTATTTCAGAGGGAACCGTGAGGGAGCGGGGGAACGGCCACGTTCTACGTCGTTGCGAACTCTACCCCTAGGGGAGGGTTGAGTTTCAAATCGGGGAGCGCGGATGTGCTTGACGCCACACCGCAGTCAGTCCTCAAGCCCGTATTCGTCGAACCAGTAGGCGAGCTTGCCGCGCCGACTGACCGCGCGCATCCGGGCCTCCGCTGCTGTCCGCATTTTGCTGGTGGTCACTATGAGCAGTTCGTCGCCGACGGCGATGCGGGTGTCCGGCAGCGGAACGAAGGTGC
>JBIQHU010000268.1:0-2805 GCA_044508395.1 Mycobacterium sp. | reverse complement strand
GATCGATGCGCTGTTCCAGTCGTGTGCCCTTGCCCCACTTCTCCCATGCGTAGATCAAGCCGAATATGGCGATGACGATCCCGAATACCAGCACGGTGACGAGGATCGCCTCAACGGTTGCCGACATCGCAACATGGTCTCTGACGTCGCGGTGGAAACACTAACTGCCAGCCTCAGTGTCCACTCGGACCGAATCCTCGTACCGGCCTTGTCTCAATCGTGGATGATTGCGCCGTGAACTGGCGGCGGCTGAGGTTCGTAGACCGGGTCCTGTACTGGCTGGGCTGGTTTGGCCCATTCGTGTACTTGGGGGTCGGCATCTACATGTGCTGGCTGGCGTTTCGGTGGATCCCGAGCACTCCCATGCCGGACCAGCTCTTCACGTGGCTTCTTCCGGTCATCGGTCTGGTGTGCCTACGGCAGTCCTACAAAGGGTTTCTCGAAGTTCGCGACGCCGAGCTGCTGTACCCGCCCGATCCCGCCCTGGACGATAAGCCCGAGTGGCGGCATCCGCTCACGCCGGAGCTGCGAGAACAACTGCTGTCCATGTTCTCCTTGTTGAAGACCGCTGGGATTATCGGCCTTGACGAGGTGACCGACGAAGAGGTCGTCGAGTGCGCCGAACACACCGACGTGTTCGAGGACATGGACATCCACTCCGTGAGCATGGTTTTGGAATCGCTGGCCGACGAGCGGGAACCACCGCTTGACCATTTCACGTTCTTTACCGACCAGGCAGGGCCCTACGACGACGACGATACGTTCGAGATCGTGGGTGAATTCGCTCGCATCAGCGGATGTGACGGTCCACTGCATCAGATGAGCTGCGACATGACCGGCGACTACCCAGACCCGTACGACGTGAACCCCGCACCCAACGCCGTCATCGAATTCGAATTGGGCACTGCCCGGTACTCGCTGCCTTTCGCCATGTATCGCAAGTACTTACCCAACGGCCTGATCGAACAGCTGGCATCGATCTTCACCCCGCCCGACAGTGCAGAACAGTTCTACGTCTCGCAGGTCGCCACCAACCTGCAGATCACATACACAACCCCGGCCAAGATCGAGGCGTTCAACTTCGCAGTTGGGCCGGAACCGACCTGGGTGCCGATCGAGCACACGTCGTGTTCTCCAGAAGGTTGACCGCGAGTGCCACCGCAATTGCCGACACAACTTGGCTCTAGCTATCCCAACTTATTTCGCGTAGCCGATCCATTAAGCTCCGCTGTCGCCAACCATGCATTTGTGTCATCTCGATAAGCGGTCGCCCGAAGAGCCCGAGCAGGTCATTCGCCGTCGTGACCGTCGCCGCCAGCTCGGAGTCGTCATCAAAGATTTCGGCGGCGAGCAACTGTGGCGGGACGAGTTCGGCGTCGAGCAGGGCGCGCCACTCGGCCAATCCCATCGACAGAAAGTCCAGCGCGGGAAAGCGCGTGAGCTGCCGCGGGTCGGCCAGCGGCCGACCAGCAGTGCAGATGGCATGGATCCGTGGATGATCGAGCAGTGGACCGAGGTCGACAGGACGGTCGCGCCCTCCGGTGCAGAGCACCTCGGTGTCGGCATTCCATTCGTCAATGGACGCCGTCGCCCCGTCCTCGACGGGCCAACTGCGGGTGCCTTTGCGGCCATGAACCAGCATTTCGGTGAACGATTCGTTGCAGTGCATTGCCCCGGCGGGAGACTCGTGGTCCAGGTAGATAACTTGGCCCCGATACCCGTGCGCTGCCGGCGCGAGGTCGGCGGCATAGATATTGCCGCCCCCGTCGTGACCAACGGGGAACCACAGCGGCGTCCAGCCCAACGCTTGAATCCGCCCAGCAGGATCCGGTCCGAGTGACATCGCTGCTGCGTACCACCAGATCGACCCGGCTTGCACGGGATTGAACATGTTCCGCGTCCAGGTGTCGTCGAGCGGGATGATCTCCATGCCGTTGTAGCTGCGGCCTTCACCGCCGCTGATGTCACCGCTCCCAGCGGTCAGGTAGATGGCCCTGACCTCTTCGGTCAAGGGAACTCCGAGTTGCGCTTCCACCGCCGCCAACTCCTCGGCTGTAGCCGGTGTGGCATGCGGGTTCTGCTGGGCGACCAACCGGCTCAGCGCGGCCGGGTTGGCGCTGGGCGCTGGACCGACCGCCGCGGTCAAGTCGGGCTGACGGCGATAGAGGCCGGGCTGAGCTCCCTCCTTCAAGACGAGCACGCCGGGCCCCTCGCTGGAATGAGGGTAATGAGGGTCCTCGACGCAGGTCGGCAGTTCGATCAGATCAACTTCACGAAGTCCCGATCGGCTGGACCGCAGGACCACACTCAAGCGCTCGACCTCGAACCGCTTGGCAATGGTGAACAGCTCGTCAAATACGCTGCGGCGGGAACGCTTCCCCGTGTCGTCGCCGTTCGGGGTGTTGTTGATCAACGCGCCGTGCTGCTGGGTTTTGCCATCCATGAGTAGCGTCCCACCCGCGCCATCCGGCCCGATACTTCCCCTGAACTCAACGACGTCGACACCGCGCGGCGCGGACCGAAGCTGCGCGTCAAGGGCGGGCAACCAGGTGCTCAGATCACGCAGCGTGGCCATTCGCCGAAGTTTAGAGGCCCAACCAACATCGAATGGCCAGTTACGACACAGTTTTCGTGGTGCTGCGTGCAGCAACAACTGGCCACTCGACCTGAGTGCGTGCAGAACAGGCTTGACTCTCACATGGTGTGAGGCGGCACAGTCGTCACCGTGACCGACACCCCGTCCTTGATGTCGATCGGCAGGTTCTCCTCGCTGAGCCGTATCTCCGTTCGCATGCTGCGCCACTA
>JBIQHU010000267.1:0-2824 GCA_044508395.1 Mycobacterium sp. | reverse complement strand
GTCGCCGTGACGGCGGTCCCCGAACCGGGCCGCGACCGGATGTTGAGCCGGCCACCGACGATCTCGGCGCGTTAGGCCATCGACAGTAGGCCGTAGCCACCCATCTCGTCGCTGCCGAGCGGATGCTCGAAGGTGTCGAAACCGACGCCGTCGTCGATGATCTCGAGTCGTGCGACACTCCCGTTGTCCGTCGTATCGACGGCGAAGGTGAGCCGCGCGGACTTCGCCTTCGCGTGCTTGACGACGTTCTGCAGGCATTCCTGCGCGATCCGGTACAAGGCGAGCTCGATGTGGTCGGGGACGCGGGCCTCCACAAGATCGACATCGATGCCGATCTGTGGGATGGAGCGAGCCAGGCTGGCCAGCCCACCCGCGAGGCCGAGGTCGTCGAGCACCGGGGGGCGCAGCCCGCTGATCGCGGCGCGGGCCTCCTGCAACGTCAGATCGACCAGTTCGCGTGCCTTCTCCAGCTGTTCGGCGGCCGCGCTCGGATCGTCGGACACCGAACGGCTGGCCGCGTCGAGCCGGTACGACAGGGTGATCAGTCGCTGCGAGATTCCGTCGTGAATGTCGCCCGCCAGCCGTCGCCGCTCGATCTCCTGCGCTTCGATCACCTGCTCGACGAAGTTCTCGTGTGCCCGTTCGCGGGCCACCAGCTGGCGGTGCAGCCGGGCCTGATGCAGCGCGCCTGCGATCAGCCTGCCGATCACCAACAGAAGTTCGACGTCACGCGCGGTGAACTCGCGCCGCTCGACGGTGTGGATGTTCAGCACGCCGACCAGCCCGCCGGGGTCGGTCTCCATGGGCACCGACACCATCGACGTGAAGTCCCGGCCGCGCAACGACTGGAACGGCATATAGCGGGGATCGCTCTCCTTGTCCTCGGTGATGACGACGGGCTCGCGCTGGCTGGCGACCCATCCAGAAATGCCCTGGCCCAACGGCAATCGGATCTTGCCGATCTCGGCGTCGAACGGCGGGGTGGCGCCCGCGAGCGTCAGTGACCGGTCGCTGTCGTCGAGAACATGGACGAAGCAGACGTCGCTCGCGGTGGCGGCGGTGATCATTCGTGCGGCCGCGGCGGCCAGCGGTTCGACGCCGGGCCCCGAGGACGCCGCCTGGATCAACTCGCGCAGCAGGGCGAGTTCGCGGTCGGCGTCGACGAGGTCACGGACCGCGTTGGGCGGCCGGGGCTGCGATGTCATTGGTAGATGCCCTCCCGCAGCGCCGTGGCCACCGCGCCCGTGCGGTCGGTGACTCCGAGCTTGCGGTAGATGGAGCTCAGGTGCGTCTTGACGGTCTCTTCGCCGATCACCAGCTTGCCTGCGATGGCCCGGTTGGACAGGCCGTTCACCACATACGACAGGATCTCGCTCTCGCGCTGGGTCAACCCCTGCCGCGCGCCGGGCCAGAACTCGTCGCGCTGGATCCGTGCCGCCGTATCCACCGCCCTGGCGGCCATGCTCGGGTCGATCGCGGTTTCCCCGCGATGGACGAACTCGAGCTGCCGGACGAGTTCGTCGCTGCTGATGCTCTTCAACAGGTATCCGGACGCGCCGACGCGCAGAGCCTGGAACAGGTACTGCTCGTCGTCGTAGACCGACAGCATCACGACCTTGCGCTCGGGATTGCGTTCGCGAAGCTCCATGCACAGGTCCAGGCCGCTGGAGCCGTGCATGCGCACATCCGAAAGCACGATGTCGGGGTCGAGTTCGTCGACGACGCTGACCGCCCGCTCGGCACCGATCGCCTGCCCGACCACCTCTACGCGTTCGCGGAAGGCGGCGAGCATGGCTTTGAGACCTTCGATGACCATCTCGTGGTCGTCGACCAGTACAAGCCGCACCGGGGCGCCGGACGTCATGTTCACCACCTTATGACCTGCTATGACCTGGTATTTTCTAGTGTTTTCCATGGGTAGGAGAAGTTGGCATCGCCGATCCCCCAAATGGGGGAGGCAACAGACTGTGATGTGGGCCACCCTAGCTGCATGCCGACAACGCAAGAAACGACTTGGCGCGCCGGCCGCTTCTGGTGGGATTCCGCCTCGCCCGCCGGAGCCCGATGTCCGCTTCGGGCGGTGATCTTCGACCTCGATGCGCTGACGGACATCGAATGCGACGGTCACCGGGTGGCGTACAACGCGGCGTTCGCCGCCCACGGACTCGATCTGAGCTGGTCCGTGACGCGTTACCGGCAGCTGCTCGCGCTCACCGATGAGCGCCAGCGCGTCGCTGCCGAACTGCGTAAGCGCGGCGTGGCGACCGAGTCCGATGTGCTGACCAAGCTGCTCGCCGACGACATACGGGCCAAGACGCCGGGGGCGTGAGGCCGGAGCAGGAGGAAAGGTCGGGAGGGGCGGCATACGGCCGGTCCGACGGGCAATTTCAAGCAGACGGCGCAAGCCGGTTTCAAGGGAGGATAGAATGCAGTCGAGAAGAAGCATCCTGGCCACCGCGCTGACGGCGTCGGTGTTCCTGGCCGCGCCGTGGACGGCCGCATGGGCCGCCGACGACACGGTGCTCATCCCGTGCGTGTGCGAGCTGTCGGGCGCAGGCGCTGTTTCCGGCACGAACTACCATGACGGCGCGCATCTCGCCGTCGAGGAGATCAATGCGGGCGGCGGCATACTGGGCAAGAAGATCGACATGCCCGACTACGACACGCAGACCGACCCGCAGACCTCGCGCGCTCTGGTCCAGAAGGCGATCGATGCCGGCGCCTACGCCATCATGGGCACGGTCTATTCGGGCTCGACGGTCGTCAACATGCTGGTCGCCCAGCAGGCCGGCATCCCGCAGTTCACCGGCGCCGAGGCGCCGAG
>JBIQHU010000266.1:0-2835 GCA_044508395.1 Mycobacterium sp. | reverse complement strand
GGGCGAAACCCAGTGCAGCAGAGTCGATCATGCGTCCGTCAGTGCAGCCAACCGCTCGCGCAGCTCTGCGTCCGACAGCGTTCCGTGCACGACGTCGACGTCGCCATCTGGGTTGATGAAGGCGAACGCCGGCTGCTGGGTCACTCCGAACTTGGCCCAGATCGCCGCATTCGTGTCGGCGAGCTGGGTGAAATCTCCGGCTGCATACCTATCCACGAACTCACGCATCGCCGGTGCCTGATCGAGCGCGCCGACTCCGACGAACGTCACGTCGGGGTTGGTCGACGCGGCCTGTGCAACCATCGGGGCTTCGCGCTGACACACCGGGCACCACGGCGCCCAGAACCATATCGCCACCGGCTTTCCGGCCAGAGACTGGCCGGAGAACTGCTGGTCGTCGACCGTTGTGGCGGTGAAGTCCAAGTGGGCAGGAACGTTGCCGCCTTCGGTTTCGGCTGCCGACGGCTCGGCGGCCGCGATGGGAGATTCGCTTGCGGTGGGCGACGCGGCCGACGGTGTCGTTTCACTCTGGGCGTTGCACCCGGCAGCCACCGTTGCAACCACGGCCAGCCCTACAAGCCATCCTCTATTCACAGCGGTTCCTTTCCTGCGTTGACGCGGTTGAGGTCCAGAACTTGATCCACGGTCCATTGGTCGTCGGCGTGACGACCGTAATGCGCCGCCACGACCGTGCCGTCGGGCACGAGGAGGAAATCGGCGGGCAAACTCAGGTGCGTCGATCCATCACTGGCTCCGACTCCAGCATTGTCAGGATCGTTGCGATGCCCCATGACACTGGCGTATCCGCGGAACGCTGACCGCCACGCTCGCGGATGCGCAACCGCACTGATCCGGGTATCGATCCCGAACTCGTCATAACTCTGCCGCTCGGCATCGGCCACGACGGCGAACGGCAGTAACGCTTGATACCCCTGCAACGCCGAATGCGGGGAGTGGAAGAACACGACCTCCGTGATCCCGGCGTCGACCAACTCCTGATGGCGGGTGGCGAAACTGCGCAGATGGAGGTGACAGATCGGGCATCCCGCGAAGCGCCGAAATTGCAGATGGGTGGACCCAACCGGGGCCGGAACCGTTACGGATTCGCCGGTGATGGTGGCGTACTGGCGGGTGGCAATCAGGTCCCCGGGCTCGAATTTCGCAGACATCCCCGATGTTCTACCGGTCCAGGGCGCCGTGACGGCACGGCATGTCACCTCGCTGACAGTGTTCGACAACAAAGAACACCCGCAGACCGTCACGACCAGAGCGAGGAGCGTATCGATGCGAGCAAGTGCGTCGCTTGCTCGACGAGCGCGGATCCGAGACAACCTCCAGCTGAAGCGGTTCGGAAGTTCTGATACCGCGTGTCGCCAATTCGACCGTCAGACGATTCAGAAGATGAGACCTTGGGCCTTACTGGTGGCGGCAGCGAACCGGTTCTGCACGTCCTCCCAGTTGACGACGTTCCAGAACGCCTTGACGTAGTCGGCCTTCACGTTCTTGTACTGCAGGTAATACGCGTGCTCCCACATGTCCACCTGCAGCAGCGGGATGATGCCCAGCGGCACGTTGGCCTGCTGGTCGTAGAGCTGGAACGTCAGCAGCCGGTCGCCGAGGGGGTCGTAGCCCAGCACCGCCCATCCGGAGCCCTGCAAACCGTTGGCGGCGGCGGTGAACTGCGCCCGGAAGTTGTCGAACGAGCCGAACTGGTCATCGATGGCGGCGGCGAGCTCGCCGGTGGGCTTGTCGCCGCCGTTGGGGGACAGGTTCTTCCACCAGATCGTGTGATTGACATGCCCGCCGAGGTGGAATGCCAGGTTCTTCTCGTTCAGGAAGATCGCACCGTGATCGCCCTTGGCGCGCGCCTCTTCGAGCTTGGCGATTGCCTCGTTGAGGCCCTTGACGTAGGTGGCGTGGTGCTTGCTGTGGTGAATCTCGTTGATCTGGCCCGAGATGTGGGGCTCGAGCGCGCCGTAGTCGTAGTCCAGGTCAGGCAGCGTGTACTCGGACATGAAAGGTCCTCTCTGATCTTCGGGAGGGGCACGGCGGCGACCCGACACAAATCGCGATGTCCCGGGCCGGCCAGGGCTAGTCCATCATACCTGTTTACCTAGACACGTGTTCACCTGCTAAGGTATTGGCTCGGGATGTCCGCTGCGATGGCGCCCGCCGACCGACCCAGTCAGCTACCGAGAGTCGTCAAATCACAATGGCCGATGACGTTTTCCCGCCAGGGTGCGACACCGGACTGACGCCTACTTCAGTTGTGCCTCTGTGTCTTTCGATCCCAGCGGCAGCAGCTCGCAGCCTGGGGTCGGCAACCTGGATGATGCCGAAGCTCCGGCTGACCTAGTGAAGCGCTCCCACCGGCACCTCGTCACCGTCGGAGTCCTCAATGGTGTCAGTAACCGAAACCCCAGTCGCTTCACCGTCGGAACGGTTGGCGCGCCGGGCATCCAGCAGAGCCTCGACCGCGAGCACCAGCAACAGCGAGACGCCGAAGACCGGATAGATCACGCCCACGACGACGGCGGTGACCGCGATCGCGACCTTGGCCCGCGCAGGAGTGTCGGCCCGGGTGGCCGGGCTCGCGGGGCCCGGCACACCGGTCTTCCCGGCCGGTCGACGCTTCCACCACATCGCCAGCCCGGTACCGATCATGACGAAGATGCCCAGGCACGCGGCCGTGGCCATGATCCTGGTAAGCACCCCGAACTGGTTGCCCATGTGCATGTCGATGCCGAAGCTCGTCGCAGTGCCCAACGCGCCGCTGTGTTCGGCGGTGGCGTTGGTGATGGTCTCGCCGGTGAACTGGTTCAGATACAGCGTGCG
>JBIQHU010000093.1:0-23188 GCA_044508395.1 Mycobacterium sp. | reverse complement strand
CGGATGCTGTTCAGTGAGAAGGACTCCGGCCCGCTGGGCGCACCGTTCATCGTGATGGAACGTGTCGACGGCCGGGTGCCGTCCGACGATCCGCCGCACACCGTCGAAGGCTGGGTCCTCGACCTGGCACCCGAGCAGCAGGCCACGCTGTACGACAGCGCATTGTCTCAGGTGGCAGCGATCCACGCCGTCGACATCGACGCGGCCGGCCTGAGTGCGCTACGCACCCATCCCGAGGCGGGATTCGACGGGCAACTGGCCCTGTGGGAGAAGGCATTTGCGTGGGCGGCTGAGGGTGAGGCGAACCCTACGGTAGAGATGGCGCTGGAGTGGGTCCGTGAGAATCGACCGGCCGGTGCGGAGTCGGCGGTGCTCACCTGGGGTGACGCACGGATCGGGAACGTGATCTTCGACGACGACCTGAGCGCCGCCGCGGTGCTGGACTGGGAGATGCTGTCGGTGGGTCCGCGCGAGCTCGACCTGGGCTGGTGGCTGTTCCTGCAGCGCTACTACACCGAGGGCATCGGTGCGCCCGCGCTGCCCGGGTTCCTCACTGCGGCACAGACTCTCGCCCGGTACACCGAACTGACCGGTGTCGAGGTGGACCCGGACGTGGTGGCGTTTTACGAGGTTTTCGCCGCGACCCGGCTGTCCATCCTGATGCACCGGGCCGGCAACCTAATGATCCAGGCCGGGTTCCTTCCGCCCGGTGCGCCGATGCGGCTCTCCAACCCGGCCAGCCAGACCCTGGCGCGGCTGCTCGGTCTGCCCGCGCCCGAGGGCGAGACCCAGAGCTTCGCGGGGAACCGCTGAATGGACGTCGTTCAGCACGGACCGGAAGCCGAGTTGCGCCAACGCCCCGAAAGGGACGAGTGGTGGCAGGACAGCGCATTCCTGGTCTTCAATGACCGCGACGCGGGCATCGGCGGCGTCTTCCGCATCGGGCACGAACCCAACCACGCCGGCGGCATTTCCGCGCTGTGGTTCGGTCTGGTCACCCATGACGGGACACGATTCCGCCGCAACACCAGCAACCGGCTGGGCGAGGCCGATCTGCTGCCCGACGGGTTCGGGGCGCTCGATGGACGGTACCGAATCACCCACGACGGCGAGCGACTCCACTACCGCGTCGAGGACGAGCACTGTCGCGCCGAGCTGACCGTCGAAGACTTCTATCCGCGTACCGACTTCTTCCCCAAGAGTTCCGGTTCACTGGTGGACGAGTTCGCCAGCTCGCACTTCGAATGTTCCGGCGCGATCACCGGCACGATCGAACTCGATGGTCGCACTTTCGAGGTCAACGGCCTGTGCCACCGAGACCGTTCCTGGGGTCTTCGGCGCTGGGACACGCTACTCAATCACCGCTGGATCCCCGGCACCATCGGTCCCGAACTGTCGTTCGGCTCGATCGCCTGGCATGCCGTCGACGGCAGCATTCGGCAGCTGGGCTACGTCGTGCGCGACGGTGAAATCACCTACGCCGACGACGTCGACATCGTGGTGCACATGGAAGTGGACGGCACCAGCTACCGCGGTGCTGTGGCGACGTGGACATTTTCCGGTGCGGAACCATTTGTGCTCCAGTGCGCGCCATATGACGCGATGGTGTTCGAGCACCACAACGTCGGAGATGTCGATGCCATCTGCGAGATTGAGATCGATGGAAAGACCGGGTTTTGCGACCTGGCGGTGTCCACCAACCCGCGGCTCGGCAGCGGCCCCATCACCGCCGCCGTGCGCGCCATCACCACCGACGGGCTGAGCCGCCGGCGCTGAGATCTAGACCGGGGCCAGCCTGCGTGGCGAACCCTTCAGCTGCGCAATGAGATCGGATGCGGCGTTCTCGCCCGCCACTGTGGCGGTGCACATGTTCGACGATGACCTGAAAACACCTGCCAGCCGGATCCGGGAGGTGATGGCCGCTTGCCGCGCCTGGAACTGCCCGAGTTCTTTGTAGAGTCCGGGCCGGCTGTAAACGATGACCTCGTTCCACCGGGCGATCCGGGTGTAGTCGACGGTGTCGGTGAGACCGGGGATCACCTTCTCCATCCGGCTCAGGATCTTCTCCCGGATGGTGTCGTCGTCCTCGTCGATGATCCGCTCGGCGAACTCGGTCATGGTCAGGATGTCGAGTAGGCCATGGCCCTCGGGAGCGCGGCCCGGCGCCTTGTTGTGCTCACAGGTGAAGCCCATGATGTCGGGATCGACCGGTTCGGGGATGTTGATGACTGACGCGACGATTCCCTTGGGTTTACGGGTGACGCCGGTGTTCATCACGACGCACTTCGTGTACCGCAGGCTGCGCAGGAACCCCTCCGACACCGCGTCGAAGTGACCGGGTACCAGGTCCGGGATGGTGTCGCCACGCGCCGTGATGACCGCTCCCGCACCGGAATCGGTGTGGGTGACGCCGTCCGCGTCCGTCCAGATGACGGTCACCCCGTCGGCAGTCTCGGTGATCTCCTGCACCGTCGCGCCCAGCCGAATGTCCAAACCCGCGGACAGCCGGTCGATGTAGGTCGAGTATCCCTCGCGGAACGCGTAGAGCTTGCTGCCCAGGATGTTGTAGAGCATGAAGAACAGTTCGAGATTGGAGATCGCGTCTCCGCGCACCCCGAGCACGCCGCGGACCGTGGAGTTGATGACGTAGTCATAGACCTCGCCGGAAAGTCCGAGGTGCAGCGAGCAGTACTCCCGCGGCGTCATGGTGTCGAACGCCGAGGCGCGTGAGAGGTCTTCGTAATTGAGCAGCTTGCTCGCCCGGGTGGCGTCGATGCCGAACCGCGCCATCAACGCCTTGGACTTCATCGAAACCAGCGGTGTCTTGAGCACGTCGAGGAACAGGTGATCGGAACGCAGGTTGTGGATGACGCCGTCACGCGCGAACCCGATGATCGAGCCGGCTGGAATCAGGTCGGGGCCGCTGCCGATCTCGTGCGCCAGCTTGACGACGGGCTCGTAGGCGCTCGGCAGGATGGTGGCGCCCTCCTCCATCAGGTAGCCCTGCTCGCGGTGGGTGTGGATCATCCCGCCCGTGCGGTCCCGCTTCTCCAGAATGACCGACGAAATACCCTGCTGGCGAAGGCGATAGGCCGCGGTCAGGCCGGAGGGGCCCGCACCGACGATGAAGACGGGGCCGTGGTCGGAGAGGTTCGTGGTCACTTTCGTGTTCCCTTTCGAGGTGGTTTGCCATGGGCCATCAGCGATGGCAGGACGAAATCAGTCACCAGTGCACGCTCAGCGTCTGCATCGAGGTCCTCACGCAGAATCAACATGAGGTACACGCCCCGCAGCCACTCGACGACGCGATCGTCGGAGACTTCGGGGCGGATCTCCCCCTCAGCACGGCCACGGGCGAGCATCGGTGCGAGCACGTCCAAGACGATGGTGTGCATCGCCGATTCGTGACCGGTGATGAGACGGTGCAAGGACACCGTCGTCGTGGTGTCGAGCAGGTGATGCAGCTCGGGGTCGGAACGCGCGGCGTCGACCGTCGCGATCGACGTGTCCAGCAGCAGTTCGGCGAACGGTGCGTCACGGTCGGCGATGGGGCGGATGGTCTCGCCCAGTTCGCGCAGCCTGCTCACGATCGCGGCCTCGGTGATCTCCGGCCGAGTCAGACCCAGGCGGTAGACGCCCGTTCGTCCGATCCCCGCCTCCTTGGCGATGTCCTGCATCGTCGTCCGGTCGACCCCGAAGCGGGCGAAGCAGCGGCGTGCAGCGGCGACTACCCGCTCGAGCAGGGCTGGATCGTCAATTTCAGGCAGCATGGTCAACATTTAACCCCCACCGGTGGTTGGTGGTTCGGGTTCCGGCGTCGACCGGGCGCCGCTGTATTCCTCCTGCAGCTGGTCAAGATACTGGTTGGCACACAACGGTTTTCCTGGCTGTCCGCAGTAGAGGCTGCCCTGCTGATACGACGGCAGCTCCGGGATGCTGTCGCGTCCCCCTGTCATGGAGATCCAGTCGTTGGGTATCTGGTAGGCCACCAGCGTGGTGAAACCTGCCCAACCGCACACCGCCAGCGTGGACAGCACCGACTTGAGCCAAGGGGCGGTCCGCAAGGTGTCCACGTCGCGGTCCACCGCGCACCGCCCATTGGCGTCACGGGAGTCGCGCAACCAGGTGAACATCAAGCAGTACGACGAAATGAACAACAGCTCGGTCAGCGGAAGGCGATGGGTGGTGTCGGACCACAGAGTCAGCGCACTTGGTGAGGACACGTAGGTGTAGACCCCGGTCCTATTCCAAATGGTGGCTATGCACCCGAAGGTCACCATGAAGGTCACCAACACCACGATGTACAGCGCGACAGAAGCAAGGCGCGGGAACTTTCGGCGCAGAAGGTCGAGGTAGGCGCAGCCGACGATAGCCGCACCGACGCCGAGCCAGATGTAGGCGGGCATGCACCACGCGAGGCTCCACGCCCAACGGTCGCCCTGCGGGGCCGCGAATCCGGGGAACTGTGCGGCCCAGGTACCGAGGTTGAGTGAGTGGGCGTTCATCGCCCACGTGGGGTTGAACATCTGACATAGGACGTCGAGTGCAGATGCGAAAAGCCCGCCGAGGAACAGCTTTCCGTCCAATGTGATGGCGCGATCCCGGTACGCAGCGCGCAGCAGCGTGTACCAGAGCAGGAACACGAAGACAGACAGGCTGATCACTTCGGTCACCCGGATGACCCATCCGTAGGCGTACGGATCGGGGCCCGGATCAACGGGTGTGGCCTGCGGTGAGAGCAACCACCGGGCCCAACAACTCAAGGCGAGAACCACCAGGAGCGCGCCGAAGGTCGCCCAGAGCCAGACCTTGCCCGACGGCCTGGCAGGCGCCTCAGCAGGGCCCGTGGCCCGATCGGTGTCTGCCGAAACAGTCGTTTCCCGCACTGGAATCTCCCTCGCCCGGCTATCCTTGTGGAACGTAACACGTGGAACAAACCATGTACAGCGTTCCACAACCTCGATGCGTTGAGTTACTGCTTTCTGAACGATCCGTTCGCTCGCGGCCGCAGCCTGAGGCCTGTTTGCCTTGGCCTACAACTCGATTCGTGCCGTATGGACGGTCAGCGGTAGCAGGGTCCCCCGCCTGGCGGACTGCACGATGCCGGCCCCAGCACCTGCCAACTCAGATCCATCCACGGCGGTGACAGCCAGGTTCGAGTCGGTTCGATGAGGAATCGTAGGGCGCCGCGCTCACAGTAGGTGAAGCTGTCGGGCGTCACCGCGCAGGTCGTGCCCTGGTGGGTGAGCGAACTGCGTGGGGGGAGCGGTTGCTGCGCTTGGGTCGGGGGAAAGCGGACGCTCATCGACCAGTCGTAGTGCACTGCGCGGTCACCGTCGATCCAGCCGATGTGACTGGTGCCCTGGGGTGCGCCGGGGACGACGCCTGCGCAACCGAAGCTTCCCAGACCCCAGATTCCACAGGTCTGCCCGGTCGGGGCCTTGAACCAGACTCCGCCCGGAAGGACGAACGGGCTGACATCCGGGTGGTCGTAGTACCGGATGTCCGGCCACGGATCTGGCTGTGGGACACCCTGTTCAGGGTCAGCAACCGCTGGTGTTGCTGTTGCGAACGCCGCCACCAGCGCAGCCGCGAAGGCGAGCGCCCGGTGACCGTGGCGCCGGATCAACCCGCACCGCCGCGTTGGCTTCATTGGTCAGCACCTCCGCATGTCTGTCGACTTCGTGGACGAGTTTGGTGACGCGGGGCGGTCATGTGATGCGGTGGGTCACGCCGTAGCAGGCGGCGTTACCGATGTCGAGCGTGTTCTGACAGATCAGCTTTCCCCGGTAGAAAATCCTGACTGTGACCCACTTGGTGGGATAGGCGTTTTGGCGCCAGTCGGCGCGCACTTGGCTGCCGTCCGGCGGCGGCCCCAATGGCGCGCGGACATTGACGTCGGCGCGCCAGGGCAGCGTGACGGCGGGCGCGAATCGTCGGCCGGCGGCGTCCTGCCACTCGATATTGGCGACGGCGATCCGATCGGATACCACCTCGTAGGTGACCACGTCGTCAGCCCAGGCGACCGGCGAGGCACCAACACCGCAGGCGCACAGCGTGATTACGCTCGCAACCCACGCTGCCGCACGGCGGATCGGGGCGGTGCTCATGGGCCGACCATTACGACCACCGCCAGGCTGTAGCCCGATTCCGGATCGTTGAGCATGCTGACGCCGTAGTTGGTGTAGGCGCAGTCCGGCAGGGCTTTGTATCCCTCGATGAGCACGCCCCGGATGGCGTCGCCCTCGACCTTTCCGGCTCCCTGTAGGGAGATCACCTTGGTACCGGTGATCCCGACATCCTTGGCGATCGCCGTCGGCTCCGGCTTGTCGGCGGGGACGTTCTCCGCGGTGTGGTTCAAATAGTCGCGCGTCGAGCGGTTGACGATCTCCGCGGCCAGTTCGGCCTTGGGGTCGTAATTCAGTGCGCCGCAGGGTGCAGTGGTGCGTGCGGAGTTGATCACCTCGGCAAGCGCCTGGTGCGGATCCGCCACGGCGGTCGGTGCACACGACCAGCCGGCAACGGCGAACGTCACGGCGACTGCGGAAACTGTCGCCCGTCTACGACCGCTACTCTGCGGGCACCTTTCAACGGCAGACATCGGACCTACTGATCTTGTTACCCCAACGTTGGGTGTGCAGGAATGACGGACCGGTGAACCATGTCGGTTGGCGCGCTTTCAGCCCGTTGCTAACGTTCGACAACTGCTGCCACAGTCCGTAGAAGCTGTCGCCCTGATAGATGGGGAAGTACATGTCTCCCGCGGAGTCGTACGCCTGAGTCAACGCCTGGGCCCGCGGGGCTAGGAACGCCAACGACTGATCGATGTTGGCCGTGACGACGTTGTATCGCTGCTGTACCTCGGGCGCATCGAAACTGCCGTTGTGTCGGATGATGGCGTTGTTCAGTGCCTCGATCTGATCTTTCAGTTCGAAGAACTGCGCATTGAACCACTCACACATCTCGCGTTCGGCCGCGATGTCCCTGTCGGTGACGGAACTCCGAAACTGGTCGTAGGGAAACGGGAACTTGGGCTCCCAGTTGCTGGACGACGGCACCACGACCGGAAGCGGTTCCGGCAGCCCGTCGTGATCGGGAAGCGGTTGGGCGCCGGCGGCAGGCAGCGGCATTCCCGCCAGCACCGCGACGGTTGCCACCGCTGCCACTACGGCGCGTCGCGCAAACCCGCCGTCCCGCACAGTCCCGGTGTCCAACTCCACCGCTACTTTCCAAGGGCGGCGTCGATACCGCCGACATCCGTGATCTGCCAATTGTGCTTGCTGTCCAGTGTCACGCTGTAGGTGGCGGTTGACTGCAGCCCCTCCGGTGCCTGCATCGTCTTGGTCAAGACGCTGACGAACGCGTCGACCACATAGATTCCACCGTTGTCCGAACGCACCTTCGCCGCCAGCGGACGGGCGCTCGACTTCCATTGCAGCGGAGCGAGAATCTCCTGCATCGAGTCAGCGGCAGTGCTCAGCTTCTCGTTCAGCTCCGGCGACGTCCCGTTGACCAGCTTGGTCTTCCACGCAGCGAAATCCTGGTAGTCCATCTGTGCGGCGTTGACCGCATAGTCCAGGGCCACCGACTCGGCATGGCTGCGATCTTCGGCCGCGCGGGCCTCGGTATTCAACTTGTCCTGTGCGCCGATGTATAACCACGCCAGGACGGCGACGGCGACGGCCAACGCGAGGGTGATCGCCCCGAAGACCAACCCCCGCAGTGAAATCGCAATCTGGCGTGTCTGCGTTGTCGGTCGGTCGGCTGGCTCGGGGTCCCGTTCGGGTTTGGTCACGGTCTCGTTGACCGCGCCTTCATCTGCCGGCGGTGCGGTGTCTTCAATTTTCTCGGTATCGGTGATCGACATTGGTTCTCCTGGGTCTTCGGGGGGTTCGTGGTCTGATTCAGCGGTCGGGGATGGTGACACGGAGTGTGATCGCCCCTTCCTCCGGTATGCCTGACAACGCGTTGGACAGCATGCGCCCGGTATCGAAACTCATCAACGCGCCTGCGATGCCGTGAAATTGGGGTGTGAGCGCCTGAGTCAGGACCTTCACGTCGGGGCCTCGGCTGTCCAGGAACGCCTGAATGCGTTCGAGAAACTTCCCGAACAAATCCATGTTCACAGGGGTGTTCCAGGCGACCGTGTTCATCATTCCCCTGAATGTTCCTGCCACACCGTCTCCTGCCGCCCGAACGTGCGGTTCGATCTCGGCCAGCGTCGGTCCCACCCAGTCGGCGTTCTGCAGCAGCGTCTGGAAGTTGGCGAGGACCTCTTGCCCCCTGCCGTCCATGCTCACGGTCATGTTCCGCAGGAGCTGACTGGCGCGGGTGAGATTCGGCAACACCGCGTCTGGATCGGGCAGCGCCGCATCAGCCTCGTTAACCGTGCGTTGGAGCTGGCCGGGGTCCAGTTGGTTGAGGACGCGCACCACGCTAGTGGACAGCTCCGAGATGGACGGCGACACCACGATCTCCTCCGTCGAGATGTGCTGTCCGTCCTTGAGAGCCGGGCCTCCGTCGGTGCGGGGCATCAGACCGATGTAGGCCTCACCGAGCGCCGACAAATTGTCCAGGCGGACTTCGCTATCGATAGGGATTCGGTGGTTTCCGTCGACGTAGAAGTCGACGGTGGCCGCGTTGACCGACGCCTGCACCCCGGTCACCTTGCCGACCGGGACACCACGCAGCAGGACGCTCGCGCCCGCGACGAGACCCTTGGCGTCTGGAACATCCATAGAGAGTTCGAGTCGGTTATCGGGCGCAGCCGCATAGACTCCGAAGGAGGCGATGTAGCTGAGGGTGATCACGACGATCACCGCGAAGACGCCGAACGACAGGACGTTCTTCACTGTTCTCATGGCGCCGCCCCCAGGATCCGCAAGACGTCCTGCACATTTCCGATCAGTTCACGGCCGTCGGGCGTCTTGATCGAGGTGATGTTGATCGCCGGGTTCTTGTCCGCAGGAAGGAAATCCTCGAGGAACAGCCGGCGCCAGGCGGGCACCTCCGATTCGACGTTCCACTTGGTCTGCTGGACCGCCCCCATCGCGTCGGCGAGCGAATTGAGCATCGGGACCAACCAGAAGCCGCCGCTGTAGATGCTGCCGATCGAGGGCAGCACGGTGCCGATGTAACTCGCCGCCTGGGTGCCTCGGTCGAAACCGGTCATGCCCGCAGGCGAGAACCAGTACTCGTATACAGACTGGTGCCGGTACATGACGTCGGTCGTCCTCGCGACGCCATCAAGCCACAGATCGACCGTCTCGAGGTTGTTCGACAACTCGGACAAGTCGCCGGACACCCGTTCCACCATCGCCCGCAATTCCTCATTGCGAGCGGGAGTCACCTTGTTGACTCCGAGGATCGTGTTCTGGATCCGCTGGATCGAGCCGCTACCAACGAAATTGGCCAGGTTCGCGATGGTGTCCTCGAGTTGTGGCGGTGACGTGGTTTGCGCCACGGGAATTCTGCCATCGTCATCGAGCGGTCCGGCGACGGTGTCACCGGGGGCCGGTCGCTCGAGTGCCACATAGGTGTCGCCGAGCACCGTGGACTGCTGGAGAGTGGCGCGGATGTCCGCTGGTAGCGAGACGTTGTTGTCGATGCGCGAGTACACATCGACGCGATCGCTCGCCAGCTCGATGTGATCGACGGCCCCGACCACCGTCCCGTCGAGCACCACCTTGGCCCGGTCTGGGAGGTTCAACACATTGTCGAACTCGATCACGACGTCGTATCCGTTCGAGCCCTTCGCGCCCGGCTGTGGCAGGGAGTTGACGCTGATGGACGCACACGACGTCAGCAGCACGGCGAGCGCCGCGCCCGTTGTCGCTTTCCACATCCGCCGCGTCATGACCGGTTCGCCTGCATCAGGACGTACTGGAGCAGCGCGACATCGACGGCGTACGGCACGCCGTTGACATCGGCACAGCTTCCGGGCACCGAACTGTTCATGAAGCCGCATAGCGCGAGGCCGTTATGCGACCGCACGCGGAACATCGGCGGCCGGTAGGCGATGTTGAAGATGTTGAACTGTTTGCCGTTGTAGTGATTGGCGATGGAGTTGATCCACCACGGCACCGGATCCAACAGCGCCGCAAAGGCGTTGGCGTGTGGGCTGACCTTGCGCACAGTGGCACTCAGTGTGTCCAGCGTGAGCTGCGTTTCCTCGCCCAGCCGAGTCTCCACGACAGCTACGGCCTCGATGAGCGGACCGAGGTTGCCGAGTTCGGTCTTTCCGGAGAGTCGGGTCGTACCGTCGAGGGCGGTGGCGATATCCGCGGTCGTCGTCCTGGCGTCCAGCAGGATCTGCTTCAGCGGGTCCCGCATGTCCTTCAGCGCCGTGGTCAATTCGGCGAGGTTCGCAATGATCGAGCCGATGTCGCTGATCGACTGATCGGGACTGTCCAGCAGCGCCGACGTTCTGCTGACAAGCTGCCCCACCTCGGCGCCGTTGCCCTGGGCCAGCTGGTCGATCCCGCGCACGGTGTCTGCGATGTTCGTCGACCCTTCGGGGTTGATCGCGTCGAGGAACGTGTCGGCCGAACCGATGACCTCCGACAGGGTCTTCGGCGACATCGAGCGGTCCAGCGGCACACATTCCCCAGCCTTCAACTGAGGCCCGCCGGTGAAATTGCCCACCAGTTCGAGGGAACGGTCGGCGAGAATCGATGGCGATCGGATGACCGCCTTCACGTCAGCGGGCAGGGTGCGGTCTTCGGTGATGGCGAATTCGACGCGGACACTCTGCGTACCGACAGACAAGGAGGTGATCTCGCCGATCCGATAGCCCATCTGGGTCACCGGGTTGCCGACATAGAGCCCGATGGTGTCGGGCATCATCGCGCAGTACGCGGCTTGCGCCGAACCGTCAGTAGTAGTGCAAGAGGTTCCGGCAGCCACCACCGTCGCGGCCACCATAACGGTCGTCGCCACGCGCTTTCTGATACGCATCGGTGTACTCCCCATCAGCACGGACTTCCCGGCATCGGGATGCAGAGGTCTGTGGCGAGCAGCTCCGGCCGGGCATTCTGTGCGTCGAGGACACGCTCGATCTTGTCCCGCACCCGCCGCAATCTCGGAATGATCCTGCTGTTGTTGTCCGCCCACCGCCTGAACCTGTCCTGCCATTCCCGGACTTTCTCGATGAACTCCTCACGATGGTTCACCCAGAACCGCCCGAAGGGCTCCAGGAACGCGTCGCCGATGTCGCCCATTCCGCTCAGCGCACCCGCGAAACCCTTGCCGTAGAGCACCAGCGTCTGTTCGAGGATGGCGATCTTCGATACGAGTTCTTGGAGCTTTCCGGTGAACTGGCTGAGTTCACGGATGTATTCGTCGGAGATGTTCAGGATCTCGGCGATCTGTCCGCGCTGTCGTTCGATGGTGCCCGTCAGGGCGTTGCCGGCGTCGATGATCGCAGACAGCGTCTCGGTGTTCGTTCCCGTCAGGCCCGTTTGAATCTGGTTCAGCGATTCGTTGATGGGCTTCGGATCGACGCGGTCGGTGACCTTCGTCGCGTCGGTCAGTGCCTGCATCAGATTGTACGGTTCAGCGACCCGTTCAGCCGGAATGGGCTTGTCCCCCAAGGGCTTATCGCCCAGCGATACGAGGTTGACGTAGTAGCCGCCGACAATCGTCAGCATGCGCACCTGCACCTGGGACTGGTCGCCGACGAACGCATTCTTGTCGACTGTGGCGCGAACCCGCACCTGTTCGGGCTCGATCGCGAGGTCTTTGACCCTGCCCACGGTGATCCCCGCGATCCGGACATCGTCGCCGGGCCGGATGGCGGCTGCGTCGGTGGTGTAGAAGACCATCGTCTGTTCCCCCGGGGGGCTCACGTATACCGCGGCCGCGGTGACGCCCACCACCGCCACCATCAGCAATGCGGTGACACCCCAGAACATCTGGCTGGAAAGGAATTTCAGGGATTGCACAGGACCACCCGCTGACCGTTGAGCAAGATGTCCAGCGATTCCGGCAAGCGCGCCTGCCCCCGGGAACACGGCAGCGGTGTGCCGGGTTCGGCCGCGGGTTGCACGTTGTCCCACATCACTGGGATGCGCTTGAACGCGTCGCTGTAGTCGTCGAAGACGGTGATCGCGCGATCAAGTCCCTCATCGATATCCGCTTCTCCTGGTTTGAATCCCATGTTCTGCAGCAGTCGAACGGCAGCAGTGGTGAATCCGGGGCCGTACAGCTCCGACTTGCGGAATTCGTCGAGCACGGTCAACGACGCATCGATCGGGCGGTTGAGCCAGTCCAGAATCTGAACGAAGTCCGCCGAGTGTCCGCCGAACGTCTCAGCCAGAGTCGACAGATTGCGCATCAGCGTCGCCACCACCTCCTGGCGGTTGGAGACGAACTCGGTGAGCTTTCGGATGCTGTCGAGCATCGGCCCCAGACCGCTGCCGTCGCCGGACAGGAAGGACGCCGCGTTCTCGGTGAAGATGTCGATGTCCTCCGGGCTCAGCGTGGCCAGGGCGGGCTGAAGGCCGTTGAAGAGTGTGGTGATGTCGAAGGACGGCTGGGTCTGGCTCAGCGGCACATGGCTAACGACGTCGGAGGGTGATTTCTCTTCGGCCGGATCGACGACGTCGATATACCGCAATCCGGTGAGCGCCTGATACTTGACGGCCAGTCGGGTCTCGCGCACCACGGAGTACTTGCTGTCGAGACTCAACTTGACCACGGCGATGCTCTGACCGGCCTTGCGTTCGAGATTGACCGCCATGACCTTGCCGACGCGCACACCACGTACACGTACGTCAGAGTCGACATGGAGACCGGATACATCGGTGAAATCCGCTGTATAGGTTCGGGTTTCACTGGCAACCGGCTGGCGCAACACGTTCATGATCACGATGAAGATGACCGCTGCGACCGCGGCGCACAGCAGAAACCGCCACAGCGCCCCCCACGGCTTGATCATCACGGCCCTCCCAGCGCGTTGACGGGGGCCTGCACCCCGGGAAGGTTGTCGAGCAGTATGTGCACCTGCAGTGCACGCTGTTCAGGCGAACCGGCGTAAAGCTTTTCGAATCGTGTTCGCAGTTCCACCATCGTGTCTCCGATCCCGGCGGGCGCGACCAGACCAGGAACGGTGTCGCTGATGGTCTTCACCAGGCCCACAGCGGGCAGCAGGTCACTCGGATGCGATGACAAGAGCTTGCCCACTGCACCGAAGAAGGAATTCGCGAGGAGGTCCAGCGTCGCCCGCGATCTTGTCTCCCAGAACTCCTGCGATTGCGGCTGACCGGGGACCGGAACCTCGCCCTCGCCGGGGAGCGCCGCCGCACCCGACACGTTGAACGTCACGAATCCGCCGCGCTGATTGAAGCCGTAGCCGGCTGCCGTAGCAGCGTCGACAAACCCGGGGAACACCACGCTGATACCGGTTGCGTTGCGCAACAGTTGCTCAGTGCTCACCGTTTGCACCTTGGTGATCGCTTCCGCCGTCACCACCATCGTCTCCAGAAGCGGATTCAGCGCATCGGTGTATCGGGTGGCCTTGTTGATCACGCTGATCAACTGCGGCGTCACCACGCCTCCCGTGATCTCGCCGAGACGGGCGAGCAGGGTCTGCAGCGTGAAGTTCCCCTTGGGCACGGTCGTGATCTGCATACCGTCGCGCAGGGGGGAACCACCCTGTCCAGCAATGAGATTGAGCCCTGTTACACCGAAGTAGTTGGCCGGCCGGAAATCCACGACCATCGCGTCGGTCAGCCCCGCGGTATGTGCCGACTGCAACTCGGTGTTCAGCCGGACAGCGCCGCCCGGCATGTTCGACACAGCCGTGACCTTTCCGACTTCGACCCCGTGCAACAGCAGGGGTGTACCGATGGACACCCCTTGGCCGACGTACGGCAGATCCAGCACCACATCGATCTGTCCGACCGGTCGGCCGGCGAAGGGGTTGAACACCGCCAGCAGCACAGCAGCGGTCACGCACAACGTGAGTGCCGTGCCGATGACCCTCAGCCTTCGGGCTTCGGCCTCCGCCGACAATCGAAACAGCATCGTCGCGACCCTTATCCCTTGAACACGAATTCCGGGCGCAGGCCCCACAGCATGATGGTCGTCGCGAGATCCAGCACCATGATCGTGACCAGGCTTGACCGGATCGCTCGACCCGACGCCTCACCGACGCCCACGGGGCCGCCCGAGGCGAAAAACCCGTAGTAGCAATGGATGATGGTGACTGCGGTGCAGTACACGGCGGCCTTCAACAGCGAGTAGGCGAGGTCGGTCGGCGTCAGGAACTGCACGAAATAGTGGTCATAGGTGCCGCCTGGCTCACCGTAGAAGATCCGGATCACGGTGTCGCAGGTGACGAAGCTGATCGCAAGTGTCAGAAGGAATCCAGGGATCACGCACATCAGCCCGCCTACGACACGCGTGCCGACGACGAAGGGAATGGAGCGCAGGCCCATGGCTTCGGCCGCGTCGATCTCGTCGGCGATGCGCATCGACCCGATCTCGGCCGTCATCCGGCAGCCGGCCTGGGATGCGAAGGCCACACCCGCTACCAGGGGCGCCATTTCGCGTACGTTGCCCCACCCACCGATCACGCCGGCGAGGGCTCCAAGGCCGATGAGGTTGAGCGTTGCGTACGCCTCGATCGCCACGATCGCTCCGACCGTGACACCTAGGATGGCCAGGACGCTGACCACTCCGCCGTCGACGATGATCGATCCGCGTCCCCACGCGAGATTGTTCATCACCAGCATCGTTTCGCGGCGGTACTTCCGAACGGTGATGGGCAGCATCCAGAACGTCTGGAATACAAATGTCACCCATTGCCCTGCGGTCTCCATCGCCCGCGACACGGCTCGCATGGGCGCGCGCAATAGACGCATGGGTTTCGACGGTGCGGACGACACGTGCTGGGTGGGGGCAGCCATCACGCCACCGCCATCGGAAAAAACATCGTCTGCAACTGCGTGATGGCGAGATTGACGATGACGATCAACAACACGTTCAACACCACCGACGCGTTCACCGCATCGGCGACGCCGCGCGGACCGCCCTTGGCCTCCATCCCGCGCTGCGCCGAGATGACCGCGACGATGCCCGCGAACACGAAACCCTTGGCGAGCGTGAACCAGACGTCGACCACCTTGGCGAACGCCCCGAAGGACAGCCAGAAACTACCGGGCGTGACGTCGTTGACGAGCGTGGCGATCAGGAACGCGGCTCCGACGCCCATCGCGATGACGATCACGACGAGGATCGGGGTGATGAGCATCAGCGCGAGGAACCGCGGCACCACCAGTCTCCGCACCGGATCGATTCCGAGGGTTCGCAGCGCGTCGAGTTCCTCGCGTATCGCCCGTGCACCGAAATCCGAAGCGATCGCCGCCGCGGCGGCGCCTCCCATCAACAGGCCGGCCGTGACCGGCGCACCTTGCCGAAGGACCGCGACGCCCGTGGCGGAGCCGACCAGTGAATTGGCGCCGACCTCGTTGACGAGTCCCGACAGCTGCACCGCCACCATGGCCCCGAATGGGATCGCCATCAGGACCGCAGGTAAGGCGGTGACCTTGAGCAAGGTCCACGCCTGGATGATGAGTTCGCCGAACGGCAACTTCAGGGTCAGGGTGTCGGTGACCGAGTACCGCAGCACCGCCGCTGCCAGCAGCACGCTGCGGCCCGTCGTTCCCGCGCTCTGCGTCGGTATGGACGCTACTTTTGACACAGCCTTGCGCACGCCGGCCCGTACCGCGCCAGTCGCGAGCTGAAGCCGGCTTGGCTGTTGGCTGCGGTCGGGTGCGTTGTCTGTCTTCACTTTCGGGCGGTCGAGGACAGCGACGCCACCCGAGTTAGCTGGCACCGCCTCGCCGTTCGGATGGACCACGGGTGCCTGGTCGCGGGAATGTTCCGGTTCGGCCTCAGCCGACACCGGCTGGACCTCTAGCTGGTCGCGATCAGAGCGACTGGTCAACGGCTTTCCTGAGGTCGGTCCGTCACCAATGCCATAAAAGCTCCCCTGCCTCCGGCTGCTGTCATCCCGGCGGTCTTCGCCGCCCGCGCCCCGATATTACTTCTAATTAAAATTAAAATTCGTAAGTAAAAAAATTTTGCTACGGAGGGCCCGCCGACGCCGGCGCCTAATTGGCTGGCCATACGGGTCTCCTGTTCTCCGTGGGTCTATAGCCTTCTGCTGTTCGCACCGGCCGCCACATTGGTTGGCGTCCGCCGAGGTGCTTCTTATCGAGCGGCATCCCAGCCGACTCGGGGACTGATGGTATGGCGTGGGTCATAGTGAGTCAACCCGCGTGACGTGAGCCGCCAGGCTTTTGCCCGCCCAGCTGGAGCGATCTACCGCCGAAGCCCGAGGCGACCGCTGTCGCCGCGCCATGGAATTCGAAACTCGTTGCAGTGGTCGGTAATTGAGAAGCGCGCTGGCGCGGACCGAAATGGGAACTGTGCCGACCGTCATCGTTTGACCACACCGGCGTCGAGATAACTGGTGATCAGCCGCTCCAGAGCGTCCCTGAACACCTCGTCGTCCTCGCTGGCCGCCACCAACCGGTCTCGCACCCGATGGACCGCCGGCGCCTCGCCGTCCGACCGCACAAAGTCGCTGTCTGAACGACCACCTCGGGAGGTCCGGTAGAGCGCACTTCCCAGGGCCAGGCTGAACGCCGAGACCAGGAGGTTGGCGGCGTTGGCCCCGTTGACTCCGTTGCGATGCAGTAGCGCGAGCACCTGGTCGCCGATCCGGGTTGCCACCGGCCCGGCCAGCGCTCGCTCGCCGGCCGCACGCGCCAGCCCGGGGTGCGCAAGGAGCAGCTCGTAGAGACCACCGAAGCAACGGAGCAGCTCACCCGTGACGTCCCCGCTCGGATCGACCAGCGGAACGACCCGCAACGATTCGTCGACGACCATGTCGACCAACCCGGATTTATCTGGCAGATAGCGGTACAGCGCCATCGGCGTCACGCCCAATTCCTGTGAGAGGCGGCGCATACTGAGCGCTTCGATGCCCTCGGCGTCGGCGATCTGCACCGCCGCGCGTACCACCGCCTCGCGCGTCAACCCCGCTCGTGCCATGTATGCACCTCCGAAAAATCGGCAGTTGCGCCAGCGAAAGTATACGCCGTACACTCCGTTTTTATTCTGAGTTCGAAACGTGACAGGAGTCTCCATGGCGCACGACTTGGTGTCGAAGCACACCGGGCCGAACGCGCTGCACATGGCATCCCCGCCCGATGCCACGTGGAGTTCTGTCAACCTCGCCGAGGCCGTACCCGGGGTCATGACACCCCTGACCGCCAGCGTCTGGGTGCCTGCCAGTGAACTGGGGCTTCGCGAACCTTTCGTCGGGATGGGAGCGCTGCCTGCCCGGCGCGGGGCGATCCCCAGGGATCCCGCGGAACGCATCACCGGCGCCTTTTACGGCCGCATGGCCGTACGCGTCGACTTCCTCTGCGAGATGGGCGATCTGATTCCGGGCCACTCAGGCGAAGCGCTGGCCCGTGACTTCTTCGGCTTCGTGCCACCGGACTTCCACAGCCGTTCCTCGAATCGGCGGTTGCCGTTCATCGCTGCTCGCTATCCGCGGACCCTGCTGACAATCGGGCGCAGGATCGACCGGTTGCGGGCTGACACCGACATCTGGTGGCGACAGCAGACCTCTGACATACCCTGCAAGGACCTGATGCGGGCGCGGCAGTCGGCCGCGGAAGCCCGCGACCGATTCTTCAACGCCCTTGCGGCGCAGGCTGTTATCTCAGCCACCCTGATCCAGCCCCTTCAGGATCAGCTCTCGAAGTTGGCGTCGGCTACCGGCGTCGACTCCGCCGCGCTGCTACGGGGCTGCTCGCACGAGGAGGGTGCAGTACTGGACGATCTGTGGGCCGCGTCGCGCGACGTCATCGACGAAGCCGAGTTCATCCGTCGACACGGCTACCACGGTCCCTGGGAGGGCGAGCTCGCAACGCGGGTCTGGCGGGAGGAACCCGGGGCGGTGCATGCCCTGGTGCAGCGATACCGCACCAAGCCCGACTCAGAATCCCCGCACGCGAAGGCCTTTGAAGGGCCTCGCCAGCGTACCGAGGCTGAGTGGAAGCTCTTCTCCTCGTTGAGCGGCGCAGACGCGGTGCGGGCCCGACTCGTGCTCCGTCTGGCCCGCCGCTACATTCCGCTTCGGGGCACCGGCAAGGTCTCCTATCTGCAGTGCCTCGACGTGCTGCGGGCAAGCGCTCGCCAGATCGGCACGCTGTTGGCGGATGCAGGTCGTCTCGCCGATGAAGAAGACGCCTTCTACCTCACCATCGACGAGGTCACGGGCTCCACCGTCATCGATGCCCGCGTAGATCTCGCTGACCTGGTCGCGGCACGGCGCGAGGAGCGGCAGCGGTACCAATCGGTGACCATCCCCAGCGCCTGGACCGGGCAACCGATACCGCAGCCGGCGAACCGGGCCAACGGCACGCCTGACACCTCGTTGTCCGGAATCGGTGCGTGCGCAGGCGTCGTCGAAGGCCGCGCCGTCGTCGTGACCGATCCTGCCGACGCCGACATCGTCGACGGTGACATCCTCATCGCCCATACCACCGACCCCTCCTGGGTGTCGCTGATGTTCCTCAGCGCCGCACTCGTCGTCGACATCGGCGGCCTCATGAGCCACGCGGCCGTCGTCGCCCGCGAGCTCGGCATCCCGTGCGTGATGAACACCAAGACCGGCACCGGGATGCTGCGCACCGGAGACATCGTCAGAGTCGACGGAGGTGCCGGAACCGTACACGTACTCCAGTCAGCGCCATCTGCTTGATTTCCCCACTCCGGAAGGACATTTGATGACCGAAACCCTTACCGCCGAGGCTTCTTCACACGCGGGCGGTGTCTCCGCGTGGGGACCGCTGGCCACGCCGATTCACACCGATGCCGCCGGCGCCGGCGACCCGACCTGGAAGGACAACGCCTACCTGTCCTTCTGGGATGTGGAGGCGGAGGTGTACGGCAGCATCCACGTCTCGACCTCCCCCAATGACACTCAGGCGAGCCGGGCCCGATTCTCCATCCGGCTGGGAACCGAGATCGTCGAGATCATCGAGGAACTTCCGGCCGGTTCCTTTTCCAGTGAGTCGGTGACGTTCGGGCTGGACGGGACCATCACCATCGACCACCCCGACCTGAAGGTCTTCGTCGGCAACGCGCCGTTGTGGACACCTGCCGACTTCAGCCTCAACGACCTGATCCCGCCGCTGGTACCGGGCAAGCCGCTGCAGCATTTCCAACAGGCCTGCACGCTGCGCGGGACGGTCGAGCACGCAGGGCGCACCTGGCATCTCAATGCGACGGGGATGCGCGACCGCACTTGGGGTTTCCGCGACGAGGCCGCGCAGTGGGTCGAATACGCGGGCCTGGTCGGCGTCATCGATGGAGCGTTCCTGTCAGCGATGAAATTCCTCGGAGCCGACGGCACTTTGCGTTCAGACGGCTATTGGGTCGACGACAACGGCGCCGTAATGATCACCGACATCGGCTTCCGGCGTAACGCGGCCGCGCAGTTTCTCTCCGGCACAATCACCTTGGCCGATGGGCGCACCAAGACCGTCTCGATGACAAGCCGCAAGGCCGGCTTCTTCGTCCCGATGGGCCGCGAAACCGACGGACCCGCTTTCGGCACCTACGACGACTTCATGACCCTGCAAAGCGGCGAATCCGACGGCGCCGGCTTCGTCGAACAGGGCGTCGTCCACCGGGTGTTCTGACAGCTACCCGCATGACCACGACCAGACAGGAATCGGCAATGGACATGGAACAGCTCCGATTGCTCCGGACACTACGGCTGAAGGGACGGGTGCTCGCCGACGATCTGCCCGCCGCCACCGGGCTGACCAACGCCCAATGTGCCGAGTTGACCGGTCAATTCATCGCCGCAGGCTTTGTCGAGGAGGCCCGTGACCGGCTCAAGCTGACAGTGCAGGGACGCGACCACCTCGCCGGTGAA
The DNA here is from genome assembly GCA_044508395.1 of Mycobacterium sp. Taxonomy (GTDB): domain Bacteria; phylum Actinomycetota; class Actinomycetes; order Mycobacteriales; family Mycobacteriaceae; genus Mycobacterium. The sequence continues at coordinate 3,222 of JBIQHU010000093.1, read as the reverse complement.
CTCGCATCCGAGCGGGAGGCGATTGACAGCGAGTGGATGAAGACGCTCTACGACGAGTTCGGCCGGTACAACACCGAATTGAAGTCGCTGATGACCCGCTGGCAGCTGAAGGACGCGGACACACCGAATGATCACAGCGACGCCGACTACGACCAGGCCGTCGTCGACGGGCTCACGGCACTCGACGCCGACTTCCGCGGCTTGCTGGCGCGCATCGTCGATGCCGCGCCGCGTCTTGGGCACTATCCGGCGCGGTTCGCATATGCGCTGGATCGCGTGAATGCCGGCGACCACTCCTGGTTCGCGAAACCGTTGGCGGACAGCTATCACACCGTCTGGTTCGAACTCCATGAGGACCTCATCGGTCTGGCCGGCCTGTCCCGTGCCGAAGAAGCCGCTGCGGGGAGGGCGGAGTGAGCGCACCGACCAACAACGCCACCCGCCGGGTCCAACCGCTCTCGGCGGAAGGCGATCTGCCGCGCGAGACCATCGGCGGCAAGGCCTGGAGCATCCAGAAGATGCTGTCGCTGGGTATTCCGGTACCACCCGCCTTTGTGTTGACCACCGGCGTGTGCCGGGAGTACCACGAAGCGGGCCGCCGCCTCCCAGCCGAACTCGGTGACGAGTTGCGTTCGGCGATGGCGGAACTCGAGCAGGCCACTGGCCGCTCCTTCGGACAGACCAGCAAGCCCCTGCTGGTCTCCGTCCGATCCGGTGCCGCGATTTCGATGCCGGGCATGATGGACACCGTTCTCAACCTCGGTATGACGCCCGCCGTGGAAGCGGCTCTGGCGGCAGAGACATCGGACTCCGGCTACGCCGCGGACACACGTAGGCGATTCGTCGAGCAGTTCGAAAAGGTCGTCGGATCAACGCCTCCCGAGGACCCGTGGGCGCAGCTCGAGCTGGCTATCCGCGCCGTCCTGGATTCGTGGCACTCCAAGCGCGCAACGGCGTACCGCCAGTCCCGGGGCATCACCGAGGAGGGCGGAACGGCGGTAACCGTACAGGCGATGGTGTTCGGCAACCTCGACGACCAATCAGGCACCGGGGTGCTCTTCACCCAAGACCCGTTGACGGGTGCTGCCGACCCCTATGGCGAGTGGCTTCCTCGCGGACAGGGCGAGGATGTCGTCTCCGGCCGCGCGGATGCGCTGCACCTGGATGAACTCGCCACGCATCTGCCGGGGGTGCACCGCGATCTGCTGGCCGCCGCGACCGTGCTCGAACATGAGGGCCGCGACGTTCAGGACATCGAGTTCACCGTGCAGAGCGGAACGCTCTGGCTCCTGCAGGCACGATCTGCCAAACGGACTCCGCGCGCCGCCCTGCGCTGCGCGACACGCTTTCAGCGCAATGGCCTGATCAGCATTCCCGAGGCACTCGACCGCATCACTGTCGACCACGTCCGTGCGCTCCTGCGTCCGCAGCTTGATCCCGCCGCGGTGTCCGCATCCCCTCCGGTGGCCTCCGGCAAGTCGGCATCGCCCGGTATCGCCACCGGCATGGTGGTCACCGATGCCGATGAGGCTGAACAACTCTCGGACGAAGGCCAGCAGGTCGTGCTGGCACGGCCCACCACCGACCCGGACGATGTCGCTGGCATGGCGGCGTCGGTGGCGGTCGTCACCGAGATCGGCGGATCCACCTCGCACGCCGCGGTGGTGTGCCGGGAGATGGCCGTACCGTGCGTCGTCGGCTGCGGCATCGACACCGTGACCGCACTCGCCGGTCAGACCGTGACGGTGGACGCCGACTCCGGCACCATTCACCTCGGTGAGCTGCCAGTGCGGCCACCGGTCTCGGGAGACGACGAGGACCTCAACCTCGTGGAGCGTTGGCTTCGGGACGCGCTGGGAGAACAGGATCCCACTGTCGACATCGTGGGCCTGGTGACGCGGCACCAACGACAGGACGGAATGCCGTGACGACCCTCGATGCAATGTTCGAGTCCCTGGACACGACCGATTCGCGACCGGGACAGACCTGGACCACCGGGAACGTCGCCGAGGCGTTCCCCGGTGTGTTCACCACCTTCGGTCTCGAATTCGTCTTCACCGCAATGGAGATGGCCTTCCGCCGGATGTTCCGCGACCTCGGTGTCTATACGGCGAGGGAACTGACGATCCCCGACCGGGCCGAAGACTGCTTCTGGGCGGTGTTCGACGGCTGGGCCGCGGGCAACATCGACAAGTTCCGTGACATCGCCAACCGGATGCCCGGCACCACCGCCAGCGCAGTCGAACAACAACTGTTCGGGTTCGTCCGCCCGGAAACCGTCGATCAGAACACGTTTCGACGTTATCCCGCCGTCTTCGCCAAGGCTCCTCGCTGGCTTATCACCACACCGAAGCGGCACGACGCCATGTTCGCCGAGCTGCGCCGGTGGCGGCTCGACAAGCTGTCACGCATCGCCGAGATGGATGAACGTGCCTGCCTGGCAACGATTGCGGACGCGCAGGCGAAGTTCGAGGACGTCATGAGCATCCACATGGGGGTGGCGATGGTGAGCTCCTCGCTCGCGGAGAAGGTCGCGGCGATCGCGGACTCCGCTGGACGGCCGGGCTTGGAGGCGGCGCTGCTGTCGGGTGTCGGATCGGACGAGAACGAAGTCGCTCATGATCTGTGGGCGCTCGCTCATGACCAGATCACGCTGCGCGAATTCACCGATCGGCACGGATATCACGGCCCCAACGAAGGTCAGCTGTCCGGAGTCACCTGGCGGGAGGACCCGACACCGGTGCTGGCCCGCCTCGACGACTACCGCGCCATCGCCGCGGACAGTCCGCGTGCGCCGCGCGCCCGCAGCGCCGCCCAGGCCGCAACCCGTGCCGCGGCGCTCCGCGAGCTGCTGGCGCAAACGCCGCGCGTGAAGCGACCGGTCGTCGCAGCGGTGGTGAAACTCGCCGCGCGCTATCTCGCGCTACGCGAGCAGGGTAAGGCGGGTTATTTGCTGACCTTCGACGTGGCCAGGGCGGCGGCCCGCCGAGTGGGAACGCTACTCGTCGAACGCGGAGTCATCGAGCAGGCGGAAGATGTCTTCCACCTCCGGTACCAGGCGCTCGCGGCGGGAATCCGCACCGACCAGCGTGCGCTCGTTCAGGCGCGGGCGGCCGAATACCAAGCGCGACAGTCGCTTCGGCTCCCGAAGTCGTGGACGGGAATGCCCGAGATCGTCAGAACCTGCGACGAGGACCGCACACCCCTTGAAGCCGGGGAGGT
>JBIQHU010000265.1:0-2841 GCA_044508395.1 Mycobacterium sp. | reverse complement strand
GGCGACCAAAGCCGTGCAAATCCGCATATCCGGGATGTGCGCCGACGCTGACGCCGTTGCTTCGCGCCAACCGGACCGTATCGCGCATCACCCGAGGCTCTCCGCCATGTTGTCCGCAAGCGATGTTGGCACTCGCGACGACCCCCAGTAATGCGCTGTCATTTCCCATGATGAAGCTGCCCCAGCTTTCACCCAGATCAGCATTGATGTTCAGACGCATGTCGCTGGCTCCTCATCATGCGGGAACAGATGGCCCGGAAAATGGTCGGGACGGCACATATCGACCACCCCACTAATCAGATTGACGCCGTGTAGATCGTCCTGCCCCCAGCCCGTGCCCACTGCCGGGCCTATGGAGAGGATCGCACGCGCGAGCGCTGCCTGGTCGGCGCGCGCTACTGCTTCCGCCTGTTCGACGGTAATGGCCTGGAAACGGATCTCGTCGCCCGGAATTCGGGCAGCCAGTCGCGAGAGATCGGCGCTGATGACGGTTGCGATCTTGGGATAGCCGCCCATGGTCTGAGCATCTGCCAGAAGAATGATCGGCATTCCATTCCCCGGAACTTGTATGGCGCCAGGCGCAATCCCGTCTGAAATGATGTCGCCGCCGAGCCCCGGAGCAAAGGAAAGGGCCGGTCCTTCAAGCCGCAGCCCCATGCGGTCGCACTTCGGCGAGAGGACATACCGGCTTGCCAGGAACCGAGCGAACTCCTCCGACGTGAACCATTCCGACTGCGGGCCGGGTACCACGCGGATCGGGCCGGCGAACGGTTCCGGGGGGCTGTTCAGCTGAAAGTCCGGGGCGTCGGACACTGGTCCGGTCTGGCGCAACGACAAAGCATCACCGGCTTGCAGGGGGCGGCCCGAAACGCCGCCAAATCCAGCCCTTTGGCAGGTAGATCGGCTACCGAGCACGATAGGAAGGTCGAGCCCGCCCTGAATTCCCACGAGCCCGTTTCCACCGCGTTCGGGTGGAGAAAGATGCAACTCGTCGCCAGGCAGCAAGGTGGTGGCTGTCCATGGTGACAGGGACCGCCGGGTTCCGTCCGGCATATGGACCGCTCCGCGTAGCGTGCCGCTGAGTGCCAGGCGAACCGGTTCAGACTCGGCCCTGAGGGTGGGTGAAAGCAATGCTATCTCCAGGGCTTCGGTTCCCGCAGGATTGCCCAGAAGTGCGTTGACGAGCACCAGCGCTTGTCGGTCCAATACCCCACATGCCGGCACCCCCTGGCTCCGGGCGTTGCGGAAACCTGAATCCTGCACCATCGTTCGTGCACCTGCGACCAGAACTCTCAGAATGCCCATCTGCCTAGCTCTCGCGGAAAACCGAGACGTCCAGTGTCTGCGCTTCCGCTTGGTGGCGCAGGGCTTCAAAGGTGGATCGGGTGACCGGATCGAACTGTACTGTATCCCCTGCGGCCAGAAGAGCCGGCACTGACCGGGTGATGTCAAACAGAGGTACCGGGCAGCATCCTAGGATGTGCCAGCCTCCCGGACTGGTCCACGGATAGATCACGCACATCTGGTTGGCGATGGCTACCGAGCCGGCCGACACCTTGGTGCGCGGTTCGGCCCGTCGAGGCCGCGCCAGATCGGCCGACAATTCACCCATGAACGGCAACCCCGGCAGGAATCCCAAGGCGTAGACATGGAACCGGATCGCCGCATGACGATCGATAATGTCAGTTTCTGACAAGCCCAAGTGTGCGGCGAGGTCAGCCAGGTCGATACCCGCAGCGGCATCGTAGCAGCACGGAAGCCGCCAGAAGCGTCCGGGGGGGCGCATATTGGGCTGAAGCGGAGCCAGAAGTTGCTCAACCTGCCGGATGAGATCGGACTGAGAGCTCTCGAGACAGTCGTAGTGCAATGTCAGAGAACAGAACGCGCCGGTAACTTCATGGGCACCAGGAAGGTTGCCTGCGAGGATCGCTTGCTCTATGGCAGCCAGCGCTGTAGCCACCCGCTCCGATGCCTCGGCCCCGACGCTTGCCGCAAGATCCAGCGTCACGGCGGAGTCGGCCAGATGCCTGACAGCCACGATTCTCATGCCCCGTGCCTTTCGGGCCATAGCCCCTGCTTGCAACCGTTGCGCGTTCCGGCGCACATTTCGCCACAAGCGAATTTTTCGGACAGGCAGAACATCATGGCATCACCTCGGAAACCCGTCGCCACAGAAGTCGATGCGCGTGCGCAGATTCAAGCAGACAGCGCCAAGATCGTGTCCTCCGAACACCTTGCCCAGGTGGACGGCTGGCAATTGTCCGAATACGAATATGGGTTGATCGTTGCGCATAACGCCTTCACGCGATGGATGGTGCGCTGCATTACGGCCGTCGTGGGGCACGGTAATTTCAATCCGCTTGATGTACTCGTCCTGCACAACGTCAATCACCGGCGCCGGCCCAAACGGTTGGGAGATATCACCTTCGTCTTGAACATCGAGGATCAGCATACGGTCACCTATGCCCTCAAGAAGCTGACGAAAGCAGGGCTGGTGGAAAGTGAGCGTCGTGGCAAGGAACGATTTTACCGAACCACCAACGAAGGTATCCGCGTGTGCGGCGCTTACCGAGATCTGCGCAAGCGTTGCCTGCTCGATACATTTTTGACGATGGAACGCGAGGCCGACGACCTGCGCCATATTGCAGATCTGTTGCGTGGTCTTTCGGGTCTATACGATCAGGCCGCGAGAGCCGCATCGTCGGTCTGAGGAAGGGTGCTGTCACTGCCTGCTACCACTGGTACGGCTTTCAAGTAGCGCCACTAGGGCCAGCATGATCAAGGTTGCCGCAATCAAGAGCGTCATCAGCGCGTGGAGTTTCGGGCTGAGACCAACCTGCT
>JBIQHU010000092.1:0-23278 GCA_044508395.1 Mycobacterium sp. | reverse complement strand
TTGGACGGCACGCCGACCATGTTCTTGCCGCCGATCTCGATGGTGCCCTCGTCGATGTCCTCGAGGCCGGCGAGCATGCGCAGCGCCGTGCTCTTACCGGATCCCGACGGACCGACCAGGACGACAAACTCGCCGTCTTGGATGTCGAGGTTGAGCGAGTCGACCGCGAGCTTGTCCGAACCCTCGTAGATGCAGGTGGCGTTGTTGTAGGTGATCGATGCCATTGCTTGCTCCTATTTGATTGCGCCGAAGGAAAGTCCACGGACGAGCTTGTTCTGTGCGAACCACCCGCAGAGGATCACCGGAAGTGCGGCCATGGTCGCGGCCGCCGACAGCACGGCCCAGTACTGACCCTCACCGGCGATGAAGCCGACGAGGTACACCGGCATGGTCTGAGCGTTCACCGCGGTCAGGTTCACCGCGAAGAAGAACTCGTTCCACGCGAAGATGACGCAGATCAGTGCGGTGGCCGCGATGCCCGGCGACACCAGCGGCAGGATGACCTCCCGCACCGACCTCCACAGGCTGGCTCCGTCGAGGCTGGCGGCCTCAAGAAGTTCACCGGGCACCTCGAGGAAAAACGACCGCATCATCCACACCGCGATCGGCAGGTTCATCGCGGTGTAGAGGATCACCAGTGCCCAGATGTTGTCCAGCAGACCGATGTTGGACACGATTACGTACAGCGGCAGGATCGCCGCGACGATCGGCAGCATCTTGGTGCTCATGAAGAAGAACAGCGCGTCCTGCGTCTTGCGCACCGGCCGCAACGACAGCGCAAACGCGGCGGGTACGCCGAGCAGCAGCACCAGAAGCGTCGAAATGCCGGTGGCCCAAACCGAGTTCAGCATCGCGGGTCCGATGCCCTGATCGAACACCTTCCCGTACTGATCCAGCGTCGGCGCGAAGAACAGCGTCGGTGGACTGGTCGCCGCATCGGCCTCCTGTTTGAAGGACGTCAGCACCATCCAGAACACCGGGAAGAAGAAGCCGAGGCCGACCAGCCACGCGACCGCGCCCCAGGCATCGAACTTGCGGGGCTTCTTCTTGGGCGATATCGCCGGTGTGCTTGTCGCCGAGACATTTTGAACTGTGGTGGTCATCAGGCTGCCTCTTCCTTGCCGGAGAACGATTTGAAGATCAACCGCAGTGCGAAGCTGGCGATGATCATCGTGAAGATCACCACCACCACACCCATCGCCGCGGCCTGGCCCATGTCGAAGCCGAGGAACGCGCGCTGGTAGATGTAGAACGGCAGGTTCGCGCTCGCGATGCCCGGCCCGCCCTGCGTCATCATGTAGATGGCGTCGAAGGTGTTCACCAGGTAGACCGCCCCGAGCACGACACCCAGTTCGATGAAGCGGCGAAGATGCGGCAGGGTCAACTCGCGGAAGAGTTGGAACGATCCCGCACCATCCACTCGGCCGGCCTCCAGGATGTCGCGAGGCATCGACTGGAGGCCGGCGAGGATCAGGAGCATCATGAACGGCGTCCACTGCCAGATCAGCTCGACCATGACCATCGTCAAGGGGAACTGACCGATCCAGTCCACCGGTCCGATGCCGACCAGCGAGAGCACCCAGTTCAGGATGCCGTTCGTCGGGTCGAGGATGGTCGTCTTCCAGATCAGCGCCGCCGCAACGGGTGTCACCAGGAACGGGGTGATCAACAGGGTGCGGACGACGCCTCGGCCGAGGAACGCGCGATCCAGTAGCAGCGCGAGTAACAGGCCGAGAAACGCCGAGATCAACACGACGCCGACGATGAGGATGACGGTGTTGAGGCCGACCCGCCAGAACTGGCTGTCCTTTGCGACCGCGACATAGTTGCTCAGCCCGACGAATTGACGTGAGCCCGGCCGCACCAGGTTCCACGAAAGAGTCGAGTAATACAGCGTGAACAGGAACGGAACCTGCGTGACGGCGATCATGAAGATCAGCGCGGGAAGCAGCGGCCCACGCCGACGCCAGCCTTCAGCGCGGCTCACACCTAGGCCCTGGGACTCCTTGATCTTGCGGACCCGTTCGGCCACGGCATCCTGAGTGGCGTCTGTTTGGGTGTCAGCGGTTAGCGAAGTCATCACTTCTCCTGATATGTCCGGCCGACGACCTCGGCGTATTCCTGTGCTTGAGCCAGCGCGTCGGCCACCGGTTTCTGTCCGGCGATCGCCGCGCTGATCTGCTGGCTCACCCGCGTGCCGAGATCCTGGAACTCAGGAATGCCGACGAACTGCACTCCGGTGTACGGCACCGGCTGCACCGTGGGCTTGTTCGGGGTCGCGTTCTCGATCGACTGAAGTGTCAGCGGTCCGTACGACTGCGAAATCGCCTCATATTCGGGCAGTTCGGTGTAGGTCGATGTCCGACTACCGGGCGGAACGCGGGCCCACCCCAGTTTCTCCCCCACCAGCTTCATGTAGTCCTTGCTCGTCATCCACGAGATGAACTTCCATGCCCCCTCGGGGTTCTTGGCATGTTTCGGAATGCCCAGCGCCCAGGTGTAAAGCCAACCCGCGTCGGGCTTCTCCACGATCGGCGCAGGCAGATAGCCGATCTTGCCGACAAGTTCGGGGTACGTCTTGGGATCTTCGAGCACCGAGACCGCCGACGTCGCGTCGTACCACATGGCCGTCTGCCCTTGGCCGAACAGGTTCGCGCACTCCTGGAACCCCGTCGACGACGCGCCCAGTTCACCCGCCTCCTTGATGAGGTCGACGTAGAAGTTGACCGCGTTGCTCACCTCGGGGGTGTTGAGTTGGGCGTTCCACTGCTCGTCGAACCAGCGACCACCGAAGGTGTTGATGACGGTGTCCAGCGGTGCCAGCACCTCACCCCAACCGGGCTTGCCGCGCAGGCAGATTCCCGCCCGGTCATCGGTCTTAAGCTTCTTGGCCCACTCGGCGACCTCTTGCCATTGCGGCTGGTAGTTGGGGTCCTGGTTGACCGTGATGCCGGCCTGCTCGAATAGATCCTTGCGGTACATCAGGAACGACGACTCGCCGTAGAACGGGACGGCGTACATGTCGCCCTCATAGGACAAGGACTCGCGCAGCGAGGGAATGAAGTCGCTCTCCTCGTAGCCCGGCGTGTTCCTGGCGAACTCCGAAAGGTTGAGCAACCAGCCGTCTTTCGCCCACTGCGGCGTTTCGAAGTTGCTTATCATCACGACGTCGAACTCACTGCCGCCCATCGCCGTCGACATGGTGATCTTCGCGCGGGCCTGATTCTCCGACAGCGTGATGAACTTGAGTTTCGTCCCAGGGTTCGCCTTCTCGAACTCCGAGGACAACTGCTGCGCGTCGGTCATCTGCGAGTTGGAGACCAGCGCGATCGTCACCTGATTGTCGGACGCCCCCAGGCTGCCCGCGCCCGAACAACCGGTGGCCGCCAGCGTCAGGCCTGCCACGGCCGCGCCTGCGGCCCATCGCTTCATGCCCCGTACCGATTTGACCATCACTTCACCTTTCATTGGGCCAGTAGCCAACGGGCACAGTCGATGTCACAGACCAGGAGCCTGGCCAGGTTGCCGCGCAGCGCACCGAGCGTGGCGGCATATTTTGTTTCGCCACTGGAGATCAGGATCGTCTTCTGGCAGCGGCGGATGTCCTCGAGCGGAACGGACACCGCCCGCTGCTGGAGTTCGGTGTCGACAGCCGCGCCGTCCGCGTCGAAGAATCGGCCACCGATCTCCCCCACCGCGCCCAGCGAGATCAACTCATCGAGCATGCGGATGTCGAGGTAACTGCCTTCGAACAGCGTGGTGGACGTCGACACGGCACCGACGCCGAAAAGCATGATGTCGGCGTGCCGACCCGCCTCCAGGGTTCGCGAGATAACGGAGTCACTACGCATCGAGACGACGGTGGAAGGATCGGCGTACAGCGGTGCGGGCAGCCGCATCGTGCTGGCGCGCAGTACGTCTGCGCAGCGGCTGAGGATGAGCTCCGTGCCGGTTTGATACGCCGCGGTGGACATAGCACCGTCGAGTTGCACCACCGCCTTGCAGCTGGCCACGCCCGGCGTCAACGCCGTGGCCACCGCGACTTGCTCAGGCCCCCAGGTGAATCCGAGGACGTCGTCCGGTGCGATCCGGCGCAGCAGCAGCGCGGCCGCCGCGCGACCCACGCTGGCGTACGCAGCTGGTCGGCCGGGCGAGCCGATATCGACGCCGTGCCCGGCCACCACCGCTTCGGTCAGACCGAACCGGCGCTCGAGTTCACGCTCCTCCTCGGCATGCAGATCGTCGCTCATGTTCGGCGGCACGACGACCTCGATGCGCACCAGACCCTTGGCCTTGGCCCGCGCCACCAGCCGGCCGGCCGTCGGCCGCGAGACCCCGAGCCGGGCGGCGATCTCGGCCTGGGTCAATCCGTCGAGGTAGTACAGCGTCGCCGCCCGCAGCGCGAGTCGGAGATCTTCTGGTGTCGACCCGCGGTGCTGCGCGGTGACCGTCCCGGCCACCTCGCCGTTCGACGTCAATGCGGTCACGAATGCCGCCCCACTTTCCCTCATTCGCCTGAGCATTTGCTCAGGGATGCGAGTAGATGCTCACAACGCTAACATGATGGGTGTGACGCACACAACACTTTCGGCTGATGCCCGAATGCGGGCCGCGGTACTCGTCGAACCCGGCCGGATCGAGATGGAGGAGCGGCCGATACCGACGCCGGGCCAGGGTGACGTGCTGGTACGCGTCTCGTCGGTGGGGGTGTGCGGCTCGGACACGCATTACTACCGGCACGGCCGAGTGGGCAGCTTCGTCGTGGAAGCGCCGTTGATCCTCGGGCACGAGGCGGCGGGCACGATCGTCGGCGTCGGCGAGTCGGTCGACCCGTCGCGCGTCGGTCAGCGGGTGTCCATCGAACCCCAACGGCCCGACCCGGACAGCGAGGAGACGCGGCGCGGCCACTACAACCTGTGCCCGCACATGCGGTTCTTCGCCACCCCGCCGGTGGACGGCGCGCTCTGCGACTACGTGACCATCGGTGCGAAGTTCGCGCATCCGGTACCTGACTCGATGTCCAACGACGCCGCGGCACTCTGCGAACCGCTGTCCGTCGGCATCGCCGCGATTCGCAAGGCGGAACTCGACGGCACATCGCGGGTGCTGATCGCCGGCGCAGGTCCCATCGGCATCGTCATGACCCAGCTGGCCCGGGCCTACGGAGCGACGGACATCGTGGTCAGCGATCCCGACCAAACCCGTCGCGACCGCGCCGTCGCGTTCGGTGCCACCACAGTCATCGACCCCACCGTCGAGCAGACCGACGAGCTGACGGTCGATGCGTTCATCGATGCCTCCGGCGCCGCAGCGGCCGTCGCCGCCGGCATCCGCGCGGTGCGGCCCGCGGGCCGAGTGGTCCTGGTCGGCTCGGGTGCCGAGACCATGGAACTGCCGACCCAGCTGATCCAGAACCGTGAACTGGTGCTGACCGGAGTCTTTCGGTACGCCAACACCTGGCCGACTGCGATCGCACTGGTGGAATCCGGTCGGGTCGACCTCGACGCCATGGTGACCGCCCGCTTCCCGCTGGAGAAGGCTGCCGAGGCACTGGACTCAGACCGGATCCCGGGTAGCGTGAAGTCAGTGGTGACGGTGTCATGACGCTCAGTAGGCCGAGCTACGACCGCAACGAGATCGGCGTCGGCATAGTCCATTTCGGAGTCGGCGGGTTTCACCGTGCTCACCAGGCGATGTACATCGACCGCCTGCTGGAGATGGGACTCGCGAAGGACTGGGGCATCTGCGGCGTCGGCGTCATGCCCGCCGACCGCAAGATGGCCGAGGTGATGGCCGCGCAGAACGGGCTGTACACGTTGGTGCTCGAGAATCCCGACGGCAGCCGCGACGCACGGGTCATCGGATCGATCGTCGACTACCGCTACGCACCCGACGATCCAGAATCGGTGATCGAGCTACTCGCCGCGCCGAGTACCCGCATCATCTCGCTGACCATCACCGAGGGCGGTTACAACATCGACGCCCTCCCCGGCGGCGGCGTGCATGTGTTCGGCCTCGTCGCATCGGCGTTGGCGCGTCGGCGTGAACGCGGTGTCGCGTCGCCGACGATTGTGTCCTGCGACAACATCGAGGGCAACGGCGAAGTCGCCCGCCATGCGTTCACCACCTACGCCGAACGGCTGTATCCGGGTCTCGGTGGGTGGATGAGTGAGCACACCAGGTTCCCCAATTCGATGGTGGACCGCATCACGCCGGTCACCACGCCCGACGTCATCGCCGTCGTGGAAAAGGAGTTCGGCCAGAAGGACCGATGGCCGGTGGCCGCCGAACCGTTCACGTCCTGGGTACTTGAGGATGACTTCTCCGATGGCCGTCCGCCGTTGGAGAAGGTCGGCGTGCTGATGGTCGATGACGTCACCCCATACGAGTTGATGAAGCTGCGCCTGCTCAACGCCAGCCACCAAAGTCTCTGCTACTTCGCCTATTTGGCGGGTTATCGGCTGGTGCACGACGCCGCGGGTGATCCGCTGTTCGCCGAGTTCCTGATGCGATACATGGACACCGAGGCCACCCCGACGCTGAAGCCGGTGCCGGGTATCGATCTGCCGGACTACAAGCGGACGCTGATCGAACGGTTCGCCAATCCCGGCGTCAAGGACACGATCGCGCGGCTGTGCTTCGGCTCGTCGGACCGGATCCCGAAGTGGCTGCTCCCCGTGATCAGGGAGAACCTCAGAACCGGCGCGCCTGTGCGACTGTCGGCGGCGACCGTCGCCAGCTGGGCGCGATACGCCGAAGGCGTGGACGAACAGGGGCAGCCGATCGACGTCCAGGACCAGCTGGCCGACACCCTGGTCCCGCTGGCCGAATCGCAGCGGGAGCATCCGACCGCGTTCATCGAGAACACCGACGTGTTCGGCGATCTCGCAACCGATTCCCGGTTTGTCGAGGCCTATGTGTGGGCACTCGAATCACTGCATCGCGACGGAGCACGCGCGACGCTGGAAACGCTGCTGCGTAAGGACACGTCATGAGAGCGTTGGTCATCGGCGAGGCGTTGATCGACATCGTCGAGCGCGACGGCCGGGTCACCGGTGAGCACGTCGGCGGCAGTCCGCTCAATGTGGCAGTGGGCCTGGCCCGGTTGGGCAGAAGCGTCGACTTCCTCACCCATATCGGCGACGACGCCCGCGGCCGTCGCATAGTCGACTACCTCGAAAGCTCTGGCGTGCAACTGGTTCCGGGCAGTATGACCGCATCCCGCACGCCGACCGCGGTGGCCACCCTCGACGCGTCCGGCTCGGCGCAGTACGTGTTCGATATCGATTGGCAGCTTTCGGGCACCCCGGAGGTGACGCCGCCGCTCGTCGCGCACACCGGGTCCATCGCCACCGTGCTGGAGCCGGGCTGCCGCGCGACCGCGGCGCTGCTGGACACCTACCACGCGGCGGCGACGCTGACGTTCGACCCGAATGTGCGGCCGGGTCTTATCGAGGACGGTGACGGAGCGCGCGGCCGGATCGACCGGCTCATCGAGCGTTGTGACGTGGTGAAGGCCAGCGATGAGGATCTCCGGTGGATGGACGCGAGTCGCTCCCCCGAGCAGATCGCGCGGACGTGGCTGCGCGCGGGTCCTTCGATCGTCGCGGTGACGATGGGTGAGCGCGGCGCATTCGCGATGTGCGCGGCGGGTGAGGTCCGGGTGCCGGCGTATCAGGTTCGCGTTGTGGACACCGTCGGCGCCGGCGACGCGTTCATGACGGGCCTGATCGACGCGTTGTGGGAGCACCACCTGCTGGGTGCCGAACGGCGCGGCGATCTGGCCGCCATCAGCACCGATACGTTGACCAAGGTGGTGCGGACGGCCGCGTTATCGGCGGCGCTGACCGTCGGACGTGCGGGCGCTGACCTGCCCGACCGCGCAACACGCGACGCCGCGGCGGGGAGCTCCGGCCCACTGCTGCCCCAACCCGGCTAACGTGGGCTTATGCGTTCCATATGGAAGGGTTCAATCGCCTTCGGCCTGGTGAACGTGCCGGTCAAGGTCTACAGCGCGACCGAGGATCACGACGTCAAGTTCCACCAGGTGCATGCGAAGGACAACGGGCGCATCCGGTACAAGCGGGTCTGCGAGGTCTGCGGCGAGGTCGTGGAGTACCGCGACATCGCCAAGGCCTACGAGTCCGACGACGGACAGACGGTGATCATCACCGACGAGGACATCGCCACCTTGCCCGAGGAACGCAGCCGCGAGATCGAGGTGCTGGAGTTCGTGCCCGCCAGTGACATCGATCCGATGATGTACGACAAGAGTTATTTTCTTGAGCCCGAGGGTAAGTCGACGAAATCATATGTGCTGCTGACGAAGACGCTCAAGGAGACCGACCGGGTCGCGATCGTGCATTTCGCGTTGCGCAACAAGACCCGACTCGCCGCACTTCGGGTGCAGGACTTCTCGAAGCGCGACGTGATGATCGTCCAGACGCTGCTGTGGCCCGACGAGATCCGCGATCCCGATTTCCCGTCGCTCGATACCAAGGTCGAGATCAAACCCGCCGAGCTCAAGATGGCGAGCCAGGTGGTGGAGTCGATGACCGATGACTTCAACCCCGACCGCTATCACGACGACTACCAGGAGCAGCTGCACGAGCTGATTCAGGCGAAACTCGAAGGCGGCGAAGCGTTTACCACAGAGGAGCAGCCGACGGAACTCGACGAGACCGAGGATGTGTCGGATCTGCTCGCCAAGCTGGAGGCCAGCGTGAAGGCCCGCCGCGGGGGCGGCGATTCGGACACCTCGGCGAAGAAGGCACCGGCGAAGAAGGCCGCGAGCAAGAAGGCGCCGGCCAAGAAAGCTGCGAAGAAATCGCCCGCCAAGAAGGCGGCGAAGAAGGCCGCGGCGAAGAAGTAGCGCCTCGCGGTGGTGGCGCGTAGCGCGTCAGTCCCACGCTATCCACTTTTTGCAGCGGTCCACTCGCACTTTCTCTGCAGTACGTCGATAGCGTTTGAACGACGGTGATTGAGTACCCGTCGCCCCAGACCAAATTAGAACGTGTTTCAGAAAGTGCTCACCGTCGCCGCCGAAGGTTGTTATGGTTCGCCGGGCGACGGAAGGATACGCACGTGATTCTCGACAGATTTCGGCTGGACAACCAAGTCGCGGTAGTGACCGGAGCGGGCCGTGGGCTCGGTGCCGCAATGGCACTGGCATTCGCGGAAGCCGGTGCGGACGTGGTCATTGCGGCCCGCACCCAGTCTCAACTCGAAGAGGTTGCCGAGCAGGTCAAAGGTGTCGGCCGTCAAGCGCACATCGTGGTCGCCGACCTCGCACACCCGGAGGACACGGCCAAGCTCGCGGGCGAGGCCGTCGAGGCCTTCGGCAAACTAGACATCGTCGTCAACAATGTCGGTGGCACCATGCCCAACACGCTGCTGACCACATCAACCAAAGACCTGCGCGACGCGTTCACCTTCAACGTCGCCACCGCGCACGCGCTCACCGTCGCGGCCGTCCCTTTGATGCTCGAGCATTCAGGCGGCGGCAACATCATCAACATCACGTCGACGATGGGCCGCGAAGCCGGCCGCGGTTTCGCCGCCTACGGCACCGCCAAGGCCGCACTCGCCCACTACACCCGACTCACCGCACTCGACCTGTGCCCGCGGATCCGCGTCAACGCCATCGCCCCCGGCTCGATCCTCACCTCGGCGCTCGACGTGGTGGCCTCCAACGACGAACTCCGCGCACCGATGGAAAAGGTCACGCCCATGCGCAGATTGGGTCAACCCGAGGACATCGCCGCCGCCGCCGTGTACCTCGCATCTCCCGCAGCCTCCTATCTGACCGGCAAGACACTCGAGGTCGACGGCGGCCTCACCTTCCCGAACCTCGACCTACCCATCCCGGACCTGTGAGGAGCAACTGGTGAGCATCAAAGTCGCCGCCATCGGCACCGGCAACGTCGGCCGCCACGCGCTGACCCAACTGATCAAGGATCCGCAGTTCGAGCTCACAGGTGTGTGGGTGTCCTCGGACTCCAAGGCCGGTAAAGACGCCGGAGAGCTTGCCGGACTTGACGTCTCGACGGGAATCACCGCCACCACAGACCTCGATGCGGTGTTGGCGACCAACCCGCAGTGCGCGGTCTACACCGCCATGGCCGATAACCGCCTGCCCGAGGCGCTGGAGGATTACCGACGCATCCTCGCCGCGGGGATCAACGTCGTCGGCAGCAGCGCGGTGTTCCTCCAATACCCGTGGCAGGTGCTGCCCGACGAACTGGTGAAGCCGATCGAGGATGCAACGCAGACCGGCAACTCCAGTGTGTTCGTCAACGGCATCGATCCCGGCTTCGCCAACGACCTGCTCCCGCTTGCACTCGCCGGCACCTGTCAGAGCATCGAGCAGATCCGGTGCATGGAGATCATCAACTACGACACCTACGACAGCGCCACCGTGATGTTCGACGTCATGGGATTCGGCAGGCCCCTCGATGACCTCCCGATGCTGCTGCAGCCTGGGGTGCTGAGTCTCGCCTGGGGATCGGTGGTTCGGCAGTTGGCCGCCGGCTTGGGAATCGAACTCGACGAAGTGACCGAGATGTACGTTCGCGAGCCGGCGCCCGAGGACTTCGATATCGCGTCCGGCCACATCGAGAAGGGCACCGCGGCGGCGCTGCGGTTCGAGGTGCAGGGCCGCAAGGACGGCAAGGTCGCCGTCGTGCTGGAACACGTCACGCGATTGCGTAACGACCTGCGCCCCGACTGGCCGCAACCGGCGCAGGAAGGCGGCTCCTACCGCATCGAGATCACCGGTGAACCCTCCTACGCCTTGGACCTGTGCCTGAGCAGCCCCAACGGCGACCACAACCACGCCGGTCTGGTCGCGACGGCCGCGCGCGTCGTCAATGCCATTCCCGCGGTCGTCGCCGCTTCCCCGGGGATCCGGACGACTTTGGACCTACCGCTGATCACCGGAAAAGGGCTGTACTCTGTGCACTAAGCCGGGGATACCTTTAGAGAGAAGGGCACGCCTATGCGGACCAAGCTTCGACACTTCACTCCGCTCTTTGTTGCTGCCGGAGCAGCAGCCGCGATCTTGACGGCCCCCGCGGCCATCGCCCAACCGGCGCCTCCAGCTCCGGCTCCCGCCCCGGCGCCAGCGCCAGCGCAGGAGCCGGCCCGCGCGTCGGGCCTCCCACAATGTGTCGATACCGGTGGCGCCGAAGCTCTCGGCGGCTCGACGACCGAATGCGCAACGCCAGGCAACGTGCAGATCAACTCCACGCCCGCCCAGCAGGAGTACGTCGGTCCGTGGGGCGACATGTGGGGCGGCGAGGGCTTGTTCTTCCCCTGATCGGGGTTCGACGTCTCGACTTGGGAGACGCCCTTGCGAAGTAATGTTCGCTGTCTCACAACGCTTTTCGTAGGAGCCTGCATGAGTGCGGCGTTGGCCGCACCGGTGGCGGGCGCCCAGACCGGGTCCACCCTGCCCCAGTGCACCGATACCGGTGGTGCCGAGGTTCTTGGCGGCTCGACAACCGAATGCGCTACGCCGGGCAACGTGCAGATCAACGCCACGCCGGCTGAGCCGGACTATCTGTATCCGTGGGACGACGAGTTCTACGGCCCCGCGCTCGTCATGGGTGGCTTCGGCGGCTACCACGGTGGCGGCGGAGGTGGTGGCGGCCACGGCGGCCGCTGACCACCGTCACGGCGGCCTAAGGAGGCCCATCATGCGGTTGAAAATCGGTTTTCCCGCAACACTATTCGCGATGGCTGGCGCATGCGCCCTCGCCGTCGCTCCGTTCGCTGCGGCGGCGCCTGTATGTATCAATGTCGGTCCGACCACGACGCAGTGCCAGACCAACGGCAGCGCCCAGATCGTCACCTCACCCCAACCGGTCAACAACTACGGCAACTGGGGACCCTACTGGGGCGGCGGTCTGGTGATCGGGATCGGCGGCTGGGGCTGGTAGGGACTGGCAGAGACTGGCTGGGCCCCGCTAGTTCACTCGGCGGTAGATTTCGGCTAACCTAACTTTTCTATTCGCTTGTCCGATAGAAGGTGGGTTGGTTGTCACAGCGCGCTGACGTGCAGTTGCGGCCGAGTTGGCTGCTGCTCGGTCCGGCTTTCGTCGCCGCGATCGCCTATGTCGACCCTGGCAACGTCGCGGCCAATGTCAGCGCAGGCGCACAGTTCGGCTTCCTGCTGGTGTGGGTCATCGTGGTGGCCAACGCGATGGCGTGCCTGGTGCAGTACCTGTCGGCGAAGCTGGGGCTGGTGAGCGGGCTGTCGCTGCCCGAGGCCGTCGGCGGCAGAATGCGACGCCGGGCTCGGCTGGCCTACTGGCTGCAAGCCGAATTGGTCGCGATGGCAACCGATCTCGCCGAAGTGATGGGCGGTGCGATCGCGCTGTACCTCCTCTTCGATCTGCCGCTGCTGACCGGCGGTGTGATCACCGGCGCGGTGTCGCTGCTGCTGCTGATGGTTAAAGATCGCCGGGGCCAGCAGATGTTCGAACGCGTCATCACCGGCCTGCTGCTGGTCATCGCGATCGGATTTCTCACCAGCCTGTTCGTCTCGGCGCCGCCCGTCGACCAGGTTGCCGCCGGGCTTGTGCCGAAGTTCGCAGGCACGGAGAGCGTGCTGCTGGCGGCGGCGATGCTCGGCGCGACCGTGATGCCGCACGCGGTGTACCTGCACTCCGGCCTCGCACGTGACCGGCACGGCCACCCCGAACCGGGCCCGATGCGCCGCATGCTGCTGCGCGTCACCCGGTGGGACGTCGGCGTCGCGATGGTGGTCGCGGGTGCGGTCAACCTCGCGATGCTGCTCGTCGCCGCGACAAACCTTCAGGGCCAGGAGAACACGGATTCGATCGAGGGTGCGCACGCCGCGGTGAGTGGCGCGTTGGGTCCGACCGTCGCATTGCTGTTTGCGATGGGGCTGCTCGCATCGGGTCTCGCATCGTCGTCCGTGGGCGCCTATGCCGGCGCGATGATCATGCAAGGCCTCCTGCACGTGTCCATCCCGATGGTGGTGCGCCGGCTGATCACCTTGGTTCCCGCACTGGCGATCCTGGCGGTAGGCGTCGACCCGAGTCGCGCGCTGGTGTTGTCCCAGGTCGTGCTGTCGTTCGGAATCCCGTTCGCACTGATCCCGCTGGTGCGGTTGACCAGCGACCGCGCGCTGATGGGCGACGACATCAATCACCGCCTGACCACCGCTTCCGGGTGGATTGTCGCCGCGTTGATTAGTGTGCTGAACGTGGTGCTCATTTACCTGACGGTGAAGGGCTGAATGCGGCATACGTACTTCGCCTACGGGTCGAACCTCTGTGTTCGGCAGATGGCGCGGCGATGCCCGGGCGCGATCGATCCCCGGCCCGCGATGCTGGCCGACCACGACTGGCTGATCAACGAACGGGGGGTGGCGACCGTCGAACCGTTCGACGGTTCGCAGGTACACGGCGTCTTGTGGCAGCTCACCGATCACGACCTCGCCACCCTCGACAGCGCGGAAGGCGTACCGGTGCGGTACCGCCGCGACCGGCTCACGGTGCACACCGACGACGGGCCGTATCAGGCGTGGGTCTACATCGATCATCGCGTCGAGCCGGGCCCGCCGCGGCCGGGCTATCTGGAACGCATCGTCGACGGCGCGCGCCACCACGGTCTACCGCAGAAGTGGATCGACTTCCTGCGGCGATGGGATCCCGCCCGGTGGCCTGCCGGCACGCCCAAGCCGAGTCCACCTGCACCACAGTCATTTTCGGAGCTACTCGCCGAGCCCGGCGTCGCCGAGGAGGTGACGCTGCGGTCGCGGTTCGGATTCATGGCGATCCACGGTGGCGGTTTGGAGCAGATGACCGACGTGATCGCCGAGCGTGCCGCTGATGCGGCGGACGCGTCGCTGTACGTGGTTCGCCATCCCGACAACTACGGCCACCATCTACCGTCGGCCCGTTATCGCGCCGGTGAGTCCGAACGGCTCGCCGAGTTCCTCGATCACGTCGACGTGGTGGTGTCGCTGCACGGATACGGCCGAATCGGCCGCAGCACCCAACTGCTCGCCGGTGGCCGCAATCGCGCGCTGGCCGAGCACCTCGCACGGCATGTCAGGGTGCCCGGCTATCACGTCGTCACGGACATCGACGCGATCCCGCGCGAACTGCGCGGCCTGCACCCCGACAACCCGGTGAATTGCGTGCGCGGCGGCGGCGCACAACTCGAACTCACTCCGCGGATACGCGGCATCAGCCCACGCAGCCAGCTGCCCGGCGACGACGGCATCTCCCCCGCGACGGCCGCGTTGGTGCAGGGCCTGGTCGTCGCCGCGCGGTCATGGGAGAGACCCCCGGCTTACTAGCGCTTCGCAGCAGATGATGGACGCCGTTCCGATGCCCGCTGGCGACGGCCTGTTGAGCTACGGACTGGGTCGGGGCAAGGTCACTGCCGTGCGGTGTTACGGCGTCGGGCCAGAGCGGTGACCTCGAGGGATACCACAGTTACGATGGCGTAGTAGTGCCCACCTGAGACGACCACCCATCTGGGATTGACGCGGCTCCGAATAGGGGACGTGGAACGTATGCATCCCCGTCAACGCTCCGTCGCTGTCATCGGCAGCGGCGTATCAGGACTGGTCGCCGCCTATGTGCTGGCACTGCGCGACCGCGTGACCCTCTACGAGGCCGATACTCGCCTCGGCGGTCACGCCCACACCCACCAGATTCAACGCGACGACGGTGACATCGTCGCCGTCGACTCGGCGTTCCTGGTCCACAACGACCGCACCTATCCGACGCTGTGCCGACTGTTCGACGAACTCGGTGTCCAAACCCGCGAGACCGATATGTCGATGTCGGTCCGCGACGACGCGAGCGGACTGGAGTATGCGGGCGCCCGTGGCCTCGGCGGGCTGTTCCCGTCGTGGTCGTCACTCACCCGTCCGCGCTATCTGTACATGCTGGCCGAGGTCAAACGCTTCCACCGGGCGGCGCTGCGCCTGCTCGAGGGTGACGCCGACGACGAGACGGTCGGCGAATTCCTCGCCCGCCACGGCTTCTCCCAGTACTTCATCGACTACTTCATGACACCGCTCATCGCGGCGGTGTGGTCGTCGCCGCCGGGTCTGTCGCTGCACTACCCGGCCCGCTACCTGTTCGTGTTCCTGGAACACCACGGCATGCTCTCCGTCTTCAACTCCCCGACCTGGCGGACCGTGGTCGGCGGGTCCGTCACGTATGTCGACACCGTGGCCAACGTCATCGACGACGTGCGCATCGGCACCGCCGTGCGCTCGGTCCGACGGGTACCCGACGGCGTCGAGGTGTCCGACGGAATCAACGGAGCGCAGTTGTTCGATGCCGCCGTCATCGCCACACATCCCGACCAGGCGCTGTTGATGCTCGCCGAGCCGACATCCGCCGAGAGGTCGGTACTCGGTGCGATCGGGTACAGCACCAACCACGCGCAGCTGCATACCGACGACTCGGTGCTGCCCACACATCGCCGGGCCCGGGCGTCGTGGAATTACCTGGCCACCTCGGACGACGAGCAGGTGCTGATCACGTACGACGTCACCCGGTTGATGCGGCTGGGCGGGGACACCCGTTTCCTCGTCACGCTGGGGGGTGAGGACCGCGTCGACCCGGCCACGGTGCTTGCCGAGATGACCTACAGCCATCCGATGTACACACCGGAGTCCGTTGCCGCCCAACGGCTCTTACCGACATTGGACGATGATCGCGTGGTCTTCGCGGGCGCCTACCACGGCTGGGGTTTCCACGAGGACGGTGCGGCCTCCGGATTGCGGGCGGCGCAGCGGCTCGGCGCCGACTGGTCGGCCACCGCGCGGGAGGCCCTGCCATGTTGAACCCTGCCATGTTGAACCCTGACGTGTTGACCCCTGCCATCTACCGCACCCGGATCACCCATCTGCGGCGCGCCCCGGTACACCACTACTTCGAGCACCGCGGATACAGCTGGTACGTCGACGTCGACGATCTACCACAGCTGCCCTGGTGGCTGCGCCCGTTCGCCCGGTTCGACGCACGCGACCACTTCAGCGTCACCGACGAACCGAATGACACTCTGCGGCAACGCATCGACGCGTTCCTCGCCGACCGCGGTGTCGACCTGCGCGGCGGCCGGGTTACCGCGTTGTTGCAGGCCCGCGTGCTCGGATATGTGTTCAACCCGCTGAGCCTCTACTGGTGCCACGACGCCGATGGGACACTTCGGCACATCATCGCTGAGGTGCACAACACCTATGGCGGACGTCACGCCTACCTGCTGCCACCTGATACCGAGCACCCCACCATCGTGATGAAGAACCTGTACGTCTCGCCGTTCAACGCGGTGGACGGCTACTACCTCGTGACGGCTCCTCGGCCCGACGAGAACGTCGACGTGCGGATCTCACTGCACAGGGACAACCAACCGGCGTTCGTTGTCACGATGCGCGGAACCCGGCGGCGCGCAGGCATCGCCGAGATCCTGCGGCTGCAACTCGCGGCGCCCGTCGCGCCGTTGATGGGTGCTCTCGGCATCCGGATCCAAGGCATCACCCTCTGGCTGCGACGGGTTCCCGTCGTCCCTCGCGAATCCATCGACAAAGAAAGAGTCACCCAGTCGTGAGCATCGAACTGACGTTACCCCGCTCGGCCACAATCGATTCCGGCCGATGGCCCGATGTGGCTCAGGTCCCCGCTGGACCCTTCAGCGCCCTCACCGGAGCCGTCGCGGACCGGCTGTTCCGCCGTGCAGCCGCGCGCTTGCCGATTCGCGTCGTCTACCCCGACGGCACCGTCGTCGGGGCCGCCGACCCCACTCTGCCGACCATGGTCGTCCGTCGGCCGGACGCGATGGTTCGCCGCGTGGGACGTTACGGGCTCATCGGTTTCGGCGAGTCGTACATGGCCGGCGACTGGAGTTCCACCGATCTCGTCGGCCTGCTCACCGAGTTCGGCAAGCGGTTGAGCGAACTGATTCCCCCTGCCCTGCAACGATTCCGTTCGCTCGCCGTCGTCCGCCAGCCGTCGTCGCAGCACAACAGCCGCGAACAGGCGCGGCGCAACATCGCCGAGCACTACGATCTGTCCAATGCGCTGTTCGCCGAGTTTCTCGACGAGACGATGACGTACTCCAGCGCGCTCTTCGACGCACTGCCCGCTGACGAGTCGGTCCTGGCCCAGGCGCAGCGGCGAAAGA
This sequence comes from Mycobacterium sp., assembly GCA_044508395.1. GTDB lineage: Bacteria > Actinomycetota > Actinomycetes > Mycobacteriales > Mycobacteriaceae > Mycobacterium. Next base: position 6,103 of record JBIQHU010000092.1, on the reverse strand, counting down.
TCGATCGGCTCCTGGACAGCGCGCGCGTCGGACCCGGCTCCAGGGTGCTCGAAATCGGAACCGGCTGGGGCGAGCTGTGCATTCGCGCCGCGGCACGAGGGGCGCAGGTCCGTTCGATCACGCTGTCGGCCGAACAGCAGCGATTGGCCCGGCAGCGGGTGGCCGAGGCGGGTTTGTCCGATCGAGTGGAGATCGACCTCTGCGACTACCGCGATGCCGGGGGCTGCTACAACGCCGTGCTCTCGGTGGAGATGGTCGAGGCGGTCGGATACCAGTTCTGGCCCAGGTATTTTCAAACCCTCGACCGGCTGGTGGCGCCCGGAGGCCGGGTCGCGATCCAGGCGATCACCATGCCGCATGAGCGCATGCTGGCCACCCGCAACACCCACACCTGGATCCAGAAGTACATCTTCCCCGGCGGACTCCTCCCCTCGACCGAGGCCATCGTCGGAATCACCGAGTCCAGCACCCGGCTACGCACGGTCGACATGGTCTCCCTGCAAACGCATTACGCCGAAACGCTGCGCATTTGGCGGGAACGCTTCGTGGCGCGACGGGATGCTGTGACAGAGTTGGGTTTCGACGAGGTGTTCCATCGGATGTGGGAGCTCTACCTGGCTTATTCGGAGGCCGGTTTCCGGTCCGGGTATCTCGATGTGTATCAGTGGACGTTCGCACCGTCCGGGCGTCGGCAATGGAATTCCTAGTCGTCACCGCGGCCTCGTTGGCCGTTCTCGTCGTGGTGCACGCCACGACGTTCCTCGTCGGCCGTCGCATCGGCCGCTACAACGTCGTCGACGCCGCATGGGGGGTTGGCTTCGTCGCGGTGGCCGCCGTAGCTGCCGCCCTCGGCTCGGGTGATCTGTTCCGTCGGATCCTGCTGCTCGCCCTCGTGGCGGTGTGGGGATTGCGGCTGACCTGGCACATGATCGTCAAATCGGCTGGCAAGGGCGAAGATCCGCGCTATCGGGATCTGCTGCGCGGCGACTTCTCGGCGGGTCACGTCATCCGCAAGGTGTTTCTGATCCAGGCAGCGGCGACGTGGTTTGTCTCTCTGCCGCTGCAACTTTCGGCTGTCCTCGGACCCACACCGGTACCCCTGCTGCTGATCGCCGGTGTGGCGGTGTGGGCCCTCGGGCTGTTGTTCGAGGCCGTCGGCGATCACCAGTTGCGCAGGTTCAAGGCCGACCCCGCCAACAAGGGCATCATCATGGATCGCGGACTGTGGGCGTGGACCAGGCACCCGAACTACTTCGGCGACGCCTGCGTGTGGTGGGGGCTGTGGCTGGCGAGCATCGCGGGCTGGATCTCGCTGACCACCGTGTTGTCGCCGGTGCTGATGACGTACTTCCTGGTGTACGCCACCGGCGCCCGGCTCACCGAGAAGTACATGGCCGACCGACCTGGATTCGATGAATACCGTTCCCGTACTTCATTTTTCGTACCGCTTCCGCCTAGATCGCGATTACCGTGACGGTACCGATCGCGGTCGATAGGCTACGCCCTGTGACCACGGACCTCGACCAACTGCTGCGCCGGGTGGCCCAGCAGGACGTCGACGCGTTCGCGACGTTCTACGACCAGACCCGGGCACGGGTATTCGGCCTGGTCACCCGGGTGCTGCGCGATCCCGGCTACAGCGAGGAAACCACGCAGGACATCTACCTGCAGGTCTGGCGCACAGCGGACGCGTACAACCCCGCCGCCGGCTCGCCCTTGTCGTGGCTGCTGACCCTGGCCCACCGGCGAGCGGTGGACCGTGTGCGTTCCGAGCAGGCCGGCAGCCAGCGCGAGTCCCGCTTCGGCGCCGCGAACGTCGAACCACCTTCCGACCAGGTCGCCGACGCCGTGCTCCTGCGCGAGGAGCGGCAGCAGGTCGTCGACTGTCTTGGCTCGCTGACCGACACCCAGCGCGAGGCCATCCAGCTCGCCTACTACGACGGTTTGACCTACGCCCAGGTGTCCGAGCGCCTGTCGGCCAACCTCGCGACGATCAAATCCCGGATGCGCGACGCCATTCGTGGCCTGCGCCGGTGTTTGGGGCTCACATGACTCAACCCGCCGACGACCTGATCGCCCTCGCGACCCCGTATGCGCTGCACGCGACACCAGAGGACGAGCGCGCGGACATCGAGCGCCGCATCGCGGCCGCCCCGCCCGACGTCGCGCGGGCCTTCGACGATGAGGTGCGGGCCGTCCGCGAAACCATGGCGGTGATCTCGGCCGTCACCGCTGTCGAACCTCCCGACGAACTGCGCGACCGGGTGCTGCGCGGTGTACGCACCGACCCGGTCGTCCCGCTGCGGCCGAAGCCGAGGCCGTGGCGCGCGACGATTCTGGCCGCCGCGGCGGCCGTCGTCATCGGACTCGGCGCACTCGGCGTCGGACTGGCGCTGCGTCCCGCACCGACGGTGTCGACGGCCGAGCAGGTTTTCGCGGCGCCGGACGTGCGCACCGTTTTCGGCGACATCCCCGGCGGCGGCACCGCGACGGTGGTGTTCTCCCGCGAGAAGAACGCGGGCGTGCTCGTGATGAACAACGTCCCTCCCCCCGAAGCCGGCACCGTCTATCAGATGTGGCTGATCAACGACGACGGACCGCATTCCGCAGGCACGATGGACGCCCAGACGGTGGCGCCGTCGACCACGGCGGTGCTGCCAGATCTCGACGGGTCGAGCACGCTGGCGTTCACCGTCGAACCCCCAGGCGGTTCCACGCTGCCCACCACCGAGCCCTTCGCGGCGCTGCCACTGACCTAGGTGCCGGCCAGCGTTGCCGCTGCGGCCACGTCAATCACGTCTGCGACGTCATGACGTCGCTGCCACGCCCGGCGTTGCCGCATCGCCCCGTTGCCTTGCTCGGCGATGCGGTCCAGTTCGCCGGTGACGAGCTCGAAGTCGCCCACCGCTTCCAGCGCCGGCCGTAGGCGTTCGACCATGCGGCCCAACAGTGTTCGCGCCGGGGCGCTCTCGTGGCTTTCGACGAGGTCCAACGCTTCGCCGTCGAGGCCGTCGCGCGCCGCTCTCCAGTACGCGGCCCGCAGTGCGTGCGGCGTCAGCGAGGGCACCGGTTCTCTGTGCGTCTCGTCGTCGAGCGCCGTCATCACCGCCGCGCGGACGAGCGCGGCCAGCAGCACCGTCTCGGCCACTGTGGCGGGCACGTCGGCGACGCGAACCTCGATGGTCGGGAAGTTCGCCGAGGGCCGCACGTCCCAATAGACCATGCCGTCGTCCAGGATCGCGCCCGCGTGGTGCAGCATGTGCACGACGGCGTCGTACTCGTCGACGGAGTCGAACTCGGGCGGCGGACCGGCGCTCGGCCACCGCGCCCACAACAGACTGCGCCAGCTCGCATAGCCGGTGTCGGTACTGCGGTACACCGCCGAGTTCGCGGTCAGTGCCAGCAACAGCGGCAGCCACGGCCGCAGCCGGTTGCTGACCCGTATTGCGGCCTCGCGGCTCGGCACCGCGACGTGCACATGGGCCCCACAGATGCCCTGTTCGTGCGCGATCATCCCGAACCTGTCGGCGATCTCGCGGTACCGCGGCGTGTCGGTGATCGGGAACTCGTGCGGGACCGTCGGTGGCAGCCCGACGGCCAGCAGCCGGGCACCGGCGGCCGCAGCGGCCTCGGCCGCGATACGACGCAGTCTGAGCAGCTGACCGGCGAGTTCCCCGGTGCCGCCGACGACATCGGTGGTGGTCTCGACCTGGCAGCTGGTCAGCTCTAGCTGTAGCTTCACGCCGCGTTCGGCCGCCTCACCGGCGACCGTCTCGTTGACGGCAACCGGTTCGCCGGAGGCGGGGTCGGCGAGGAGAAATTCCTCTTCGACACCGATCGTGGGATGAGTGGCCATGAGCTGAAAATTGATCCGGCCCGTCGGAGACGGGCTCACGACGGACCGGATCGGGTGCAAAGTCCTTAGTTGGTAGGTCGGCGGCAGAAATCATGCCCGCGGCCGACATCTCCTAAACATCGCCCGCAATACTTCTACGATCGCCTCATGGTCAAAGATTTCCGATTCGGTGTCGGGTTGCAGGCCGCACGTCGCCAAGAATCAGTCCAGGACTGGGCCCGCCGCGCGGAGGACATGGGCTACGACGTCATCCACATGGCCGACCACCTCTACACGACGGCACCCTTCCCGATGATGACGGCGATGGCCATGGCGACCAAGACGCTGCGGGTCGGCACGTTCGTGCTCAACGCCGGCTTCTACCGGCCCGCGCTGCTGGCCCGCGATGTCACCACGCTGCGCGATCTCAGCGGCGGGCGCTTCGACCTCGGCCTCGGCGCGGGATACGTCAAGGAGGAGTTCGAGCAGGCCGAGCTGCCGTACCCGACCGCAGGCCAGCGGGTCGAGTGGCTGCGCCACGTCACGGAGCACATGAACGAACACGCCCCCGACGTGCCGATCCTCATCGCCGGGAACGGCAACAAGCTGCTCACGCTCGCCGCACAGAGGGCGAACATCATCGGACTGACGGGTGGCGCCCCGATCGGCCCGGACTCCGATCCGCTGGCCGATCGCATCGGTTTCATCCGCGACGCGGCGGGCGACCGCTTCGACGAGCTGGAACTGAACCTCTCGGTGATCGCCCTGCCCACCGACAACTCGGGCGTCCCCGACCTGTCGCTCGTGCGCCGCTTCCTGCCCGATCTGTCCGAGGACGAGATGCTGCGGACGCCCGCGGTGTTCTCCGGCACGCCGAAAGACATCGCAGACCGGATCCGCGAACTCCGCGACACCTACGGCGTCACGTACATCACCGTGCAGCAGCAGCACGGCGAGGCGTTCGCGAAGGTGATCTCCGAACTGCGCTGACTACAGCCAGAGGTACAGGCCGGACAGCACCGCCCACATGACGCAGCAATAGGACTCGAACATCACCCGCAGCGGTATCGGCGCGTGACGCAGTTCCATGAAGTCCAGTCCGACGAGGCGCACCTTGATCGCCGCAATCGCCAGCACGACGACCGCGACGATCGAACCGGTGCCGTGTTCGGCGCCGACGGCCCACGACACCACCGTCGCCGCGATGAGCACCAGCCAGGAGAAACCCGCCCGGTTACGGACCAGCTGTAGCACGGAGGGGCCCTTCATCAGCTCACCAGATACAGCAGTGCGAACAGGAAGATCCACAGCAGGTCCACCAGATGCCAGAAGCACGCGCCGCCCTCGACGACCGCCATCCGGGTGGAGCTGAGTTCCGGCCGCCGGGTTTGCGTCAGCAGTACCAGCAGAACCCCGACGCCGACGCAGACGTGGAACAGGTGAAGCCCGGTCAGGATGAAGTAGTAGAGGAAGAAGTTGTTGGCGCCCGGACCATGGCCGGTGCCGGCCAGCGAGACGTACTCGAACACCTTGAGCCCGATGAACACCAGCCCGCACCCCATCGCCGCGGAAACTGCGTTGCCCGCAATGGATTTCGCGCCGGCACGCAGAGCTCCGAGCGCGACTACGACACACAGCGAACTGGTGAGCAACACGATGGTGTTGGTGACGCCGACGCCGATGTGCAGCGACGTGCGTGCGGCGTCGAACACGTCGGGGGCCTTCGCCCGCTCGACCATGAAGGTGATGAAGAAGACGCCGAACACCAGCATGTCGCCGAACAGGAACACCCACGTGCCGGACTCGCCGGGGATCCGCCGGGCGGAGGGTTCGCCCGGCAGCGTCGATGCCGCGGTCACTGCGCCGCGGCCAGCTGACTTTCGGCCGCTTCCTGCGCCGTGATGGACTTCAGCAGCACGACGGTCGTGCCGATCATCCAGACGATCAAGGCAAGGCCCGGCAGGTAATAGGCGAACACGCCGTTCCAGGCGAGGGGTCCGTTGCTCATGGCGATCACCACGCAGCCCGGCAGCGACAACATCGCCACCCAGAGGTTGAGGAAGCCGTACCAGCGCGGGAATGTCGGGGGGTCGCTCTTGTCGGTGAACGACGCGATCGCCAGCGTGATGTTCTGCATCACGATGGTGCCGACGATGCCGATGAACCACAGCCAGAAGAAGTCGCTGAACGCCTGAGTGATTTCCGGATCGCGCTGCCCGGCCCGAAATGCCGCCGCCGCCAATGCCATCAACGAGAACATCATCGCCG
>JBIQHU010000091.1:0-23356 GCA_044508395.1 Mycobacterium sp. | reverse complement strand
CGCGTCAATGGTCGGCACGGTGAACTCGAACTGCTCCAGCGCGCGATCGGCCATGGCGTCGAGCAGGTCGTCTTTGCGCCGGAAATACCAGTAGATGCTCGTGACTCCGACATCGAGATGTTTCGCGAGTGCCGGCATACTGAGATTGTCGATCGACACCTGCGCGGCGACTTCGAAAGCGCCGGAGATGATTTCGTCGGCACTGATCGATCCGCGGTCCCGTCGCTTGCGGACATCGGCCTTGGTGTTGGCGGCCACAACTCAACCAGCGGCAGCGAATGTCACGGGAATGGCTGTGGGGGAGCGGAAAGGCTGCCCGTGGATGTGGGGATTGTCGTCGGTGACGAGTTGGATATCGGTCAGTCGATCCAGCAGGCACTCCAGGGCGACACGCGTTTCCATGCGCGCGAGGTGCAGCCCCATGCAGGTGTGCTCGCCTGCGGCAAAGGAGATGTGCGGCACGCGTTTCCGGTGGATGTCGAACTCCTCGGAACGTTCCCACCGCCGTTCGTCACGGTTGGCCGATCCAATGCACACGTCGATGACCGCGCCCTGCGGGATGGTGACGCCTTCGAGTTCGGTCTCCTCGGCGGCGTAGCGCTGCACCGTCGTCAGCGGGGTCTCGTACCGCAGTCCCTCCTCGATCGCAGGTCCGATGAGGTTGCGGTCGGCCTGCACCGCGCGGAACTGCTCGGGATGGGTGAGCAGCAGGAAGATCAGATTCCCCGACGACCGGAAGGTGGTTTCCAGCCCGGCGGGTAGCAGTAGGCGCAGGAACGAGTAGATGGCTTCGTCGGAGAGCTTCTCGCCATCGATCTCGGCGGTCACCAGGTCGCCGATGATGTCCTCGGTCGGCTTACTGCGGCGCAGCTCGATCTGTTGCAGGAAATAGTCTTTCAGCGCCGCAGACGCCTCGAACGCGCGCTTCCATTTGATGTGGTAGCTGATCAACTCCACCGCGCGCTTGCGGAACCACGGCAGGTCTTCCTCGGGCAGGCCCAACAGCTTGGAGATGACCCGCGTGGGGAACTCGAGGGTGAATTGCTTGACCAGCTCGGCGTGCCCGACGTCGATGAACTCGTCGATCAGCCCGTTGACGACCGGGCGGACGATCTCAGGTTCCCATCGCGCCAGCGATCGGGTTTTGAATGCCGCGGACACCAGGTTGCGATGCTCCCAGTGCTCCTTGCCTTCCATGGCCAAAATCGTTGGACCGATGAACAGGCCGATGGTGCTGTCGTAGATGTGGGAGTTGAAGGCCTTGCTGTCACGGAACACCCTGTTGACCGCATCGAAGGAGACCGCGGCATAGAGGTTTTCGGGAAGCATGGACTCCGGTGTCTTGGACCAGTCCATGACGCTGCCCTTGAAGACACCGAACTCGTGCCGCCTTCTGGCGAACAGGGGATAGGGGTCGCGGAGGAGGTCGGCCGCCTCTTCGATCGTCACGTTGTGCACTGAGCTCTCCACGACTGCTCCAGCATCTCCGGGTCCGACTCGGTCCTGCGAACGGTACTGTAAATATTACAGTAGACTATACCAGCTGGACAGGCGGCCCGGCGGTCATTGACGTGACGAAGCCTCCGTCGACGTGAATGTCCTGGCCGGTGATCCAGCGCGCCTCCGGTGAACCGAGGAACGCGATGACCGGGACGATGTCGTCGACACTCGCGTGCCTGCCCACCGTCGCGCGACACATGTCGAGGACCTCCTTGCCCATCGTCTGCTCGAAGTCGGCGAGGATCGGCGTTTCGACGGGTCCCGGGCTGACGGTGTTGACCCGCACCCCGTACTTGGCCCACGCGGGGCCGGCAAGCCGTCTGGTGTACAGGATCGCCGCCTGCTTGGAGGTGCTGTACACCGGATACGTCGGATCCTGCTGATCCTGCCAACGCGCGACGGCATCGCTGTCGGTGAGTTCGAGGAGTCCGTCGAGGATTTCGATCCGCTGATCCCAGCCGAGTGCCGCCGTCGACGCCACGGTGACAATCGACCCGCCCTTGCGCAGCAGAGGCAGCATGCCTTCGACCAACAACCGCATGCCGAGGTAGTTGACGTTCAACACATCGGCGGCCGGTGCGGTGCCAGGGATTCCCGCGACATGGGCAAGCATGTCCCAGCCCGAGCCGATCCCGCCGAGCAGCGCGTCGATCTCGGAGGCGTCGCGTAGGTCGCAGCGCCGATACTCGGAGGCGGGTGTCTGCTGCTCCCGGACGTCGACCGCCAGCACGTGGTCGCCCCGGTCGTAGAAGTGTTTCGCAACGGCGGCACCGATTCCCGATCCCGCACCGACGACCACGACTCTGCTCATCTGCACCCAGTCCTTCCGGCCCCGTCCACGGCCGTCACACCATCGAATGGCCGACAGTAAGATCGACAGTAAACAATTCTGGTGGGTCAGACAATGACTTGGGAAATGGTCGCTGATGAACTGGGCCGCCGCGCGCCCCAGTGCCGCGCGTTGATGACTTCCGGTTAGTTGATGCGCAGCGCCCTCAACCGGGAATTACGCTGCCGCGCAACTGGATTCCGTCGGCTTAGGCGTCTCCGCTGATGGCCTGCTCACGCGCCCAGCGGTAGTCCGCCTTGCCCGCCGGGCTCCGCTCGATGACGGGCCGGAAGACCACCGCCTTTGGCAGTTTGTACCGCGCGATGGACGTCGATGCGTGGTCGATCAGCTCCTGGGCGTCCGCGCTGGCGCCGTCGACGAGGGCCACGATCGCGACCACCTCCTGCCCCCACCGCTCGCTCGGCCGGCCGGAAACCACGACGTCGGCCACCGCGGGGTGTGACAGCAGCGCGGTCTCGACCTCCTCGACGAAGATCTTCTCCCCGCCCGAGTTGATGGTCTGCGACTCGCGGCCGAGCAACTCGATACCGCCGTCGGCGAGATGGCGCGCACGGTCGCCCGGTATCGAGAACCGCACGCCGTCGATGACCGGAAACGTCTTGGCCGTTTTGGCCGCATCACCCTTGTAGCCCAGTGGCACATAACCACGCTGGGCCAGCCAGCCGATGCCCTCATGGCCGGGCTCCAGAATCGAGTCAAGATCCTCGTTTGCGACGAAGGTGTCCGGGCCCGCGTTGAACTTGCCGGTCGACACGGCGCCAGGGGCCGACATGTGGTTCATCTGGATCCCGGTCTCCGAGGACCCGACGCCGTCCATGACGATCAGGCCGGGCTTGACGTCGATCAGCCGCTGTTTTGCGGTCGGGGTCAGCAGCGCCCCGCCGTTGGCCACCACCGCCATCGACGACAGGTCCGCCGATGACCGTTCGATGGCATCGGCCAATGGGCGGGCCATCGCGTCGCCGACCACCTGCACTGCGAGCACCTTCTCCCGCTCGACTGTTTGCACGACCTCGTCGGCGTCGAACCGCTGCGGGGTCTCCGAGAACACAACGGTCTGCCCGGTGGTGAGCGCGGTCATCACACTCCACTGTGCGGCACCGTGCATCAGCGGCGGGAGGGTGAAGACCTTGGTGCCGGGGTTCTCCTTGACGCGCTGGGTGATGTCGTCATAGGACGTGGTGAGCTCTCCGGTGGCCATGTTGCGACCGCCGAACGACGTCATGAAGATGTCGTGCTGGCGCCACAGGACGCCCTTGGGCATGCCGGTCGTGCCGCCGGTGTAGAGGACGTAGAGGTCGTCGGGCGACGGCTCGACCGGCGGCGGCTCGGACGGCCCCGACCTGACGATCGAGTCGTAGTCGACCGCCCCGTGGACGAGGTCGTTGCCCGACTCGTCGGCGATCTGGATGAGCACGCGCAGGTGCGGAAGCTGGGGGAGTACCTCGGCGACGCGGGGCGCGAACGTCGCGTGGTAGACCAGTGCGGTCGCGCCGGAATCGTTGAGTAGGTAGTGCAGCTCGTTCTTGACGTAGCGGTAGTTGACGTTGAACGGTGCGACCCGGGCTCGCCATGAACCGAGCATCGACTCGATGTATTCGGGCCCGTTGTACGCGTAGATGCCGAGCAGGTCCTGGCCCACCTCGTGGCCGGCGAGCTCGGAGCGTTCGGTCTTGACGCCCAATCCGCGGGCGTGCAGGTAGGAGGCGAGTCGGTTGGACCGTTCCAGGATCTGGGCGTAGGTGTAGCGGCGGTCGCCCTGGACGACGTAGTCACGGTCACCGATCACCGCGGCGACAGTGTCGAAGGCGGCCGGAACGGTGAACTGTGGTGCGGAGTCGGACATCATGCCTCTCATGGCTGGTGTGGCAGCAGGCGGACCATCAGGCCGTTGGCTTCACTGAGGACGTTGCCGTCAGAGTCTGTCATCGTTGCGGTGACGAAGGCCTTCCGCCCATCGATGGAATCTATCCGACCGTGCGAAACCAGTGGTTGGTCGATCGGCGTGATCTTGCGGTAGTCGACGTGCAGGTAGGCGGTGCGGCTGTTCGCGCGGCCCGCGGCCGAGACGATCATCCCGAAATGCCAGTCGAAGAACAGCGGTATGACGCCGCCGTGTACGGCGTTGTTGCCACCGACGTGGAAGCGGCTGAAGTGGCCCTCCATGACGACGCCGTCGGGCCCGAACTCCGTCATCGTCCACGGCGGCATCAGCGGATGACCCAGGCCCGGCAGGTGCGGGTCGCGGCCGGCGGGCGCGACCCCCTGCGGCGCGCGGCACGCTTCCAGGCACGCGCACACTTCTTCGATCCGGTTGGCGGAGTCGGCCCACAGCGCATTGTCGGGATTGGTCGATACGACGATGTCCTGCAGGCGCCGCATGGCGGTCATGAACCGGCCGAGTTCCGGGCTGGTCTCGGTGGGCGTGATCTCGGGGAAAGCCGTGCTCTGGTGGTCGGTTTCGGTCACGGTTAGTTCCACACTTCGATCAGGTCCTCGGTGGTCGTGATGGTCGCGAGTAGCGACAGCATGTTGTCGATGATCGTGTCGGCGTACGCGGTGGGGATACCGGCGACCGCGTCGCGTGGTAGCACTACGCGGTAGGCCTTGTTCACGGCATCCATGCACAGGTTGGTGATGGCCAGGTTCACCGAGACGCCGACGGCGACGATCGTCGTCACCCCCAGGTTGCGTAGCACGGCGTCGAGGTCGGTGCCGCCCATGGGGCCGATGCCGTGCCAGCGCCGGAGCGTGAGATCGGTTGGTGCCGGCCCGAGTTCGGGTAGCAGCTCGGCGCCGGGGGTGCCCGGCGTGATACCGATCGCGCCTCCCGAGCCATCGCCGATCGCGAAGATCTTCGCGTTGTGGTTGCTACCGAGTCCGTCGGGTCTGCGCTGGACGAGGCAGTGCACGATCTTTACGCCGGCCCCTCTGGCGACGGGCAGTAGCCGTTCGATGTTGGGAAGTGCTTCCCGGCGCGCTTCCTTCGCGAGCGCGGCCAGACCGGCGTTCGGTCCGACTACGGCCCCCTGGCATTCCTGGGTGACGATCGCGGTGTGGGAAGGTGCAGCGAGGTCGGCGAGGTCGATTCTCATACCGATGCGGGGACCTCATAAAACTGCTGCGCCCACTTCCGCAGCGCCATATAGGGTTTTGCGTCGATCTTCGCCAGCGGCGGATTCTCGATGTACTCCTGGTAGCGCCAGATGTCGAGGTCCTCCCACACTGTGCGCAGGAACTGCTTCTCGACGCGTTCGCGGACGTCGTCCGGAGGTACGTCGGACGTCTCGCCGTCGCGCTTGGGCCACCAGATGGAGTAGAACATCGTCGAGAGTCCGTCCTCGACAGGAGTGACGGCGAAGATCAGCCGGTGATTCGACGATCCCTCGAACACGCTGATCGCGCCGCCGAGGCCGAACATGTGGCTGTGGATATGCAGCGCCATCTTGTTCGGGTCGTCGCTGCGCGCATCCGGCCATCCGGTGAGGAACTGCCATTGCTCGTCGGCGATCCGCCATTCCAGGTTGACCGGTGTCACGGAGGCGCCGTGCACGTAGCGGAAATGTGAACTGTCCGGGCCGTTTTCGGCCACGATCTGGGGATGTACCGGTTCGTTCTCGGTCCGCCGTGAGAACTCCGGGTAGGGGCGGTAATACGCCGACGGGTCGGTCTCGAACTGCGGGAACGACAGGAAGATGTCGGGCATCTCCCACTGCGGCTCCTTGCCCTGTGGTTGGTGCCAGACGAACACGCAGCCGTGCTGTTCGTTGACGGGGAACACCCGGAGCTTGAGCGCCCGGTTGGGCCGATCCGGTTGATACGGGATGTAGCGGTTTGCCCCGTCGGGGCCCCAGCGCCAGCCGTGGAACGGGCATTCGACACAGTCGCCGACGACCTTGCCGCCGTGTCCGATGTGCGCGCCGAGGTGCTTGCAGTGCGCCGACAGCACGTGCAGTTCGCCCGACTCGTCGCGGTAGGCGACAAGGTCTTCGCCGAAGTATCGGAGGGGACGGGTCTCGCCCTGCGGAAACTCGGCCGACCACCCCACCATGAACCAGCCGGTGACTTTCCAGGTGAACGGGACTTTCACGTCGCCTCCCAAACGCCAGCGTATTTAACGGAAGATATTACAGTAGAGGTTTCGACAGGGGTGATGAGCGGGCTGGTGAGCGGCGGTTCGCCGCGAAAAAGGCTGGCTGTCAGGCAGATCAGGTCGAAATGCGCATCGCTTGCATTTCCGTCAACCTACGGTAGCGTAGGTTACGCAGCCGTAGGTAAAGCCTAAGTATTGGAAGACCTCTATGACGTCAACCCAAACCGCATTGCTCACCGAGCTGGAACCGGTGGTGGAGGCCAATCTGAACCGCCACCTCGAGAAGGCCAAACCGTGGAACCCGCACGACTACGTGCCCTGGAGCCGCGGGCGTGACTTCGCATTACTCGGCGGGCAGGACTGGGTCCCGGAGGATTCGCCCCTCGATGAGGTTGCGAAGGCGGCCCTGTTCGTCAACCTCCTGACCGAGGACAACTTGCCCGCCTACCACCGGGAAATCGCTCTGCGCTTCGGGCCGGACGGCGCCTGGGGGCAATGGGTCGGTCAGTGGACGGCCGAAGAGGCGCGGCACAGCATCGCGATTCGCGACTACCTCATCGTCACCCGGGGCGTCGATCCCGTCGCGCTCGAAGAGGCCCGCATGGTGCACATGAAGGCCGGCTACGACTCTGGCGACAAGTCGATGCTGGAAGCGCTGGCCTACGTGTCGTTTCAGGAACTGGCCACCCGGATCAGTCACCGCAACACCGGCAGGGCTTCGGGCTGTCCGATCGCCGAACAACTCCTCACCCGGGTGGCGACCGACGAGAACCTGCACATGGTCTTCTACCGGAACCTCGTTGAGGCCGCGTTCGACATCGCGCCCGATGCGACCATGGCCGCGATCGCTCACGAGGTCATCAACTTCCAGATGCCCGGCAGCACCATGCCCGGATTCGCAGAGAACGCAGTGACGATCGCCAAGGCCGGTATCTACGACCTCCGTTCACATCTCGACGACGTTGTGCGTCCGGTGTTGCGGTTCTGGCGGGTGTTCGAACGCGACGACCTCGATGGCGAAGGGGAGCGTACGCGGGAGGAGTTGGCAGCCTTCCTCGGTCTGGTAGAGGACAGGGCCCGCCACTACGAGCAACGGCGCGAAGCACGACTGGCGGGTGCGGGCGCAGTGTGACCCTGGGCGTGCGTTAACGGCGTCTGTCTGGAGTCAACGGGCATCCAATTGCGCCATCGGGTCGGCCTTCGCCTGATACTGTAACCATTACAGTATCTCCCGCCGGAGCGAATACGAGGTGCCGACGCGTGACTATGCCCAGTCCTGTCCGACTCGACGCGATCGTCATCGGAGCCGGATTCTCCGGCCTGTACGCACTGCACCTACTGCGCGAGCGCGGTGTTCGGACCCTTGCGCTCGAGGCGGCCGAGAATGTCGGTGGAACATGGCTGTTCAATCGCTACCCGGGTGCACGCTGCGACATCGAGAGCATCGAGTACTCCTACAGCTTCTCCGAAGAGATCCAGCAGGAGTGGGTATGGACGGAGACCATGCCGGCCCAGCCGGAGATCGAGGCGTATCTGAACTTCGTGGCTGACAAGCTCGACCTGCGCCGCGACATCCGCTTCAACACCAAGGTCGTGGCGATGACCTTCGACGAAGCGGCCGCCGAGTGGGTGGTCCGAACTCAAGCAGGCGAATCGTTTGTCGCGTCATACGTTGTTGCCGCCACCGGCATCCTGTCGGTGCCCATCGATCCCGATTTCCCGGGCATGGACACCTTCGCAGGCGCATCGCTGTTCACGGGCCGCTGGCCGAAGGACGGGTTCGAGCTTTCGGGTAAGCGCGTCGGCGTCATCGGCACGGGTTCGACCGGCGTACAACTGATCCCGGTGGTGGCTCAGCAGGCGGAGCACCTCACGGTGTTTCAGCGCTCGCCGGCCTACACGCTGCCATGGGAGGTGCGCGCGTTCGACGACGGCGAACTGGACGAACTGAAAGCGAACTACGCCGAGATCCGGGCCGCTCAACATGCGCACGCGGTCGGGGCGGCGCGGTTGAGCGCGTTCTCGGTGCTGTTCGAGATGATGGCGAAACCACCGTTGAAGTCGGCGTCGCGGGAAGAGCAACTTCGCGCGATCGAGGAGAACGGTGTGATGGGCGCGCTCAGCTGGGGCGACGTCTTCTTCGACATCGAGGCCAACCGGATGGCGGCGAAGCTCTACGGCGAGGCCGTCGCCCGCATCGTGAAGGACCCGGAGACGGCGGCATCCCTGACGCCGAGCCATCCGTTCGGGTGCAAGCGCCCGATCATCGACCAGGGTTACTACGAGACGTTCAACCGCGACAACGTGACGTTGGTGGACCTTCGCAAGGGGCCGATCGTCGAGATCACGCCGACGGGCATCCGTACCGAAGAGGGGCATCACGACCTCGACGTGATCATCTACGCCACCGGGTTCGACGCGATGACGGGTGCGCTCACCCGCATCAATGTCCATGGCCGCGACGGAATGTCGTTGGGCGACTTCTGGACGTCGGAGGGCCCGTACACCTATCTGGGGATCGCCGTCGCGGGCTTTCCGAATCTGTTCATCGTGCAAGCACCCGGAAGTCCCTCGGCGGCAACGAATTTCGTGGCCGCCCTGGAGCAACATGTGGAGTGGATCGGCGACTGCATCGGGTATTTGCGGGCCAACGGATATCGCACCATCGAGGCGCTGCCAGATGCGCAGCGGGAATGGATCGAACACACGACAGAACTCGTCGCGCCCACGGTGCTTGTCGATCCGTCGTGCAACTCCTGGTACAACGGCGGCAACGTGCCGGGGAAGAAACGGATGTACATGGGCTACACCGCCGGGATTCCGGAGTATCGGAGGCGGTGCGACGAGATCGCGGACGCCGGCTATCCCGGATTCAAGCTCGCATGAAAGCCTCCGAACGCGCCAGGATCATCGGCCGCGATTTCGTCGGGGTGTTGCCCCGGGCGCATGCCGCGGCAGCGGGCTCAGACGACTGGAAGCCCGTGTCGCGGCTCGGAGGGCGGCAATTCGGTGAGGTGGTGCTCGACGAACTCGCCTTGTCCGGCATGACCTTGACCGCTCCGCCGCCGAAACTCGAGCGGACCGTCGACGCCTGTTATGCCGCGGCGGACGAGCTGTCCGGGCTGAGCGTGGTCGAGGCCAACTCGGAGCCGGAACCGTTGCGGGTCAAGTCTGTTCGACGGCGCCGGATCGGGCGACTGGCGTATGAGCAGCTCAGATTTGACCACGATCCTCGGCTGCCGCAGTCGCTGGCGGCCGAGGGCCTGGGCGGTCCCGCGACGGCGGTGGTGCACCTCTGCCGCACGGGTGATGACCAGCGCCCCTGGCTGGTGTGGGTGCACGGCGCGGGCCAGGGGCAACCGATCGACCTGCTGTTCTCGCGGGCCCGTCGAATTCAGGACGAACTGGGCTTCAACATCGCGTTGCCCGTGCAGCCGGGCCACGGT
The DNA here is from genome assembly GCA_044508395.1 of Mycobacterium sp. Taxonomy (GTDB): domain Bacteria; phylum Actinomycetota; class Actinomycetes; order Mycobacteriales; family Mycobacteriaceae; genus Mycobacterium. The sequence continues at coordinate 13,467 of JBIQHU010000091.1, read as the reverse complement.
GCCCGCCGAAGGGCGTGGCCCAGCTACCCCAACATGGATCCGCTGAACAACGTCGCGGGCATGATGCGCATCGTGTCGGAGGTCCGCGCGGTGGTCCGATGGCTGCGACCGCAGTCCACCGCGATAGCGGTATCGGGGGTGTCGATGGGTAGTCCGGTGGCGGCGTTGGTGGCTCACCTCGAAAAGGTCGACGGTGTAGCGGTTTACACGCCGATCTTCGGACTGAACGGAATGATCGCCCAGCACCTGGGCCGGTGGGGACCTTCGGTGCGGGAGACCATCGCGCTGCTGCAGTCCGACACGGTGGCAGCGGTGTCGTCGGTCGTAGACCACCTCGATGTAGAGCCGACGCCGCCACCGCCGAACCGTCTGATCGTGGGTGCCTGGCACGACAGAATGGCGATGCGTGAACCCGCTCAGCGCCTGCATGAACGGTGGGGTGGCGAGTTGTACTGGCATCCGGGGAGCCATGTCGGGCATCTGTTCGCCGCGGGGGTCCAGCGCGCCTCGGAGAAGTTCCTCCGGAGCATCCGCGAGTCGACCCGTCCTCCCGAATGAACCGGTCACGGAGGCAACTATGTTAGGTGCGTTGCGTCAAATGAGGTGCGGAGGAACTCAACGATGAGTGCGGGCACGACGCTGGTTCCCGGCGGTGTCGACGGCCTGACTCCACAATGGCTGACCAGTGCACTTGGCCGCGAGGTGACCGAGGTCCGTGCCGAGCAGATCGCCCAGGACAGCGGGTTCTCGTCGCTGCTGTACCGGCTGCACCTCACCGGTGATGGTGTCCCGTCGACGTTGATCGCGAAACTGCCCGCAGTGTCCGAGGCCCGCGGAGCGATGGAAGTGCTCGGTGGGTACCGCCGTGAGTTGGCGTTCTACCAGGACGTCGCCGGCGCGGCGCCGATGGGGACGCCGCGGGTCTACACCGCGCGAATGGTCGATGACACAGCGGATTTCGTGCTGCTGCTGGAGGATCTCGCCGACTGGGACAATGCCGATCACCTGGCCGGCCTGTCGATGGACCGAGCGCGGGTCTGCATGGCGGCACTGGCCGGACTGCACGCGTGGTCGACGACGAATCCAGGTGCCCTTCACGCCTTCCCGAGTATCGATACGCCGATCGTGCGCGACTTGTTGGTGCCGGCGTTCGGCCCGGGTTGGCAGGTATACCTCGATAATTCGTCGGCGCCGGTACCGACCGCCGTCGCCGACTTCGCCGTGCGGTTCGCCGACAGCGCAGGCCAGGCACTCGAGGCCCTGACCGAACGCTCGATGCTGCTACACGGCGATATCCGGGCCGACAACCTGTTCTTCGACGGGGACCGGATGAAGGTGGTGGACTTCCAGTTCGCGTCCATCGGCGCCGGTGCCGCGGACATCGCCTACTTGGTGAGCCAGGGACTGCCGACCGAGGCGCGGCGCGGCCACGACGAGGCGCTCGTGCGTGAATACGTGGCGCTCCTCGCGGCACAGGGTGTGCAGGACTATTCGTTCGACGAAGCATGGCGGCACTACCGATTCGCCGCGGCCTATCTGATGGTCCTTCCCGTCATCACGCTCAATGGTTGGGAGGCGCTGCCGGAGCGGTCGAGGGCCTTGTGCCTCACCCTCACCGATCGTGCGGTGGCCGCCATCGACGAGATCGATGCACTGGAGGTGTTCGCATGACGCGCACAGCCCGAGAAGTCGTCGAACTCTACAACTTCGTGGTGTGGAACAAGCGCGACTTCGCGCTCGCCGAGGAGTTGATGGGGGACAGCGTGATCCGCCATGACGTCGGCGAGTCGACGACCTTGACCCATGAGCAGGCGGTTGCGCGCATCGCCGACCATTGGGAGATGTTCGAGTCGATTCGCTTCGACCTCAACCTCGTGGTGGCGGGCGACGACGGTGAACATGTCGCCATCGTCTACCAGTCGCCGATGGTGATGAAAGATGGCACCAAGATCGACGTCGGCAGTATGGAGATCTTCCGGGTGGTCGACGGTCGGATCGTCGAAGTGTGGAATTGCGGCTACAAACAAGGGGTCTGGCAGTGAAAGGATCACCGGCTCAGCCGGCAGTGACAGAATCACCGGCTCAGCCGGCAGTGACAGGATCACCGGCTCAGCCGGCAGTGACAGGATCACCGGCTCAGCCGGCAGGGACAGAACGCGTCTTGGACGAACTCGGCTTTTACCTGCTCGCCGGCGCGGGGGGTGAGGGCCCTGCTGGGTTGATGGACGAGGCGCGTCGCGGTGAGGAACTCGGATTCGGCACGGCGTTCATCTCCGAACGCTGGAACGTCAAGGAGGCGTCGTCGTTGACCGGCGCTGCGTTGGCGGTCACCAACCGGATCCAGATCGCCACCGCCGCAACGAATCACAACACCCGTCACCCGCTGATCACCGGGTCGTACGCGACCACGATGCATCGGCTGTCGAAGGGGCGCTTCACGCTCGGAATCGGCCGCGGGGTGGCCGCGATGTACTCGGCGTTCGGCGTCCCACCGGTGACGACCGCCCAGATGGAGGACTTCGCCCAGGTGATGCGAAGGCTCTGGCACGGCGAGCTGATCTTCAACCACGACGGGCCGATCGGGAAATACCAGTTGCTGTTCCTCGACCCGGACTTCAACGAGGACATCCGACTTGCGATCGTGGCGTTCGGCCCGCAGACATTGGCGCTCGGTGGTCGCGAGTTCGACGACGTCATCCTGCACACCTACTTCACGCCCGAAACCCTGCAGCGTGCGGTCAAGATCGTGAAGGACGCCGCCGAGCAGGCGGGCCGCAACCCCGACGACGTGAAGGTCTGGTCGTGTTTCGCGACCGTCGGCGACCATCTTCCCGAGGAGCTTCGGCTGAAGAAGACGGTGGCGCGGCTGGCGACCTACCTGCAGGGCTACGGCGAACTGCTCGTCAACACCAACGGCTGGGATCTCTCGGTGCTGCAACGCTTCCGGGACGACCCGGTAGTGCAGTCCGTCGCCGGGGGTATCGATCACAAGGCCACCGCCGAGCAGATCGAGCACATCGCCACGCTCATTCCCGATGAGTGGCTGGAGCCGTCGGCAACCGGATCGGCGCGCCAGTGTGTGGACCGCATCCGCAAGGAGTTCGACTACGGCGCTGATGCCGTCATCATGCACGGCTGCACGCCCGACGAGCTCGAACCGATCGTCGCGGAGTACCGCGCGCAGGTGTGATTTCGGCGTGCTGAGTCACGCTACGCGTGACCAGCCACGCCGAAATCGCAAGAAAACTAGGGCGTGATGACGGTGCGGCTCACCGGCTCTGCGGCGGCCTGCCTGCTGTGGATCGCGCGCTGCAGCGCCGACAGCAGCGCGTTGCGCGTCTCTTCCGGGCTGATGAGGTCGTCGAAGCCGAGATGGCCCGCCGACCGGAACGACGCATCCACCTCGGCCTTACGCAGCTTGGCCTCCAAGTCCTCGCCGGCGTGGGACGCCTTGGTCAGAGCGGCGGCGCTCATCGCACCCATCGTGGCGCCCGGATAGGCGAACGTCGCGCTCTGATTGTCGAAGCCGAGCAGCGACATCACCATCGACCCGAATCCGTAGGCCTTACGCAGGGTTACGTGCAGCTTGATCGTGGTGGCCGCGGTCTGCGCGGCGAACATCCGGGCACCGCTGCGCAGCACCCCGGTCTTCTCCGACCGGCTGCCCGGCAGCATCCCCGGATTGTCGGCGAGGAACACTATCGGCAGATGGAAGGAGTCAGCGACGTTGATGAAATGCGCTGCCTTGTCGGCGGCGTCGGCGTCGATCGAGCCGGCCAGCACCTTGGGCTGATTGGCAACCACCGCGACGGGGTGGCCGCCGAGATGGGCCAGCGCGCAGATCATCGCCTGACCGAACTTCGGCTGCACCTCGAACCAGCCCCGGTCGTCGAACACCACGTCGAGCACGGCTCGCATGTCGTAGACGCGCCGGTTGCCGCGCGGTACGAGGTCGAGCAGTTCGGGCGTCGCGCGCGGTTCGCTTGCTTCGTCCGCGGGCAGCGACGCGGGATACGACCATGCGCTCGGCGGGAAATACGACAGGTAGCGCCGGATGTCGTCGAGCACCGCCGCGTCGTCCTCGGCCAGGTTGTGGATCACCCCGCTGGCGATGGCCACCGACGGGCCGCCCAGGTCTTCCTTCGAAATCTCCTCGCCGGTGGACTCTTTCACGACCGGCGGCCCGGCGGTGAAGATCGCACCCTGCTTGCTCATGATGGTCCAGTCGCACACCGGAGCCACCAGCGCGCCATGGCCCGCAGACGGGCCGAGCAGCCCGCCGACCATCGGCACCTTGCCGGAGCACTGCGCCTGCGCCAGCAGGTCGGTGGGCGTGCGCCCGTAGTTCTCGCCGCTGGGCCGGAAGCCGGCCCCCTCGAGGAGCATCACCAACGGAATCCGGTCTCGCAGTGCCAACTCGGCGAGCCGGTAGCGCTTCGCGTTCCCGCCGGGACCGATGCTGCCTGCCAGTGTGGTGAAGTCCTCCGCGCCCACCATCACCGGCGATCCGTTGATGAGCCCCGACCCGGCGACGATCCCGTCGGCGGCGATGTCACCGCCCACCAGGGTGCCGAACTCCCGGAAGCTGCCCTTGTCGAGTAGGTGATCGAGGCGTGCCCGAGCGTCGAGCTTGCCCTTGCCGCGATGTTTGGCCACCCGCTCCGGGCCGCCCATGGCTCGTGAACGCTCACGCCGAAGCTCGAGGTCTTCGAGCGTCTCCTTCCAGCCCTGCTCGTTTGTCATGCGCTCTTCCTGTCGTGAAAAGGCGATCGTCGCACCGGCATGTTCACGTTGACCATACTGAATTGCTTACTGTAGCGTCTGCGGTCATGGGAAGCGGCGCCGGCCTCAAGGTCGACGGCGGCGTGTTCAGCCAGCTCCATAAGGTGGTCGACGCAGCGGTGACCCTGGAACGTCGAGGTTATGACGGCTGCTGGACCGCCGAGGTCGACCACGACCCGTTCCTGCCGCTGACGCTGGCCGCCGAACACACCGACACCATCGAGCTGGGCACCAGCATCGCGGTGGCGTTCGCCCGAAACCCGATGACCGTCGCGAACGTCGGCTGGGATCTGCAGGAGTACTCGAAGGGCCGGCTCAACCTGGGGCTCGGCTCGCAGATCCAGCCGCACATCGAGAAGCGGTTCAGCATGCCGTGGAGCCGCCCGGTACACCGGATGCGGGAGTTCGTGCTCGCACTGCGCGAGATCTGGGCGTGTTGGCATGACGGCACGAAGCTGCGGTTCGAGGGTGAGTTCTACACCCACAAACTCATGACGCCCATGTTCATGCCCCAGCCGCATGACTACGGCATTCCGAAGGTGTTCATCGCCGCAGTGGGTGAGGCGATGACGGAGATGACAGGTGAGGTCGCCGACGGCATCCTCGCGCATGCCTTTACGACCAAGCGTTACTTCGAAGAGGTGACCATGCCCGCGCTGCTGCGGGGGATGAGCCGATCGAGTCGGCGGCGCAGCGACTTTCAGGTGTCGTGCCCACTGTTCGTCGTCACGGGTAACGACGAGTCCGAGCTTGACGCCGCGGCCGTCGGCACCCGCAAACAGATCGCGTTCTACGGTTCGACCCCGGCCTACAAGAAGGTGCTCGATCTGCACGGCTGGGGTGCGCTGCACGACGAACTGCACGGCTTGTCGCTGAAGGGCGACTGGGACGGTATGGGCGCGCTCATCGACGACGAGATTCTCGACACGTTCGCGGTGGTCGCTCCGATCGACAAGCTGGCAGCCAAGATTCGGGATCGGTGCGACGGCTTGATCGATCGCGTCATGGTGAGCTTCCCGAGCACGATTTCGGAATCAACCATCTCGGCGGTATTGCAGGAACTGCGCGAGCCGACCACATAGTGGAGGAACCGGTAATGGCTACCCGGATCATGGATGAAGCGGCGAAGGTGTTCGCAGATCCCAAGTCCTACACCGATGAGAAGGCGCTACATGCGGCGTTGACTCATCTGCGAGCCAATGCGCCGGTGTCCTGGGTGGAGGTACCCGACTACCGGCCGTTCTGGGCGATCACGAAGCACGCCGACATCATGGCGATCGAACGCGCCAACGACATCTTCACCAACTCGCCCCGTCCGGTGTTGATGACGGAGGAAGGCGATGAGCAGCAGGCCGCCGTCGGCATCAACACGCTGATCCACATGGACGATCCCCAGCACCGCGTGATGCGGGCGATCGGTGCGGACTGGTTTCGCCCGAAGGCCATGCGGGCGTTGAAGGTTCGCATCGACGAACTCGCGAAGCGCTTCGTCGACCAGATGGCGGCCGCGGGACCGGAGTGCGATTTCGTCCAACAGGTCGCGGTGAACTATCCCCTGTACGTGATCATGTCGATGCTCGGCCTTCCCGAGCAGGACTTCCCGAAGATGCTCAAGTACACGCAGGAGATGTTCGGCAACGACGACGAGGAGTTCCAGCGGGGTACCACCAAAGAGGAGCAGATGACAGCGCTGCTCGAGATGTTCGCGTACTTCACCGCGGTGACGGCCTCGCGCCGTGAGAACCCGACCGAGGATCTGGCGTCGGCCATCGCCAACGCCACCGTCAACGGTGAGCCCCTCAACGACATCGAAACCGTGTCGTACTACGCGATTCTCGCCGCAGCCGGACACGACACCACCAGCAACATCATCTCAGGCGGAATGCACGCGCTCATCGAGCATCCCGATCAACGGGAGCGGCTCCGCGCCAACATGGACCTCATGCCGCTTGCCACCGAGGAGATGATCCGGTGGGTCACGCCGGTGAAGGAGTTCATGCGTACGGCGCAGCAGGACACCGAGGTTCGCGGCGTCCCGATCGCGGCGGGGGAGTCGGTCCTGCTGTCGTATGTGTCGTCGAACCGCGACGAAGATGTCTTCGAGGAGCCGTTCAAGTTCGATGTGGGGCGTGATCCCAACAAGCACAACGCATTCGGCTACGGCGTGCACTTCTGCCTGGGCGCAGCCCTGGCCCGAATGGAGGTCAACAGCTTCTTCTCCGAGCTGCTACCCCGGCTGGACTTGATAGAACTGACCGGCGATCCGGAGTACATGGCGACGGTCTTCGTCGGCGGACCCAAGCACCTCCCGATCCGCTACTCGCTCAGGTGATCTGAGCGCGCGCTCACTTCTGGTTCGCGGTGGCCCTGTTCAGCTGGTCCTGCAGGCTCGTCGCGCCGAGGCTCGAGTCCTTCTTGTGGTGAGACAGCGCCTGGATGGAGACGTCGTGACCCTCTGCCGCCTTGCGTAGCGCGCCGACGGTCGCCTGTTCCTTGGTGATGTGGGATCATGTCGTCCTTGTTCACGGCGCACCCCTCTGTAGTTGCTTACCGTATGGGCAACAGTTTAGCTCGCACGGCCCGCGCGTTACGGTGGCCGGGTAGACGTGCTAGCAGCAACGCGGATTGGGGCTGGACTCCGTCGCCGCGTGGCGCATCCGCCAATACTCCCGTTCGGACAGCACCGGTTCACCGGGATGTGTCTGCCTGCGATGTGCGACGTAACGCCGATAGTGGTTGTCACCCATCAATGAGCTCCAGTACCAACCGATTTGGCGGCCGATTTCGGCAACGCGTCCCATTGCTTCTGCACCTCCCTCTCGACCTTGGTCGGAATCAGGCCCGACGGCGCGAAGATCCGTGACGGCACGGGCTCGTCTTCTGTCGTCGGCGGACCCTCACCTCGGATCGCCCGCAGGGCCACGATCACGCCCGCGACGAACACGACGACCACCAGAGTTGCGAACAGGATCGACAGCGAGCCCTGAATGAAGGTGTTGCGCACGATCTTCTCGACATCCCCAGGCGTTTTCGCCGTCGAACACAGCTTCCCCGCCTCCTGCGCGGCGCTGCAGATGCTGTGCAGCTTCCAGTAGCCGAGCTTCGGGTCGGCCGAGAAGATCTTCTGCCAGGACGCCGTCAGCGTCACCGTGAGATCCCACAGCAGCGGAACCCCGGGCACCCAGGCCCATTTGAGATAGCCCTTCTTGATCACGACCACCGTGACGACGGTCAGCGCGATCGCTGCGAGCAGCTGGTTGGCGATACCGAACAGCGGGAACAGCGTGTTGATGCCCCCGAGCGGATCGGTGACGCCCATGATCAGGATCGAGCCCCAGCCCGCAACGACGAGAACGCTGCAAATCCACGCTCCGACACGCCAACTCGGGTCCTTCAGCTTGCGTAGCGGACCGCCGAGGTTGCTCAGGCCGTCCGAGAGCATGAAACGGGCCACCCGGGTGCCGGCGTCGACGGTCGTCAGGATGAACAGCGCCTCGAACATGATCGCGAAGTGATACCAGAACGCCTTGAGATTGGCGCCGCCGAACACCGAATGAAGCACCTCGGACATGCCGAAGGCCAATGTCGGTGCGCCACCGGTGCGCGACACGATCGATTCCTCGCCGACGCTCTCGGCGGCGCGGGTGATCTCCTCGCCGGTGATCGGTGGCCCCGAAAGTCCCAGCCCGTTCACGTACTCGGCGGCGGTCTGCGCCGTCGCGCCGGTCTGTGCGGCCGGGGCATTCATCGTGAAGTACAGGTGCTGATTGAGGATGGCCGCGGTGACCAACGCCATGATCGCCACGAATGACTCGGTGAGCATCCCGCCGTAGCCGATCAACCGCATCTGGCTTTCCTTCTCCAGAAGCTTCGGCGTCGTACCCGATGAGATCAGCGAGTGAAACCCCGACAGCGCACCGCACGCGATCGTGATGAACAGGAAGGGAAACAACGATCCGGCGAACACCGGGCCTGCGCCGCTGCTCGCGAACGAGGAAACGGCCGGCGCCTCCATGATCGGACGGGCGAGCAGGATGCCGATGGCCAGCAGTGCGATGGTACCGACCTTCATGAACGTCGACAGGTAGTCCCGCGGCGCCAGCAACAGCCATACCGGCAGTACCGATGCGGCCAGGCCGTAGATGATGATGCACCAGGACAGCGTCACCTTCGACAGGGTGAACCAGTCGGTGCCCCAGTCGGTTTCGGCAACCCATCCGCCCGCGACAACCGCCAGCAACAGCAGTACGACGCCGATGAGTGACACCTCGGACACTCGACCGGGGCGAAGGAACCGGAGGTAGAGACCCATGAAGAGGGCGATGGGGATCGTCATCGCGATCGAGAAGACGCCCCATGGGCTCTCGGCCAGGGCGCCGACCACGACGAGTGCGAGGACCGCCAACAGGATCACCATGATGGCAAGGACGCCGACGATGGCGGCGGCGCCGCCGACCGTACCGAGCTCGTCGCGCGCCATCTGGCCCAGCGAACGACCCCGCCGTCGGGTGGAGATCGACAGCACCATGTAGTCCTGCACGCAGCCGGCGAACACCGCGCCGATGATGATCCAGATGGTGCCGGGCAGGTAGCCCATCTGCATCGCGAGCACCGGGCCGACGAGCGGTCCAGCGCCGGCGATCGCGGCGAAGTGATGACCGAACAGCACCCGCCGGTCGGTTGGCATGTAGTCGGTGCCGTTCTCGAAAATCTCTGCGGGAGTGGCATTGTCGTCGCGAGGCTTGATGACGTTCATCTCGATCAGCCGCGCGTAGAACCGGAAGCCGATCACGTACGTGCAGATCGCGGCGATGACGAACCACACCGCGTTGACGGTCTCACCGCGGACGAACGCGATGATCGCCCATGCGATGGCACCCAGCACCGCGATGATCCCGAAAATGATGCGGTGGCGCATGCTGATCGGCGAACGGTCGATCACGGCTACCGGCGGCAGATCCTTGTCCGTGCGGATATACGTGACGTCGCCCCGGGTTTCCTCGATACGGTCAGATTCAGCGGTCGGAGATGCCATAAGGCGATCCTTTCATCGCTCCTGACGCGGGGTGTCAAAAACGGGGGCATTGGCCCGCCCGCGGGTCACCGGGGACCGTTGACCTTTGCGGTGCGTCACCATTGCGTGGGTATCGCCAATTCTCACCCGGGCCTGAGTTCAGTGGTTGATTTGCTGCATCGCTGCTGCGGTTGTGCTTCGGCGGCAACAGTTTCCGCGAAAGCCGCACCGCGTTAGCTGCCGGGTGGTTTTCTGGGAACGTGAACACGGCGACCACGCCGGACACCAGCACCGGCAGAAGCGTGAATCTGGTGCTGGCGACGTGGGTATCGGCCATCAACTTCTGGGCCTGGAACATGATCGGGCCCCTTTCCACCACCTATGCCGGCGACCTGTCGTTGAGCAGTACCGAGGCGTCGATGCTGGTTGCCACGCCGATCCTGGTCGGATCGCTGGGGCGCATTGTCATCGGATCGCTCACCGATCGGTTCGGCGGCCGGACCATGTTCATCGCGGTGTCCGCGGCGTCCATCGTGCCGGTCCTTGCGGTGGGAGCCGCGGGCACGGCGGGGTCATACCCGTTCCTGCTGGTATGCGGCTTCTTCCTCGGTATCGCCGGGACGATCTTCGCGGTCGGCATCCCGTTCGCCAACAGCTGGTATGAGGCCTCGCGCCGCGGGTTCGCGACCGGAGTCTTCGGGATGGGGATGGTCGGTACGGCGCTTTCGGCGTTCTTCACGCCGCGGTTCGTGCGGTGGTTCGGCCTCTTCACCGCCCATGTCATCGTCGCGGTCGCGCTGGCGCTGACCGCGGTGGCGTGCGTGCTGGTGATGCGTAATTCGCCGAATTTCACTCCGAACACCGACCGGGTGGTGCCCAAGCTGATCGCCGCCGCGAGACTTCCGGTCACGTGGGAGATGTCGTTCCTCTATGCGGTGGTGTTCGGCGGTTTCGTCGCGTTCAGCAACTATCTGCCCACCTACATCAAGACGATCTACGGCTTCAGCGCGGTCGACGCGGGCGCGCGCACGGCAGGGTTCGCGTTGGCCGCGGTGTTGGCCCGCCCGGTCGGCGGGGCGCTGGCCGACCGGATCGCGCCCAAATACGTGGTGCTGGCATCCTTCGCAGGCACCGCGGCGATGGCATTTGTCGCAGTGTTTCAGCCGCCGCCGGACGTCTGGTCGGCGGCCACGTTCATCACGCTGGCGATCTTCCTCGGAATCGGTACCGGCGGCGTCTTCGCGTGGGTGGCGCGTCGGTCACCCGCGCAGTCGGTGGGCTCGGTGACCGGAATCGTGGCCGCGGCGGGCGGGCTCGGCGGTTACTTCCCACCGCTGGTGATGGGCGCGAGCTATGACTCGGTAGACAACGACTACACCGTCGGCCTACTTCTTCTGGTCGCCACCGCCGCGATCGCCTTCGCCTACACCGCTTTGCGACTGCACGCGAACGAGCCCGAACCTCAACGCAGTAAGGACCCGCCATGACACAGGCGCCGCGCACCGGTGGGCCGATCGAGGAACTGCTCGAACGCAGCGGACGGTTCTTCACGCCCGGCGAGTTCTCCGATGACCTGCGCACCGTCACTCGGCGCGGCGGACGAGAGGGCGACGTCTTCTACCGCGACCGCTGGAGTCACGACAAGGTGGTGCGCTCCACTCACGGGGTGAACTGCACTGGATCGTGCTCGTGGAAGATCTACGTCAAGGACGGCATCATCACCTGGGAGACCCAGGAAACCGATTACCCGTCGGTCGGGGCCGACCGGCCCGAGTACGAACCCCGCGGCTGTCCGCGCGGTGCCGCATTCTCCTGGTACACCTACTCGCCGACGCGCGTGCGCTACCCGTATGCCCGTGGCGTGCTGGTCGAGATGTATCGCGAAGCCAAGGCCCGGGTCGGCGATCCGGTGCTGGCGTGGGCGGACATCCAGGCCGACCCCGAGCGTCGCCGCCGATACCAGCGCGCCCGCGGCAAGGGCGGGCTGGTGCGCGTGACGTGGGCAGAGGCGACGGAGATGATCGCCGCCGCCCACGTGCACACCATCAAGACCTACGGCCCCGACCGGATAGCCGGATTCTCGCCGATACCCGCCATGTCGATGGTCAGCCACGCGGCGGGTTCCCGGTTCGTCGAACTGGTCGGTGGGGCGATGACGTCGTTCTACGACTGGTACGCCGACCTGCCGGTGGCCTCACCGCAGGTGTTCGGCGACCAGACCGACGTGCCGGAGTCCGGGGACTGGTGGGACGCCGCGTACTTGATGATGTGGGGTTCCAACGTCCCCGTCACCCGCACGCCGGATGCGCACTGGATGGCCGAGGTGCGCTACCGCGGCACCAAAGTCGTCAGCGTCAGCCCCGATTACGCCGACAATACGAAGTTCGCCGACGAGTGGATGCCGTGCGCGGCAGGCACCGACGGTGCGCTCGCAATGGCGATGGGCCACGTCATCCTCACTGAATGCTTTGTGCGCCAGCGTATCCCGTACTTCGTGGACTATGTGCGCAAGTTCACCGACCTGCCGTTCCTAGTAAAGCTGGAGGAACGGGACGGCGCGCTGGTACCCGGAAAGAACCTCACGGCCGCCGATCTCGGTGGAGGGGTCGCGGAACAGGAGAACTCAGCGTTCAAACCAGCCATCCTGGACGGTGCGACGGGAACGGTCGCGGTGCCGCAGGGCTCGCTGGGCTTCCGGTTCGGCGACGGCGGTGTCGGCCAGTGGAATCTCGATCTCGAGAACCTGGTTCCTGCGTTGACGGTGGCCGCCGATATCGGTGAGTCCGCGCTGATCCGGTTGCCGCGCTTCGACACCGTCGACGGGCACGGCGAAACCCTGGAGCGCGGCGTGCCCGTGCGCAGGGTCGGCGAACACCTGGTGTGCACCGTGTTCGACCTGATGCTCGCGCAGTACGGGGTGGCCCGGGCCGGGTTGCCGGGTGACTGGCCAACCGGATACGACGACGCCGAGGTCCCATGCACGCCGGCCTGGCAGGAACCGATCACCGGAGTTGCCGCCTCGCAGGCCATCCGGGTGGCCAAGGAGTTCGCCCGCAACGCCGAAGACACCAACGGCCGGTCGATGATCATCATGGGCGCCGGTATCTGCCAGTGGTTCCACGGCGACGCCACCTACCGGGCGGTCCTGGCACTGCTGATGCTCACCGGATCGATGGGCCGAAACGGCGGCGGCTGGGCGCATTACGTCGGGCAGGAGAAATGCCGGCCGATCACCGGGTGGGCGACACTGGCGATGGGCACCGATTGGTCGCGTCCGCCCCGGCAGATGGCCGGCACGTCCTATTGGTACGTGCACACCGACCAGTGGCGCTATGACGGGTATCGCGCCGACACGCTCGCCAGCCCCCTCGGTCGGGGCCGCTTCGCCGGCAAGCACACCATGGATGTGCTGGCATCGGCCGCCGCAATGGGGTGGTCACCGTTCTTTCCCCAATTCGACCGGTCGAGTCTCGACGTCGCCGACGACGCGCTGGCTGCCGGGTACGAGAAGACGCAGATCGCGGACTACGTGGCCGGACAGCTCGCCAGCGGTGCGCTGAAGCTGGCCGTCACCGATCCCGACAATCCGTCGAATTGGCCACGCGTACTGAATGTCTGGCGGGCCAACCTGCTCGGCTCGTCGAGCAAGGGCAACGAGTACTTCCTGCGCC
>JBIQHU010000090.1:1670-23386 GCA_044508395.1 Mycobacterium sp. | reverse complement strand
GAACTCCACCCTGGTGTTGCCCTTCCCCGTCGAACTACTCCGATTCCTGGAAAAAACCACACCACAACCACCCCAACCCCCAGACACCCAGGCCGCGGCTGCGCCCAACGCGCTGACCGCGCCCGCCACCGGCAACACACCGGACGTGGACATAACACCGACCCCGACCACCCTCACGCACTGCAACTCGACAAGCTCGAAGGCCAGCCCTTCCAACTCAGCCAATAGCACCAGAAATGGCCAATACCGCCCGTCGGCAAGTGTGGCAATGCAGCCTTAGGGGCCGGCTGCGATAGTCGCGGTGCGCACACCCGGCACGGTACGCGCCAACGCGATTGCGATCCGCTGCTCAGATTCATCGGCGAAAGAGCCGTGAATGGTGACGGCACCGTCACGAACCCCGACGTGCCAGCGCCGCTTGCCGGCGTACTCGTCGAGTCGGTTCTGCGCACCGGCCAGGATTGATTCGTCGGGTTTGAGCATGATCCGCAGTGCGTCACCCCGGCTGAAGATGCCGACCACTCGCCCATCATCGTCGACGATCGGCAGGCTGCGAAGCCCCTGCCCCAACAGCGTCTGCATCACTTCGGTCAGATTCTGGTATTCGAAAGCGGCCACCGCCGGCGCGGTCATCACCGCACCCACGGTCGCGTCGGCGAGTTCGCCGGCGCGCAGCACGTCGCCGCTGCTGAGCACGCCGATCAGTCGATCGTCGCGGTCAATGACGGGCAACACAGCAAAACCTAGTTCGGTGAGCATCACGACGGCTCGCTTCGCCTGGTCGGTCTGGCGCACCTTCGTAACCGGTCGCTGCATCACATCGCATACCCGCATCACTATCACTCCCTCTGCCAGGCCACTCGCCAATTCAGTCTGCGGCCATCATTAACAGCCTTTCGGGTTTTCTGCCGCATTCTTCAAAAACGGCAGCACAATTTTGCTCCGGCATCAGCGCTTCCGCTTCCGCACAATCGTCGTCGACTCTATAGCCTTGGCGCGCTTGGCAGCCCGGCGTTCCTTGATAGACAGTGCGGGCTTTCGAAGATTCTTCCCCGCAGATTTACTAGCCATTGTCGCTCCTTTATCCGAAGTGGCAACCACCTGCTCCGACCATACGTCAGAAAAAATAAAAAGCCAGCCTCGCGTTATTCGAGCCCTTTCACGCAGCCTGAATTCACCGTCAAGTAGGGTCGGCGCCGGTCAATAAGCCGCATTTGTCGCATCCCCACAACCATTTGTCGCATCCCCACAACGGAGCATCGGCGGATTGTCCGATTCCAGCAAACATTCACCGAGCCGTCCACGGCACTATGGAGATTGTCACCACTAATCAGATGTGGAGGTATCCGATGGACGTCCGGGTGGCGTGCACGCCTTACAACGGGGCGCGGCGCGTGTTGGGCGCCATGGTGTTCCACGACCCGCCCGAACCTGCTGTGCCCGCCCCAGTGGGCGCCATCGTCGCCTCAGCCAGCCCGTTGCTCGGCGGAGTGGCGTTGGGCCGAACGCAACGACATCTGGGTTGGTCCTCGCCCAGTCACCCACAGAAGGCGTGCACTGATCGGGATGTCGCCATCGGTGCACGTGGCCGGCGGACACGGCATGTGGGGACCGGTAACCGGTCGGCTGCCGACCGAATACACCACCGGCAAGCAACCCGAAGGGCTGCACGCATTCGACCCGCTACGCCAAACCGGCCAATAGACACAGGCCAAGCCAGTGACTGGTGGGTGACTGAGCACGTGCCCCCGCACGAGGCGCTTTTGACAAGGAGGAATAGGTGAACCATTACAAGAGCAACGTCCGCGATCAGGTGTTCAACCTGTTCGAGGTACTCGGCGTGGACAAAGCGCTCGGACAGGGCGACTACGCCGACCTCGACGTCGACACCGCCCGCGAGATGCTGGCCGAGATCGCCCGACTGGCCGAGGGCCCGATCGCGGACTCGTTCGTCGAGGGCGACCGCACCCCCCCGACCTTCGATCCCACGACGCACTCGGTGACGCTGCCCGAGCCGTTCAAGAAGTCGGTCAACGCGCTGCTCGAAGCCGGCTGGGACAAGGCGGGCCTCGATGAGGCGCTCGGCGGTATGCCGATGCCCAAAGCGCTGATGTGGGCGCTGCACGAGCACATCCTCGGCGCCAACCCCGCAGCGTGGATGTACGCCGGCGGCGCCGGATTCGCCAACATCCTCTACCACCTGGGCACCGAGGAGCAGAAGAAGTGGGCCGTGCTCGCCGCCGAGCGCCGTTGGGGTGCCACTATGGTGCTCACCGAGCCCGACGCGGGCTCCGATGTCGGTGCCGGTCGGACCAAGGCCGTCAAGCAGGACGACGGTTCGTGGCACGTCGACGGTGTGAAGCGCTTCATCACCTCCGGTGACTCCGGTGACCTCTTCGAGAACATCATGCATCTGGTGCTGGCCCGCCCCGAGGGCGCCGGCCCGGGCACCAAGGGTCTGTCGCTGTTCTTCGTGCCGAAGTTCCACTTCGACCCCGAGACCGGCGAGCCCGGTGAGCGCAACGGCGTGTACGTCACGAACGTTGAGCACAAGATGGGCCTCAAGGTCTCGGCCACCTGCGAGCTCTCGCTCGGCCAGCACGACAAGCCCGCCGTCGGCTGGCTCGTCGGCGAGGTGCACGACGGTATCGCGCAGATGTTCGACGTCATCGAGCAGGCTCGAATGATGGTCGGTACCAAGGCCATTGCCACCCTGTCCACCGGCTACCTCAACGCGCTCGAGTACGCCAAGGAGCGCGTGCAGGGCGCCGACATGACGCAGATGACCGACAAGACCGCTCCGCGCGTGACCATCACGCACCACCCCGATGTGCGACGTTCGCTGATGACCCAGAAGGCCTACGCCGAGGGCCTGCGCGCGCTGTACCTCTACACCGCGACCTACCAGGACGCCGCGGTGGCCAAGACCGTGCATGACGTCGAACCCGAGCTGGCAGTCAAGGTCAACGACCTGATGCTGCCGATCGTCAAGGGTGTCGGCTCGGAGCAGGCCTACGCCAAGCTGACCGAGAGCCTGCAGACCTTCGGTGGCTCCGGCTTCCTGCAGGACTACCCGATCGAGCAGTACATCCGCGACGCCAAGATCGACTCCCTCTACGAGGGCACCACCGCCATCCAGGCGCAGGACTTCTTCTTCCGCAAGATCGTCCGCGACAAGGGTGTGGCGCTGGCGCACGTGGCTGGGCAGATCGAGCAGTTCGTCAAGAACGAGTCCGGTAACGGCCGGCTCAAGGCCGAGCGCGCGCTGCTCGCGACCGCGCTCGAGGACGTGCAGGGCATGGCGGCCACGCTGACCGGCTACCTGATGGCCGCGCAGGAGAACCCCGCCGAGCTGTACAAGGTCGGCCTCGGTTCGGTGCGCTTCCTGATGAGCGTCGGCGACCTGCTCATCGGCTGGCTGCTCGCGCAGCAAGCCGCGGTGGCCGTCGACGCGCTCGACAACGGGGCCAGCGGTGAGGATCGCGCCTTCTACGAGGGCAAGATCGCAGTGGCATCGTTCTTCGCCAAGAACATGCTGCCCCTGCTCACCAGCACCCGCTCCGTGATCGAGAATCTCGACAACGAGATCATGGAACTCGACGAGGCGGCCTTCTAGCTTCGCGTGTTCGGGGGAAGTTCACGGTCAGGCCAACTATGAGTTCATGCCATGATTAGTCGCTCGGTGACGAATTCGCTTAGGGCCCGGGTCGAATTGGCGCCAGGCGCTGGCCGGCGGGCCACGTCGGACGGGGATGGGACGGGCGTGTTCGCGCTCTGGCTGAGCGTGGCCGGCAGCCAATCCCCGCTAGGCGCGGTCACACTCGGCGCATCACAGACGGTCGAATCCGTTAGGCCGCGGTGGTGACCCGGACTCAGCCGTGGCCGGCTAACGCGACCAGTCGGCGGCGCTCTCGTCGGCTATCGTCCACCGGACCGCAACCACCCGCGGGTCCAGGCTGAGCGTGCTGACGGCCTCCTCCAGCGGTCTGTCGTCGCGGGCGCTGGCGGTCAACTCCGAACGCAGCCACACCTCGTCTGGATCCTTCGTCGGAAACGACCGCAGTGACTTCAACTGAAAACCCGGATGCGTCACCGCTTGCACCACCAGCGGCCTGATACCGCTCTCTGCGTCGGCCTGACAGCTCACTTCCAAGAGGTAATCCGCCGGCGGGGTTTCTCGCCCAAACCGAAAGCTCTTTCGGTCCATCACCACCGCCAGCGGGTACAGAAAGCTGTTGGCGGCGACGATGAGTGCGGTGCCGGTAATCGCTTCCTTCCACATCCACGCCCCGGCCAGCGCGCCGACGGCGGCCGTCGACCACAGCGTTGCGGCCGTGTTGAGTCCTGTGACCGATAGGCCCTGCTTCATGATGACGCCGGCGCCCAGAAAGCCTATGCCCGAGACGATCTGAGCGGCCACGCGTAGCCGGTCGCCCTCGCCGCCGAAGCTGTAGGCGCTCAGGATGAGAAACAGCGCCGAGCCCATGCTGACCAGGGCCATGGTCTGCAGCCCAGCCATCCGGGACCGCCACTGGCGCTCGAGACCGATGGCAATACCAAGCACGGTGGCAAGTCCAACTCGGACAAGCATGTCGATCGCAGACACGCCAGGATCATCGCACTACGCGAACGCGAGGCGCCATCGGCGTCCGTTCCCCCTGGGCGACGTGCAGCAGTGCCGCCGACACACGGCCTCGACGAAAACCCATGGGGCTGTCCGGTGTGCGATTCGCGCGGCTGAAGAGGTGATCGCCGGTTCCGGGCTTTGTCGGGCGCCAACAACCTGCCGCCGCTTCGTTGTCCGATTCCAGCAACCGGTCTGGGCGCCATCCACGCCACCATGGAGATTGTCAACCAAGGTTCAACTATCGGAGGTATGTGATGGGCGGCGGCGAGCGCATCGACGGCGGACCCCGATCGGCGATCGTGGTCGGTGCGGGCATCGTCGGGTTGTCGACGGCATGGTTCCTGCAGGAGCGCGGAGTCGATGTCACTGTGGTCGACCGCACCGGCGTGGCCGCCGGCGCGTCGTGGGGCAACGCCGGCTGGATCGCGCCGGCATTGACCCTTCCCCTGAACTCACCGGCGGCGCTGCGCTACGGGCTACGCGCCCTGTTCGACCCGACCGCTCCGCTGCACATCCCCATAACCGCCGATTCCGCACTCGGGGTCTTCCTGATGCAGTTCGTCGCCAACTGCCGGCGATCGTCGTGGAAGCGGGCGGTGCGCGCCAACGTGCCCCTCAACGAGGAATGCCTCGAAGCCTTCGACGTGCTCATCGCCAACGGGATCGACGCCCCGGTGACCGACGCCCCGATCACCGCGCTGTTTCGCAGCACCGAACATGCCGAACGCATGATGCGCGAGCTTCGCCACCTCGAAAACGCCGGACAGACCATGTCTGTCACCGGATTAGCCGGCGAGGCCCTGCGCGAGCAAGTACCCCTGGCCTCGCCGGCGATCACCGCCGGACTGAGCATCAACGGTCAGCGCTTCATCGACCCCGGCCGCTTCGTGCAAGCCCTGGGCCGCGCAGTCGTCGAGCGGGGGGCAACACTGCGCACGATGGAAGTCAGCGACGTGCTGTCCTCCGGCAACGGGGTTACGGCGTTTCCCCGCATCGGTAAGGGATTGACCGCCGACACTGCGGTAATCGCCACCGGCGCATGGTTATCCAGGCTGGCCGGCAGCCGGGTGCGGGTCCCCGTGCAGTCCGGCCGCGGCTACTCGTTCACCGTGCCCGTGGACCGCCCCATCCCTGGCCCCATCTATCTGCCCGACGTACGGGTGGCGTGTACGCCCTACCAAGGCGCATTACGGGTGTCGGGAACCATGGAGTTCCGCGACCCCTACGAACCGGCGATGCCAGCGCGGGTGGGCGCCATCGTCGCCTCCGCCAGCACGCTGCTCGACGGAGTGCGCTGGGCCGAACGCAGCGACATCTGGGTCGGTCCGCGCCCGGTCACCCCCGACGGGCGACCCCTCATCGGCGAGATGTCGCGAGGGGTCTACGTCGCCGGCGGGCACGGCATGTGGGGACTGGCACACGGCCCAGTGACCGGGCGGCTTCTCGCCGAATACATCACCACCGGCAAGCAACCCGAAGCCCTGCGCGCATTCGACCCGCTACGCCGAACCGGCCAATAGACCCGCCAAACCGCTGGTCCACACCGCCCGTGACACCCCCACCACGGGCGTTCGAGTCGTCAGGGGCGGCGCCTCTGCCACCGACCGCCGCCCCTGACGACAACCCCTTACCTCAACAAAAAGGAAACCACCGGAAATGACCACCACCGAACGTCTTTGGATGACACGCGAGGCCCACACACGACTGCAGGCCGAACTGGCCGCGCTGCGGTCACGTCCCAACATCGTCCCTGAAGACTTCATGGACTACGACGACAACCTCGTCGCGAACTACACCGCGCGACAGGCCCGCATTCGCCAGATTCAGGACCTGCTGTCCAACGCCGTGGTCGGTGAGGATCCGCCCGACGACGGTATCGCTGAGCCGGGCATGGTGCTCACCGTCCGCTACGACGACACCGGGGAGACCGAAACCTTCCTGCTCGGCGTGCGCGGCGCTGAAGACGCCGACATCGACGTGTACTCGATGCAATCACCGCTCGGCAGAGCGATCGCCGGCGCACGCCCCGGCGAACAGCGCACCTACTCCATACCCAGCGGCGCTAACCTGCCCGTAACGCTTCTCAAGGCGGTGCCCTACGGAATGCACATGCCGAAATCGACACGGGCACAAGCCCTCCCACCGCGACGCAACAGCGGCCCTGCGCGAGCCGCCGCCAAGCGCACAACGACAGAGCGTCGCTCCCCGGCCGCAACATGACGCAGCGCACGCAGGGAACACCACGGCGCCGCCGCTCTGACGCCAACAGCGCATGCCCGACGCCCCATCGCGCGAAGCCAGCGTAGCGCCGGAAACCGCAGGCGCACCACAAGCCTCGCCTCGGGCCAGCACAACACAGACGCAATCAGTCGCCAGCTACGACGACCACGCTCGTCGAATGAAAGGAATTCACATGGCCACTACGACACGGGTTTGGATCTCACCGCAGGCCCACGAACGGCTCCACCGCGAACTCGACACTCTACGCTTTCTGTTCTCGGCCGGCATCGCCGATGAGGGCAGCGACGAGAACGCCGCCGCTGTCCGACGCGCGTGGGAGAAACGGATTCAACAGATTCATGACCTACTGATCAACGCCGTCGTCGGCGAAGACCCACCCAACGATGGGATAGCCGAACCTGGCATGGTGGTCACCATCCGCCGCGACGCCACCGGGGATACCGAAACATTCCTGCTGGGCGTACACGGCGCCGAATACGCCGACATGGCGGTCTATTCCATCGAATCCCCGTTGGGCGCCGCCATCGCAGGGGCACGCGCCGGTGAACGTCGCACCTACCGACTGCCCAATGACGCCGCACTTGCGGTCACGCTCCTCAAAGCGGTGCCCTACGGCATCCACATCGCTGACCTCGACTCGTTGCCAGCGCAATCTGGATAGCCAGAACGTCAAACGATAACGCCCACAAACAGTTAACAGGAAGTCGCAATGTCTCCCACCGCTCCCACCTATCTCGCACTGTACAAACAACTCGGCCAGGCAAAATCCCGGATCCGCGAACTCGAAGCCCGCGAAAACGACTTGCTCACCGAAATCCGGACCCTGTGCGCTGCGGTCACCGAACGCACTCATCGCGCTCACGCACGAGCCCCCGATGACCTCACCCCGAGTCTGCAACAGCAACGCCAGCCCAGCCCGACAACGAATCACGCTGGGACAGAGCAGCGTTGCACCGCCCAAGCTCGACGCGATGCACTTGATCAGCCGCCGCCCAATGCGATGACCACTCGGCCGGCGCCGCAGCACACCTTCGACGAAAGAACGTTCTGATGTCGCTGCTCACCTCGTCGCCCCACGATGTCACTGCTTGTGGGTTCGTTAACGAACGCCTGCTCGGCCTCGACACGACACAGGGCGTCCATCCAGCTGCCAGCGTAGGCGCCGAGCGAGTCAAAATGCCGTGGTTCCAGCATGTTTGACCTCGACCCGATCGCGGCAACGTTTCTCCTCATCGCCATCATCTGGCTCATCGCCTCCGTCGTATACGGGCGCGGCGACCGCTGATCATCCCTGAGGGAGACCTCGCCCTTCTGCACCATTCCGCGGATAGGAAGGACGGCGAGACGCTCCAGCAACGACGGCGGCGAATTTGCCGATCCTGCGTTGTTCTACCGCAACAAAGGCCAACTGTGCCGTTGTCGCACTGCTGCAAGCCAGTCACACAGATCCATACCACCATGGAACGTGTCCACCTTCGTTCACCGACGAGGTGGGGGATCGATCCGTCGATGCGACCAGGCCATGCGCTCGACTACCCCGGCACCCGAACAGAACTCGTCGTGAACAGACATCGCACAACACCGTAAGGAAGCACATGTTAACAACCAGAGAAAACCTCGCCCGTACGCCGTACCGGCCAATGCTGGGAACCCTGCGAATGCGGTTAAAACCCGCGCACCGGTCATGTGGATTCGTCCAAGGCGCCTGGTGGCCACGATCAACGGAACTGGCCAGCGAGCTTCCGTCACTTCTGGCAGCACTCTCGTTACGTGTCGGCCCAATCGATAGCGTGCTCTACCACGAAGATGACTGGTCCCCAGCACCTCTGGGCATCAAGCACCAGGGAGACCAAGTAATCCTTAGCACCCACCAAGAGTGGCCAAATGTCATATCTGTGTTCGGTGAGCGCTTCGGCCGGCTGGATCTGCTGGTGGTGCCCCCGTACACCGAACCCACGCACGCCTACGACGTGGTGATGACTGCGGCCAGTGTCAACGATGCATCAACCCCCGACCAGCTACTCGGAATCAGCCGCGGCGACGATCGCCTGCTCTCCCCCATTGCGCTTGAGCGATGGGAATCTGACGGTGGCGCACTGCCGCCAGCGCCACAATCACAGCGTGAGTTACAGGACGCCTGAGCAACTCATCGGCGCCCTGTCCACTGAAGCTCAGATACACGTTCGACCAAAGGAGTTCACAGAAACCACCGGCGCATGAACCAAGGTGTCGAATGCAGACGTCAACTGCCCCAATTGGACTGGCCGACCCGGCTTCAGCGAAGAAGTCTCGACGGGTTTGTGAGGACGACACCGAGACCGCTGATCGGCTTTGCGGCACTGGTGGTAGGCGTCGGCGCGCTGTCGCGGACGTTCCCGTCGACATCGCCGACCGCCCCAGGCCCGCGAGTCGTCAGGTCCACGCGAGTGCTCGGGCCCGCCCCTGGCGACACCCCCTATCAACAAGGAAGGACATCAACGACAATGACCCCAACCGAACGCATCTGGATGACACCTCAGGCGCACACCCGGCTGAAAAACGAACTCGCCGCGCTGCGGTCGTCACAGTCCACCATCGAAGTGCCCGCCGACTTCATCGATTACGACGACGATCTCCTCGCGACTCAGCTGGCGCGGCGAGCACGCATCCGTGGGATTCAGGATCTGCTGGCCGATGCCATCGTCAGTGAGGACCCCGAGGACATCTACACCGCTGAGGTCGAACACGAAAGTACGGTCGGTGGAAACGAGGTCACCGACGCGGGTGGTGATCTGGTCGCCATCGTCGGCCGCGACGTCGCCGCGGATCTCGTCGATCGTTGAGGCTCCGCATCGCAGGAAGCACCCTGTAATGCACCACAACACGCTCGGTGGAGGAACATTTCGGTGGCACCGGCGTCCCATCACCAAACGTGCGAACCAGGCCAGATCCGGCGTAGGAGTCCATCCGGCCAGCGGCCAACGCGGCGCACCCACACCCTGTCTGTGGCCACAACGGGGACCGTCGATTGACGGATTGTCTTGTCCCCCGGGAAAACAAAACCACGATCTCGAGGCGAAGGCTGTGATGCGTGATGTTCGATCAAATCGACCCGCTGGAGCTGATGCTGCTCCTCGCTGTCATGTTGTGGCTAACCACGGCCGTTGCCTACGGGAGAGGTAGTCGGCGCCGACGACGAAGACCTAGATCGTCACGCGGCCCTTCGATCCGCACTGCGCGCCACATCAGGCAGCACGACAAGATGTCGGCTCAGACCCTGAACCCGTCGATCATCGGCTCGGCGAATCGGGCAGCGAGACCGAAACGAACCGCCGGCCAACAACCTCCGAAAGGACAGCCGGTGTGGGGCGAACCGACGCCTGGGACGAGGACAAGGCACGTGCTGCCGCCGAAGCCGAAGCGGCCGGCGTCGACGCCTTGCGGCGTAAACGCCGCACAGTGATCGCGCTCAACCGGCTCGGGGATGGCGGCATGCGCGTGCGCCGGGAGTTCGTGCGTAAGCTCCTGGGCCGCCCCACCAAAGGGCGCGACGATCCTCGTCGCGACCTGCCTGACCCGCGAGCCCGCCCTGATCAACGACTACTACGCCGCAGCGGTGAGCGCCGATCTGCTTGGAATCGAGAGTAGTTCGGCGCTGGTGAAGCTGGTCACGGATTTGCCGCAGACCGGTGACGTTAGCGCCCAGGTCATCACCCTGGCTGTGGTTCTGGGGGCGTTGAAGTCCCGTAGGCTTAAGCTAGGACGCTCGGAGAAACACGCTTCTAGTCGGGCTCCGCAGGGGTATCCTCCCGAGCGGCTCTTGCCCGCACACGCTCCTCTTCAGCGTCATGGCGGTGTTGATCAGCGGCGGCGCGGTGAGCATCGCCTCGGCCATCCGGCATCTGACTGGATGCCCGGCCGCCAAATCGCGAAGCCGCTCATTGAGTTCCTCAGCGCGACAATCGGTGCTCGCAACGGCCTTCCGACGCCGCCATGGACGTCTGCTAACGCGGCCTACTAGCTTTTATAGTCGTTGTTAGCCATGGAGGATTGGTGGACATGGGCACTGACGAGCTGGACCAGCTGTTGCACGACCGCTTCAACCTCAGTCGTGCGGATCTGGTCACTTCGCTCCGGACGTTTCCGGCGCAACGCCCGTGGGCGACGTCGCTCACCGCGGAGGAAGCTCGGCTGCTAGATGGCGCCGGCTTGGTCGAGGACCCTGAGGCGTACACCGAGATAGCGACCGACGTGATCGCGCACATGGCGCGGCTGATCAGCACGGCTTACACATCCGCCGAGGTCGCGTCGGGGCTGGGAGTCAAAGAGTCGTGGATCCGGCAACGCCGACTGGCGCGCACATTGTGGGCGGTCGACGTCAACCGGGCGTGGGTCTACCCTGCGGTGCAGTTCGACCTCGACACGGTCAACGGTCGGCGCACGCTCAAGCAGGTCCGCGGTCTCGCGCGGGTGCTGCCGGCGCTGCCGACTGACCTGCACCCTACGGCGGTCGCCGGTTTCCTGCTGACTCCGCAACAGGAGCTCCGCATCGACAACCGGTCGTCCGCGGTGCGCGACTGGTTGCATAGCGGCGGCTCTGTCGACCCTGTACTGCGACTCATAGAAATCGAGGAGTGGGCCAGCAGGTGAGTGGCGTTCTGATGCATCCGGATCCACCGGACCAAGGGCGCCGATCGACATCGACCTCAGAGCCCTACTAGTAGTACCATCGACTTGTGGGCCCGCGGGTCGCTCATCTGAAGAGCTGGCCTATGGGGTCGGCCAGCCGCGTGAGACGGCGAAAGACTTGATGAATCCGCCCCCGCGTGTACGCCCGTTCGCGATCGCTGCGCGCGTCCATTGGTCGACGTTGTGTCGCACTGTTGTGGTTAAAGCCATTGGCGTGCAAAAGGAAAGCCCTCGCACATCGCCCACGGCATGCGACGATGCGCGGACGACTGGGCGCACGCCGGCGTCGCTACGTGCGCAAGTAGTTCCGAGGTCGGTCTATTGAAACTCGTGCTGCCCGACGAACTAAACACGACACCGGATCTCGGCTGCGGAGGAGGTAGTGCCCGGTACCCGCTTTCGCCAACTAGGGCATGTCGGCGATGACTGTTGATCCGCGGTGGACGGTCGCACACACCTGTGTCGTGTTTTGGGGAGGGAATCCCACGGTGGTGCGCGAGCGCGCTCGTGCACGCAAGGTTTCGGCCGAGCTGGTGCTGTATGGCTGTCAACGGGCACTCGACGCCCAGCGGTGCTACGGCGAAGACCTTGCGCCGTTCGAACAATGGGATGCAACGCCGCCCGGGTGTCTGGACGTTCGCGTGTTCGACCAGGACCGGATCTGGGTCGACGCCTTGCGTGCGCCTCATCTGATCACCGACCGGAACGATATGACCGACGACTACCTGCGCGCACTGGTCACGTTCCTGACTGACCACGCTGAGCACATGCTTCGCGGTTACCTGCGCTGTTATCCGATCGTCGAATCCGATCCCAGAGCTTGGCTCGAATCAACATTGCTGATGCGCGGGCTCCGCGCCGAAATGGATGGGCGTCCAACGTAACTCACCCCAGATGGTGGCGGCGACCGCTCACCCCTGGAACGCGAACGTGGCGGGGCCAGATCAATAGGAGGGAAGGCGGGTGCCGCAGGCTGGGCACCAGCGGACCTCGCGGCCGAGCAGCGCTTCGATCGATGACAGATCCTGCGCGTGGAGGTTGCAAGCCTTGCGGGCGAGGTGCACCCGAATGGTGTCCACGATGAACTTGGCCCGCTCGACGGGGGTATTTCCGTACCCGTCGACGTCGGTGGTGCCTTGGGCGATCACCTCTCCCTCGGACTGTTCACGGGTTTCGTAGCGGGGTTGGCCGTCGGCGCGGGTACCGACAAGGACGCGGGCGAAGCGGCCGCTGGGCTCCAGATCGAGCTCGATGCGCCACTCGCCGTGGCGTTCGCGAAAGTAAAAGGTGTGGTCGTCGACTATCCCGCGCCACTGTTCCGGCGCGAGTCCGCCGTGGCTGTGCACGACGACTCTCGGCTGCGTCGCTAGCCAAGTTTCCAGTTCGGCTTCCGCGGCACGCTCGGCAGCCCAGATCCGCTTACCTTCAGGTGACTGCCAGAACCCGGCGGTCTCGTTGCGCCAGTTGTCCCAAGCATGTCGACGTTCCTGTGCCGTCCGCGCGCAGCTGCAGCCGAATCCGTAGTCGTGGAAGTCGCTTTCGGGCAGCCGGGGGTGGCACGAACACGAACACGGCTCACCGCTGTCGACATGGAGCCAAAGCGTAAGCGCATCGATCGCCACGTCGGCGAGCGCTCCGGGACTCTCGGAGCTGTGCACGCCGAACATCGCCGCCAGGTAGTCGCGGTACCGCTCGCGTGCCGAGGTAGGCGCACGCTCACGTCGCTGCCGATCCTCTGCCGCACCGGCAGCGTCGGAGAAATTGATCACGTACAACTCGGGGTCTTCGCCCACGTCACCAGCTGGATCTTTGTCAGTCACGGTGCTCTCTCAAACTGGGTCTCACCTACAGCACCCTTACGTCGTGCCTTGCTGCGCAAGCGTGTAGCCGAGGCTGCCGGCGCACGAAGCACAGAGTGTTTTCACTAAAAAGCGGGTTTCGTGCAACACGCCGCGTTCGCCGCAGCGTTCGCAAGTGATCGCCGAGGCTTGTTCGGCTTCGCCGGTGATCGCCCTGAATGCATCGAACACCGCTGGGCTGGGTTCTCCGCTGGGTGCGCAGTAGTAGCGCAGGGTGCCGAATTTCTCCTTGATCTGGTGCACGACGTAGTCGGTGTCGATCGCGGACAGGCGCTCATCGACGGCGACCACGATCGGGTACCAGCCGGCGTCGTGGCTAATCCAGCGCCCCCAGCCATCGGGGATCCGGCGCAGGATTTTCTCCAGCGCCGGAGCGAACGGGCCAGCGTCGGCAGGGATGTGCAGGGCGTTGAGCATGGTGTCTCGGTCGACGTCGACAGACATCATCCGAGCGACCCCGCCCGCTACGTCTTCTGGCGTGGCGGTTCCGGCGCGTAGCCCGGCAGCCATTTCTGTCATGTCGGACACCGTGGCCCGCACCCGAATCTTCTCCGCGTCGGTGAGCTCGGGAATGTCGCGGTCTTCGCTCATCTAGAGGCACATCCCTTCAGGCGTCGAGCCGCAATAGCGGCCGCTGGCATCACGTTGAATAGACCCCGACCAAACTGTCATCTTCAGCCACCCTCAGCAGGGGCTTGTCGAACGCCTGCCGAATCATTTCCACGGACTCCTTGAGGTCCTCGTAGTCATCCCAGCGCAGGAAGTCGAGCGCGCTGTCCACCCATCCCTGGGGGGTGTCGCCGTCGTAGTAGACCTCAGCGATGAAGTACTCGGCCTGGTCGAACGACTGCAGGACGCGGTAGTTCCAGTGCTGCACTGTCGGATTCCCTTTCGCCGGGTGCCTGGGCTGGCTGCCTACGCGTGTTGACTCGATGGCCCTGGTCTCAATCTCCTGTCGGGTCGTCGAGGATTTGTTCGCGTTCGGCTTTGGTATCGGTGAACGGTCCTCGAGTAGCGGCCAAATCTCTGCCTTGAGAAAGGCGAGCAGATCGTCTGCCGCGCCGACGGTGACGGACTGGATAGTTCCGCCTTGTTCTTGTATCGCGTCGGTCACGCGACGCGGTACAAGATCGTCACTGGTTCCCGACGCGGCGATGTACCGCTCGGCGGCCGGCGAGCGAACAAACCCGGCAGGTACCTCGCGGCCTTCGAGCCGTGCCGATGCCTTGGTGTTCCTTCTGGCCGCGGCTTTGATCGCGGCGGGCGTGACCGTTACCGCCTTTCGTTTCAACGGACACCTCCAGGAGGAGCGAATGGGCCGTTACCGCGCCGCTTCGTGCGCGCATGGTAGACACTCCGCACACTGAGCGGCTTCGATCATGTCTAGGTCGGCTACTAGTGCCGACTCGACCTCGTACATCAGTCGATCACCGTTTACGACAGACACACGGTACGGAGGCCCGGCGTCGGGCTGGCCACGTAAGTCGATTATCAGGTAAGTGATTTCGTGTCCGTCGTCGGGAGCCGACGGCGGCCAATCAAACATGGCCCGCCCGTTGGCTCGGCAAATCTCAATCCACCCCCGGTCCGCCAGCAGATGGTGGAGATCAGCGTTCGCCGCAGAGTCACCACCATCACCATTGACCTTGCGAGAAGTACGCCGAACCGTTTGGCCCGGCTGGACGAGTCGGTGCCGAGCGCTCCTCTGCTTACGACGGGCATTCTTCACGCTGACGAACCTCGCTCCGGCAACAGTGCTTCGCGCTCAGTTGCGAACAGTTTGCAAGTGTGGGCCGATCGTCTCGAGGATCCAGGATTGGACACTGCGGTGACCGGACTGCTTCGCTAGCGCGCGCAGTGCTCGCTGCTCCGAAGGCAGCAATCGCAGGTTCAGTCTCTCGGTGCGTTGTCGCGTCTCGGTCCCGCTTCTACGCTTCTGCACGTTGACTCTCCTACGGCACGGCTTGCTAGCTATTCGGATAGTACTACTAGTAGGGCACGCGATCACTTCCATAACTTTGCCCGAGCAGTGTCGTGTCGAGAGCCGGGACAGAAGGCACCGCCGGCGTGGGCCCACAAGGTTAAACATGTCGAACTACCGACGCGACCGCCCCCGCATCGTATTGCGCCTGTCATCGCAATCTCAGCCGTCGCCAACGAAGGCGTCTCGGCGTTGATTCGTCCTACCGAATCCCCTCGAGGAGGTCTGCTGCGGGGACTCCGAGCGCCTTGGCGATGTCAAAGAGCCGCTCATGCAGGATGCCGCGGCGGCCGTGCTCCACATCCATCAGCACGTTGCGCGACACCCCCGATTGCTGCGCCAGTTGCTCCTGTGTCAGGCCGCGGTCAATCCGCAGGGCTTGAATCCGCGTTCCCACTTGGCGTCGCCGCCGTTGCCAAGCGACCACACGCTTGGGGTCGTTCTGGCTGGGGCGCGTCGGCACGCCATCCAGTACTCCCGCTGGAAGGCTAGATGTCAGCCCTACTAGTAGGGCATTCTGAATCTGTGGCTCCGCGATTGCTCGCGCGTCGGCGCCGGACAGCTCCGGCGCTGCGCGGCGTGACCTGAACCCCGGTGGCCATGACAACGGCATTCTGGGCGCACCGGCCGTTGCCGAGCCGGGTCGCGATCGCTTCCGACGAAGCACTCGACAGCTTCCTCGAGCGACTGGCCGATGCCAACGACCTCGAGCCTGCGCACATTCTGCGCGCTCTTCGCCACGGTGAAGGTGGACGTGACGCCACACTGGCCTTCTTCATGACGGCGCCTCATATTGAAGTGCTCACGCGAATCGCGCATCTCAGCGGCATCCCCATCGAACGGCTTCGAAATGCCACTCTTCTGCGGTTCGACGGGGGCCTTCCCCTCTACCTCGACGGACTCGATCCCCTGGATCGACATACTTACCGCAACGTCGTGGCTCAAGGTTGGTTCCCTCGCTTCGGTTCACAGGTCTGCTGTTCTTGCTTAGCGCAGACGGGAATCTGGCATGCTCATTGGCGATTGCCCATCGTGGCCGTTTGCCTGCAGCACGGGACGTGCTTCACCACACAGTGCGCGGGGTGCAATCAGCGCTTTCGGAGCCACAGATACTCGCCCTTGCGCCCCATCCTCGGGCCGGAACAGCCCTGTGGAAACCCCGTCGGACTACGCAAGCCGTGCTTGCACTCGGTGCTAGCTCACAGTTCGGAAAGAGCAGAAGCGCACACACTCGAGTGCGCCAAGAACGTCCACCGAGCGCTGAACGGACAACCAACGGACGTGCTCGGCGACCCTGTTGACGCTCGGGCTTACCTTGCCGAATTACGCAATCTCGCAACGCTTCTGCTTCATCTCGGGTCACGGCCGTCGGCGGAATCTGTCGTGCCGTGGGCTGGTGAACTACGTGAGGAGGCGCGGGCACGGTCCACTCGAGTTCGCGGGGCGCGTTGGGGATATAGCCCGCCACTCAGCGCCGAGGTTCGTGGAGCAGTTCTGGGCAGCGCACACGAAATCTTGGCGCAGCCGGCTCTGGCCTCCGGCGGTGAACGGCTACGTGAGTGGCTCGAATACATCCGCGATGAACGCAACGGTCCCAGCGCTTGGCTCGTCAATCGCACCAAGAGAACGCCGGTGATGGAGCGGCTGATCGCGGCGGCTGCTTCGAACCGACGTGACGTGGGTCGTCGGCTCGACGGCAATCTCCACGATCATCACCTTCGACCGTCGGCGATACCTCAGCTAATGGACGTTGCGATCTATCGCGAACTGTTCGCCGGCATGCTCGGGGGGTATGAATGGACGGGTCGGCTCTACGTGTCGCTATGTGCAGTGAGAGCGATTGTTTCGGTGCCGAATTGGTCGGACGCGGCTGCCCGGATCGGACTGCCACCTGAGGTCGGTGCACGCGCCTCCCGTGCCGCGCGGTCACGGATGCTCGCGACGCCCGAGGAGCTCGAACGCGAAGTCAAGAAAGCGCTTGCGTCGATTCCTCTTGAGCGAGATTTCCGTGCTCTTGAAGCCCGAGTACGCGCGTTGGCAAGCGATGCGGATGATTGGCATGTGGGTTGGCGTGCGTCGATGGCGCCGGCTCGGCGCGCTGCAACGCTGCAGTACGCCGTAACGTGGATGTGGTGTGAGGTCGCACAGGGCTGTCTCGATACCAGTCCGGCCTGGGCTGCGGGACCGGCCCGCGGTGTCAAGGCGGGCTATCGGGCCTTTCGTGACCGACTGCCGCCGGAAGCCCAGGATTCTTTGCGCCAGTTGGTGCTTCAGGGCCTGCCTCGCTGATGTCGAGGGTGCCGGTGTCGGTGCGGCGTCCTTGCCGCCGGACAATATTTGCTGACGCACTTCGGCGGTGGGCTGCCTCGTTGACGCGGCCGGTTTCTGCACGCTTGCTCAGTGTTATGGCATTGAGGTGCCGCGCGGTGATTCGATGGGTGTCGTCAGCGCTAGCTGCAAGCGTCGCTTTACGTATCATCTTCATCAGGTCCCCGAGGTAACCTTGCGTCCGAAACCACAACTCTCCAGCCAAGTTCAGGTAAAGCATGCCGGGCTTCCCGGCCGGTAGATGCGGCAGTATCAGCTGTTCGAGGTCGCGCACGACGCGTTGCCACTCAGTTTGTTCTGGGACGGTATCCGCACCGTACGGACCGACGGACACTTGCTCTGATCGACCCGCGATCTGTGGATCATTCACGAGGTCGCCATCCTCCAGGTCGGCGCCGACCAAGATGAGTGTCGCACCCGAAACCTGACCGAGTTTGGTGTTGACGCTCTTGACGTGGTCCAGCACATCGCGACCGCTCTTGCAGTCCGTCTTGAGTAGATGAGCGTCATCGACGATGACGACCTGGGCTCTATGACGGTGTAGGGCGCGCATCGCGCGGTGGGTCAGGGTGCGGGTTCGGCCTTCGTCCGGGAGATTGAAGAAGGCTAGAATCTCGACGTTGATGTCGTTGACCTTGGCGGCCGCGGGTAGGTCGATCCATACCACGGGACATAGATCTGCTTCTACACCCTCGGCGGGCTGAATGATTGGACGCCCTCGTCCGTCCTGTGCCGCGGCCTGCGTCCATTCGATGTAGCGTGTCGTTGCCCAACGCAGCATAAAAGTGCTCTTGCCGATCACATTGGGTCCGGTCAATATAACGATCTGCTTGGCGCCACGGCGCGAGACGCTGTTGTCCCGCAAGGTCTCATCCAGAACCTGTTCAACTTGAGTGAAGGCTGCTGTCGGGAGGTAGAGATGACCGAGCCATGCGTCAAGTTGTTTGATGTGCGCCTGCCGAGTCTCATCGGACATCGCCCGCCACTGCTTGGACGATAGGTGCGGAGGTTCGACCGGCGGCTCGGCTAGGCATTGTTCGTGCCAAAGCTGTGAGTCCATCGCTTACTGGTCTTCGAGCAGGTTCGGCCACGTCCGCCTGATCGACGACATAGGCATCGTGGCCGGGGCGATACGGCGGACGGGGTGGACTCGATCATCGGCTGCCTGCGCTTCGGCGTGATCGATTCGTGACTGCTGCACGCGTTGAGTAGCAGCGGCGATCTTGCGCCAGTCCGACTTGGGCTTGGCGGTGGTGAGTTCGCCCAGTTCTTCGATGATCAGTTGTGTCGACAGTCCGCGCTTTAGTACGTTATTGCCGCCGCGTTGACGGATCTTCCTACGTAGTTCCTCAAGGATGACATCGGTCATCGGTGCGTCGACCTTGCTGCGTCCAGTCCATTCGATGGGCTCGACTTTCTGGGTCGAGGGATCCCGAAACCAGATGCGCGAGACATCATTTGGATCGTAGAAGAATGGCGCCGCCCGGTCCTGCTCACGGAAGCGTCCAACCTCGACATAGCGCAGAGAGTCGAAGACTTTCGAGTTCTCATACCGAAGGTCGGAGAATTCCACGCCAGCGTGGCCGATCGTGCCCCACTTAATCGGTAGGAATTGGTAAATGAGGTCGGGCCGCTGAGGCACGTCGATGCGACCGGTGGCCTCAGCGATGATGTCCCACATGTCGAGAGGACAGATCCGCGCGTCTTCTTCGCCCGCCAGGACAAGTCCACTGTGAGGGTGACGGTGGTAGTCCAGACCGATGAATTTTCGCAGATGCAGCTGCAGCTCGGGCGACGTCACCAGAGGCTCCTCGGCGACGAGACGGCCTCGCTCAGAGACGTTTCGACCCTTGTAGCCCGGAATCTGCTGGAGCCCGCGCTGAATCGTCTCGTGCCACCGCTCGATTTGCGGATTGTCGGTTGGCTTGCCGGGACGACTGAGCAAGAGTTCAATCTGGAGGTCATGAAGAAGCGCACGAAATGCCTCGCTGATGAAGATCGCACCGTTATCGCAGTGGACCGCGTCCGGCATCACTGATGGAATCGGATGCTCGCCTTGCAACGTCGAGAAATCGGGCGTCAACTTCCTACGCCCGATTCGGCCTGCGGCGTCGGAGAAGTCGAGGTTCTCGGGCAGGCCGACCCATCTCCAGTCACTGATGGTCGTACCCGCGACCAGCATCGAAAACGGCCTGCAAATATCGTAGACAAGGAGCCCGGCTTCGAAGCCGTTCGCGCTCAACGGGACTACGCGTAACGCTAGTACGACACGGGTAGCGACATCTATCGCCGTGATGATCTCGACGCTGATGGCCTTCCCACTGAACGTGTCGAACACGAGATTGTCGGCGCGTGTCACATCGATAGCGACGACTTGACCAGGACGAATGGCCGGATACTGTGTGGAGCCCGAGACGGTCTGCAGCTTCTTGCTCCGCTGCGCCCTGGTGGTCTGGCCCCGCTGAGCCTTGAGGTTCGACAAATACTTTTGCGTGAACCGTTCCGGCGCATGGAAGTCAACAATGCCGTCCTTGCGGAGTTGGACTCGGACGCGCCTTTCGACTTCTTGGATTGCAAGACTCGACCTACTCCCGTCGAGAGTTGCGAACACCTCCTCGGTGGCGGCGCGGAAGCGCGCATCTATGACTTCCCACGACTGAACCTTGCGAATGCTCCGTCCATCGACGAGCCCGAGTAACCCCTTGTCCCTCCAGTTTCGAACCCAGTTCCTGATCGTGCTCTCATTTGGTCCGTTGAATTGGACTTCGCCATCTGTTATGCGGCGCTGAAGGTCGCGGTCGCATCGTGCCTCTTGAGCAAGAATCGCCGCCATCGCCGTGGCTCGCTTCGCCTCCGACACACCGAACCCCGGACCAAATGGTGGGTGCGGCTCACCGGGTCGTTTGAGTTCGGGATGACCATCTCGGTAGCCGGTCAAGATCTCCTGAACGACTTCGAGCTTGTTGAGCGCACGTTCGCGGGCCGCATCGTCGAGGCTGTCCCAAAGGGGGCGCAACGGTTCAGTGAGAGCGACCGGTTGTCCCTTCTCTATGGCCTGCACGACGGGCAGGTCGTCCCACCTCTTGTGCTGGACGTTATTGAGGCAGTCGCGCAGATCGACACCCGTCTTGTCGCTACACACAACAAGCGTTGTCCCCCAATCTGTCAGCACGCGGGCACCGACGAACAGCGTTGTACGGCCACCAGTCACTTTGACTCCTCGACGAAGGCGGTCACTAGCGTGTCTAGCCCCCAAGACGAGTTCACCTCGATCGTCAAGGAGCCGTTCCAAATTAGATGCCACACAGTGGATTTCAACTCGCCCGAGCCGGTGTCGGCCGCAAATAGGTCCTTTAGTCTCGCTCCTGGCTTTGTTGCTAGTGCGATGATGCGACGTTCATAGCTATCGAGCCACGGAGGTCGCCGACGAAAGCCGTTCAACCACATTAAGTTCAGGCGTTCCGTTTGATCCATGCCGCCAAAGACTTCGTAACGCCAATCCACCGCGGCGCACGCCGTCTGCGTGATACCGCTTTGGGCCGTGAAATCCTGATCCTGTCTGTCGGGTGCGCGTACGTCCCACACGGTGACTCGCCCGTCGACTCCGACGGTCAACAGATCTGGAGTGTGTCGGCCAGGCGACCCTCTCCACGAAAGCCGGAACGGCTGCGACACTATTCGGCAAATGTCGCGATCTCGGTCGAGCCTCCGGAACAAGTCGTGCTCAAGGCCTGATTCGAGGGGAACACCCGCACCGTTGGTCATCGAGTACGCCGTAACGGCAATGTGCCGGCTGAAGGTGGACGACACCGGCCGTCGCATCGGTTCGAGTCCGCTCAGCGGCGGCGCGTTACTTCGCTGCCACAGCCACCCTATCTCCGTACCCTGCAGATTGAATGTCCATGTCAGCCCCGGCGCGCACGATGCGAGCGCGCGTACCAGATCAGAATCGTCTTCTGCCGGGCTTGATGTCATATCCAACCTCATCGCCGGAGCGGCAGAAATGACATTA
>JBIQHU010000090.1:0-1660 GCA_044508395.1 Mycobacterium sp. | reverse complement strand
TCAATCTTTACAATACTTCCGCATCCACTTGGCTAGTTCGACTTTGTTAGCCATGAGTGGGTATCGTTTAGCCATATGCGCAGTTCAGTAGCTGTACTATAAAATTTAGCGGTTAGCTGATAGGGTTACCGACACTAATTATTGACAGTGGCGGCTGCCATTCGACGGGCTCGTCGATATCGAGGTGTCGCAGGAACTTTTGCGCTCGGTCGAGCATTTGTGCGTCAACAATGTCGAAGACATTTTCTTCCGAGCTTGGAGGGGTGCGGATCACTACCCGTCTGCTCATGGGCGGCGTTGAGCCGCTGAGTCGCTCCCTTAGGTAGCGGCGCGCTACCGTCACCGAGGTCGTCCTGGTCGCTGGGTCGTCGACTTCTTTGCGAATCTCTGTCCAATCGTCACGCTCAAGCAGGGCGGCGTAGTCAAGGTTGCGCCGTCGCGCGTAGTCGATGGGCGAGCCGAAGGTGGCCAGGTAGTCATTCAGGCGGATCAGCGCGTCGCTGATTGTGTGCCAGTGTGGTAGGCCCCATAGAACGCAGAGTCGCTGGTTCAACGCGTTGGCGGTGGCGGCCTCGCCCACCATCTTCGCGGCGTCTACTGGCCTGACGGTGCTGCCGACGATCAGCGTCGCGATGGCTAGTTCGGCTCTCCTGGCGTCAGTGATGTGCCGCCGCGGCAACAAGACTCGCGTCCACCCCTTCCACATCTTGTGCGGCAAGGCGGCCGCGATGCGGTAGACCTGCTCGGTGTCTCGGTCGGGGGCTTGGGGGAAGCTGGTCCCTAGTCGGTAGCGGAGTTGAAGTTCGGGCCCGAGGCGTCGGCTGCTCGCCTTGATCACTACCGCTGTTGCCAGACGCTGGTCTTTCGTACAGGACCGCAGTTCGGCCGGTCCGGTGTCTGCGTTCTGCCCTTCGACCAAGCATCGAGCCCGGTCTGCCGACTCGTTCAGGCTGTCCGCGCTCAGGATGTTGACGGCGACGGTTACGCCAACAGCAGTTTCCACTGCCCTTGTCGGCGGATCGACGTTGAGCGGGCCCCGTGCGCGGAACGGCTTCGGTGCAGACTCGATGCCGGCGAACACGCAGTCGATGCCCACCGATGCGGCCTGTGCAAGGCCATGCGCGGCTGCGTAATTCAACGTGCGATTGGTGAGGCTGCGCACGGACTCCAACACTTCGCGACACGACCCGACGCGCTCACCGACAACCCCTGTGTTTGGGCGTTTGCCATCAATGATCGCGTTTATCCAGAGTTGGGCGTCGAGGATTGGATGTCCGACCTCAAGCCGCGGGGTTTCAGCACGGCACAACGAATAGCCGCACCTGCATTGGGCTGGCACAGGGATGCCGGAGTAGAACTGCAGCCGCCGTTGACGCTCCTGGCACGAGGGGCATTGGTCTGCGAGAAACCGGTGATGAGTGGTGCAGGCGAACGACCAACCCAACCGCCACGCTAGCGGCCACCGCCCCCCGAGGTCGCCGAGACAATCCGGGCAGAATCTCGACCAGAACAGAGGGCCGAACGGGAATGTGCCGTCGGGCAAATGCGTCGCTGTGTCGAGGTGCAAGGCTCGCGAGTCATATGCGCTCAGTGTCATATTCCGGATGTCCGTGGCCATGAAAAAGTCCCCACTGGTGGCCAAGTGGAGGTCCCCGTTGGT
>JBIQHU010000264.1:0-2895 GCA_044508395.1 Mycobacterium sp. | reverse complement strand
TCAAGTCCATGGACGTGGTGTACGACGTCGTCGTGTGATTCTTCGAGGTGAGGGTTCAGGCGGTCAGTACCGCGGGGGTGGCCTCCTGTTCGGTCGGGGTGTCGTTGACGGTGCGTGATTTGCTCAGGACGTCGAGGCCGAGGTAACGCCGGGATTCGGCCCATTCGTCGTGTTGTTCGGCCAGTACCGCGCCGACGAGACGGATCAGGGCGTCACGGTCGGGGAAGATGCCGACGACGTCAGTGCGTCGGCGGATCTCCTTGTTGAGCCGTTCCGGGGGATTGTTGGAACAGATCTGGCGCCAGATTTGCTTGGGGAACGCGGTGAACGCGAGCAGATCCGGCCGGGCTGCCTCCAAGTGGTCGGCGACCTTCGGCAGTTTGTCGGACAGCGCGTCGATGATTCGGTCATATTGTGCTGCAACTGATTCCGAATCCGGTTGATCGAACACCGAATGCAGCAGGGTCCGCACCCACGGCCACGACGACTGGGGGTAACGGCCATCAGGTTGGTCGTGTAGTGCGTTCTGCAGCGCTGCCAGGCAGCTCCGGGCAGGGTGGCGCCGATCGCGGCGACCAGCCCGGCGTGGGCGTCGCTGGTGACCAGTCGGACACCGGAGAGGCCGCGGGCGGTCAGTGACCGCCAGAATGTCAGCCAGCCGGCGCCATCCTCGGCGGTGGTGACGTCGATGCCCAGGATCTCGCGGTAGCCCTCGGCGTTGACCCCGACCGCGATCAGGGCGTGCACGTTGACCACCCGGCCGCCCTCGCGGACCTTGAGCACCAGCGCGTCGGCGGCCACGAACGTGTACGGGCCGGCGTCCAGCGGCCGGGTGCGGAACGCTTCCACGGCCGCGTCGAGCTCTTTGGCCATCACCGACACCTGCGACTTCGACAAGCTGGTGATACCCAGGGTTTCGACCAGCTTGTCCATCCGCCGGGTGGAGACCCCGAGCAGGTAGCAGGTGGCCACCACCGTGGTCAGCGCCCGCTCGGCGCGCTTGCGACGCTCCAGCAGCCAGTCCGGGAAGTAGGAACCCTGCCGCAGCTTGGGGATCGCGAGATCCAAGGTGCCTGCGCGGGTGTCGAATTGGCGGTGCCGGTACCCGTTGCGGGAGTTGGTGCGCTCGGCGCTGCGTTCGCCGTAGCCGGCGCCGCACAACGCGTCGGCTTCCGCGCCCATCAGAGTGTGGATGAATGTGGCCAGCAGCTCGCGCAGCACGTCGGGATGGGTGGTCGTGAGTCGTTCGGCCAGCACGACAGGCAGGTCGATATTGTGGACAGTGGTCATCGCGTTGATTCCTTTGCTCGAGTGACTTTGGTCGGTCTCTCGAAGAATCACGCGATGACCTTCAATCACTCGGCTACGACACGCCGGTACCGCTGATCAGGTCCGACTCGTACACCACTCTGCTGGACGCAACCCTGCGTTCTGGCCTTGACGGTCCCCGCCGGCTGCGCACCGGCGGTGGCGGTCACCAGCAGTTGCGACCCTGCGGCCAGTCCGAAGATCGCGATCAGAGTGGGAAGCGCACGGGCGACTCGGAACGAACGGTCATTCATGTCGCTGTGTTCCTTTCGGTTGGTCTCCGCATATCAGAGCCGGAAGGCTGGACGTTATCCAATTGCAGGGCCGACCATTCGGGCGCCACGAGATTCATATGTTCGTACGACGACGCGGGTTGTCCGCGGGTGCGACGTCGACCGAACGAGCGATACCGCCTCCGCTGCCGCTCGGCGATCATGGCTGTGTCCAAGACAGAAAGGCACCGCCATGATGCGAGTACTGCGAATCTTCCGCGCGACCTGTCCCAAGTGCAACGGGACCGGTGGCCACAGCGACTTCGGCAACTGGGTGAACTGCTCGGCGTGCCGAGGCGCCGGTCAGAAGTAGCAACTCTTCGTCCAGTGGCGCTCACCCTGTGTGAGCGCCACTGAGGCACCACATCTTCGAAAGGAATTTCACACCGACCATGGACCTTTTGATTTGGATTGCCGTCATCATCGGTGGTTTGTTCGTCGCGGGGTGGATATTGAGCGCGATGGCCAAGACACAAAAGAACGTTGTCGTTCGAGCGACACCTGCCGCCATCGCGGAGACGATCGACGGTCACTTTGCGAAGCTTTGGTGGCCGCCGGTGGCAGGTCGCGGGCAGTTCAACTTCAGGGCGCGGGGTTTCGGTCTCGGGGGAATCCTCAAGGGGAAGCCGACATTGTCGATCGATCTTGCGCCGACGCCGGACGGCGCAACTGAAGTGCAAGTGTGGATGTCGGAGTGGGGTCAGCAATCGGGCATAGTCGCGTTGGCAGACCGCTTCGTTCTTAAGCGTTCAGCTCTGTTCCGGAAGCTTCGCACGCTGGAGGCGGCAGCTCATTCCGGATGAGGGTGCCATTGCCTGGCGGCAATGAGCAGATGCGGGCGGCTGATGGAGTATTCGGCATGACTACACGCATTCAACGCCAAGGCATCACCCACCGCATGGCAACCGTCCTCGTCGGACTGGCGATCGCGCTGTCCTTCGTCGGTGTTTCTGTCCACCAGGCGCCACCTGCACAGGCGGCCGTCAAGGTCGGACCCCTCGACCAGTTCCGCCACTTGAAGCCCTGGTGCGAGCGACAAATGCGGGTCGGCACGATCCTCGGCAGCGCCAGTCCGGACAACCCGTGGAATGCCTACACGTGGAAGTGCCGGGTCGCGGCGTACTACCGCACTGCCGGCATCGACATGAACGCGGTCTGCCGGAACTACTACGGCGGCCACACCTGGGCCAGGCCGAACAACCCGGGGTGGGCCTGGTCCTGGGAGTGTTGGCGAAACTGAAGTCCTCCATCGGACATCGACCCGGCTGGTGAGTGATCACCAGCCGGGTCACCGCAGTTCGAAGCGATCCGCGCC
>JBIQHU010000089.1:0-23624 GCA_044508395.1 Mycobacterium sp. | reverse complement strand
CAACATGACGATGGTGCTGGCACCGCACCGCGGCGCGAAGACTCGCGCCAAGGCGGCGCACGATGCCGACGCTCCGGCAGCGCAGCGCGCACAGCCCGAGAGCGCACCGACCGATACATCACAGAACTGAGGACAAATGCCCAAGGCGAAGACCCACAGCGGCGCTTCGAAGCGGTTCCGGGTCACCGGAAGCGGAAAGATCGTGCGCCAGAAGGCCAATAGGCGGCACTTGCTCGAGCACAAGTCGAGCCGCCGCACCCGTCGGCTGGAAGGCCGCACCGAGGTGGCAGCCAACGACGTCAAGCGCGTCAAGAAGCTGCTGAACGGCTGACCGCTCCAACCCCTGCACTACTTGAACGAATAGGAACACTCCCATGGCACGCGTAAAGCGCGCAGTCAACGCCCAGAAGAAGCGGCGGACAATACTCAAGGCATCCAAGGGCTATCGCGGTCAGCGGTCGCGGCTGTATCGCAAAGCCAAAGAGCAGCAGCTGCATTCGTTGACCTATGCCTACCGTGACCGGCGTGCCCGCAAGGGCGAGTTCCGCAAGCTGTGGATCTCCCGGATCAACGCGGCGGCCCGCGCCAACGACATCACGTACAACCGCCTGATCCAGGGCCTGAAGGCCGCCGGGGTCGAGGTCGACCGCAAGAACCTCGCTGAGATCGCCGTCAGCGATCCGGCCGCGTTCACCGCGCTGGTCGAGGTGGCCAAGGGTGCGTTGCCCGCCGATGTGAATGCACCGTCGGGCGAGGCTGCCTGACGCTCACCGAACGCTCTGCCCGGGTGGCGGCAGCGGTCAAGCTGCATCGCCACGTCGGACGACGCCGCGCCGCACGCTTTCTCGCCGAAGGACCCAATCTCGTCGAGGCCGCGTTGCGGCGCGGACTCGTCTCCGAGGTCTTCGCGACCGAGGACGCGATGGCCCGATTCGGCGCCCTGCTGAGCGGTACCCAGGTGCACCTGGTGACCGAGCGGGCCGCGAAAGCGTTGTCGGAGACGGTTACTCCGGTCGGCCTTGTCGCGGTGTGTTCGGTGCCCGAGACTTCACTGGATGCTGTGCTCGCCGATTCACCCCGGCTGCTTGCCGTGGCGGCACAGATTTCCGAGCCGGGCAACGCGGGCACGTTGATCCGCGTCGCCGACGCGATGGGCGCCAACGCCGTCGTGCTTGCCGGCCACAGTGTCGATCCCTACAACGGCAAGTGCCTGCGTGCATCGGCGGGAAGCATCTTCTCGATTCCCGTTGTGCCCGAGTCCGATGCCGCCGCCGCGGTATCGGCGATACGTGCTGCGGGAATTCAGGTGCTGGCCACCACGCTCGACGGCGAACTATCGCTTGACGACGCGGATCTGACCGTGCCGACGGCGTGGCTGTTCGGCCCTGAGGCGCACGGCCTGCCGACCGAATTGGCTGACGCTGCGACACATCGTGTGCGAATCCCCATGCCGGGCAACGCGGAGAGCCTCAACGTGGCGTCGGCCGCGGCGATCTGCCTGTACCAGAGTTCACGCGCACTTTTCTACCGCGAGCAGACGCGTACACCCCCAAATTGACCCCCAATTGGGGGTGTACGCGTCTGCTCGGCGGAGGAAGTTAGTCGTCGCTCAGCAGACCCCGTGCCACATGGGTGATCTGCACCTCGTTGCTGCCGGCGTAGATCATCAGCGACTTGGCATCGCGGGCCAGCTGCTCCACCCGGTACTCGGTCATGTATCCGTTGCCGCCGAACAGCTGAACGGCATCCATCGCCACATCGGTGGCGGCCTGCGAGCAGTACCACTTGATCGCCGACGCCTCCGGAAGCGAGATCGGTTGACCCTTCTCCGCAGCCTCGATCACCCGGAACAGGATGTTGCGCACGTTCATTCGCGCGACTTCCATGTTCGCGAGCTTCAGCTGGATCAGCTGGAACTGGCCGATCTCCTGGCCCCACAGCTTGCGGGTCTTGGCGTAGTCGACGCAGAGCCGCAGGCATTCCTCGATGACGCCCAGCGACATCGCCGCGACGCCGATCCGCTCGGCCGAGAAGTTCGACCGTGCGCTCGCGCGGCCGTCACCCGAGGAACCGTCTTCGGTTTCACCGAGCAACCTGTCGCGGCCCAGCCGGACGTTGTTGAAGAACAGCTCGCCGGTGCGCGAGCTGTGAATCCCCATCTTGCGGAACGGTTTTGACTGAACGAAGCCTTCCATGCCCTTGTCGAGCACGAACGTCAGCACCTTACGGTTGCGCTTGTCCGAAACGGAGTCACCCGCTTCATCTTCATTGAGTTTCGCGTACACCACGACCACGTCGGCGTCGGGTCCGTTTGTGATGAACGTTTTCTGGCCGTTGAGGATGTAGTCGCCCGTCCCATCGGTGGCACGAACTACATAGGACTTCATGCCGCCGAACGCATCCGAGCCGGAGTCGGGTTCGGTGATCGCCCAGGCGCCGATCTTGTCGTAGGTGACGAGGTCGGGCAGCCAGCGCTCCTGTTGGGCCAGCGTGCCCCGGCTCTGGATCGTCGGCACGGTCAGGCCGAGGCTGACCCCCATGCCGGTGACGATTCCCATCGACACCTTGCACAGCTCGCTGACGACGACGAAGCCCATGCCGCCCGAACCGCCGCCGAACATCCCGCCGCCGCCCGACGATTTGCCGGCCGATTCACCGCCCTCGCGGAGCCTCGCGAGCCGCTTGTTGAGCGATTCACGGGCCATGTCGGCGATACCGAACGTCGCGAACAGCTTGCGGATGATGGGGTAGGGCTCCATCTCGCCGCTTTCCAGCGCGTCGACATGGGGGCGGATCTCTTTATCCACGAACTCCCGCACGGCGTCGCGCACGGCAAGATCAACGTCAGACCATTCCAGCATGAGCTCTAGGCTGCCCTACCCGACTTTGCCCCACGGCCCCGGGCCGGTCGACGAAGGCCCGTCAACGAGAACGTGGTGTGCACCAACGACCCAGCTCGGTCCAGCAGCGACTTGCGTGGCGGCACGTAGTGCATGGGTAGGCCGTGTCGGTCGCGGGGCGGCGCCATGAACGCGGGCGCCTCGACGAGGGGTGCGTCTTCGGGGAGCTTTCCCTGGGCCCGGCGGTAGGCAGCCAAGGCGCGCGGATGCAGCCGGATCTCGTCAGGCACCGCGACGAACGCCAACTCGACGAGTTTCCCGAAGATCCGGAGCAGCACCTCGTCGCCGGGCGTCCATCGCATACCGGCCTTCTCTCGCACCGCCGGATCGAACACGCCCGCGGCGATCCACCGCTGTGCGCCGACCATCGGCTTGAACAGCTGATCCCAGATCGGCGTCGGCATCAGCACGAACCACGGCTTGGGGATGCGGATGGAGAAGATGTCGAGCGTCGCGCGGTTGATCTCCAACTCGTCGCGGCACTTCGCGTCCCAGTACTCGAGGAAGTCTTCCCAGCTCTTCGGAACTGGTCGCATGCTCATGCCGTACATCCGGTACCACTGCACATGTTCGTCGAACAGCTGGCGCTTCTCGGCTTCGGTCAGTCCGCCGCAGAAGTACTCGGCGGTCTTGATGATCAGCATGAAGAACGTCGCGTGCGCCCAGTAGAACGTCTCAGGATTCAGCGCGTGATAGCGCCGGCCGTCGGCGTCGACGCCCTTGATCGTGTGGTGATAGCTCTTGATCTGCTCGCCGGTCTCGGCGGCGCGATCGCCGTCGTAGACGACGCCCATGATCGGGTAGACGGAGCGGGCGACGCGCTGCAGGGGTTCACGCAGCAGGATCGAATGGTCTTGTACGCCGGCACCGAGTTCGGGGTACATGTTCTGGATCGCGCCGATCCAGACACCGAGCATGCCGGTCCGCAGATCGCCGAAGTACCTCCATGTCAACGAGTCAGGACCGAGTGGGTCGATGTTCCGGTCGCAGGGCCGCTGTGCGTCGGTCGTGGGGGATGTCGATTTCAGGGTCATCGGTCTCGCACTTCCCGCTCCTCGCGTGCGCCACGTGAATCCCAACCCGTGCTCAGAACCTCACGATAAGCGTGACAACACCCGTTGTCTACGATTTCGGGGGTGTGGCGGCACAGTGTTATTCAGCCTCTACATCGCTGCCGCCCGCCTGTGACCAGGCGCTTTATCCGCCGATGGAAGCGCTACTAGGCTGGCGTGCGTGGATGATGTCGAGCCGATCGACGAAGGATCTGGCGGACAGTCATCCGGGCCTCTCGCGTGGTTGAAGAACACCAATCACAGCCCGTCCGTGATCGCCTTCCTGCGCCGAGCCCGTCGCGCGCTCCCAGGTGACCCGGAGTTCGGCGACCCGTTGTCGACGTCCGGGGTCGGCGGTCCGCGTGCTGCGGCCCGC
The DNA here is from genome assembly GCA_044508395.1 of Mycobacterium sp. Lineage (GTDB taxonomy): Bacteria > Actinomycetota > Actinomycetes > Mycobacteriales > Mycobacteriaceae > Mycobacterium. Next base: position 19,296 of record JBIQHU010000089.1, on the reverse strand, counting down.
GCCGCCGATCGGTTGCTGGAGCGCGACGCCGCCTCCCGTGAAGTCAGCCTTGGCGCGCTCCAGGTGTGGCAGGCGCTGACGGAGCGGGTGTCCGGCAAGCCCGCCTACCGCGAGGTGACGATCGTGTTCACCGACCTGGTGGGCTTTTCGTCGTGGTCGTTGAGTGCAGGGGACGACGCGACGCTCAAGCTCCTTCGTCGCGTCTCGCAGGTCGTCGAGCCGCCGCTGCTGGAGGCGGGTGGCCAGATCGTCAAGCGCATGGGCGACGGCATCATGGCGGTGTTCACCCGTCCGACGACCGCGACCGCGGCCGCCATCACGGCCCGCGAAGCGGTGAAATCCCTTGACGTGGACGGCTACACGCCGCGGATGCGGGTCGGCATCCACACCGGCAGGCCGCAGCGGATCGGCTCGGACTGGCTGGGCATCGACGTGAACATCGCGGCGCGCGTGATGGAGCGAGCGACCCGGGGCGAGTTGGTGGTGTCGCAGGCGACGCTGGACGGCATCGCCGACGAGGACTTCGAAATGCTCGGTGTGGAGGCCAGGCGGCTTCGCAAGCAGGTCTTTGCGGGAAGGCAGGGCGGCGTGCCCGCCGATCTCGTCATGTATCGGCTGAAGTCACGCAGGCCGTCGTCCGGTGATGTCGACCACTACAGCGGCGGATCGCGCCTGTAGCCGCTCGCTGCGAGCGTTGGGCCACACCTTATGATCGCCGGGTGGCTGATCAGCCAATAGACCTGTCGGAAGAAGCGCTGACCAAGGCTGTCAGCGCGGTTCGGCATGCCTTCGACGCGGCGACCGACCTCGACGCGCTCGCCCGCGCCAAGACCGAGCACCTCGGCGATCGCTCGCCCATTGCGCTCGCGCGCCAGGCGCTCGGGTCCCTGCCCAAGACCGAGCGCGCCGACGCCGGCAAGCGGGTGAACGTGGCGCGCACCCAGGCGCAGCAGGCCTATGACGAGCGGCTCGCGGTATTGCGGGCCGAGCGCGACGCCGCCGTGCTGGTCGCCGAGCGCATCGACGTGACGCTGCCGTCGACGCGTCAGCCGGTCGGAGCCCGTCACCCGATCACGATCCTGGCCGAGCACGTGGCCGACACGTTCGTGGCCATGGGCTGGGAGCTCGCCGAGGGGCCCGAAGTCGAAACCGAGCAGTTCAACTTCGACGCTCTCAACTTCCCGCCCGACCATCCGGCGCGCAGCGAGCAGGACACCTTCTATATCGCCCCCGAAGGCTCGCGGCAGGTGCTGCGCACCCACACCTCTCCGGTGCAGATCCGCGCGCTGCTGGAACGCGATCTGCCGGTCTACATCATCTCGATCGGCCGCACCTTCCGCACCGACGAGCTGGACGCCACGCACACGCCGGTCTTCCATCAGGTGGAGGGATTGGCCGTGGACAAGGGACTGACCATGGCCCATCTCCGCGGGACGCTCGACGCGTTCGCCCGCTCCGAGTTCGGGCCCGAGGGTCGTACCCGGTTCCGTCCGCATTTCTTCCCGTTCACCGAGCCCTCGGCCGAGGTCGACATCTGGTTCGCGAACAAGAAAGGCGGACCCGGCTGGGTGGAATGGGGTGGCTGCGGCATGGTCAATCCAAATGTGTTGCGGGCCTGCGGTATCGACCCCGAGGTCTACTCCGGGTTTGCATTCGGCATGGGACTGGAACGCACCTTGCAGTTCCGCAACGGCATTCCCGACATGCGTGACATGGTCGAGGGCGACGTTCGGTTCTCGCTGCCGTTCGGGGTCGGAGCCTGATGCGCCTGCCCTACAGCTGGCTGCGCGAGGTCGTTCAAGCCGGTGCACCCGGCTGGGACGTGTCGCCGGACGAACTCGAGCAGACCCTCATCCGCATCGGCCACGAGGTCGAAGAGGTCATCCCGGTCGGGCCCGTCACCGGTCCTCTCACCGTCGGCAGAGTCGCAGAAATCGAGGACCTCACCGAGTTCAAGAAGCCGATCCGTGCGGTCAAGGTCGATGTCGGCGAACCCGAGTTGCGTGACATCGTCTGCGGAGCAACGAACTTCGTTGTCGGTGACCTCGTCGTGGTGGCGCTGCCCGGTTGCGTGCTGCCCGGCGACTTCACCATCGCCACCCGCAAGACGTACGGCCGCACCAGTGACGGCATGATCTGCTCGGCCACCGAACTCAATCTCGGCGCCGACCATTCGGGCATCTTGGTGCTGCCCGCCGGCACCGCAGAACCGGGGACGCCCGCCGCGGACGTGCTAGGCCTCGACGACACCGTGTTCCACCTGGCGATCACCCCGGATCGGGGCTACTGCCTGTCGGTGCGCGGAATGGCACGCGAGATCGCCAACGCATACGACCTCGACTACGTCGATCCAGCCGATGTCACGCCGTTGCCTGCAGAGGGTGAGGCACTGGCGGTGACGATCGACCAAGGCACCGGGGTGCTGCGGTTCGGGCTGCGGCCGGTGACCGGCATCGATCCAAAGGCGGTGTCGCCGTGGTGGATGCAGCGCCGGCTGTTGCTGTCGGGCATCCGGGCCATCTCACCGGCCGTCGACGTGACCAACTACGTGATGCTCGAACTCGGTCATCCGATGCACGCCCACGACCGCAGTCTGATCACCGGCGGCTTCAGGGTGCGGTTCGCCGAACCGGGCGAGACGGTCGTCACGCTCGACGATATCGAGCGCCGCCTCGATCCCGCCGATGTACTCATCGTCGACGACGTCGCCACCGCCGCGATCGGTGGGGTGATGGGTGCGGGCACCACCGAGGTCCGCGACAGCACCACCGACGTGCTGCTCGAAGCCGCGGTCTGGGATCCGGCGGCCGTTTCACGCACGCAACGGCGACTGCATCTCTACAGCGAGGCGGGCCGTCGCTACGAACGCACCGTCGACCCCGCGATTTCTGTCGCCGCACTCGATCGCTGCAGCACCCTGCTGGCCGAGATCGCTGGTGGCACAGTCGAACCGAAGCTCACCGACTGGCGTGGCGATCCGCCGCGCGACGACTGGTCGCTCGCGCCGGTCAGCATGGCGGTGGACCTGCCCGACCGAGTGGCCGGAGTCGAGTACGCGAAGGGCACCACCGAGACGCGCCTCACCCAGATCGGCGCCGAGGTCGTCGTGAACAACGGCCGAGTGACCGCGACGCCGCCGAGCTGGCGCCCCGACCTTCGCCAGCCCGCGGACCTCGTCGAAGAGGTGTTGCGGCTGGAGGGCCTCGAGATCATCCCCTCGGTGCTGCCGCCGGCGCCCGCGGGCTGCGGGCTGAGCCCGACTCAGAAGCGGCGCCGCGCCATCGGAAAGTCGCTGGCGCTCAACGGCTATGTGGAGATCCTGCCCACCCCGTTCCTGCCCGCGGGAGTGTTCGACCAGTGGGGTCTGCCGACTGACGATCCGCGGAGGTCCACCACCTCGGTGGTCAATCCGCTGGAGGCTGACCGGCCCGAGTTGGCCACCACGCTGCTGCCGGGGCTGTTGGAGACGTTGGTGCGCAACGTGTCCCGAGGAACTGCCGATGCCGCGCTGTTCGCGATCGCGCAGGTTGTCGAGCCGACAGCGGAAACCCGCGCGGTGGAGCGCATTCCGACCGATCGTCGCCCCACGCCGGACGAGATCGCGACGCTCGATGCGTCGCTGCCGTATCAGCCGCAGCACATCGGCGTCGTTCTTGCCGGACTGCGTGAACCGGCGGGTCCGTGGGGCAAGGGCAGGCCCGTCGAGGCCAGCGACGCGTTCGAGGCGGTCCGTGTCATCGGTCGCGCGGCCGGCGTCGAGCTGACCCTGCGGGCCGCCCAGCACCTGCCGTGGCACCCGGGCCGCTGCGCGGAGGTCGTCGTCGGCGACTCCGTCGTCGGATACGCCGGCCAGCTTCACCCCGCGGTCATCGAGCGGTCGGGTCTGCCCGCGGGCACCTGCGCTGTCGAGCTGGACCTCGACGGCATTCCGCTCACCGAGTCGCTTCCGGCGCCCGCGGTGTCGCCGTTCCCCGCGGTGTTCCAGGACGTCGCATTGATCGTCGGCGAAGACGTCGCTGCCCAGGAGGTGATCGACGCCGTTCGCGACGGCGCCGGCGAGCTGCTGGAGGACGTCCGCCTGTTCGACGTCTACACCGGGCCCCAGATCGGGGAGGGGCGCAAATCGCTTGCCCTGGCCCTGCGGTTCCGCGCCGCCGATCGCACGCTCACCGAGGACGAGGCAAGCGCGGCCCGTGACGCGGCGGTCCGGGCGGCGGCGCAGCGCGTCGGGGCCGAGCAGCGCCGCTGAATCCACTCGCGCCCACTTCGAAGTTTTTGGGCCGCGGCGCCGCGATTCGGAGTAGGACGGTAGGCATGATCGAGGTACTTCAAGACATGCCCGCAGGTGTCGCAGGCATTCGCATATCGGGCAAGGTCACCGGCGACGACATCAGCGCGTTCATGCCCGAGATGGAAAAGTTGATCGAGTCCGATGAACTCAGGTTCGTCGAGGTCATCGCGCCCGACTACGAGGGTTTCGGGCCCGGCGGGTTGGTCGAGGATCTCAAGCAGGGCTTCGGCACCTTGTTCAGGCACCATGGGGCGTTCAAGCGCACGGCGGTCGTCACCGACAAGGAGTGGGTCACCCACACCGTGCATGCGCTGGGCTGGCTGGTTCCCGGTGACGTCGAAGTGTTCAGCCTCGGCGAGCTGGAGAAGGCCAAACAGTGGGCCGCCGGCTGACCTCACGTTGCCGAGCAGACGCAAAGGGTCCGCTATTTCCGGTGTGTCGCGGCCCGTTGTGTCTGCTCGCCAGCCTCGACAGATAATGAATTTGCATAGTGTTGCATAAAAATGCAGAATCTCTGCATGACTTCTGTCGCGGTCGCCGGTGCCAGCGGATATGCAGGTGGCGAGATCCTGCGGCTGCTCCTCGGGCACCCCGCCTACGCTGACGGCCGCCTGACGATCGGCTCGCTCACCGCCGCCGCCAGCGCGGGCACCTTGTTGGGGGAGCACCACCCGCACCTGCTACCCCTGGCCAACCGGCCGTTGGAAGCCACCGATGCCGAGACCTTGAGCGGCCACGACGTGGTGTTCCTCGCGCTTCCTCACGGCCACTCGGCCGCGCTCGCCGACCAGTTGGGCGCCGACACCATCATCGTCGACTGCGGCGCCGACTTCCGCCTCACCGACGCCGGCACGTGGGAGCGCTTCTACGGCTCGACCCACGCGGGCAGCTGGCCCTACGGGTTGCCCGAACTTCCCGGTGCCCGTGACCGACTGCGCGGGGCCACTCGCATCGCCGTCCCCGGCTGCTATCCCACCGCGGCGCTGCTCGCGCTGTGGCCGGCGATCGCCGAGGACCTCATCGAACCCGCCGTCACCGTCGTCGCCGTCAGCGGCACATCTGGCGCGGGACGCGCCGCGAAGACCGATCTGCTCGGTTCGGAGGTCATCGGTTCGGCGCGGGCTTACAACGTCGGCGGCAAGCATCGGCACACCCCCGAGATCGCGCAGGGGTTGAAGGCGGTCACCGACAAGGACGTCACCGTGTCGTTCACACCGGTGCTCATCCCGACGTCGCGTGGCATCCTGGCCACCTGTACCGCCAGGACCGCCGCGCCGCTGTCGCAGATCCGCGCGGCGTACGAGAAGGCTTACGACGCAGAACCTTTCATTTACCTGCTGCCCGAAGACCAGCTGCCGAAAACCGGTGCGGTGATCGGTAGTAACGCCGCCCAGCTCGCGGTTGCCGTCGACGAGGATGCGTCGACCTTCATCGGCATCGCCGCCATCGACAACCTCGTCAAGGGCACCGGCGGGGCGGCGGTGCAGTCGATGAACCTCGCGCTGGGCTGGCCTGAGACAGAAGGGCTTTCGATCGTGGGAGTTGCGCCGTGACCAAATCTGAGGTCACCATCGGTACCACGCGGCTCGTCCGCACGCAGGGCGTCACGGCACCCGAGGGTTTCCGTGCGACGGGAATCGCCGCGGGCATCAAGGCATCCGGCGCGCTCGACCTGGCGCTGGTGTTCAACGAGGGCCCCGACTACGGCGCCGCGGGTGTATTCACCCGCAACCAGGTGAAGGCGGCGCCGGTGTTGTGGACGCAGCAGGTGCTGACAACCGGCCGGCTGCGCGCGGTCATCCTCAACTCCGGTGGGGCGAACGCGTGTACCGGGTCGCTGGGCTTCCAGGACACCCACGCCACCGCGGAGGCCGTCGCCGCCGCGCTGTCCGATTGGGGAACGGAGACCGGGCCTATCGAGGTCGCCGTCTGTTCCACCGGGCTTATCGGCGACCGGCTGCCGATGGACAAGGTGCTGGCCGGCGTCACCGAGATCGTGCACGAGATGCACGGCGGACTGACCGGTGGGGAAGAGGCCGCACAGGCCATCATGACCACCGACACCGTGCCTAAACAGGTTGCACTGCACCACAGTGGCAACTGGACGGTCGGGGGCATGGCCAAGGGCGCGGGCATGCTGGCGCCGTCGCTGGCGACCATGCTGTGCGTCATCACCACCGATGCCGTCGCAAGTTCGGATGCTCTCGATCAGGCGCTACGCAACGCGACGGCGAAGACATTCGACCGGCTCGACGTCGACGGCAGCTGTTCCACCAATGACACCGTGCTGATACTGGCCTCCGGCGCCAGCGAGATCGAGCCCGGTCAAAGCGATCTCGACGACGCTGTCCTGCGGGTCTGCGACGACTTGTGCGCACAACTGCAGGCCGACGCCGAGGGCGTGACCAAGCGCATCGTGGTCACCGTGACGGGGGCGGCGTCCGAGGACGATGCGCTCACCGCGGCCCGGCTGGTGGCCCGCGACAGCCTGGTCAAGACCGCGTTGTTCGGGTCGGACCCGAACTGGGGTCGTGTGCTCGCCGCCGTCGGGATGGTGCCGTTCCCTCTCGACCCAGAGAAGATCACGGTGTCCTTCAACGGATTCCCGGTGTGCGCGAACCTCACCGGCCTGCCGGGTGCCCGCGATGTGGATCTGTCCGGCGAGGACATCGATGTCACGATCAACCTGGGTGTCGGCAGCGGGCGGGCCTCGATCCGCACCACGGACCTGTCGCACGCCTACGTCGAAGAGAACTCGGCCTACAGCTCATGACACTGGCGACACCCGTCAAGGCGCAGGTACTCGCCGCGGCCCTGCCGTGGCTGAAACAGTTGCACGACAAGATCGTCGTGGTGAAGTACGGCGGCAACGCGATGACGGACGACACCCTCAAGGCCGCGTTCGCCGCCGACATGGTGTTCCTGCGTAACTGCGGCATCCATCCCGTCGTCGTCCATGGCGGTGGCCCGCAGATCACCGCGATGCTGAAAAGGCTTGGTATCGCAGGTGATTTCAAGGGTGGCTTCCGCGTCACCACACCCGAGGTGCTCGACGTTGCGCGGATGGTGCTGTTCGGACAGGTCGGCCGCGAACTGGTCAACCTGATCAACGCGCACGGCCCGTACGCCGTCGGCGTGACGGGGGAGGACGCGCACCTGTTCACCGCGGTGCGGCGCGAGGTCACCGTCGACGGGGTGGCCACCGACATCGGACTCGTCGGTGACGTCGAGAGGGTCGAAGCGCGCTCGCTGCTCGATCTCATTGGTGCCGGCCGCATCCCGGTGGTGTCGACCATCGCGCCCGACGCTGGTGGGGTGGTGCACAACATCAACGCCGACACGGCCGCGGCCGCGCTGGCCCTGGCGCTCGGCGCCGAGAAGCTGTTGATGCTCACCGACGTGGAGGGCCTCTACACCGACTGGCCGGACCGCGGCTCGCTGGTCAGTGAGATCGACGCCGCCGCACTCACTGCGCTGCTGCCCAAGTTGGAGACGGGCATGGTGCCCAAGATCGAGGCCTGCCTGCGCGCCGTATCGGGAGGTGTGCCCAGCGCCCACGTCATCGATGGGCGCGTCGAACATTGCGTGCTGGTCGAATTGTTCACCGACGAGGGGACGGGAACGAAGGTGGTAAGCGCATGACTCTCACACAGCGGTGGGAAGCCGTGATGATGAACAACTACGGCACCCCGCCTCTCGCCCTGGTCAGCGGTGACGGCGCGGTGGTGACCGACGACAAAGGCAAGTCCTATGTCGATCTGGTTGGTGGTATCGCGGTCAACGTTCTCGGGCATCGCCACCCCGCGGTGATCGAGGCCGTCACCCGGCAGCTCAACACGCTCGGTCACACGTCGAACCTGTATGCCACCGAGCCTGGCATCGCGCTGGCGGAGGCTTTGGTCGGCCTGCTCGGCGCCGACCCAGACGTCGGAGCACGGGTGTTCTTCTGCAACTCAGGCACCGAGGCCAATGAGGTCGCCTTCAAAATCACCCGGCTCACTGGCCGCACGAAACTCGTTGCCGCTCAAGGTGCTTTCCATGGCCGCACCATGGGTTCGCTGGCGCTGACCGGCCAGCCGTCGAAGCAGGCCCCGTTCGAGCCGCTGCCCGGCTACGTCACCCACGTGCCGTACGGCGACGTCGAGGCGCTCGAAGCCGCCGTCGACGACGAGACCGCGGCGGTGTTCCTCGAACCGATCATGGGCGAAGGCGGCGTCGTCGTGCCGCCGGCGGGGTATCTGGTTGCCGCCCGAGAGATCACCGCTGACCATGGCGCACTCCTGGTGTTCGACGAAGTGCAGACCGGAATGGGCCGCACCGGAGCGTTTTTCGCTCATCAACACGACGGCATCACCCCCGACGTCGTGACCATGGCCAAGGGGCTCGGCGGCGGGTTGCCGATCGGTGCCTGCATCGCGACGGGCGAGACGGCCGACCTGCTGACCCCGGGCCTGCACGGCAGCACCTTCGGTGGCAATCCCGTCTGCACGGCGGCGGCGCTCGCGGTGTTGCAGGTGCTCGACGACGACGACCTGGTCGGCCGTGCCGGCATGCTGGGCAAGACGTTGCACCACGGCATCGAGGCGCTGGACCATCCCGTCGTCGATCATGTCCGCGGACGCGGGCTCATGTGCGGCGTCGTCCTCACCTCCGAGGTGGCCAAGCCAGTCGAGGTGGCAGCCAGGGACGCCGGGTTCCTCGTCAACGCGGCCGCCCCGAACGTGATTCGGTTGGTCCCGCCGCTGATTCTCAGCGATGCGCAGGTCGACGACTTCCTCAGCGCGCTGCCCGGCGTGCTCGACGCCGGAGCCAAGTCATGACACGCCACTTTCTGCGCGACGACGACCTCACGCCCGAGGAGCAGGCCGAGGTGCTTGCGCTCGCGGCGGAGCTGAAGAGCGCTCCGTTCAGCCGTCGCCCGCTCGAGGGCCCGCGCGGTGTGGCGGTCATCTTCGACAAGAACTCCACCCGTACGCGGTTCTCGTTCGAGCTCGGCATCGCCCAACTCGGTGGCCACGCCGTCGTCGTCGACGGTCGCAGCACCCAACTGGGTCGCGATGAGACGCTCGAGGACACCGGCAAGGTCCTGTCGCGCTACGTCGATGCGATCGTGTGGCGGACGTTCGCCCAGGACCGTTTGACCGCAATGGCTTCCGGCGCGAGCGTGCCGATCGTCAACGCGCTGTCTGACGAGTTCCACCCGTGCCAGGTGCTCGCCGACCTGCAGACCCTGGCCGAGCGCAAGGGCGAACTCAAAGATCTGCGAATGTCGTATTTCGGCGACGGGGCCAACAACATGGCGCATTCGCTGATGCTCGGCGGGGTGACCGCGGGGATCAGCGTGACCGTGGCTGCGCCCCCCGGTTTCGAGCCGCATCCGGAATTCGTTGCCGCCGCGGAGAAGCGGGCCGCCCAGACCGGGGCGACAGTCGCTGTGACGTCCGACGCTGAGGCGGCGGCCGACGGCGCCGACGTCCTCGTCACCGACACCTGGACGTCGATGGGTCAGGAGAACGACGGGTTGGACCGAGTGGGACCGTTCAGGCCGTTCCAGATCAATTCCGACCTGCTGAACCGTGCCGACCCGGATGCCGTCGTCCTGCACTGTCTTCCGGCGCACCGGGGGTACGAGATCACCGACGAGGTGATGGACGGCCCGCAGAGCGCCGTGTGGGACGAAGCCGAGAACCGGTTGCACGCCCAAAAGGCGCTGCTGGCGTGGCTCTTGGAGCGCGCGTGACCTCCGCAACCACCCGGGCTGGTCGGCAGGCGCGCATCGTATCGATCCTGTCGTCGAAGTCGATTCACAGCCAGAGCGAGCTGGCAACGCTGCTCGCCGATGAGGGCATCGACGTCACCCAGGCCACGCTGTCGCGCGACCTCGAGGAGCTCGGCGCGGTCAAGCTACGCGGCGCCGACGGCGGTGTCGGCGTGTACATCGTCCCGGAAGACGGTAGCCCCGTGCGGGGTGTTTCCGGTGGTACCGAACGGATGTCGCGCCTGCTGGCCGAGCTTCTGGTGTCCACCGACTCCAGCGGCAATCTCGCGGTGTTGCGGACGCCGCCGGGAGCCGCGCATTACCTTGCCAGCGCCATGGACCGCGCTGCGCTGCCCTACGTGGTCGGCACCGTCGCCGGCGACGACACCATCCTGGTGATCGCACGTGAGCCGATGACCGGCGCAGAGCTGGCAGCGAAACTCGAGAGCTTTCAACAAAAGGAGATCAGTTAAATGTCCGAGCGTGTCATCCTCGCGTATTCCGGTGGTTTGGACACCTCGGTCGCGATCAGCTGGATCGGTAAGGAGACCGGCTGTGAGGTCGTGGCGGTGGCCATCGATCTCGGCCAGGGCGGCGAGGACATGGAAGTCGTCCGGCAGCGTGCGATCGACTGCGGTGCGGTCGAAGCCGTCGTCGTCGACGCCAAAGACGAGTTCGCTGAGGAGTACTGCCTTCCCGCCATCCAGTCCAATGCGTTGTACATGGACCGCTATCCGTTGGTGTCGGCGCTGAGCCGGCCGCTGATCGTCAAGCATCTCGTGGCGGCCGCGCGGGAGTACGGCGGCGCCATCGTGGCACACGGCTGCACGGGAAAGGGTAACGACCAGGTCCGCTTTGAGGTCGGGTTCGCCTCGCTGGCACCGGATCTCGAAGTGCTCGCACCTGTCCGGGACTACGCCTGGACCCGGGAGAAGGCGATCGCGTTCGCCGAGGAGAACGCGATTCCGATCAACGTCACCAAGCGCTCGCCGTTCTCCATCGACCAGAACGTGTGGGGCCGTGCCGTCGAGACCGGATTCCTGGAGCACCTGTGGAACGCGCCGACCAAGGACGTCTACGACTACACCGAGGATCCGACCGTCAACTGGAACACCCCCGACGAGGTCATCGTCGGATTCGAATGCGGCGTTCCGGTTTCGATCGACGGGCGCGACGTCACCGTGCTGCAGGCCATCGAGGAACTCAACCGCCGCGCGGGTGAGCAGGGGGTCGGCCGGCTCGACGTCGTCGAGGACCGACTGGTCGGCATCAAGAGCCGCGAGATCTACGAGGCCCCCGGCGCCATGGTGCTCATCACCGCGCACACCGAACTCGAGCACGTCACATTGGAGCGTGAGCTCGGCCGGTTCAAGCGCACCACCGACCAGAAGTGGGGTGAGCTGGTGTACGACGGACTCTGGTACTCGCCGCTGAAGGCCGCGCTGGAGTCGTTCGTCGCCAAGACCCAGGAGCACGTGACGGGGGAGATCCGGATGGTGCTGCACGGCGGCCACATTGCGGTCAACGGCCGGCGCAGCTCGGAGTCGTTGTACGACTTCAACCTCGCCACCTACGACGAGGGCGACACCTTCGATCAGTCGGCGGCGAAGGGATTCGTGCATGTGCACGGCCTGTCGTCGAAGATCTCCGCCCAGCGGGACCTGGCAGGCCAGTGAGCATGCACACCAACCCCACCTCCGCGTGGGCCCCCGCGCAAGTCGCGAGCGTGCGTGTCTGCGGCCGACACGCCGGCGAGATGGCGCAGTTCGCGCACGCTCGCGCGGCTGGGACGGCGAGCTGATGAGCACCAACGAGGGTTCGCTGTGGGGCGGCCGGTTCAGCGAAGGGCCGTCGGACGCGTTGGCCGCGCTGAGCAAGTCGACACACTTCGACTGGGTGCTGGCGCCGTACGACATCGGCGCATCGAAGGCGCATACGCGTGTGCTGTTCCGCGCCGGGCTGCTCACCGCTGAACAACGAGACGGCCTCCTGGTCGGGCTCGACAACCTGGCCTCCGATGTCGCAGACGGCAGCTTCCAACCTCTGGTCACCGACGAGGACGTGCACGGTGCGCTCGAACGCGGGCTGATCGACCGCGTGGGGGAGGATCTCGGCGGCCGCCTCCGGGCGGGTCGGTCACGAAATGATCAGGTGGCCACGTTGTTTCGGCTGTGGTTGCGCGATGCGATCAGGCGGGTCGCCGACGGCACGCTCGAGGTCGTCTCGGCGCTGGCCACCCAGGCCGCCGCACATCCGACGGCCATCATGCCAGGCAAGACCCATCTGCAGTCCGCCCAGCCGATCCTGCTGGCCCATCACCTGCTCGCGCACGCGCATCCGTTGCTTCGCGACGTCGACCGGCTGATCGACTTCGACAAGCGGGCCGCGGTGTCACCGTATGGCTCCGGTGCGCTGGCGGGGTCGTCGCTCGGGCTGGACCCCGACGCGATCGCCGAGGAGCTCGGGTTCGACTCGGCGGCTGACAATTCGGTCGACGCCACCGCATCGCGTGACTTCGCCGCCGAGGCGGCGTTCGTCTTCTCGATGATCGGCGTCGACCTGTCCCGCCTCGCCGAGGACATCATCCTCTGGAGCACAACCGAGTTCGGCTATGTGACGCTGCACGACTCGTGGTCGACCGGAAGCTCGATCATGCCGCAGAAGAAGAACCCCGACATCGCGGAGCTGGCGCGCGGGAAGTCGGGCCGGCTGATCGGCAACCTCGCCGGTCTGTTGGCGACGTTGAAAGCGCAACCGCTGGCATATAACCGGGATCTGCAGGAGGACAAGGAGCCGGTGTTCGACTCGGTCCTTCAGCTGGAGCTGCTGTTGCCCGCGATGGCGGGCCTGGTCGGCACGCTGCGTTTCGACGTCGACCGGATGGCGGCGCTGGCACCGCTCGGTTACACGCTGGCCACCGACGTCGCCGAGTGGCTGGTGAAGAGGGGGGTGCCGTTCCGAGTCGCGCACGAGGCCGCGGGCGCCGCAGTGCGCGCCGCGGAGGCCCGCGGCGTCGGGCTCGAGGATCTCGCGGACGCCGAGCTCGCGAGCATCCACCCGGAACTCACGCCGCAGGTACGGGAGGTGCTGACCATCGACGGTTCGGTGAACTCCCGCGACGCCAGGGGCGGCACCGCCCCGATCCAGGTCGCCAAGCAGCTCGGCGTCGTGCGCGATACCGCCGATAAGCTGCGGCTGCACCTCCGCCGCTAGGGCACAAAATCGCACTTATTCTTCGGCGGCGGCCAACCACGCTTCTTCCAGAGATTCCTTGCGCGTCAGCATTTCCTGAAGTTCGGCGTTGAGCTCGCCGGCCCGCACATGATCGGCGGCTGCCTCGGCCATCGATTCATGCAGCGCGGCGATCCGCTTGTCGAGCTTCTCCAGCTGCCCTTCGATGCGCGCCATCTCCTTGCCCGCCCGGCGTTCCCGCGCCGCCGCCGACTCCCCGCGCGGCGCGTCGACACGGGCGGGGGCATCCGGGGCCGCGGCGGAGCGATCCGTCAGGTACTGCTCGATGCCGCCCGGCAGTAGGTCGCACCGTCCACCTCCGGTGAGGGCATACGTGACGTCGGAGACCCGTTCGAGGAAATACCTGTCGTGCGTCACGACGATCAACGTGCCGGGCCACCCGTCGAGGTAGTCCTCGATCACCGTCAGGGTGTCGATGTCGAGATCGTTTGTGGGCTCATCGAGCAGCAGTACGTTGGGCTCGTCGAGCAGCAGTCGCAGAAACTGCAGCCGCCGGCGCTCACCCCCGGACAACTCCGCCAGTCGTGCGGTCAGCTTGTCGCCGGTGAAACCGAAGTCCCTCAACAGCGTGTCGGCCGAGATCTCCCGCCCACCCGCCAATTGTGTGATGCGGCGCCGGTTTTCGACGGCATCGATCACCCGTTCGGAACCGTCCAGCTCGGCGAGGGCCTGGCTCAGGTAGCCGATCTTCAGCGTCTTGCCCCGCTTGACCGTGCCCGACGTCGGTTGCAGTTCACCGGCAAGCAGCCGCAGCACCGACGTCTTGCCAGTGCCGTTCACCCCGACGAGGCCGATGCGAGCCCCGGGCCCGATCGACCAGTCGATGCCATCCAGCACGACGTTCGGCCCGACCTCCAATCGCACGCGATGCAGATCGAACACGTCCTTACCCAGCCGCGTGATCGCAAAGTTCTGCAGCCCAAGCGAATCCCGCGGTGGCGGTTCGTTCGCGATCAGGTCGTTGGCGGCCTGAATGCGGAATTTCGGCTTCGACGTCCTCGCAGGCGGTCCGCGCCGCAGCCAGGCCAGCTCCTTGCGCATCAAGTTCTGGCGGCGCGCCTCGACCCCGGCGGCCAACCGCGCTCGCTCGGCACGCGCCAGGACGTACGCCGCATATCCACCGTCGTAGGCGTCGACGACCCCGTCGTGCACCTCCCACGTCGTCGTGCACACCGCGTCGAGGAACCACCGGTCGTGGCTCACCACCACCAGAGCCTTGGCGCGCCTGGCGTTCAGATGAGCCGCCAGCCAACCGATCACCTCGACGTCCAGATGGTTCGTGGGCTCGTCGAGCACGAGCACGTCGTGACCCGCGATCAACTCCCTCGCCAGCGCCACCCGCCGGCGCTCACCGCCGGACAACTGCCCCACCTCGCTGTCGAGCAAGACACCCGAAAGCAGATGCGAGACGACATCACGGGTGCCGGGTTCGGCCGCCCAGACATGGTCGGGCCGACCGGCGACGATCACGTCGCGCACGGTCGCGCCGCCGAACTCGTCGCTCTGTCGGAGATAACCCACCGACAAGCCCGAGGTATGCGTCACCCGCCCTGAATCGGGCTCACGCGCGCCTGTCAGCACCTGCAACAGCGTGGTCTTGCCGTCGCCGTTGCGTCCCACGACGCCGATCGCGTCGCCCTCGTCGACCCCGAGACTGACGGCGTTGAGCAGCGTGCGGGTGCCATACCCGACGCTTGCGCGCTCCACGTTGATCAGATTCACCATCGCGCCCGATGATAGGTGCCTCGCCATACGACATTGCTCAGACCGTCGACGGCCGTTAACCCCCAGTTCGCACGACTCATCTAGACAACTAGATGCCAATAGATGACGCGACGAACGGGGAATCGATGTCTGCACGCAGGTGGATCGCGAGTGCGGCGGCCGTGCTCACTGCGGCCGCGCTGACAGTGGGTTGTAGCAGTGAATCATCTGACGCCGGTCAGTCCGGTACCGTCCGCCTCGCGGTGACCGATCTGCAGGGCCTCGAGGAGCTGCAGCGCGAGTTCGGCGCCTTCAAGGCGGAGTTCGAGAAACAGTCCGGCCTCAAACTCGACTTCTTCGCGGTGAACGATCGCACGGCCGCGGCGGCCGCGCTGCAAGCGGACCGGGTGGACGTCGTGTTCACGGGTCCGGCCGAGTACGTCGTCATCCATGAGAAGACCGGCGCCGAGCCGATTGTCGCCATCGAGCGCGACGGTTACCACTCGACGATCTACACCACCGCCGACAGCGGTATCACGAACCTGGAGCAACTGCGCGGCAAGAAGGTCGCCATGAGCGACGTGGGCTCCACGAGCGGACACCTCGGACCGTCACAGATGCTTGTCGACGCCGGGCTGACACCGGGTAGCGACGTCGAGGTGCTCACCGTTGGTGACACCACCCACGAGGCACTCAGGCGCGGCGACGTCGACGCGGTCGGCATCGGCTATCACGACTACGAGGAATTCATGGCCTCCGACGACCCCACGCAATACCGCGTGCTCGCCGAGGGACCAATGCTTCCCCCCGACCTGCTGATGGCTCGCGAAGGACTCGGCGAGCAGACCGTCACGACGATCCGCGATACCTTCAACGACCACTTCGACACGCTGCTGCCTGCGATGCTCGAGGGCAAGGACAACGCGAAATACGAGAACGCCAAGCTCGTCAACGTCACCGATCAGAACTACGACGCGGTGCGTTCGATGTACCAAGCGGTCGGCGTCAACGACTTCTCGCAGTTCCTCGGCGACTGACGTGGCAGCCCCGGTCACTCCCGCAGCGGCTGTCGAGGCACGCCTTGAGACGGCGATCGACGTGACGAATCTCTGTGTGCGCTACCGGCGCAACACCGCTGTCGCGCTGGCCGGTGTCGATCTGCGCGTGCCCGATGGCCAGACGGTGGCGCTGATCGGCACCAATGGTGCGGGCAAGTCGACGCTGCTGCGCTGCCTGGTGCGGCTCATCGAGCCAACCGACGGCACTATCACCATCGGCAGCACCGAGGTGACCGGGGCGTCGAGGCGCCAGCTTCGGGAGGTCCGCCAGGACGTCGGATTCGTCTTCCAGCGATTCCACCTGATTCCCCGGCTCACCGTGTTTCACAACGTCGTGCACGGCGCGATGGGACGGCACGGTTCGCGGTGCGCGTGGCCCGTCACGGCGCCCAGTGGTGTGCGTCAACAGGCGATGGAATGTCTCGACCGTGTCGGGCTGGCCCCGTATGCCGACCGCCGGGTCGACACCCTCAGCGGTGGGCAGCAACAGCGGGTGGCCATCGCACGGATGCTGATGCAGCAGCCACGCGTGATCCTCGCCGACGAGCCCGTCGCCAGCCTCGATCCTGCCTCGGCGAACACGGTCATGGATCTGCTCGCGGCGATCGCGGCTGAACGCGGTGTCACCGTGATCGTCGCGCTGCACCAGATCGAGCTCGCGCTCCGCTACGCCGACCGGATCGTGGGACTGCGCAACGGCACCGTGGATTTCGACCGAGCGGCCCGGGAGTGCGTTGCGGCCCACCTCGATTCGATCTTCGCCGAGCAGGTGTCGTGAGCAATACGACGACCGGGGCACCGGACAAGACGGACCTGCCCGCGCGGGTGCGTCGCCCGAGTGTGCTCACGCTCGTCATCGTGTTGGTCATCGGCGGACTGCTGGCCCACGGCTGGACCCAGGGCGCGGCGCTGCACCCGGATTCGCTGGCCACGGGAGTTTTTCGGCTCGGCGAGTTCGCGCAGGACGCCGTCCCGCCCGACGTCAGCCGAATCGGCCCGATCCTCAAGGCCCTGTTGGTGACCGTGGAGATGGCCCTGCTCGGTACCATCGTCGGCGTCATCCTGAGCCTGCCGCTTGCCGTCCTGGCCGCGCGCAACACCACACCGCACTGGTCGCTGTACGCGGTGAGCCGGGCCGTCGTCACCGTGAGTAGAACCATTCCCGATCTGGTGTGGGGACTGATCTTTGTGATCGCGGTCGGCCTCGGCCCCGAGGCCGGCGTACTGGCGATCGCGGTCGACGTAATGGGTTTCTGTGGAAGGTTTTTCGCCGAGAGCATCGAGGACCTGGACCCCGGCCGGATCGAAGGACTGCGCGCATTGGGCGCCCCGCGGGCGGGGGTCCTCGTCGGCGGTGTGCTTCCGGCGTGCCTGCCGTCGTTCGTCACGACATCGATGTTCGCGCTGGAATCGTCGGCGCGGTCGTCGGTGGTTCTCGGACTGGTCGGCGCCGGCGGAATCGGCATCGAGTTGGCCACGTCGATGACGTTGCTGCGCTATGACGAGGCGGCCACCATCATCCTGGCGATTCTCGGAGTTGTTGTTGTGTTCGAACGTGTTTCGGCCACAATCCGACGGCGCGTCTTAGGAGTCTAGAGGTGTAGATGAGTAGTCTTCTTGACGTGATCAACAGGTACGCTGACCGCCCGATCTATCGCCAGCTCAGCGATCTGCTCGAGGCCCGGCTGGCGGAGGAGGCCAGCCCGGGTGACCGCCTGCCCAGCGAAGCGGAACTGTCGCAGCAGTTCGACGTGAACCGCCTCACTGTCCGTCGTGCGCTCAACGAGTTGAGCCAGCGTGGGTTGATCGAAACCGTACATGGCAAAGGATCATTCGTTGCTCCTCCGGTCGTCCGCTATGACATCTCCACCGGGCGCGATGCGAGCTTCACTCACAGCATGCGCGAGCTCGGCCACGGGGTCGGCTTGCGGCTGCTGACCACAGAGGTCGTCAAAGCCTCGGAGCTGCAAGACGAGTTGAGCACCCGCGGCAAGGTGCTGGTGAGCACGGCGGTGCGCCTCGTAGACGACCAGCCCTGGTCGTTGTCGGTGACCTGCATTGGTCTAGAACGCTTCCCGGAACTAGCCAAGGAGTGGACGGGGGAGACGTCCCTGTTCGATTTCCTGCTCGAACGGCACGGTGTGCGGATGCAACGCGCATACCGCACCTTCGCGGCGGGGCTGGCCGAACCCCACGAGGCCGAGCACCTTCAGGTGCGCATCGGAGCCCCGATGCTCGAAATGCGCGGTCTCAACATCGACCAGAATGCGAATCCGGTTGCGTTGGTGCGGCATCGGTTTCGCGGTGACCGAGTTCAGTTCACGGTGGACCTGCTATGAGGGCCGAAGAGCGGTTCGAGGCCCTGGCGGCTGCGGATGTGGAAGTTCTCGAGGCTCTTGCCGACGAGATCCTCGCCGGTGGATTCGACGTCTCGGTGACCTCCGGCCCCGAATCGGTGAGCGCACCGGTAAGGGTGGGGGTGCCTGGCGCAGGCAACACCACCGTGGTGCTCGGACACGTGGCGCTGACGAGGTGCACGGTACTGCTCGATGGCATTCGCGGGGACGGCATCCGCGCTGGCTACGACCTGCCGGGCGCTGTCGCCGCGGCCATTTGCGACGCTGAATGTGAACGGGGCGGCCCACTTTCGCCCAGGGTACGCGACCTCTGCCGGTCCGCGCGGGATAACCGCGCGCGGATTCGTGCTGAGCGCGCCGATCTGGTGGCAATGACCACCCTGGATGAAGCATGAGGTGGGATTCGGTCCACGACGGGCGCACCGCATTTCTTGCCTGTATGCACGCGTTGTGCGCGCCGGGGAGGGCGATCGAGCTCCCGAGCGTTCCGCAGATTTGCGAGCACGCCGAACTCGATGGTGCGGCGGCGATTCTGCTCGCGCTGCTGGATCAAGGTCTGTCGTTAGGTGTGTGTGGTGGTGACGCGGCACAACGCGTTGCGGCCAGGGTGCGTAGCGATACCGGCGCCGCCGAGGCCGATGTCAGCGAATCCGATTGGCTGCTGGTACACGGAGCGGCAGCCGACACCATCACGCACGCCCGCCGTGGGAGCCGACTCGCGCCGGAAACCGGCGCGACGTTGGTGATCGCCTCCGCCGCTGAACCACAACCGATGTCGATCTCCGGACCGGGCGTCGACGGACGAGAGACGGTGTTCGTCCCGCTCGACACGGTTTCCGTGCATGCGTTCACGGCCGCGAACTCGCAGCCGCCGTG
>JBIQHU010000088.1:0-23657 GCA_044508395.1 Mycobacterium sp. | reverse complement strand
ACGTGGACACCGAACGAGCCCGCCACGTGGCGCTCACGGGCATGGCGATCACCACCGTCGGTGCGTGCCAACGCATCCTCGATCTGGTGCTCGAGCATGTGAAGCAGCGTCAGCAGTTCGGCGTGGCGATCGGAACGTTCCAGGCCGTCCAGCACAAGGCCGTCGACATGCACGTGGCGATCGAGCGTGCGCGTGCCCTGTCCTACTTCGCCGCGCTGACGATCGCCGAAGACGATCCTCGGCGGCGGCTGGCCGCGGCGATGGCCAAGGCATCGGCGGGGGAGGCGCAGGCACTGGTCTTCCGGCACGGTCTACAGCTGTTCGGTGCCATGGGCTTCACGTGGGAGAACGATCTGCAGTTCGCACTGAAACGGGTGAAGGCCGGAGAACTGCTGCTGGGCGGTGCGGCTGAGCATCGTGCCGTGATCGCTGCGGAATACAGGGGTTTCTAGATGCAACTGACCTTCGACTCCGATGTCGAGGAGTTCCGCGCCGAGTTCGCCGCGCTCCTCGATGAGCATCTGCCGCCGGAGACGGTGACCCAGGAGCGGCCACGTTCGGTGTCGCACATGCCGCAGTGGGCGCGCGACTGGCAGCGCCTGCTGTTCGACAACGGCTGGCTGTTGCCCGCACAGCCACCGGAATTCGGTGGCCGCAACGCCAACGTCCTGCAGCAGTTCGTGCACCTCGACGAGTTGTGCCGACGGCGCATTTATCACAGCTTCAATCCGCAGGGTGTGAACATCATTGCGGCGTCACTGCTTTCGTTCGGTTCCGATGAGCAGAAACATCGGTGGGCGGTGCCTGTTCTGCGCGCCGAGCTCACCGCGTCGCTGGGGATGAGTGAGCCGAGCGCGGGCTCCGATCTCGCTTCGCTGCGTACTCGGGCGGTCCTAGACGGCGATCATTTCGTCGTCAATGGCCAGAAGGTGTGGACGTCGGGCGCGCATGACGCCGACTTCCTGCTGACGTTTGTGCGTACGGATCCCGATGCGCCCAAACACAAGGGCATCAGCGTGCTGATCATCCCCACCGACACTCCCGGTGTGGTGTGCAGACCCTTCGCCGACATGTGCGGCGAGGAGAACAAAGACTTCAACGAGGTGTTCTTCACCGACGCCCGGGTGCCCGCCGAGAACCTCGTCGGACCCCTGAACGGCGGCTGGGCGGTAGCCAACGGTTCCCTCGGTCACGAGCGCACCATGATGTGGCTCGGCTTCGCCGACCGCATCGACAACATGATCGCCGATTTTCAGCCGCGCACCGAGCTGGAACGCGACCAGTACGCGACGACGATCATGGACTACCAGGCGTTGCGGGCCATGGGCTCAGCGGCACTCGCCCGCGCGGCACGCGGCGAAATGGACACCGCGTCGGTATCGGTGCTCAAGCTGTTCGGCTCCGAGGCGGAGCGGCAGGCGTTCGAGAACGCCCTCACCGCGGCCGGGGCCGACGGGCTCACACATCCGTCGACCACCGGTCCGTACGAGCACATGAACCTCGACCACTACTTCGTCAGTTGGTTCGAACGGTATGCGCGCAGTTTCGGCGGCACCATCGCGGGTGGGACGTCGGAGATCCAGCGCAACATCATTGCGCAACAGGTGCTCGGTCTGCCGCGGCGCTGACGGTGACCGACACGCTGATCGTCGACCGGCCGCACGCCGGAGTGGTTGCGCTGCAACTGAACCGGCCCAAGCAGCTCAACGCGATCAACGAGGTGATGCGCGACGAGTTGATCGCGATGCTCGCCGACATCGGCGCCGACACGTCGGTGCACGCCGTGGTGATCACCGGCGCGGGTCGCGGCTTCTGCTCGGGTATCGACGTGCGCAACTTCGCACCACGGGCGCTCGAGGCGTCCGACCCCGCCATCGACCGGCTGCGGTTCCAGGAAGCGATGGCCGCACTGCCCCAGGCGATCTGGAATCTGCCGCAACCCGTCATCGCCGCAGTGAACGGGCCCTGCGTCGGTGCGGGTTTCGCCCTCTGCCTGTCCTCCGATATCCGGATCTGCTCGACGGCGGCGAGCTTCGGCAACGGGGCGATCCTGCTAGGCCTGTCCGGCGCCGAGATGGGCATGAGCTATCACCTGCCCCGCATCGTCGGAACGAGTGTGGCCGCCGACTGGATGATGACGGGCCGGACGGTGTCGGCCACCGAGGCTGACCGCCGTGGCCTGGTCAGCGAAATGACCGAGCCCGACCAGTTGACGCCGCGCGCACTCGAACTCGCCCGTGCGATCGCCGACTTGCCGCCGTTCGGCACACAGTTGACGAAACGGGCGCTGCAGGTGAACACCGACGCAGCGGGGCTGGGCGCGGCGCTCGAACTCGAGAACCGCAACCAGGTACTCAGCCACGCCACGGACGAAGCCGAGGCGCGACGGCGGCAGCGGTAGTTCGACGATGAAAGGTTTGTGATCCGCAATGGCGTGGGACTTCTCGACCGACCCCGAGTGGGCAGCGCAACTGGAATGGGTCGAGCAGTTCGTCCGCGAGGAATGCGAGCCCATCGACTACGTGGTCAAGGAGTCCCACGACCTGCGGGACCCGTTGCGGCAGGCCCTGATTCCGCCGCTGCAGAAGATCGTCAAGGACCGCGGCCTGTGGGCCACCCACCTCGGTCCCCATCTGGGTGGGCCGGGGTACGGCCAGGTCAAACTCGCGCTGCTCAACGAGATACTCGGCCGGTCGGAATGCGCACCGATCGTCTTCGGCTCGCACGCACCCGATTCCGGCAACAGTGAGATCCTGGCCCACTACGGAACCGACGAGCTCAAGGAGCGATACCTCGAGCCGCTACTGGACAACAGGATCGTGTCGTGCTTCTCGATGACCGAACCGCAGGGCGGTGCCGATCCGAAGGTGTTCACCACCACGGCGGTGCAGGACGGCGATCACTGGGTCATCAACGGCGAGAAGTGGTTCTCCTCGTTCGCGTCGATGGCGTCATTCATCATCGTGATGGCCATGACCGACCCGGATGCGCCGCCTTACGAGCGCTATTCGATGTTCGTGGTGCCCGGTGACACGCCGGGGATCAACGTCATGCGTGACGTCGGGCTGGGCTACCAGCCACTCGGTGGCGGGCGCGAGGGATATGTGCGGTACGAGAACGTCCGGGTACCCGCCGACCACATGCTCGGCCCCCGCGGTGGGGCATTCGTGGTCGCGCAGACACGGCTGGGTGGCGGCCGGATCCATCACGCCATGCGCACCGTCGGCCTCGTGCGGCGCATCTTCGACATGCTCTGCGAACGGGCCGTGTCGCGGTACACGCAGGGCGACATGCTGTCCAACAAGCAGCTGGTCCAGGAGATGATCGCCGACTCGTGGATGGAGATCGAGGCATTCCGGCTCCTGACGATGCAGACGGCGTGGAAGATCGATCAACACAACGACTACAAGGCGGTCAGGGCGGATATCTCGGCGGTCAAGGCGATGATGCAGAAGGTGCTCCACGACGTCTCGGCGCGCGCCCTGCAGATCCACGGCTCACTTGGCACCACCCACGAGATGCCCTTCGTGCAGTACCTGGTCGAGTCCTTCGTGCTCGGGCTTGCCGACGGGCCCACGGAGGTACACAAGGTCACCCTGGCGCGGCTGCTGCTCAAGGACCGCACGCCGGCACCCGACATGTTCCCGTCCGAACACCTGCTGCGGTTGCGCCAAGCGGCCGAGGCGAAGTTCGCCGACAAGCTTGCGGGAATCCCGCGCACCTAGGAGGTCGCAATGACGTGTGAGGGCAGGGTGGCCCTGGTGACCGGCACCAGTCGGGGGCTGGGAAAGGCGATCGCCAAAAGGCTGGCCGCAGAGGGGGCCACCGTCGCCCTCACCGCTCGCACCGCCGAGCCCGATCCGAAGTACCAGGGCTCCTTGAAACAGACGCTCGAGGAGATCGAGCAAGCGGGCGGATCGGCGATCACTGTTCCCGCTGACCTCTCCAAACCCGAAGAGCGCGAAAGACTCTTCACCGAGGTGGTCTTGAAGGTCGGTGCGCCGGACATTCTCGTCAACAACGCCGCCGTCACGTTTCTCCGGCCACTCGACGAATTCCCCGACCGGCGGGTGCGGCTGATGATGGAGATGCACGTGCTGGCGCCGTTGCACCTGACCCAGTTGGCGATCCCCGCCATGCGCGAGCGGCACCGGGGCTGGGTGCTGAACGTGACATCGGTCGCCGGCGATCTGCCCGACGGTCCGCCGTTCTCCGATTTCGATCGTCAGGCGGGCTTCGGCATCTACGGGACGGTCAAGGCCGCGCTCAATCGGTTGACGAAAAGCCTTGCGGCAGAACTCTACGACGACGGAATCGCCGTCAACGCGGCCGCGCCGACCAACCCCGTCGCCACCGAAGGCGCGGGCGCACTCGATCTGGCCAAGACCGACACCGAGGACATCGCACTGATCACCGAGACGGCGCTCGCGCTGTGCACGGGGGATCCGAAGACGCTGACCGGTCGCATCGCCCAGACCCAGACGTTCCTTCGCGAGATCGGGCGGCTGTGAACGGTCCGGGCATCCGCGAGTGCACGGTTGTTTACGCGTACGTCGGCGCGTCGCGTAAACAAGCGGACATTCGGGGCGCAGATCTGAGAGCGCACCGGTGAAGGTTCAGCCGGCCGCCTATCTGCGGACCACGCTTCCGCTGGACCTGTCGGTGCTGGAGTCGCTGGACAGCGGCCGCTACCACTCGATCTGGCTGCCCGACCACATGGTCAGCTTCTGGCCCGACTCGATCTGGACGCCCGAATTCACCGATCTGGCCACGGTTTCCGCGTCACCGCACCGCCATCTCGACGCGATGGCCGTCGCCGCGGCGGCGGCCGTTCTGACGCAGAACGTGCCGCTGGTCACCAGTGTGGTCGACACGGTGCGCCGTCATCCGGCGATGCTCGCGCAGAGTGCGCTGACCATCGATCATCTCGCCAAGGGTCGCTTCGTCCTCGGTCTCGGCAGCGGCGAGACCGAGAACACGGTGCCCTACGGGTTCGACTTCGCCAAGCCGGTGAGCCGGTTCGAGGAGGCGCTGAAGGTCATCCGGCTGCTCTGGGACAGCGACGGCCCGGTCGATTTCGACGGGCAGTTCTATCGCCTGCACCACGCCCGCCTCGACACCGAGCCCTACGACGGCACACCTCCGCGAATCTGGATAGGAGCGAGTGGTCCGCGGACGCTGGAGATCGTCGGGCGCTACGCCGACGGGTGGTGGCCCACGGGCGCGTGGAATCCCGACGACTACTCCCAAAAGCTAGCCGCCGTAAGGGCTTCCGCGGAACGCGCCGGACGCGATCCCATGGCCATCACACCGTGCTACATCCAGGTATGCCTGATCGGCCGCGATGACGCCGCCCTCGCCGAGATCCTGGATGCTCCGCTGGTCAAGGCGTTCCTGCTGCAGGTGTCGGCCGAGCTGCTGGCAAGCCTCGGCTACGAGCACCCGATGGGCGAGAACTGGCGCGGCTACCAGGACATCGACCCCGCGACCTTGACCCGCGAACGCATCGTCGAGTTCCTCGACCGCGTCGACCCCGAATCGATTCTTGCCGTCGTCCCGCACGGCACACCCAAGCGGGTCGCCCACGTGATCAAGGACTACGTCGACGCGGGCCTGCGAGTGCCGAAGATCCTGGATTATGGCGGGATGGCGGGGCTCTCGTATTCCGCCGCATCGGCCGAGAACGTGCGCGACGTCGAGGACGAACTGATGCTCCTGTGCGGGGACATCCGGTGAACGTGACGCTGAACGCTGCCGGCCTGCTGCAGCGGGCGCAGGCAGCGACGGGACTGACGGACTACGGTGACCCGACCCTGCCGTCGCGATTCGCCGTGGCCGTCGACCTCCTCAACGGCGCCGGTATGGATGCCGACGGCCGCCGCGAGGCCGAGGACGTCTGCCATTGGCTGCTCACCTCCCGCCTCGAGTTCTTCGAAGACCGCAACCGATACCCCGTCGCCGACGAGGTGGTCGAGCGACCCATGTTCGTCACGGGCGAACCGCGCTCGGGCACCACCCTGATGCACGCGCTGATGTCGGTCGATCCCGACGCGCGCGCCCTTCGGTTCTGGGAGGTGATGTATCCGTCTCCGCCGCCCGGCAGCTCCGATGAGGATCCCCGCCGTGCCCGCGCCGATGCGGACTGGCGTGAGATCAACGCCAAGATGCCGAAATGGCTGCACAGCCACCCTTACAACGACATGCTCGGCAACGGGTTACCGGAGGACGAGCGCACCTGGGCCTTCGACTTCCGCGTCATGACACCGACCGCGTGGTGGCGGGTTCCGATGCCGACGGTGGTCGGTGGGCTGCCCACCGACGATGCCGCACAGTACCGCATCCACAAGGCGATGCTGCAACAGTTCCAGTACGGACGGCAGCCGAAACAGTGGGTTCTGAAGGGCTTTCACGGGTTCCGCCTGAAGGAGTTCTTCAACTGCTATCCGGACGCGACCCTGCTGTGGCTGCACCGCGACCCCGTTCAGGTCGCGGCGTCGCGCACGATGATGATGGCCGACATCGCCGAGGGCATCGTCGGCCCCGTCGACCTGCGGGCGGCAGCGAAGATGCATCTCGAGTTGACGCGCGCCTCCATCGCCAACACGATGACCAACCCCTTCACCGACGATCCTCGAATCCTGCACGCGCGCTACACCGACTTCATTGCCGACCCGGTGGGAACCGTCGGCTGCTATTACGAATTCTGTGGGCGGACACTCGGCGCCGATGCAGAAACCGCGATGCGCGCCTACCTGAGGAACAACCCTGGTGACCGGCACGGGAAATTTCAGTACTCGACCAAGCTGCTCACCGACATCGGCGAGGACCTCGACTCGCTGCATGAGGAGTTCCGGCCGTTCCGTGAGCGATTCGGCGTCGTGATCGAGAAGAGGAACTGAGCACCATGCACGGCCGGCTGTCGGTGCACAGTGTGACGTTTCTCGGCACGCCCGTCGCCGAGCAGCACGCGATATGGCGCGCGCTCGGACTCACCCGGCTCAGCCTGGTCGACTCTCAACTCGTCGAGCCCGGACTGCGGCAACTCATCGAGCAGAACGGGTACTCGGTGGACACCGTTTACCACCTGTTCGAGTCGTGCGCGGGCCTGTCCCGAGTCATCGAGAACGCTGCGGTGGTCGGCGCGCGTGTCGTGTACATGCTGACCGGTGGTCGGGGCGAATTGGCTTGGGAACAGGCGGCGGAACGTTTCTGTGGGGCGGTCGCCCCTTGCGTGCAGGAGGCGCGGCAGGCGGGCGTGGCGTTGGCGATCGAGAATGCATCGGCCCTCTACGCCGATATCCACTTCGCCCATACGCTGCGTGATACGACGACGCTCGCGGAGATGGCTGGAGTGGGAATCTGTATCGACCTGTTTCACTGCTGGGCCGAGGCCGACCTCGCCGGTCTCGTCGACCGTGCGTTGCCGCGGACCGTCCAGATTCAGCTCAGCGACTACGTGCTCGGTGATCGCGCACTGCCCGCCCGCGCCGTTCCCGGCGACGGCGCGATCCCGATCGAGCCGTTCATCCGGCAGGCCCTCGCGGGCGGGTACGCCCACGGTTTCGACCTGGAGTTGATCGGCCCCCGGATCGAGGCAGAGGGCCGGATCGAGGCGGCGCGCCGCAGTTGCGAGAGGGTGTCGGCGATGCTGGAAAGACTTGGCGCATAGGGGATACCGATGGCTTTTGGCGACGGCATTGACGATGCGGCGTTGAATGCCGCGTGGACGCAATTCTGCGACCGGTTGAAGGCCGCGGGCGAACGGGTCTTCAAGGACTACAACGCCACCTCCGGTCTGCAGCGGGCCGACGGCTTCCGGTTCCTGACCCAGAACCTCGGCCAGGCATTCGACCTGGCGCTGGAGACCAAAGACACCCGCTACCCGGCGATCCATACCTTCTGCAATCCGACGCGCAAGCTCGGCGGCGACTGCGCGGACTTCGTCTATCAGCAGGCATGGATCGACGGTCAGTCGGCGTACCGGATCGTCGGTGAGCGGGGGACCGCACGGTTTCTCAACATCACCGTCCAGGGCCCGCGCGCGGACGGCCCTGGTGTTCTGCACGAACCGTTCGGCGATGTGCCGGAGGCGAACCTCAGCGGGCAGCAGCTACACACCGCGCCCGACGGCACCTTCGAGATCTACATCGGCGGCCGGCAGCGCGGCCCGAACTGGCTGCCTACCACGGCCGGCTCGCGAAAGCTGTTCATCCGCCAGGGTTTCGATTCGTGGGACGAACGTCCCGCGCGCGTGCGGATCGAGCGGGTCGGCATGGAGACTCCCAAACCGCCGCCCACCCCGGCGGCGATGATCGCCGCGATGGATTGGGCGGGTGGGTTCGTCGCGGGCCTGATGGACGACTGGCCGGAGTTCCCGTTCAGCTACGGCGGGGTGGACGCCGAGAACCCCAACCGGTTCCCGCAGCCGATCGCCACCGACTCAGACGCGAAACGTGGTCGCGCAGCGACGAACATGCACTGGGTGCTGGCCGCCGATGAGGCGCTGGTCATCGAGTTCGACGCGCATGAGGGTCTGTGGATGTTCACGAACATGGGCGTCTTCTTCACCAGCATGGACTACCTCTACCGGCCGGTCTCCTACACGCCGAGTCGGACCGCGGTGGACGCCGACGGCAAGGTGCGTCTCGTCCTGGCCCACGATGATCCGGGATACCACAACTGGATCGACACACAGGGTTTCGAACGCGGCAACATCACCTACCGGCACATGCTGGACGGGGCGCCGGCCGAGCTGCACACGCGGGTGGTCAAGCGCGCCGACCTGGCCGAAGCGCTGCCGCTCGACAGCGCGACCGTCACCGCCACGGAGCGCGTCGCACAGATGTGGGCCCGGTTCAACGGGATTCGTCAGCGCTACGATCCGTGAGTCAGAGCCGCTGAAGCTTGAACGTCCAGAACTGTTTCCCTGGTGGGCCGTTGAAGCACCCGACGTCATAGACCGAGTCGATGGTTCCGACGAGCGACACCTCATCCCATGAGTAGGTGTCACGGGTCGGCATGCTGTACCCGGGGAGGCAGCGCAGGCCGTCGTTCACGTCGACGGTGAACGAATAGCGGCCGTTCACCAGGTAAGCCTTGGAGCGGTAGTCGGCGTAGAACTTGAGCCGCGGAATCCCGCTGACGTCGATGCACTCCGCCGACTTCTCGGGGATGCACTGCGCGACGAACCACACCCATGAGGCCTGCGTATACCTGTTGGTGAGCAGGTCGTAGTTGCCCAGCAACATCGCCGCCTTGGCCGGCGGAGGGACCACCATGGCGGCCGCTGTCAGCAGGACCGCCGCGGCGACAGCCTTCAACGACCTCACGAGCGTCCTCCAATCTCGATTGCTGGCTGCATCAAACCACTCGGCCAGGAACTGGGTTGGTGATTCAGTCAATCACGACGGCAGCCTTGTGCTCGGTGATCGGTCTGGCCGGCTGCTGTTCGTTGCAGATGCGCTGCAGTTTCTCCAGGGTCTCGTCCAGACCGGGGCCCAGCGGCTTGCTCGGCGTGAACGTTGCAGGCAGGTGCTTCATGCCCTGAATGACGCCGATCGTCTCGTAATGCTCAGTGCTCTCGGGATCGCAGACGTAGTCCGGCATCCGGTCGAGCACCGCCGTCACCATCGACTTGAACAGCGTGCGGGCCACGTTAGAGCCCACACAGCGGTGCACGCCGAGGCCGAAGCTGAAGTGCCGGTTGCCCTTCCGGTCCAGGATGACTTCGTTGGGGTTCTCGAAAACCGTCGCATCGCGGTTAGCCATGGCCCACGAAATCCAAAGGCGTTCGCCTTCCTTGAACTTCGTGCCCTCCACCTCGACATCGTCGGCGAAGGTGCGGCCGTCACCCGGTGCAGGTGTGAAGTAGCGCAGAAACTCCTCGGTGGCGGGGTCCAGCAAGGTGTCGCGTTCGCGGCTGAGCAGCTCGCGCTGGTCCGGGTGTTCGGACAGCCACTCCAGCGCGTGCGCGGTCAGTGCGGTCGTGGTGTCGAAGCCACCGCCGATGATCAACCCGAGATTGCCGAGGATCTCGAGGTCGGGGGCGGGCTCACCGTCAATGCGCAACTGCAGCAGGGCATTGATCAGGCCGGGCCTGGGGTTCTCCCGAACCTCCATCATCGTGTTGATCATGTCGATGCCCATCTGCCTGTTCATCTCGGCGATGCGCGGGGCGTCCGGCGAGTGTTCGGGAGTGGACACCGACAGGTGCGCGGGCTCGCTGTAGACCGGCCACTTCTTCAGCTCGATGCCCATCATCGCCAGGGTGAGCACCGCGGGCACGATGTTGGCGAGGTCGTCGACGAAGTCGATGCGGCCCGACTCGATCTTCTCGTCCAGCGCCGCGCGGGTGATCTCGTCGACGAAGGGCTTCCAGCGCTTGACCGCAGCGGGGGACAGATACGGATTCAACGCTCCGCGATACACGCTGTGTTCGGGCTCGTCCATCTCGAGGATGCCGCCGCGAACCACGGTGGCCCGCTGCGCTTTCGGGATCGTGATGCCCTGATAGCCCCTGCGCTCACCGTTGATGTCGTGGTCGTTGGAGACGACCGGGCAGCGCGCCAGCTCGAACACATGCTTGCTGTCGGCGGCGACCCAATGCCCGTCGTAGGTGTCCGTCCACGCCATCGGGCACTTGGCGTGCATCTCCTCGGTGATCTTCTCGAACTGCTCCCGATACTCCGGGGTGTGCCGATCGAAGTGGTACCGATTCTTCTTGCGCTCGCTGTCGGCGGCAGCGCGATCCGCAATGTCGTCGACGTTACTCAACGCTTCTCTCCCTGTGCTTTCGGTAAGTGACTGCCGGGTCGTCACTCTTCGATCGAGATGGCCTGCTCGGGACACGACTGCACCGCTTCGCGCACCGCGTCTTCCTGGTCGGGGGGCACCACTTCGTTCACGGGCGAGGAGGTTCCGTCAATGTCGCTGAGCTCGAACGAATCCGGCGCGATCATCGAGCACAGCGTGTGGCCCTGGCACCGTTGTGAATCAACGAAAACCTTCACGGCGTTCTCCTGCCTCCCGGGTCAGTTGTGATAGTCGTACCACTTGAGGTAGCCGCCGGCGTCGACCCGAACCTGCATGCCGGTGACATAGCGCGCCTCGTCCGAAGCCAGCCAAAGCACCGCGTTGCTGATGTCCACCGGTTCGATCCACGGCACCTTCATGGCCTGTTGGACATAGAAAACAGGTTCGGCGTCGGCGAGCGTCGGCTTCTCCAGATCGGGACGGAACGACCGGTACATCGGCTCGCTCTGGAGCATGTCGGTATTGCAGTTGGTCGGGTGGACCACATTTGCGCGGATGCCCCGCGGTGCGAGCTCGGTGGCGAGGTCATGGACGTAGGCCGAGAGCGCCCGCTTGCTGTGTACGTAGGCCATACCACCGGGGTCGCCACCGGGGTTGGGCTTGTTGTGGGTGTCCATCAACGCGGCGGTCGAACCGGTCGCCACGATCGCCCCGCCTTCGGTCAGATGCGGCAGCGCGACATTGATCGCGTTGAGCGTGCCGACGAGGTTGGTGTTGATGACGTCGACCCAGGCCTGGAGCGGCGGATCACCTTTCATCCCCGCGATGCCTGCCTGTGCCACCACGATGTCGAGATGGCCGAACTGGGAGAGACCTTCTTCGAGGGCGGCACGCAGCTGCGAGGCCTCACGCACGTCGGCCTGCGCGGTGAACACGCTACGGCCCGTCTTCTCGACCAGCTTGGCGGTCTCCTCGAGATCCTCCGGGGTCGCCATCGGGTAACCGATCGTCGGAATGTCCTGGCAGAGGTCGACGGCGATGATGTCGGCGCCCTCCTCGGCGAGCCGGACCGCGTGGCTACGGCCCTGTCCGCGCGCAGCACCGGTGACGAATGCGACCTTTCCCTGTACTCGTCCCACTGAGATGTCCTTTCGACTGTGTTGATTCGGCCTATCGACCGTGCTGGTTGGTTACGTGTTCCGTCCGCCGTTGACGCCCAAGATCTGTCCGGTGATGTAGCCCGCCTCCTCGGAGATGAGGAACGCGCATGCGGCGGCGATGTCCTCGGGCTTGCCGATGCGGCGCACCGGTGTCGAATCGATGCTTTGTTGCACGGTCAGATAGCCGCGTTCTTCGGACTTGCGCAGCATCGGCGTGTCGATGAAGCCGGGCGGTACCGCGTTCACGGTGATGCCTGCGGGGCCGTACTCCAGCGCGAGTGACTTCGTGAGTCCGTTGACCGCCGACTTGGCAGCGACGTAGGGGGACATGTATGGCTGGCCGGAATGGGTGCTTGACGACGAGATGTTGACGATGCGGCCCCAGCCGGCCTCGATCATGTCGGGCAGCACGGCTTGGATGCAGTGGAACACGCCGTTGAGGTTGACGTCGATGACCCGCTGCCAGTCCTCGAACGAGATGTCGGTGAAGCGCTTGAACTTCTCCAACCCCGCCGCGTTCACCAGAACCGTCACCGGGCCGAGCTTGGCGCGGACGGCATCGAGGACGGCATCGACCTGCGCGCGGTCGGTGACGTCGGCGACGTATGCGTGGTCACCGTCTGACGGATTGAGATCGAGAATCGCGACATTCATGCCGTCGGCGCGCAACCGGTGCGCGACGGCCTGCCCGATGCCGGAGCCTCCTCCGGTCACGACAGCGTTCTTCAAACCCTCACCTGCCGGTCATGCATCAAGAATCGTCCTTCCGATTATGAGAACCGTACTCTCGTCGCCCGCAAAACCGCAAGACAGGATGAAGGCCCGATTCGCACTGGTGAGACGTTTGCTCAGTGATTGTCGCACCGTTAATCGCAGGCAGGTGGAGTTCTCGGCATTTCCTTGAGTTCTCTTGTCACGAATGTATGATTCGCCGGTGATGAGAATGAAGTTTCCATCACACTCGGTCTGCTGGGGCGTGTGCTGAGGAGGATGATGCAGGAAACGACGACGATCTCGAGTGCCAAGTCGACGGCCGACACCGGCGAGAAGGGTGTCGACCGGCGACTGCTGATCGACGGCAAGCTCCTCGACACGTCGCGGACGTTTCCAAGCCTCAACCCCGCCACCGGTGAGGTGATCGGCTACGCGCCGGATGCCACCGTCGCCGACGCCGAAGCCGCCGTCGCAGCGGCGCGGCGTGCCTTCGACGAGACCGACTGGTCGACGAACACCGAGTTGCGGATCCGCTGCCTCGAACAGTTCCACCAGGCGCTGCTCGATCACCGCGACGAGCTCGCGGCGTTGACCATCGCCGAGGTCGGCGCGACGGAGGCGCTGTGCCAGGGCGCGCAGTTGGATCAGCCGATCGCGATCGTCCGCTACTACGCCGACCTGCTGAAGACCTATCCGATGACCGAGGACCTCGGAAACATCGAGAGCCGCGGTATGCAGCACCACCGCTGGGTGGAAAAGGAAGCGGGCGGCGTCGTCGCCGCGATCATCGCCTACAACTATCCCAACCAGCTGGCGCTGGC
Source organism: Mycobacterium sp. (assembly GCA_044508395.1). Lineage (GTDB taxonomy): Bacteria > Actinomycetota > Actinomycetes > Mycobacteriales > Mycobacteriaceae > Mycobacterium. Next base: position 10,210 of record JBIQHU010000088.1, on the reverse strand, counting down.
CAAGCTCGCGCCGGCGCTCGCCGCCGGTTGCACGGTGGTCCTGAAGTCCGCACCCGACACCCCGTTGATCACGCTGGCGCTGGGCGAGTTGATCGCCAACCACACCGACATCCCCGCCGGCGTCGTGAACGTGCTCAGCGGTGCCGACCCCGAGGTCGGTGCCGCACTGACCACCAGTCCCGACGTCGACATGGTCACCTTCACCGGCTCCACGCCGACCGGCCGCCGGATCATGTCGGCCGCCAGCGGCACGTTGAAGAAGGTGTTCCTGGAACTCGGCGGCAAGTCAGCCGCGATCGTCCTGGACGACGCCGACTTCAACACCGCGGCGCTGTTCTCGGCCTTCAGCATGGTCAGCCACGCGGGCCAGGGCTGCGCACTGACATCGCGGCTGTTGGTGCCCAGGAAACACCACGACGAGATCGTCGAGCTGATCAAGAACAACTTCGGGCTCGTGCGCTATGGCGACCCGGCCGATCCATCGACCTACATGGGTCCCCTCATCAGCGAGAAGCAGCGCGACAAGGTCCACGGCATGGTCAAGCGCGCCGTCGAGGCGGGCGCCACGCTGGTGACCGGCGGCGAGAAGGTCGATCCGGGCTACTTCTATACCCCCACTCTGCTGACCAACGTGGATCCCGACAGTGAGATCGCTCAGGAAGAGGTCTTCGGCCCGGTCCTCGTCGTGATCGCCTACGACGACGATGACGACGCGGTGCGGGTCGCCAACAACTCCATCTACGGCCTGTCGGGTGCGGTGTTCGGCAGCCAGGACCGCGCGCTCGCGGTGGCCCGTCGCATTCGGACCGGCACCTTCTCGATCAACGGAGGCAACTACTTCAGCCCCGACAGCCCGTTCGGCGGGTACAAGCAGTCCGGTATCGGACGCGAGATGGGCACCGCCGGGCTGGAGGAGTTCCTCGAGTCCAAGACTTTCGCGACGGTGGTGGGCTGATGAGCGCTTGCGCGAAGAGGAGAAGGCACGGATGAGCGGGCCACTCGACGGCATCCGCGTCCTCGAGGTCGCGATGTACGGCTTCGTCCCGTCGGCAGGCGCCGTCCTGCGTGAGTGGGGTGCCGACGTAATCAAGATCGAGCATGCGGTGACCGGGGATCCGCAGCGCGGGCTGCGTCAGACCGGGCTGTTGCGGGTCGAGGGCGATCCCAACCCCAACATCGAGCACGCCAACCGCGGCAAGCGCAGCCTGGGCCTCGACATGTCGGTGCCCGAGGGGCGCGAGATATTGCTGGAATTGGCCAAGCGCGCCGACGTGTTCCTGACGAGCTTCCTGCCCGGGCATCGACAGAAGTTCGGCATCGACGTCGATGACATCCGCGCCGTCAACCCGAAGATCATCTACGCCAGGGGCAGTGCGCTGGGGCCCCGCGGCGAAGAGTCGGTCAAGGGTGGCTACGACATGACCGCATTCTGGTGCCGTGCAGGAACGGCGGCCACGATCACTCCGCCGGGCACACCGGGCATGGTCGGCCCGCCGGGCCCCGCCTACGGCGACACCATCTCCGGCACCAACCTCGCAGGAGGGATCGCCGCGGCTCTGCTGAAGCGCGAGCGCACCGGTGAGCCATCGGTGGTGGACGTCTCGCTGTTGGGTAGCGGTCTGTGGTCGCTCGGCCACACGGTGGCGCTGACGAAGCACCTCGGTCAACGGATGGAGGCGTTCCCTCCCGGCGTGCACGGATCGCCCATCAACCCGCTGGTCGGCCTGTACCCGACGGCCGACGATCGCTACATCTCCTTCGTGATGATGCAGCCGACCAAGTTCTGGGCGGATGTCTGTAAGCACATGGACCTCGACGAGCTGGCCGACGACCCGCGATTCGCCACCGCCGAGTCGATCGCCGAGAACACCGCCACCGCCGCCGAGATCCTCAAGGAAGCGATGAGCAAGCGTCCGCTCGCGGAGTGGAGTGAACGCTTCGCGACACTGCTCGGTCCGTGGGCGCCGGTGCAGGACACCCTGCAGGCTGCGGAGGATGCACAGGTCCGGGCGAACGACTATCTGGTGCAGGCGGGAGAACTCGAACTGGTCGCGAATCCAGTGCAGTTCGATGTGAGTCCTCCGGAAACGGGCCCCGCCCCGGGATTCGCGGAGCAAACTGACGAAATCTTGCTGGAACTCGGACTGGATTGGGACCGCATCATCGAGCTGAAGACGGCCGGCGCCGTCACTTGAGGACCAGAGGGACACAGCCCATGCCCTACGTTGCTTCGAGCGGCACACACGTGCCGCGCCGCACCGGCACACGCCGTGTGGCCGAAGTTCACGTTTTGGACACGGGCAATGAGTTGGTCGAGTATGAAGGCCTCGGCGTCGGCGAGAGCCTGCGGGGGCCAGGGAGGTTCGGCACTCGTCGATGCGACGTTCGTCACGATCGATGGGGGGTCTTGGACGGTGCGCGGAACGGGTTGCCGCACAATACTGTTGGCTCGGCGGCGGTGACGATCCTGGAAGGAGCTACTCATGGCGCGGGGTAGCGGGCCGGAGCGCTGGTCACCGGGGTTGCCGCAGCTGAGTAGCTTCGCGGGGCCGATGCAGGCAGTCGGTGGGTTTTTTGCGATGTCGGCCGATGCGGTGCGGTTTGTGTTTCGGCGGCCGTTTCAGTGGCGGGAGTTCGTCGAGCAGTGCTGGTTCATCGCGCGGGTGGCGTTGGCGCCGACGTTGTTGGTGGCGATCCCGTTCACGGTGTTGGTGAGCTTCACGCTCAATATCTTGTTGCGCGAGTTGGGCGCGGCGGATTTGTCGGGGGCGGGTGCGGCGTTCGGCGCGGTGACCCAGATCGGTCCGATCGTGACGGTGTTGATCGTGGCCGGTGCGGGTTCGACGGCCATCTGCGCCGATCTGGGGTCGCGGACCATCCGTGAGGAGATCGACGCGATGGAGGTGCTGGGGATCAATCCGGTGCAGCGGTTGGTGACGCCGAGGATGCTGGCCTCGGGATTGGTGGCGCTGCTGCTCAACAGCTTCGTGGTGGTGATCGGCATCCTGGGCGGTTACACGTTTTCGGTGTTCATCCAGGATGTGAATCCGGGGGCGTTCGCGGCGGGGATCACGCTGTTGACCGGGGTGCCCGAGGTGATCATCTCGTGTGTGAAGGCGGCGTTGTTCGGGTTGATCGCGGGGTTGGTGGCTTGTTATCGCGGGTTGGTGATCAGCGGGGGTGGCGCCAAGGCGGTCGGTAACGCGGTCAACGAGACCGTGGTGTATGCATTTATGGCGTTGTTCGTGATCAACGTGCTCGTCACGGCGATCGGTATCCGGATGACGACGGGGTAGCGCGGGGTTCTCATGGGCACAGCGACGATCCTGAAGACGACGTATCCGCGGCTTACAAGGGGGGCCAGACGCCCGGTGGAGTGGTTGAGCCGTGTCGGCGACCACATGCTGTTCTACCTGAAGGCATTGGGTGGGATTCCGCATGCCTCGGTGCATTACCGCAAGGAGATTGTGCGGTTGATCGCCGAGATCTCCATGGGCGCGGGCACGTTGGCGATGATCGGCGGCACGGTGGTGATCGTCGGATTCTTGACCTTGGCCGCCGGCGGGACGCTGGCGGTGCAGGGTTATTCGTCGCTGGGCAATATCGGCATCGAGGCGTTGACCGGGTTCTTGGCGGCCTTCATCAATGTGCGTATCGCGGCGCCGGTGGTCGCGGGGATCGGGTTGGCGGCCACGTTCGGTGCCGGGGTGACCGCGCAGCTGGGCGCGATGCGGATCAATGAGGAGATCGACGCGCTGGAGTCGATGGCCATCCGCCCGGTGGAGTATCTGGTGTCCACGCGGATCATCGCCGGGATGATCGCGATCACCCCGTTGTATTCGATCGCGGTCATCTTGAGTTTCGTGGCGAGCCAGTTCACCACGGTGGTGTTGTTCGGCCAGTCCGGCGGTCTGTATGACCACTACTTCGACACGTTTTTGAACCCGATCGACTTGTTGTGGTCGTTCTTGCAGGCGGTGTTGATGGCGATCACGATCCTGTTGATCCATACCTACTTCGGCTACTTCGCCTCCGGTGGCCCTTCGGGTGTGGGTGTGGCGGTGGGCAACGCGGTGCGTACCAGCCTGATCGTGGTGGTTTCGGTCACGCTGCTGGTCTCACTGTCCATTTACGGTTCCAACGGCAACTTCAACCTGTCGGGGTAGGGACTGGTTGATGAAGAGCAGTGCGGTACGTCCGCTGACCGGTTTGGCTTTGATCGTCGTCATCTGCGCGATCATCGCCTTGGCTGTCAGCCTTTTCCGCGGCAGCTGGGCCGACACCGTCCCCGTCACCGTGATCGCCGACCGGGCCGGGCTCGTGATGAGCCCCGAGGCGAAGGTCAAGATGCGCGGTGTCCAGGTGGGGCAGGTGTCGTCGATCGAGCCGCGATCCGATGGCACGGCTGCACTCCATCTGGCAATGGATCGTTCAGCGATGCAACTCATTCCGAGCAATGTTGCGGTGGACATCACCTCGTCGACCGTGTTTGGCGCGAAGTTCGTGCAGATGGTTCCGCCCGCCGACCCATCTCCGGAGAAGTTGCGCGCCGGTCAGGTGATCCAGAACAAGCACGTCACCGTCGAGATCAACACCGTGTTCCAGCAACTGGTCACGGTCCTCGACAAGATCGACCCCGCGAAGCTCAACGAGACCCTCGGTGCCATCGCGACGGCGTTCGACGGCCGCGGCGAGAAGTTCGGCCAGACCTTGGTCGACTTCAACGCGTTGTTGGCGAAGATCGAACCGAGCCTGCCGAATCTGGCCCATGACATCGAGGCATCGGTGCCGACGCTGACCGCCTACGGAGATGCTGCGCCGGACCTGGTCTCGACCATCGAGAGCGCGACGCAGCTGAGCAATTCCATCGTCGACGAGCAACGTAACCTCGACGAATTCCTGGTCAGCACAATTGGTCTCGCCGATGTCGGCAACGACGTGATCGGCGGCAACCGGCAGGGCCTGACCGACGTGGCCCGCGTGCTGGTGCCGACCACCGGCATTCTGGCGCTGTACCACGACTCGCTGCGGTGCGGCGTCGGTGGCCTCGTCCCGTTCGCTAAGTCACCGCCGCAGTATTCGGCCATCATCGTGTCGGCCGGTCTGACGCTGGGCGTCGAACGGTATCGCTATCCGAAAGACCTTCCCAAGGTGGCCGCCAAGAGCGGTGGCGCCAATTACTGTGAGGCACTCGGCCTGCCCGACCTCCCCGCCAACTTCACGCCGCCGTTCATCGCGGGCGATGTCGGCTCGAACCCGGCGCAGTATGGAAATCAAGGCATCCTGCTCAACTCCGAGGCGTTGAAGAACTGGTTGTTCGGCCCGCTGGACGGGCCGCCGCGCAACACCGCACAGATCGGAATGCCGGGATGACGCGCTCAGTCGGCACCATCGTCAAGTTTGCGATCTTCGGTGTGGTGATGACGGTCCTCACCGCGTTCCTGTTCGTCGTCTTCGGCGAGTCCAGAACCGGTGCGACCGATGAATATTCGGCCGTCTTCACCGATGCGTCTCGGCTCGAGGCCGGGGATTCGGTACGGATCGCGGGCATTCGCGTCGGCACGGTCAAGAAGGTCTCGCTTCAGGCCGACCGCAAGGTGCTGGTCGAGTTCGACGCTGACCGCAGCACCAAGCTGACCGACGGCACCAAGGCTGCGATCCGCTATCTGAACCTGGTGGGGGACCGATATCTGGAACTCGTCGACACCCCGGGGTCGGCCAGAATCCTTCCGGTCGGCGCGCAGATACCCGCAGACCGCACGGCACCTGCACTGGACCTCGATCTGTTGCTCGGCGGGCTGAAACCCGTTATCCAGGGCCTGAATCCGCAGGATGTCAACGCGCTCACGACCTCGTTAGTCCAGATTCTGCAGGGGCAGGGCGGCACGATCGAATCCTTGTTCTCCAAGACGTCGTCGTTCTCGAACTCGCTCGCCGACAACAATCAGGTGATCGAGCAGTTGATCGACGAACTGCGGACGGTGCTGGACACCCTGTCCAAGGACGGTGACGAGTTCTCCGGAGCGATCGACCGCCTCGAGCGGCTGATCAAGGGACTGTCCTCGGACCGCGACCCGATCGGCACTGCGATCGAATCCCTGGACAATGGAACATCCTCGCTGGCAGACCTTCTCGGCCGGGCCCGGCCCCCGCTGGCGGGCACCATCGACCAGTTGAACCAGCTGGCCCCGATCCTCGACAACGACAAGGACCGCCTCGACGCGACGATTCAGCGTCTGCCCGAGATCTACCGCAAGCTCGCACGTGTCGGCTCATACGGCGCGTTCTTCCCGTACTACATCTGCGCGGTCACCTTCCGTGCCAGCGACCTCGAGGGCCGAACCGTCATCTTCCCCTGGGTCAAGCAGGAAGAGGGAAGGTGCAGGGAGGGCTAGATGCTTAAGTACCGCGGATCCCAACTCATGCGGGCCGGCTTCATGGGCGTGGTCCTGATCATCCTGGTCATCGCGATCGGCCTGCAGCCGGAGCGGTTGTACTCCTGGGCCACAGCGCTGCGCTACGAGGCGATGTTCACCGAGGCCGGCGGTCTCAATGTCGGCAACGACGTGACCATGTCGGGAATCAAGGTCGGCTCCGTCTCATCGATCGAACTCGTCAACGGAGACGCCCTGGTCGGTTTCACCGTCGAGGGCAAGTACGCCCTGGGATCCGACACCAGCGCGCATATCCGCACCGGAACCCTTCTCGGCGAACGGGTTCTGACACTGGAGTCCAAGGGCACCGGCACGCTGGATCGCCGCCAGGTCATTCCCGCCACACGAACCTCGTCGCCGTACTCGCTGACCGACGCCGTGAGCGAGCTGACCGCGAACACCGCCGGCACCGACACCGATGCGCTCAACCAGTCGTTGGACACGCTCGCGCAGACGCTCGACCAGATCGCCCCCCAGCTGGGACCCACGTTCGACGGGGTGTCCCGGCTGTCGCGGTCGCTCAACAATCGCAATGAGAGCCTCGCGGAGCTGCTGAGGACGGCCGGTGACGTGACTGCGATCTTCTCCGAGCGCAGTCAGCAGGTCAACGAGCTGATCCTCAACTCCAACGATCTGCTCGCCGTGCTCAACGACCGTCGCTACGCGATCACCAGCCTGCTGTCCGCCACCTCGGCAGTGTCACAGGAGCTGACCGCTCTCGTCGCAGACAACGAGCAGGAACTCGCGCCCACTCTCGAACGGCTGAACGCCGTCACCGCGATGCTCGAAAAGAACCGCGACAATCTCGCCAAGATGCTGCCCGGTGCCGCGAAATACTATCTGACACAAGGCGAAATCGTCTCCAACGGTGCGTACTACAACGCGCTGGTGCCCAACCTCGTCTTCGGACAGCTGCTGCAGCCGTTCCTGGACTACGCCTTCGGCTTCCGGCGCGGCATCGACGCCGGCCAGCCGCCGGACACCGCCGGGCCGCGGGCGGAACTGCCGTTCCCCGTCAACAGCCTTCCCCAGCCAGGAGACCTCCCCAATGATGGCAACCCGTAAGCGCCTGGTGGCCGGCACCGCCATCGTGCTCGCCATCGTTCTCCTCGCCGGAGCCGCGTTGCTCGTCCGCAACGTGTTCTTCGGGCCGACCACGATCACCGCGTATTTCCCGACCGCGACGGCGATCTATCCCGGCGACGAGGTGCGGGTCTCGGGTGTGAAGGTCGGCAGGATCGAATCGATCACGCCCGAGGGCACCCAGACGAAAATGGTCCTCAAGGTCGACCGCGATGTGCCGATTCCGGCCGACGCCAAAGCGGTGGTCGTCGCGCAGAACCTGGTGGCGGCTCGCTACGTGCAACTCACCCCCGCGTACCGCACGGGCGGCGGTCCCACCATGCGCGACGGCGCGGTGATCGGAAGCGACCGAACCGCCGTGCCCGTCGAGTGGGACGAGGTCAAGACCCAATTGATGCGCCTGGCAACTGAATTGGGTCCGCAGCCCGGTGTCAAGCCCGGTGTCGCGGACACCTCCGTTGCCCGATTCATCGACAGCGCGGCGAATGCGTTGGACGGCAACGGCGAGAAGCTGCGGCAGACACTCGCTCAACTGTCCGGCGTGGCACGGGTTTTCGCCGAGGGTAGTGGGAACATCGTCGACATCATCAAGAACCTGCAGGTGTTCGTCACGGCGCTGCGGGACAGCAAGCAGCAGATCGTGCTGTTCCAGAACCGCCTGGCCAGCCTCACCAGCGTCATCAACGACAGCCGGTCCGATCTGGATGCGGCGGTGTCGAACCTGTCGGTCGCCATTTCCGAGGTGCAGCGTTTCGTCGCGGGCACCAAAAACCAGACCGCCGAGCAGATTCAGCGGCTGGGCAGCCTCACCCAGATCCTGGTCGACCACAAACTGGCCTTCGAGAACGTGCTGCACATCACGCCCAACGCCATCGCCAACTTCAACAACATCTACTACCCCAACGGCGGTTCGGTGACCGGAGCATTCTCGCTCGTCAACTTCTCGAATCCGGTCTACGCGATCTGCGGCATGATCGGCGCCGTCGCGAACACCACTGCGCCGACGACGGCCAAACTCTGCCAGCAGTACCTGGGACCTGCGTTGCGGCAGCTGAACTTCAACGGCATCCCATTGCCGATCAACGCCTACCTGCGGCCCTCCATCAACCCGGACCGGATCATCTACACCGATCCGAAACTGGCGCCAGGCGGTGCGGGTCCGGGCGACCCGCCCGAACCGCCGCCGACGGTGTCCGCATACACCGGTCAGGGCGATGTCCCACCGCCGCCCGGATGGAACGGGCCGCCCCCCGGGCCGGGCGGGATGTACATGCCGGACACCGACGCGCCCGCGACACCGTCGCCCGCGTTGTACCCCGGAGCGCCGATTCCCAGCCCGCCCAACATCATCTCGAACATCCCGGCGGGACCGGCGACGGTCGAGGGCATGCTGCTTCCGCAGACGCCGGCACCCGTAACGCCCAACGCACCCTTGCTTCCGGCGGAAGGGATGCCACCCTCATGATTCGACCGACCGTTGTGAAGCGATCGATCATCGCCGGATCCTGCGCGGCGCTGGCGTTGACGGGCTGCTCCTTCCAGGGCATCAACTCGCTGCCCCTGCCCGGCGTGGAGGGGCGGGGCCCGGAGGCGGTGACCTACCACGTGAAGGTTGCCAATGTGGCGACGCTGGAGTCGAATTCGCCCGTCCTGATATCGGACGTCGTCGTCGGCAGTGTCGGCAAGATGACAGTCGACAACTGGCATGCCGACGTGCAGATCTCGGTCAAACCCGACGTGGTGGTGCCGGCCAACGCCGTCGCGACGATCGGGCAGACCAGCCTGCTGGGCTCGATGCATCTCGCGCTCAATCCACCGCTCGGGGAAAAGCCCGAAGGCCGACTCGAACCCGGTGGCACGATCGGGCTTAGCGATTCCTCGACGTATCCGTCGACCGAACGGACGCTCTCCTCGCTGGCCACCATCGTCAACGGGGGCGGGCTGGGACAGATCGGCGACATCATCCACAACTTCAGCACCGCCGTGTCCGGCCGCGAACCCGAGATCCGCGAACTGCTCACCCGCCTTGACGATTTCGTCGGGGTACTGGATGAGCAACGGGACAACATCGTCGCGTCGATCCAGCAGCTGAACCGGGTCGCAGGCAAGTTCGCCGGACAGCGCGACGTGATTGACCGTGCGCTCAAGGAGATTCCGCCCGCACTGGACGTCCTGATCAAGGAGCGTCCCAACCTGACGACCGCACTCGAGAAGCTCGGGCAGTTCGGTGACACCGCCGCAGGCCTGGTCAACGACGCCGGCGACGACCTCGTGGCCGACCTGAAGAACCTGGAGCCGGCGCTCAAGGCGCTCGTCGACATCGGACCCGATCTGAGCTCGGCGCTGATCTGGGCTACGGCGTTCCCGTACGGCCCCGGCTTCGCCGACAAGATCACGCGCGGTGACTACATCAACCTGGTCGCGATCTTCGACCTCACGTATCCGCGCCTGAAAAAGACGATGCTGCTCGGCACGCGCTGGGGCGATGAGAACGCGAAACTCATTCCGGCACCGGGTGATCCGTACTACCTGAACTACTCCTACAGCCCGATGATGGTCGGCGTCACCCCGCCACCGGATCAGGCTGTGTCGCCGCCGCCTGCGGAACCGGGAACAGCGCAGGTCTCGACCGCCGCCGCCCCGCTGCTGCCCGTGGTGCCGCCGCCCGCCGCCGCGCCTTGGCTGCCCGCGGC
>JBIQHU010000263.1:0-2969 GCA_044508395.1 Mycobacterium sp. | reverse complement strand
TGTTGTACCATACCCACAACGGACTGTGTCCTTTCGACGGATGGCGCGGTGTTCCAGTTGACCCCCTGCGATTGTGACATCGTCGGCCACCTGTCCGTTGCGCCAGTTTCCGCCGGAGCGGAGCCTCGAACTCTTAGGTGACAGAGGTGACGAGCTTCGTGAGCTCGGCCTCGATACCTGCGGTGATGACGGCGGCGTCGGTGACATGGCGGGTGTCGGCAGCGACCGACAGGCACAGGTTGTCAGCCCAGGACATGGCGATCACGCTGGGTCCCATGCCGTGATACAGCGGGCCGGCGGGGTAGAAGCTCAGTGCCGGCATGTTGAGGAACACCGGATCCTCCACCGCGATACCGCTGGCATTCGACACGATGACGTTGCACGGCCAGGAGATTCGTTCAGCCAGGCCGAAGCGTTCGATGCTCCGGAACAGCAGATTGACCGCCCGCCCCGGCGCATATTCGTTCCACTGCCGGAACAGGTTGATGCCGCGGCGTTCCTGCACGGCCTTGACGGCACGGCCATGGTCGGCGATCGCGAGGAGTCGCAGGACAGGATCGGAGATCGTGGTGTTGAGGTTCACGCGCAGCACGGTGGTGGTGCCGACACCATCGGTGATGTACTCCGAGGTGTCTGCGCTCCGCATCGCGTAGGGCACCGCCGCCACGAGCGGTTTCTGTGGACGTTCGCCCCGGCCGGCGAGCGCACCGTCCAGGGCCGCCCCCACGCAGCTGAGCAGGACGTGATTGATGGTGACCGAATACTTTTCGGTCTCCGCCTGCAGATCTGCCATCGGCAGCACCGCGACCGCTGCCGTCGAGGAACCCGACAGCGAGCAGTTCAGCGTGGTCTTGGGTGCCTTGACCTTGAGATGTCGTGCGGCCCACCGGCTGCCGGTGGTGCGTGCCGACATCGCAACCAGGCGTGGCAACCGTCGCAGCCGTTTCGCCTTGCGGCGCAGCGCATCGCCCACGATCGCCGAGGGCCGCGCCGGGAACGACGACGCCGGTGCGATGGGTCGGGGCGGTTTGGCGCTCAGATCGCCGGGTGTCATCAGGCAACCGACGACCTCCATGGCGGCGTCGCCGTCAACCAGCAGGTGGTGGAGGACCGAGATCAGATATGCGTGGCGCTCGTCGTCCTCGATGACGTACATGTGCCACAGCGGTTCTCGACGGTCGAGATGGGTGGCGCGGACCTGGGCCAGCACCTTGGAGGCTCCCTGCGCGCCGCCCGGCGCCGGCATCGGCAGCGCCGTCACATGCGCTGAGACGTCGATCTCGGGTCGGGCCACCAGCATTGGCCGGTCTGGGTTGAACCACGGGTCGAGGAGCACCTTGCGGTACGCCGGCATCAGGTGCATGCGGTTGTTGAGTGCCGACACCACGTGCTCCCGTAGATCACCGGGCACCGAGCTGCGGTCCACATGGATCAACGACATTCCGTTGCCAACCTGCAGTTCGGTCTCCTGATATAGCTGCCAGGCATCCATTCCGCTGACACGTTCCGCGCGGGCACCCTGCATGGTCGTCACTTTGTCCCCAATCTCATTGCCGTCAGGTCACGACGATGATGTGTAGAACTGCCGCACCCAATGCCGGTACTTGCCGATCGGGCCGTCACCCGGCGCTAGTTTGGGATGCTCGAGATAGACCTTTTCGTCCCAGATGATCTGGTCGCGTTGGACCTCGTAGGCGACGACCTGCAGCACGATCCAGCCGAGGAGTCGTTCGATCGGAGCCAGCAGAGCGCGGAGCGCCTTGTTGCGGGCGCGTTTCTTGGCGCTGATGCCGATGTAGATGTCGACGCGACGTTCGGCGACGGGGGTGGGCAGCACCATCTGGCGGACGGTCAGACCGCCCTGAATCGCGATCTCGACCAGCGAGAACCCGAGCCCGATCAGGACGGAATTGAAGTGGAAGTTGATGCCGCCGATGACCGGGACAGGTTTGGTGCCACCGTATTCGGTGTGGATCCGGGGTCCATCGACCTCCATCGGCTTGGGGACGACGAAGTTGCGGAACTTGTGGATCGTCGCGAAATGCGCGTGATCGAGGCCGTTTTCGTTGACTTCCTGAGGATGAGTGTGGAAGTGCAGTTTCTTCGTGGCGATCGGATGCCAGTCGGGGTCGGACTCGGGCAGTTCCAGTTCGAATGTCGGTGGCTGTCCTTCGGGGCCGTGCCAGACCATGATCATGCCGAGGTGGTTGCGCACCGGAAGCGTGGTGAGCGCGGCGCCGCGGGGCGGTTCACCGGTGGGAGTGGAGACACACATACCGGTGGCCGCGAATTTGAACTCGTGGAACGGGCACACGATGGTGTCGCCTTCGATCCAGCCGCCCTTGCCGACGTGGGCACCCAGATGTGGGCAGAACGGCACGGCGGCCGAGAGTTCGCCCGAAGCGGTGCGGAACAGCACTATCTCACCGTCGAGAAAGCGGCGGGTCAGCACGGTGCCGCGGCGCAGTTCGTGGGCGAAAGCCACGGCGTACCAGCTGTACGGGTACGGCGGGTACGGGTCCCCGACCCGGCTCAGACTGGTCGACTCGGTTGCGGAGGTCATCAATCGCCCTTCCCCTCGTGGCGGCTGGCACCGCCGTCAGGGGGGCACGCCAAAGTGATGGCACCGTTTGCTGCCGGTGCCGAGCGTGAAGATCCCCCACGTGCGATGCGGCCCCCATGGTTTTGCTCATCTGCCGAACGCCGCTCATTCGCGCAGACAATCAATCTGTACTGGAACGTGTTCTAGTTTGCAAACCGGGGGTTCGCCGGGGAGTCGCGACGCCAGGCGGTCTCACGGCGGTGGGCATAGGTGAGCGGTACACGACACGACTCCGGGTTTGACGAGGTGCACGGTGATGCAGATCAAATACAGGTACGCCGTATTACTGATCGGGGTAGGGCTGCCTGCTCTAGCAATCGTGTCCGCGCCGGTCACGATTTCCGCCGGCTCATCGGATAACGGGCCA
>JBIQHU010000087.1:0-24328 GCA_044508395.1 Mycobacterium sp. | reverse complement strand
CTTAGGAAGACAACGACCACGCCCGCGTAGCTCCAGAACGGGCAGGCAAGCTCGGTAATTGTCGCCAGACATTCCTGTGCGGACACGTCGACATACTGCCCATCGCCAGTGCGATCACGTGCAAGCAGCGCACCCATCGTCGCGATCGCTGCGTTCAGTCCGGCCTGAAACATTGCCTGCTGTCCGAACACTCGTAGCGGCGGCAACGTCGCGCCGTCGGGTCCGTCGCCGTTGAGGTTGGCCAGCCCCCCTGCATTCCACAGCGTGAGGTCGGATGCGCGGAGGTTCTGGTTTGGGCCGCTGGCACCGAATGGAGTGATCGAGGTGACGACCAGCCGCGGGTGTCTGCCTCCCAAAGACGGCGAGTCGAGGCCGAGACGTCCTGCATCGTGAGGTGACAGGTTGTGCAGGACCACGTCGGCGACGCTGAGGAGTCGCTCAAGCCGATCGGAGCCCACTGAGGACTCCAGATCAAGGACGACACCGCGCTTGTTCGCGTTCAGATAGATGAACAGACCGCTCGCCTCTGGGTCGGCCCGACCGTTGGGAAATGGCCCGGCTCTACGGGTTTCATCTCCCTGGAACGATTCGACCTTGACGACATCGGCGCCGAGGTCGGCGAGCAACTTCACGCTGTACGCGGCTGATACACCTGAGCCCAGTTCGACCACCCGCACCCCGGACAGCGCGGCCGGCATCATCGATCCATGGGTATCTGCAGCCGAATGTTGCGCCGCCGCCATCACAGGGTCACCTTCGCTGTCCTGTGAAGACCGCGCCGATACGCCCGCCGGGACCGATCTCGACGGGACAACCGATCGGGTCGGTCGCTGTCATCGCTTCACAGATCGACTGCTCGGAAGAGTACGCCCAGGTGCGTCGGCCGTCGGGCACGTGGCAGGCGAGGATCGCTCGCTGTGGCGCACCGTCCCGGCCGTAAATCACGGTGTAGCTCTCAACGGTAGCGCGTCCCTCATGGCCCGGCGCGAGATCGCGCCGGCCGTGGGCGTCCACCTCGTCCTGGGGGTTACCGATGCGAGTGCCGTTGGAACAAGGTCGCGCCGAATAGATGCCCATCGCATGCTTGGTCAGCAAGCCGCCGTTTCCCGTACATAAGCCGTACTCCTGCGGATTCTCCCGAAGCAGCCCCACCATCGTCGCGACGGCATGCGTGGAGTAGTTGTTCCATGGTCCGCCCGCGAACGTGAGGCCACCGGTCACGGTGAGATCGCGGTCGGGCAAAATCCCGAGTTCATTGACAGCGACCTGCACCGCGCTCGGAAAACACGAATACAGGTCGAGGTAGGCGAGGTCGTCGATCGATAATCCTGCCAGCGACAACGCACTGTGACCGACCGCGTTGATCGCCGGTGAAGAGTGTAGGTTTACCCGATTCGAGACGTAGCGGGTGTCGTTTGCTTCCGCTCCCGAGTGCAAGAAGATCCACCGATCACGAGGGATTCCTAGTGCTTGAGCGTGCTCGACTGAACACATCAGTACCGCGGCCGCCTGATCGACGCTGCTGTTGGCGCACAGTAGTTTGCTGTACGGAAAAGCCACAATTCGGTTGTTCCGATTGATCGTTCGCACGGCTTCCGCGCTGTGCAGGCATCGCACCGCCGCGTATCTGTTGTTGACCGCGATCTCGCTGAATCCCGCCCACAACTCCCCTAGCCGTCGGCTGTGGGTCGACACATCGCAATCTGAAGCCGCTCGGATAGCATTTTCGAACAACGAGTAGTACGTGACCGGTAGTTCGAGGCCGACATCCCGTTCCCATTTGTGCACCATCGGCCGGCTATCACCAATAGTCTCATCGACAGCCTCATCGCTACCGGTGGGGATGGGCCATGTCGGTGAGATGCCGCGCGCTTTGCGGGCGACCCGAGTCCGCCAAGCCTCCGCTCCCCCGATCAGCACCACCTGCGCGGAGCCGCGCTGGATGTCGATAGCGCTGCGATTGATCAACATCTGGGGTGAATGTCCACCGTCAGAGGTGATCGCGGTGTGCCCCGGCACCGCACCGATCAGCTTGGCGACCCTACTCGCAGGGTTATCGTACCGACGAGTCAGCATGCGCACCACGCGAATTGAGTCCAGGTCTTTGAGGATGCTTGGCGCGTTGGCGTCACGGGCAGCTACTCGAGCCGCCTCGGCGAGCAGCTCAACCGGTTCTGGCGCGTCGCCTGTGTCAACATTGACCTGTCCGACACCTACGATTACTGGTGTCCGCGGATCGATCATTAACGAAACCCCATTCTGTCCCACGATTTTCTCGCCATCACCGCCCCAAATCTCCAACAGCCAGAGCTGTCACAAGGCGCGCGCAATCATCTCTTTCATGACCTCGTTTGCCCCACCATAAATGCGTTGGGCCCGCGCATCGGCGTACATCCGCGCTATCGGATAGTCCCGCATGTACCCGTAGCCGCCGTAGAGCTGCAGGCACCGATCGATGACCTGACATTGGACGTCGGTGAGCCAGTATTTCGCCATCGACGCAGTGGCGGTGTCTAACAGGCCATGGGAATGTCGCTCGACACAGTCATCGAAAAACACCCTCCCAACGTGGGCGAGGGTCGCGCATTCGGCGAGTTCGAACCGGGTGTTCTGCATATCGAACAGCGGTGAACCAAAAGCGTTGCGCTTCTTGGTGTAATCGACCGTATTCCGCACGGCCTGCTCGGTAATCACCGCCGCGATGGCACCGATGATGAGCCGCTCCTGCGGCAATTGCTTCATCAGCATGGGCAAGCCAGCGCCCTCAGCACCAATTAGATTTGCGCGCGGAATGCGCACATCGCTGAAGAAGAGTTCCGCAGTGTCGCTGGTATGTTGGCCGATTTTCTCCAAATTCCTGCCCCGTGAGAAACCAGTGACATCAGCGGTCTCGCACATCAGCAGAGAGATCGATTCTCCAGCGCGCCCGGCTGCTGTCTTCGCCGCGACGATGACATAGTCGGCGCAAATCCCGTTAGTGATGAATGTCTTCGCTCCGTTGACGACGTACTCGTCGCCGTCCAACTGCGCGCGGGTGGAGATACCGCGCAGGTCTGAGCCAGCCCCGGGTTCAGTCATGGCAATGGCGGCAATCGCTTCACCAGAACACATCTGGGGCAGCCAACGGCGTTTCTGATCCTCACTCCCGTACGCGAGCAGATAGTGAGACACGATGCCGCTGTGGACAGAGTTGCCGAATCCGAGGTCCAGAATCCGGGCTTGTTCCATGATCACGACGAGATCGTGCAGTATCGTCCCGCCTCCGCCCCCATACTGTTCTGGAACGGAGGCACACAGCAGACCGAGCTCCCCGGCTTTTCGCCAGAAGCCCCGCTCTACGTGGCGCTGCTGAGTCCAGTGATCCAGTTGCCGAACGGCCTCGCTAGCGAAGAACTTTTCAGCTGTCTCACGTAGCAGCGCAACGTCATCGATGATCCACGGCGAATTCGAGTTGTCGCTCAGCATGCCTTTTCCTCGTTGGCGCAGCAGGACGTGTTCCGCCGCTGCGGTCTGCGACGGCGCATGGGTCCGCTGGGGTTAAATGCCGATCTTGAGTCGCTTGGAGTCGAAACCGTCGACGACTTCGGGTTGGCCGTAGAACTCAATCGCCGGGGCCACCTCGGCCAACGAAAGAGTCAGGTTCAGCAGATTCTGCTGGCGCGGGCTCAACTCGTCCAACGGCGTTTTGTTCAGGTAAGTCAATATCTCGTCGATACGTGCAAGGACGGCGTCGTAGATTTCGCGGAGTTCCTCGATTGTGCTTGACAGTCGGCGCTCGTGCCGTTCGATTTCGGTGGGTAGTGCCCACGCGGCCAGGTGGTCGAGATCTTCGTATCCTTCCGGAAACGTTGCTACGTCTGCCATCACCGGCTCTCCATTTTCCTCATTTGTAGTATCCGACAAAGTCTTCGACGACCTTGTGGCCGTGCCGGATCATCAGTTCGTTGTCTTGTAGTTCGAAGGTTTTCAGCACACCCGACGACAGCGCTGCTTGTACCCGCTCCATCGTGTTCAGGTCTTCGAACAACGTGTCGCGAGCAACGGTCCGGCTGTGGGTCTGGCTGAATAATGCACTGGCATTGACCGCAGGTGGATAGTAGGTCCGCACTTCAAACCGTGTGCGGTCGACCGCCAGGGGCCAGAAGTGGTACGTGTAGTACATATTCGCGAGCACGCCGATGACGAAATGGGGGAAAACCCCACTGATGTCCATAGACCATGCGGGATTCTTGCTTTCGTTGACCCCAGCCGGTAGCTCACTGGGCATTAGCGCGGCGTTGGAAAACTCGACAAGCACAGCCATCCCTGCGCGCATTGAGGCTTGCTCCATCAGGCTTGGCTGGTATCCCGGATTCGCCGGCCCGGAGAAGGTGCGGTGGTAGGGGTACACCTTCATCAGCAGTGGGTGGCTCGCCGGGTTTGCAGCGCCGCCAACAGCCTGATAGACCGACTGTTGGTGGATCGTCGCGAGGTGGTAGAACTCCTGGAAAGCGTCCAGCGCGACCTTCCAGTTGACGTTGATCTCGGCGCTGTACGTGAAGGAGTTCGGGAACTTCTCGAATTCGAACCCGGACAGTTTCTCGCCCAGCTCGCCGAGGTATTCGCTCAAGGTTTCCGGCGGCTGGGGGTCGAGGTGGATGAACACGAACCCCTGCCAGGTATCGACCGTGACCGGCAGCAGACCGTGCTCGGACTTGTCGAAGTCGAAGAACGCCGCCTCATCGGGCACGCCCGTCAGCCGGCCATCGAGTTGAAAAGTCCAGCCGTGGAACTTGCACGTGAGCACGCGGCACGACGTTTTTCCACCGTCGGCCGATGGCCAGGCCAACTTGTTGCCGCGATGGCGGCACACGTTGTGGAACGCCCGGATGGTCCCGTCTCTTCCGCGGACGACGATCAGCGACACCCCGCACACCTCGATGTCCTTGACCAGATAGTCGCCAGCTTCTGGGATTTCCTCCTCGCGGCACACGTTTAGCCACACCCGGCGGAAAATCCGCTCGCGCTCCAGCTCGAAATACTCCGGAGAGATGCACGGCTCGACTGGCACGGGGCCTGTCCCCAACTCTGGATACTGCTCGGTCCAGGACTGCTCCACAGACTTCGTCGGCGCAACCACCGCAACAACACCTCCATCGTTCACGCACCCACGCGATATACCTGCACCCTATCCATGGCGCGGCATATCTGTCAAGATGACACTATAAGCGATTGCAACGAGGCTGCGCCGCCGGTAGCCCAAGGTGCATGTACGCCATGTATTCAGTACCGCCAATATGACATGTATGCTGCGACTGTTGGCATCGAACGAACGAAGGAGGACGCGGGTGAGTGATTCTGTTGCGATAGTCGGCGTAGCCGACGCTCCACATGGTCGGTTCCCAGACCGACCTACACTCGAGATGGCGCTAACGGTCTGTTCGGAGGCGATCGCTGATGCTTGCCTGGAACCCAAAGACATCGATGTGGTCCTGGTGGCCCCGGCCTTCGCCGACACTGAGTACAACACCAATATCGGGTTCGGACGTCTCGTCGAAGAGCTGGGTATGCGGGGCCGGGCTGAGGCCAACATCCAGATCAACGCGGGCGGATCGACCGGTGAACGTATGGTGCGCGTCGCCCGCGGCTTGATCGCCAGCGGCCAGGCGCGACACGTGCTCTGCGCGCATGCCGACAAGTTCACCGAGATGACACGCGAGGAGATCATCCGCTTCTTCTCCACCGCGGGATTCGACACCGAATTCGAGGCTCCCTACGGAGTCATCTACAACTGCCTTCCCGCCCTGTGCGCGCGCCGCTTCATGCACGAGACCGGCGCCACCGAAGAACACTTGGCCCACGTGGCGGTGTCACTTCGGGCGTGGGCAGATCTGCACCCTCACGCCAAGGGATACAAAGCCGCGCTCACGCTCGAGCAGGTCTTAGCTTCTCCCGTCGTGCAATGGCCATTTCACTCGACGATGATTCCCCCACCCGCAGATGGCGCCTCAGCGTTTGTGGTTACAGGTTCCGCTGATGCCGCATCTCTCAAGGAGCATGCCGCTCATCTGATCGCCGATGCGAGCCGGATGAACACCTTCTCGTTCACCCAGCACGACGACCTCACCCGTATGCACTGGGCCGAAGTGGGCGATCGCGTGTTTGAAACCGCCCGACTGAAGCCCGCCGATATCGATATCGCCGAAATCTATATGGCTTATCCCGTCTTCCACCTCATCTGTCTCGAGGAACTCGGCTTCTGCGAAAGGGGTGAATCCGGGCCGTTTGTGGCCTCCGGCGCAACCCTTCCCGGCGGGGAACTCCCGATGAGCACCAACGGCGAGGCAATCGGCATGGGGCATACCGGCTCCGGCGTCGGCGTGGCCGAGCTAGTCGAGGTTGGCAGGCAACTCATGGGCCAGGCCGGCGAACGTCAGGTGAAAGATCCTGAGTTCGTGCTTGAGATCTCGGCCGGCGGCTCCTACATGGACGCCAACGCGATGATTTTCGGAAGGGAACCCCGATGACAGGTCAAACTGACACAACGCGCGCGGTGAAGCCGTGGACGAAGCACTACTGGGAGTCCGCAGCAGCCGGTGAACTGGTCTATCAAGAGTGCGCGAGGTGCGGTCGGGCAACGTTCCCGCCGCGCCGCTTCTGCCCGGCATGTGCCTCTGAAGAACTCAACTGGCGGTCCTCGTCGGGCAACGGAAGGATCTACTCCTTCACCGTGGTCGAGTCCGGTGCGCTCGAGGAGTTCGCCGAGCAGATGCCCTACGTCATCGCGATTATTGAGCTTGAAGAAGGCTTTCGCATGGTGAGCCGCATCCTGGTTGACGAAGCGGGCATGGAGGCGCTTGGTTGCGACCAAGCCGTCGAAGTGGTGTTCGGCACGGATCTCTCCGCTCCATGTTTTCGACCTTCCTGACGACGACCCGAGGAGCAAGTGATGTCCGACCTCATCGAGTACTCACCAGACGGAGATATCGTTTGGATTAGGTTCAACCGCCCCGACAAGCGCAATGCCATCAGCAGAGAACTCGCCTACGAACTGCGTGATGCCTTGGGGTGCTTCGAAAAAGATGATTCGTTGCACGCGGCTATTCTTGCCGGTGAGGGAAAGTCGTTCTGCGCGGGCGGGGACATCACGATGTTTCCCAGCATCGACACCATCACCGGTTTGGAGTTCGTGCGACGCCTCGGTGCCAGTATCTACGAAACCTTCGACCGGCTTCGCAAGCCAGTCATCGCAGCCGTTCACGGATCCTGCATCGCCGGCGGGTTAGAGCTGGCCCTAGCCTGTCATTTCATATACGCCAGCAAGGACGCTGTTTTCGGCATGGAGGAAGTGAAACTTGGCCTGCTGCCCGGTTGGGGGGGCACCGTACGCCTAGCGCGGGCCGTGCCGGTCAGACTTGCTACCGAACTGCTCGTTACCGGCTGCAGGTTCGACGCCGAAGACGCCCGGCGCTACGGCATCGTGAACCAGCTGTTCGGAAGCCGCGAGGAATGCTGGGCCGCCGCGGCACAGACGGCGTCGGCAATTGCAAAGCACTCGCCCTTGGCCGTCGAGTGCATCCTCGATGTCGTCAAGCACGCCGGCGTAGGTGGAGATCACGCCTTCAGCCTTGAGCAGCTTTCCGCCGGTGTGCTGTTCGGATCCGAACCCGCACAGCGCTCGATCGGCAAAATCCTTGACCGCGGAATTGGACGTTGACTACATCGCCCGTGACCGAGCGAAGACCACGTTCCGACGGAGAACCTTGCCTTGAACGAAGGAGTCCGCCTTGCCTGACGTCGCACCACAACAAGACCAAGGTGATGTCGTCACGATCGAGCGCCTCGGCGCCGTCGCGCTCATCACTCTCAACCGGCCAACGGCACTGAATGCGGTGAACTCCCAGCTCTCGACCGAGCTCGGAAACGCGATGGAGGAGCTGTCCATCGATCGTAGGCTCGCCGTCGGCGTGATCACCGGGTCCGGTCGCGCATTTTGCGCCGGCGCAGACCTCAAGGAGGTCGCCGCCGGACACTCCGTGTTTGCGGCTGAGCACCCCGAGTGGGGATTTGCCGGCCTTGTCCAACACTTTATCGACAAGCCATTGATCGCAGCTGTCAACGGATTCGCGCTCGGGGGCGGTACTGAGGTCATGTTGGCGTGCGATCTCGCAGTCGTTAGCGAGGACGCGAAGCTCGGCCTTCCCGAAGTTAAGCGCGGTTTGATCGCGGGAGCAGGTGGGCTCATTCGCCTGCCCCGCCAGCTCCCACTGAAGATAGCGCTGGAAGCCGCGCTGACCGGCGATGAGATCTCCGCCCGCACCGCAGAACAGTGGGGCCTGGTGAACCATGTGGTCCCCAAAGATAGGGTTCTCCCAACAGCTTTGAGCCTAGCGAACAAGATCGCTGCCAATGCTCCGCTGGCCGTACGCGCCAGTAAGAGGACCATCCATCGCAGCTCTGAGTTCGGCTCCGATTGGAGCCAGGAAGCTTGGGACATGAGCTTGCGTGAATTTCTACAGGTGATCAAGTCCCGCGACGCCAAAGAGGGACCTCGGGCGTTCGCCGAAAAGCGGGCTCCGAAATGGAGTGGCGAGTGACCAACAGATTCGCTTCCCAGGCCGCGACGAGGAAGACCGGCTACCGATACCGTTGAGCGAGCAGTCCTTTCATCAGCTTGCCCGTTTCTGTTCGTGGAAGGTTGTCGTCGAACACGATCGACTTAGGGCATTTGTAGCGCGCGAGACGACTGCGGGCGAACTCCACGAGTTCGGGCGCGAGGTCGTCGTTATCGGTCGCATCATCCCCGCGCGCCATTCGTTGTACGATGGCCAAGACTTCTTCACCGAATTCGTCGTCGGGTCTGCCAATGACGGCGACATCCTCCACCTCGGGATGCTGCATCAGCACCGCTTCCACTTCTTGGGGATAGACGTTGACCCCGCCGGAAATAATCAGGGAATTGGCGCGATCACTGAGATACAGATACCCGTCCGCGTCGAGCGAACCGATATCGCCATAAGTGAATAGGTTCGGCCGTTGCGGATTCTTGGCCTGCCTGGTCTTGGCATCGTCGCCGTGGTAGGAGAATTGCGACTCATCTTCGAAGTAGACCAGCCCGGTCTCCCCCGGCTGGCATTCCGTCCCGTCCTCGTTGCAGATGCAGACGGTACCGAACAGCGATTTTCCCACTGTTCCCCGGTGCGCCAGCCACTCTTCCGGGCCCACGTACGTCATACCGAAAGCTTCGCTGCCGCCATAGTATTCGTGCAGTATCGGTCCCCACCATTGCATCATCGCTTCCTTCAGGTGCACAGGACAAGGCGCAGCTGAATGGATCGCCACCAGGTGGCTGGTGAGGTCGAATTTGTTTCGAGTGTCGACCGGTAACCGCAACATGCGCGTGAACATTGTGGGCACCCACTGACTGTGTGTGACGTGATGGCGCTCGATGGTATGCAGTGCGGTCTCGGGATCGAAGCGCTCCATCACGACAACGGTGCCGCCGAGCGACTGGATGACCATGGTGTAGCCACTCGGCGCGGCGTGGTACAGCGGCGCCGGAGAGAGATAGACCGTATTCTCGTCGAATCCGTACAGTGCACCCACTGCCTTAACGCCGACCGGACCCTTGCTGACGGGCCGCGTGCTCACCGGCCGACGAACACCTTTGGGACGTCCGGTGGTTCCAGACGTATACGGCATGATGTCCCCGATCGGACCGTCGTCTGTGATCTCCGGACTTTGAGTGCCGATCATTTCGTCGTAGGCCTCGAATCCGGCGCAGGGCGTCCCCTTCATCAGACGTGTATGGCAGGCATCGGCGTGCGTTACAGCTTCGGCGGCGAGCTCGCTGACGGCGTCCGAAGCGACCAGCGCTGTGGCACCTGAGTCGCTGATGATGTAGCCGGCTTCAGCCGCGGTGAGATGCCAGTTTACCGGAACGAGATGCAGGCCAGAGCGCAAGGCAGCCCACAGCACCTCGAAGTAGCAGGGCTCGTTGCGAGTGAGGACCGCAATCCGATCCCCGGTACGTAACCCGCGCTCTCGCAACAGATTCGCCAGCTGCGCCGAGCGATTAGCCAGTTCTCGGTACGTCAGGTGGGCACCAGTCTCCGCAACGATAACCGCGGGGTGATCCGGAGCTATATCGGCATAGCGAGCGGGATGCATTGCGTCCTCCCGTTTCTACTTGAGTCGTCACCGCGGCGGTGACGACCTGCTCATCGAATCGATCGGATCGCGCATGAACGAGTCATGGTTAGTCGCTGGCCGGCAGCTGGGATGATTCTTTTCGCAGCAGCGGTGATTCGCCGGAACCGAGCGTACCTTCACCAGCTTTTGTGACGAGAACTTCAATCAGGCCCGAATCGTCTGCGTACCGTTTGCCGAGTTCATTTCCTGTCCGGAGGCCCTCTCTGGGCGTCGTCTTTTCGAACTCTTCGCCGAGTGCGCTCATTTGCCATCCCCCGCAGGTGAGTTCGACGCTTTCGTTCGCGCATTTGACGACAATGACCTCAGTGCCACAAGCCCGGCTGCGGTAACGCCCTCCGGTCTTGACCTTGCCCATGGTTCCCTTTCACTCGATGAGGTTTTGCGCTTCAGAGGACGTCGGAGATGTAGGTACGTGATCGGGCCTTATCGAAAAGGTCACGAATCACCTTGTCGACTTCAGTGGGGTCATCGGGAACGGTGTCAGCACACGGCCCGCGCCGCCAGCCTTCCGCGATT
This sequence comes from Mycobacterium sp., assembly GCA_044508395.1. Taxonomy (GTDB): domain Bacteria; phylum Actinomycetota; class Actinomycetes; order Mycobacteriales; family Mycobacteriaceae; genus Mycobacterium. The sequence continues at coordinate 13,621 of JBIQHU010000087.1, read as the reverse complement.
CCCAGGATGTCTCCCGAAGACTCGAACACTTGTCCGGTGACGTCCTTAGACAACGAGGAGGCGAGCCAGACGACCACCGTCGCCACCCATCGCGGATCCAAGCGTGCCTGGGTTTCGGCGTCCATGAGGTCGGCAGTCAGCCGGGTCGCAGCACCTGGCGCTACCGCGTTGGCGGTGACCCCGTAGCGACCGAGTTCTTGCGCAGCAATCTGAGTGAATGCACCGATGCCCGCCTTGGCGGCACCGTAGTTGCATTGACCCGGATTAGCGTACAAGCCGGAAATCGAGGATGTGTTGATGAGCCGCGCGTCGTTGTCGGTCCCGCTCTTCGCCTGTGCTCGCCAATAGGCGGCCGCGTGGCGAGAAGTGCAGAACGTGCCCTTCAGATGGACCTTGATGACTGCGTCCCAGTCGTCCTCCGACATGGAGAACAACATTCGGTCGCGCAGAATGCCCGCGTTGTTCACCACCACGTCAAGGCCACCGAAGCTCTCGAGAGCCTGTTGCACTACGGATTCCGCGCCGCTCCACGTGCTGATGTCATCGGTGTTGGCAACGGCATGTCCTCCTCTGTCGGTGATTTCGGCAGCCACCTGTGCCGCGGGACCCGCATCGGCACCCTCGCCCGCACCGGAACCGCCGAGGTCATTGACAACAACCTTGGCGCCGTGCGCCGCCAGCAGCAGGGCTTCTTCCCGTCCGATTCCACGGCCAGCGCCTGTCACAATGCACACTCGGCCGGCGCATAGACCATCGCTCATCAACATTCCCCTTATCCACGTGACCGCACTTCAACTCCATCGTGCCTGCTGAGTGGCATAGCTGTCAATCCGTCTTCTCTGCGGACACGGCAGATATGTCAGTTTGGGGATTGGTTTCGTAGCTCATCCGGGGTGACGGCCAACCCAAGCCGGGCCTGACGGATTGTCTCTCGAGCCAACACCACATCGAGGGAAAGGCCTTTGGGCCGGCGACCAGGACGCTGTGAAGTTCCCTCAGATATGGACCGTGCGTGGTCAACCGCATCATCGAGACTGCACCGCGACGACGACGGGTTGTCGATGAGCCCGAGCGCCGTAGCCTCATCGAAATCGATCAATGGATCACGCAGATAGAGGCGTTGGAATGTAACGGGATCGGTACGGAGAGGACCAAAGGCCGATGTGCCCATATCCAATGCCAGGCCGAGCTTAGCAAACTGGAGGCGCATTCGAAACTGGGGGCCTGCGAGCGCCAGATCGCCCGCCCAAAAGATACCGCAGCCGCCGCCGATCACAGCGCCATCGGCGTAGGTTACTACAGGAACATGCAATTTTTGTAGGTCCCGGATGAGCGTTTGGAACCGCCAAACACCCTGCAGTGCAGACGCTCGGCTCCTGAACAACCTTGGCACCTCGGCTCGGTCCAGCCCACAGCAAAAAAACGGCGGTGTCCCCGTGAGTACCAAGAACCGGGTACGGCCTGCGCGACGCACCGCTGCGCGGAGTTCGCATGCGGTGTCGAGCGTTATCGCGTTAGCCTTTCTGGGCCGAACCAAGGTGACGACGGTCCCGCCGCCGGCTTCCGTACTTGTCACCTCCGCGCGAGAGCTTTGCTTGTCACTCATTAGTTTTCGTTGTCCCGTCATGTGTCGCACTGTTCGCGTGTTATGTCATCTTGACAGTTATGTCGCGTTTTGGGTAGAGTTCTGATCCTGAGTTGCTGAACGATGGAGGTGCTGTTCCCGGTGAGTGCGCCAACGAAGCCTGAGGGTAGGTCGTGGACTGAGGACTATCCGGATTTGGGGACGGATCCGGTGCCGGTGGAGCCGTGCATCTCGCCAGAGCATTTCGAATTGGAGCGAGATCGAGTGTTTCGCCCCGTGTGGCTAAACGTCTGCCGGGAGCAAGAGATCCCGGCTGCGGGCAACTATGTGGTGAAAGACATTGCGGTGTGCGGGGTGTCGGTGATTGTGGTCCGCGGCAAAGACGGGGTCATCCGGGCGTTTCACAATGTGTGCCGGCATCGGGGCAACAAACTGGCCTGGCCGACGGGTGAAGACGGCGCGTCGACGTGCCGAGCATTCACCTGCAAATTTCACGGCTGGACTTTTCAACTCGATGGCCGGCTGACGGGCGTGCCCGATGAGGCGGCGTTCTTCGACTTCGACAAGTCCGAGCACGGTCTGCTGCCGGTCACGGTCGATACCTGGCAGGGGTTCGTGTTCATCCACCTCGACCCCCAGCCACCGCAAACGCTACGCGAGTACCTGGGCGGACTTGGGGAACACCTAGACGGGTATCCGTTCGCAGACTTCCCCGTCTGCGACAGCTATCAGTTGGAGGCGAAGGTGAATTGGAAGGTGGCGGTGGACGCCTTCCAGGAGTTCTATCATGTCGCGTTTGTTCATCAGCGGTCGGTCGGGGACGCGGTGAAGGGACCCGACAACCCGTTCAGCCACCCTCTGATGATGAAGCTCCACGGCTACCATCGCACCTTCTCCGGCTACGCCAACCCTGCCTATCAACCCAGGCCCATCGAAGTCGCCGCGTTCAAAGCCGGCATGTCCATCGCGGACTTTTCCAAGGCCGGCATGATGCAACTCCCCCCGGGGGTTAACCCGACCAAGAGCGCCACCTGGTCGTTCGACGTCAACGTCGTCTTTCCCAACTTCTTCGTCGACGTGTTCGCCAGTTCCTACTTCACCTACCATTTTTGGCCGCTGGCGGTAGACCGCACCATCATCGAAGCTCGCTTATATACCGCCGCCGCGACCACGGCCGCCGCCCGCTTTGTCCGCGAACAAAGCAAGATCACACTGCGCGATTCGGTCCTCGAAGACTACGGCTCCCTCGAAGGAACCCAGGAGGCCCTCAACACCGGAGTCCTCACCCACTTCATCTTCCAAGACAACGAACTCTTGCTGCGCCACAACCACCACGTCGTCAACAACCTCACCCGCCAACCTTGATGGTGTGAGTTCGCCTAACCGGTTGCGTTGGAACGGGAGTCGTGCCGCGCCGGAGCCGCCACTCGCGTCTCTCACGACAAACGAGAACTTTCCGGCAACCACGAAGAGAAACGTAAACAGATGCCACAACGCTTAGAAGGTAAGGTCGCACTTGTCACCGGAGCCGCCCGGGGAATCGGCGCTGCAGCCGCGCGATTATTCGCAGCCGAAGGTGCTCAGGTTGTTCTCACCGATGTGCTGAGCGACGAGGGAGAGCACGCAGCACAGGAGATCGGGGATTCCGCGTTGTTCCTTCACCACGATGTGGCGGACGAGGACAGCTGGCGGCACGTGATCGGAGAGGCATCAGAATCCTTCGGCGGCATCGACATCCTCGTCAACAACGCAGGGATCTTTCTCTTCGCTCCTCTCGCTGGGACATCTCCCGACGACTACATGCGCGTCGTGAAGGTCAACCAGCTCGGCGTTTTCCTCGGTATTCGTACGGTTGTAGCATCGATGCTTCGTCGAGGTGGGGGATCAATCGTCAACGTGTCGTCGGTCGACGGGCTCGTGGGCCTGCCGATGTCCGGCGCATACGTAGCGAGCAAGTTCGCTGTTACCGGTATGACGAAGGTTGCCGCGATGGAACTGGCCATGTCGAAAATTCGGGTGAACTCGGTGCACCCAGGCGCAGTAAATACGGCGGCGATCGACGTACCGGGATTGGACGTTGACCAGATGACGCCGGGTATCCCCCTCGCCCGTGTATCCGAGCCCAGCGAGATCGCAAATGTGCTGCTGTTTCTTGCATCCGATGAAAGTTCTTACTGCACAGGTGGATCCTACGTCGTAGACGGCGGTTTCACCGCCGGGCACGGCATGGAACTCATCAATCGTATGCACGCGTGATAGCCGATGTTTGGATCGCGGCACATCATCTCTATTCAGTCGCGGGGCTTGGGCCCGAATCGATGTCCTTGACTGATTGTCCGAATGAAACGAGAGGCCTAGGCGATGGATAGCGATGCAGCCGACGCAGTGGAGATGCCTTCGCGCGAGGAACCTGTTCTCGCCGAGAATGCTGCCCAGGAGCTTCTACTCGCGCTGGGATCACGCGGCGTGCGATACATTTTCGGAAATGCTGGCACCGACTTCGCCTCGATCGTGGACGGGCTCGCTCGCTTCGAAGGATCTGGTGCCGGAGTTCCGCAGGCCCTCACCGTGCCGCACGAATCGGTCGCCGTGGCAATGGCACACGGCTACTACCTAGTCACTGGTGAGCCACAGGTGGCGATGGTGCATGTCACCGTGGGAACGGCTAACGCGCTCAACGGATTGATCAACGCAAGTCGCGCCAACGTGCCGCTCGTCGTCTTCGCCGGCAGAACCCCCATCACCGATGTCGGGTCGCCCGCATCTCGAGATGCGGGAATTCACTGGGCGCAGGAATCATTCGACCAGGCTGCAATGGTTCGCGAGTGGGTCAAATGGGATTACGAGCTGCGCACCCCCTCAATGGTCGAGGCCGTCGTCGACCGCGCCTTTTCAATCGCAACCTCCCCGCCGCGGGGCCCCGTGTATATCACCCTTCCCAGGGAGGTGCTCGTTGGGAGCAGCCCAGACAGCGTCTCCGGGCGTCATGCAGGAACAAGATCGCCAAGCCTAGCCCACCCCGACCCTGACGCTAGGGACAAAGCAGTGGAATCGCTTCTGGCGGCACGGAATCCGGTTATCATCACCTCGGCGGCTGGTGCAGATGAGGCTGCAGTGGGTGAACTCGTACGGCTGGCAGAGCTGCTTGCTATCCCTGTTGTCGAGCATGGTCGCTACTTCGTCAACTTTCCGACGACGAACAGTCTGCATGTTGGTTACAGTCCGAACCGATTGATCGCCGATGCCGACTGCATACTCGTTGTTGCCGCTGACGTGCCGTGGATCCCGTCGCAAGCATCGCCTCGGAACGACGCCACAGTGATCCATATCGGAGACGATCCGATCTACTCCCGGTACCCGATGTGGCAGTTTCCAGTCGATGTCGCGATTGCAGCAACCGTGAGTTCGGCCCTGACGTGCTTGAGCGACCAGATCGAGTCATCGGGGCGAGTCGATATGGCGTTGGTGCTAGAGCGCGCAAGCCGGTGGTCAACGGTTCATGACAAGCAGCGCGCGAAGCGGGCAGCCGTTAGCGAGAGACAGTCGACAGATCGCCCGATCAGCTTCAGTTGGATATCGCGCTGTCTCAATGACCTAAAAGATGACGACATGATCTTCGTCAACGAGTACGACCTCGATCTTACTCAGATTGACTTTGATACTCCGGGCAGTTTCTTCGGGTTTCCACAGGCGGGCGGGCTCGGCTGGGGCCTCGGTGCCGCCCTCGGTGCAGCCTTGGGCTCCCCGGATAAGACGGTTATCGCATGCGTGGGTGATGGAGCGTATATGTTCGGCTCCCCAACCCCTGCGCATTTTGTGGCTCGCCGTTACGGTGTTCCGATACTAGTCGTCGTTTTCAATAACAAATCATGGTGCGCCGTGGACGATGCGATGAGGGGGGTGCACCCGGACGGATGGGGCGCGCAGATGGACAAACCTCCGCTGACCGATCTAAGCCCGTCGCCCGACTTCGAGATGATCGTGCGTGCGTGCGGCGGCTATGGGGAACGTGTAGAGGATCCAGCAGAGCTGCCGCACGCAATACGCCGCGCCCTCCACGCAGTGAGGGTGGAGAAACGCCAGGCACTCCTCAACGTCGTGAGCACTCGCTGAGGGCGCGAGACCTAATGCGCCAACTTTGACCTGCTGCCCTGCGGTTCCGACTATTTTCTCTTGACGGTGACTTGGCCAGTGGTTGCCAACGCGGCCGCCTCATCGCCCCATCCGGCCAACTGGTTGAGGGCCTTATCAGCGACGGCCGGCAAGGGCTCCGGGTCCGCCGAGTTCACCCACACTCGCATAGCCGACATGACCGCGACACAAATAGCCCCCACCATTATCGTTGGGCGGATATCGGCGTCTGCGTCGACATTCATCCGCGCGGCTACCTCGTCCACTATCGGATCCATCGCGCTGAGGATGTAGCCCGTCCCACTTGCGATGAGCTCCGGATTCCTCTTGAGGATGAGACGAATATTCTTGAGGTTTGTCCGGTCAGAAGTTTCAAACTGCTCGACCGCATCAAAAACTGCCCCACGTAGTGCAAAGTAGTGGGGTTCGCCAGGGGAACTCGAATGCAATGATTCGCGTATAGCTTCAACAAAACGTTGCGAGTCCATGAGAATATCTTCTTTGGAAATAAAATAGCGGAAAAATGTCCGATGAGAGATCATTGACTCGGCCGTGATGTCATCAATCGTGACGGAGCTGAAGCCTTTCTTCGCGAACAATCGTAAGGCGGCGCGGCGAATCTCCTCGGTGGTGCGCCGACGTCGCCCTGCACGGAGTCGGTCTCCCGAAAGGGTTTCTCTGGCGTTTACCACTAACGCTCCCTTGAAGAATTCGACGAATTGGAGCAAACATCGGATCTGGCGGGTCTGCCGTATTGGCAGATATACCGTACCACCGGGAGCCCTGTCGGCGCGCGCTACGTGGTTTGAGGCCCCTGTCCGTCCAGCTCATGGATAGCGTCAAGGCTTGCGGGGATGCTGCTCCGAGCGCCCTCGGAGCACTGCGACCTAAACAGCACTCCCTACCGAACGCCACCGTCTATGAATATCCGTTGACCGCTGACGTAAGACCCTTCTTGTGAGACCAGCCAGCGGACAAGGCCTCCGACATCGCTTGGCGTGCAGACTCGGCCGAATGGCGAACGACTGGCGATGTCTTGTATCGAGTCAGCTTTGAGGCGGGCCTTGACAAGTCGCGCACCCATGTCCGTATCCACAATTCCCGGCCCGACGATGTTCACCCGAACGCCGTACTTTCGTTCTTCGTTCGCGAGGGTTAGTGCCAGAGACTCCATCGCGGCTTTCGCCATATTATAGGGTGCAGCCCTGCCGGAGTTCGACGCGGTTGCATTGCTAGACACGAAGATAATGTCGCCACGGCCGCGGGACCGCAACGACGGCAATGCAGCCTGAGTGGCAACGTAGGCGCCCATGACGTGAACACCGTGCAGACGCAGTATCTCGTCCGTCGGGGTGTCGATCACGGGGCGACCTGTGCTAGCCACGCCGGCATTGTTCACAACGATATCGACTCCACCGAACTCGGCGATGACGTCCGCGACCATCGCTCGAACAGCCGTCTCGTCATCGACAGACGCCGAGCATCCGATAGCACGCCGACCAAGCTCTCGAATCTGCCCAATTACGTCCGCGGCGGCGTCGTGATCACTTCGGTAGTTGACGGCGATATCCGCACCGTCCTCGGCAAGTGCGAGCGCGATGCCACGGCCTACGCCGCGGCTACCGCCAGTAACCAGTGCCACTCGCCCAGCGAGGTTGCCTTGCATCCGGTCGTGGTGTCGTCCGTTGCTGTCAGAACGGGGTGCGGATGCCATGTGTTCTCGCCTTGCTCTGGTGTGTAAGCGGACAAACAGGAAGTTGCGATCAGGGTCTAAATCGGTGTGACGAACTCGGGCCTCACCGCACCGCCAGCGACGAACAACGCTTGAGCCCGTTGTTCGGGCTCCCAGGTGACCGGATCGGCGTCGCCAAATCCCATTGCGCCCGGCGTCGCGATCTCCGCCCGGTTCCCGGCTGGGTCACGAAAATAGATTGTGTGCTGTCGTCCCACGCCGTGCTGGCTCGGCGGGACTTCAATGCGGCATTCGTTGGCCGAGAGCACATCAAAGGCATGCGCGACATCCTTCGAATCGTCAACGACCATGGCGAAGTGGTGGTAGCCGCCGTTCGGTCCCGCCCCTACGACCACATCGTGACACTTGTTGGAGCCGAACATGAATGCCATGATCAACTCGCCATTGTCGTTGACGAGTTGCTCACTGATGTGCAGACCGAGCACGTCGACCATGAACCCGATTTGTTCAGTTGGCTTATCAGCAGTGAGCGCGACGTGATCGATCCGGCCTGCGTTCACCTTCCCGTTGTTCGACGGCTGAACATTTGGCGGAGTGACGGAGCGGCCGGGTTGATCCGGGTGGCAGTAGAGGTAAACAGTATGGCCCGAGGGTGTTTCAAGCACGGTGGCCTCGCCCAATCCCACCCGCTCACCGCGTGATATCCGCCGTACCGGAGACCCGTATTGCTCGGCGCGGCGTTCCAAAGCGACCATCGTTTCCTCGTCGGCAACCTTGAGACCGAACGAGACCAAGCCCGGTTGCGAACCGGCGGTAAGCACAAGGCTGTGGTGGTCGTGCTCGTCCCAGCCCTTCATGAAGATGCTTGTCTCTGTTTCGGCTGTGGCGACCAGTCCCATAACATCGTCATAGAACGCGCGAGCAGTGTCCACGTCCGGCACTGCGACCTCAACAAAGCCAAGTCTGCTGATGCCGTTCACCCCACACGCCTCCTGAATGAAGCAGGTCCGAATAACCAATCGCGACTGCGGTGCATAAATGTCAAGGCGGCATAGATGTAATAGCGCGAAGTCGAGTAAGCCCCGATCAGCTGGCGGTGGCCTCGCTGACGAGTTCGATCACCTTCTTCTGCGCCGGTGACGGCGACAGAAGTGAGTTCTGCAAGTTCAGCAGCTGGCTCTGGTCTCCGTCCAGCTGAACTTGTCCCGCCATGAAGGCCTGCATCGCAGCCATCGGTGCGCCCTGGACGAAGACCTGACGCGCGACTTCGTAGGGAACAGTTAGCGAAGTGGCCGCATCCGCGATGTGGCCATCGGCATAAACCCCATCGTCGATTGAAACCTCATAGGTGCCCTGCGGCCCACCGGTCACCGTCATGTTGAGCTTCGCACCAGCTCCAATCATGTTCTGCGGACCATTTTCCTCGCGGATGCGTGCGACCTCGGCAATCCAGTCTCCAGACAAAAACTCGTGAGGCATGGGTACGTCCTTTCCCGATCGGCATCGATCACTTCGCTGAGTTCGGCTTGGTTGCCACGCCGCAGCTCAAAGACTGCAACTCGACGCGGGCGCCTTGCTGATAGTGAGTGTAACCGACTGACGACGAGTGCGCCATATTGGCATAAATGCCTTTTCGGCTTGCTTAACCATCGGCACATAACTCGCAAACCTCGACGAGTGTTAGCGCCTGAGGGCGTCACTCGAAGAGGCGGAAGGATCATTGAGTGGTAGTGACACGGGACGATCTTCGCGCCAAGACGCGTCGTGACGATGCGGTCAATTCCAGCGCAGGGTCCCGAATAAAACTCGGCTCCCTCGAACGGCGACGGCCCTCGCCTTCGTTCGACCACCCGGCCGTGGCGCCCGCGGTTAATATGGGCCCATGGCAGTTCTGTCGAAAATGCGCATATGCCGGTAATGCGTCGTCGAGCGCTGCCGGTGGTCCACCCATTCTGCGGCCTGGACCTTCCGCACCTCGTCCAGGCCCGCGCCAAGGTCGGTGGCGACCGAACCTTCCTCAGTTGGGAACCCTTTGACGGACCGGCTCGAGACTGGTCGTTTGGCCGCTTCGCGGCCGACACGCGCCGTCTCGCTGCCGCGCTGGAGAAACGGGGGGTGCGGTCGGGTGATGTCGTCCTCATCCACATGACCAACACGCCCGAGCTGATTCTTGGATGGTGGGCATGCGCATATCTAGGAGCGATCGCGGCCACCGTTGATCCACGCTCAACACCTGATGACCTCGTCTACCACGTCGAGATGACCGGTGCTGTCGGCGTGCTAACCCAACCTGAGGGAACCGCGGCGCTCGATGCGGCCCGCACCGGCCTGTCGTGGCGACTCGTCGCCGACGAACGCGGAGGCTGGGACGAGCCGGTCCCCGATGTCGAATGCTCCCTCCGTCCACCGGACGCTTCAGCCCTCCTCAGCCTGCAGTTCACCAGCGGCACCACCTCCCGCCCGAAGGCCGTCGCGTTGACCCACGCCAACGCCCTCTGGGCGGCGCGGGTCGGCGCGAGTCACTCGGGGTTGACCAGCGAGGACATCCAGCTGGTTTTCAACCCGCTACACCACACCCTGGCGCAGTCGTTCCAGGTGCTTTCCACCCTCTGGGCCAGGGGGCGGGTCGTGTTGCAACCGCGCTTCTCGGCCACGCGCTTCTGGGAAGTATCGGTGCGCAACGGGTGCACCTGGACCTGGATGATCCCCTTCGCGCTCCGGGTGCTCCACGATCAGGACGTCCCCGCAGTCCACTCCTACCGCCAGTGGGGCGGACCCGCGTCCACGATGTCGACGGCTCGCGATTACGGCGTCGGCCTGATCGGTGCCTGGGCGATGACCGAAACGCTCACCCAGGTCACCATGGGGTCCCTCGACGGGACCGATGCCGAGGCGACAATTGGACGGCCCGTCCCCGAGTATCAAGTGGCAGTGGTCGGTGAGGACGGCATGCCGGTCGACCCCGGCGGGACCGGTGAGCTCCTCGTCGGAGGGATCCCCGGCCTATCCCTGTTTTCCCACTACCTTGGTGACGCCACCCTCACCGACGCCGCCTTCGACGACGCCGGGCGCTTCAGGACCGGCGACCGCGTCACCCTGCTCGACAACGGCCTGCTCCGTTTCGCGGACCGGACCAAGGACATGCTTAAAGTCGGCGGTGAGAACGTTGCGGCCTCCGAGGTCGAGGCGGTCATCGTGCAGGTCGAGGGAGTTTCGGAAGTCGCGGTCATCGGCCGACCGGACCGGCTAAGGGATGAGGTACCGATGGCCTTTGTCGTTGCCGATGACGGGCGGGCCGGCCAGACGCTCGCCGACGCCATCATCGCCCGATGCGCCGAGGTGCTCCTTCCCTTCAAGGTGCCGGTCGAGATCCGATTCGTCGAAGACCTCCCACGCGCACTCCTCAATAAGGTCGCCAAACACGAGCTTCGCCGCATGGCCGCTGCCGACCCAGAGACATTTGCGGACGGACAGCGCGTGTCGAATAGCCGGGAGTAGGGTCACCGTGATGTTGGATCTCAAGATGTTTGTGCGCACGGAGGCTACGCATCAGTAATGCCGCGACGCGGGCCGGCATGGCTGTTGCCCAGCGGATCGCCCTGAGACCTTCGCTGGGCGCCAGCCGCCAATGTCGTCATCCTCGACCTCGAGGACGAGGTTAACGCTTGCGATCGTTGAAGATGCCCGAGAAACATTGGTGTACAACCCACTTGACCCCAAAATCCACGGTGGTGCGGGTCAACGCCGCTGAACACAAGACTACGACGACAACCCGGCAGCGTTGCCAAGACTGCATATACCCACGATGATGCCCGCGAAAACCGGTTCGGCGCAGGAGGTTACCGCTATAGCGCCGCGTGAGTGATCGTGCTGATCGAGACACCGCAGAGCGCGGTCAACATGGTGTAGTGCGTGGCCGAAGGCAACGCGGTCGCTGCAATATCGCTGTCGCAGTAATAGGGGGACCCGAGGATACAGTTCGCAGCGCTCGGCGGCACCGCCAACTGGACGGCGGAAAGGACACTGCGTGACGTCGCCCGCCACGCACGATCCGCATCACTGCTGGCCGCCAAGGCCGCTCTTGGCTGGCGCTGGATACGGCGTACCTGAATACCAACGATCTTGACGGATTGCGTAACGAGTCGACGATGCCGTCGCGGTCGGGTTCGGTGCGAAAGACGCGATCCATCCATGCCAGTTGCAGATGATCCGGGTGGGATATACACCCGACGCGCGAGCACGTCGAGTGGGTGCAGCGCCGGGGTCATCGCTGGCTCGACGGGCGATGTGCTCGGCGCGCACACGCCTCCTTAATGCTCGGCCCGAGTGGCCCGAAGGCTTTCGACAATCTCCCGGCGAAGCACCTTGCCGGTTGCGTTGGTAGGCAGCTCGTTTCGGAAGACGACCCGATCTGGAGTGCGGGAGCCGCGCAGGTGCTCGCGAACGTGATCGCGTAGCACCTCGGAGTCCGGCTCGATGCCGCGCACAGGCACCACGACTGCGACGATCGCCTGGCCCCACTGCGGGTCATCGACGCCGACCACAGCGACATCGCGCACGTGTGCATGCTCGATCAGCACCTCCTCGAGCTCGGCGGGCGCGATGTTCTCGCCGCCACGGATGATCGTGTCGTCGCTGCGCCCCCCGATAAACAGGTAGCCGCCCTCGTCGAAGGTGGCGATGTCATGGGTCGCAAACCACCCGTCCTCGTCGAGCACCGTGCCGATGCCGGTATAACGGCCCGACACCTGGTCGCCGCGGACAAATAGCTCACCGGCCTCGCCCGGCGGCAAGGACTTGCCGTTCCCATCGCGGATCTGCATCTCGACGCCGGGTACCGGTCGACCGACTGATCCCAGCCGCTTGGCAATGGCAGGATCCGACGCCGCCTGCGCCTGTCGATGATCGTCCGGAGTTAGCAACGCGATCGTCGAACTTGTCTCGGTCAGGCCGTAGGCGTTGACGAAGCCAACATCCGGCAGCAATTCCAATGCTCTGCGGACCAGCGGCAAGCCCACCTTCGAGCCGCCGTAGGCCAGGCTGCGAAGCGACGGCAGCTCATGATCGCCGCTCTCCAGCACGGTCAAGATGCGGTCGAGCATGGTCGGCACCACCGTGGCTGTAGCGACGCGCTCTGCGTTGACCAGCCGGACCCAATCCTCGGCGTCAAAGATCGGCAAAAAGACCATCGCGCGCCCGGCATACAGGTTCGACAGCGTGGCCCCCACTCCGGCGATGTGGTACGGCGGCACGCAGATCAGCGCGGCGTCGCCCGGCCTGGCCGAGTCGAACTCGACTGTGTTGGTGACATAGCTGATCAGATCGTTGTGTGAGAGTTCGACGGCCTTCGGCTCCGACGTGGTCCCCGAGGTAAACAACACGATCGCGGTCGCATCGGGATCGGGAGTCTTGGCGGCCGGGTCCGCGCTGCGCGCGGCTGCAGTAAAATCGTCAGAACGCACCATCAACGAACTGACGTCGCCGACCATCTCGCAGTACCGGTCGTCCACAATCACTAGTGGTTCGGGCAGCCCTCGGATCAGGGACTGGATACCCTGACTGGAAAGCCGGTAGTTGATGGGGGTGAACGCCAGACCGGCGCGCGCCGAGGCGAAGATCAGCAGTGGCAGCATCGCGCCGCCGAGGCCGACGTAGACCACATGCTGGGCATCTGAATCCGCGATTACACCTGCGCCGCCGTCGGCGAGATCACTCAGCTGCTGCGTTGTGAACCTGGTGTCCCCGGACACCACCGCCGTGCGATCGGGATTGCTTGACCCCGCCATATCGAGAATCAACGAAATACTCAGAGCTCAACCCTTCTGCACCCAGCCTTCCCGGGCCGCGCCTCGCAAGCGAATGCATGGTCTGGCGCCGGGTGGACGCCTCGAGATCGTCCTGTAATCGTGATGGCATACTTGCCATTGTGGCAGAACAGGACTGAATACTAGCCGCGGAACGAAACACTGTCCAGTGCGGTTTCACCACCGGGGTGCCCTCTCAAGATGGTGGTAGGTAAACAACAAGGAACTCCGCAGCGAGCTTGTCGGCGAAGTCGGCCGTCTGCTGCCTTGCAAATACGGACCGCAACTCGACGCACCCCTCAACGAAGCCCAAAGCTGGGCGGGCCGACATGATCAGCCCGTTCGGATCTGGCAGACATCGAATACGTTTTTCCATCGACCCGCCGAAGAAAAACACAGGTGTCCGCC
>JBIQHU010000086.1:0-24397 GCA_044508395.1 Mycobacterium sp. | reverse complement strand
ATCCGCGACATGGCGCAGTGGGCGTGGCCCGGACCTCGTCGATCAGGCCCGCCCACTGCGCCATGTCGCGGATCATGCCGATCGGCGTCGCGGTCTGCATCATCCCGCACAGTCGAGCCGGGCAGCCGGCCTCCTTGACGATGATGTGGTCGAAGAGACTAAGCCGAGCCTCCAGTTCGGCGGCTAGCCTCAGGATCACCGACCGTCGTTCATCAGACGACTTGTGCCGCCACGTACCGTCGTCAAACGCCTGGCGCGCAGCCTGAACCGCGCTGTCGACCGTGGCGGCGGTGCTGTCCGGCACCTGGGCGATCGCGACATTGTGTGACGGGTCGGTCACGGTGATCCAATTCGGCGATCCACCATCGACCCAAGCACCGCCGATGTAGTTCAGTTCTGTTGTAGCTGACATTGATCCGTAACTCTTGACAGCCCTCAATCGAGGGGGATCTGGCTCATCTTCTCGATGACGTACTTGAATGCATTCATATTCTTCAGCAGGGTGGCCATCTTTCCTTTGACCTTCAGCTGTCCCCGCGTGAGCGCGACGGTCGGGTCGATGGTCTTGGTCAGCACGCCCCGCCAGGTGTCTCCGCTTCCGCTGATCACGAAGTCGGCGTCGATCTCGCCGCGCGACGCAAGCTCTTTCACCTCAGTGATTCGGCCCGCGTCAAACCGGGTGAAGAAGGCCTTGTCCACGGGCTCGCCGTAGTCGAAGACCATGGAGTAGGAGATCTTGGTGCCGCGTTTGTTCAGCCATTCGTCGTCGCTGTTGAGCAGTTGGGCCATGTCTTCATAGACCTCGGCGGTGCCGAACTTTGCCATCAGTGCATACCTTTCTTTGGGTTCGGAGCCAGAAACGTCATCGGCAATCCAAGAACATCTCGGTCACCCCGCGAACCGGTCCCAGGTGTCGGGTGACCGTCGTGCCTTCCTTGATGCGATAGTTCGGAAATCGCTTGAGCCATTCCTGGATCGATACGCGCAGTTCGGCCCGTGCGAGCCAGGCCCCGAGGCAGCGGTGCGCGCCGGCACCGAAAGCGATATGGCGGTTGGGTGATCGGAGGAAGTCGACCCGTTGGGGATCGACGAATTCGTCGGCGTCTCGATTGGCCGAGCCCATCAGCAACATCACCCGGTCGTCCTTGTGCATTTGCACGCCGCGGATCTCGACGTCGCGGGTAACCCTCCGACCCGGAAGCACTGGGGCGAACAGCCGCAGGAATTCCTCCACCGCGGTCTCGATCCACTCGGGGTGCTCGATCAGTTCCCGGCGGTAGTCCGCATTCTCGGCCAGGAACTCGATACTGAGACCCAAGACGCCCTGCACTGTGTCCAGCCCGGCGAGCAGGATGATGAAGATACAGTCCAGGATCTCGAACTGGGTCAGGGGTCGTTCACCGCCGAAGGACGCCGACCGTAGCCAATCGATGAAGTCCGCATCATCGCCCGATTGGGGCGGACCGAGCTCTTCGCGCCGGTCGAGTTCCTCGGCGAAGTAGCCGATGAGTTCTAGCCCGGTTTCCTCCTTGATGCGCAAAGCTTCCTCGGGGTCCTCCGACGGCTCGCGCAGCAGCTTATCCGTCCACTCCAGAAACCTTGGTGCTTCCTCGATCGGCCAGCCCATCATGTCCAGGAAGATCCGGGTGGGCATCACATTGGCGAAGTCGGTGATGAACTCGCACTCACCCCGTGCCGCGATGGCGTCCATCAGGTCGGTCGCGTGGCGCATGGCCTGTGCTTCCAGCGGGCGCAGCCGGGAGAGGGTGAACAGCGGCTGCAGGATCTTGCGGTACTTTGCATGCTCAGCACCGTCGGTCTCCACCGGTATCACAGGACGTTCGCTACCGATCGCGTTGGGCGGGATCGGGTTTGGGTACGACGAGAATAGTTCGGTGTCCTGGTAGGCGCGCAGCACATCGTCGTACTTGGCCAGCATCCAGAAGCCGCCGAACAGTTCACTCCTGGCTACCGGGCACTTCTCTCTCATCCGGTCGAACACCGGGTTGGGATCGTCCTGGTATTCCGGGCGCCCGTAGTGGAATTGTGCGATCTCCGGGTCGTCGGCGCCGATACCGACCTGCTGCTGTTGTGTCATAGCTCCTCCACCTTGATTGCGCGTTCGGGACAGTTGATCTCGGCACTACGGGCGGAATCGATGTCCGCAGGGTCCGAAAGGATTTCGGTGACGACGATGGAGTATCCCTCGTCGTCCATGTCGAAGATGGTCTTCGCGTGGATCAGGCATACGCCGTGGCCCGCGCATCTGTTGTGGTCGACGCTGACGCGTGCGCGACGCTGGCTGGCTTCCATCGGCAGTGCAGACATCAGTTCAGACTCGTCATGCCGGCGTCGACGGGCATCGTGATGCCGGTGATATAACGCCCGTCGTCGGACACCAGGAACCGAATCGCACGACTGACGTCTACGTCCTCGATCGCAAACACCGGCAGTGAGTTCACCATGTGTTCGGCGATGTCCGGATTTGCTTCCATGAACTCGGGGAAGAAGTCGTTGGTGATCATCGGCGTCGCCACACCGGTGGGATGGATGGTGTTTACCCGAATCTCGTGCTTACCCAGTGCGTTTGCGTAAGCTTT
Organism: Mycobacterium sp.; assembly: GCA_044508395.1. Lineage (GTDB taxonomy): Bacteria > Actinomycetota > Actinomycetes > Mycobacteriales > Mycobacteriaceae > Mycobacterium. The sequence goes on along the minus strand of JBIQHU010000086.1, from coordinate 21,797 downwards.
CATCAGACCGACTATGCCGAACTTTGCCGCGTAGTATCCGTCGGTCCCGCCGCCCATGTCGGTCGGTTGGGCACGCAGTCCGGCCGCGGAGCTGGTGATCACTATCGAACCACCGCGACCTCCGGCGATCAAATGCGGGACGGTGACCTGCAGGGTGTTCCAGACCCCGACCAGCATGATGTCGACCGAGTCCCGAAACGCCTCCCGGGACTTCTCGAACGGCGGAAGTCCGTGCGCCATGACACCGGCATTCGCCAATACGATGTCGAGGCGCCCGAATTCGTTGACACCGTGGTCCACTGCCGATTTCAGGGCATCAAAATCGCGGACATCGGCGATGCTGGTGATGATCCGTCGACCGGTGTCCTCGACGAGCTTGACCGTCTCGGCAAGGTCGTCGGGTGTCGACATCGGGTAGTTGACCGTGGGAAGTTGTCGGCACAAGTCGACGCCAATGATGTCGGCGCCCTCCTCGGCCAGAGTCACGGCGTGTGATCGCCCCTGCCCCCTGGCGATGCCGGTTATGAAGGCCACTTTGCCGTCAAGCTTGCCCATTCTCATCCTTCGCGAGTCGTCAGACCTAGTAGATATGTGTAAAGGTAAATTCTCGATTTGGCCTGGTACGTGGACCACTACATGCCACGCAGCTAACCCGCGACGGCAGGCACCGATCCGGCCTGCGCCTCTTCGGGCGGATAGAACTGCTCGGACCACTTCCGGTAGGCGATGTAATTCCGCTCCTGGCTGCGGAACCCCGCGTGGTCCAGATAGGCCTGGTTCTCCCAGATAATCCGATCGACGTTGGGACCGAGCACCTCCGCATGCTGCGCCTTGATCAAAGCCTGGGCCACGCTGTCGGGTACGTCGCCGGTGTCTCCGGGAGCGCGCTCGACCCAGGCCGAGAGTCTGACGTCCATCTTCTCGTGATCGACCGGGGTAGGACAGAGGATGTGGATGAACTTGCGCAGGCTGTCCATCCGCGTGCGCATTACCCCGAACCCATATGCCTTGTTGCCGAAGACGGCTTCGACCGGACCGCGCGGGCTGGGGAAGGTGCCCCGATAGCCCACCACCAGTGCCGGTCCGGCGTCGTCCCACTCGGTGATTGTCGGGATGTCCACCCACCTGTGCGCGTAATGGACGTGCACGACATCGGCGATGTTCTCCGACATGATCTGCGGCTGGCACGCCATGGAATCCAGGACTGCCCCATGCGGCCAGGCCGGATAGTAGTCGGGAGACACGGTCTCGGGTTCCACTTCGACCTCGAAGGTCGGCGGGCGGCCGAGTTCGTCGTACCACGCCAGGACCAGGCCCATCGCCTCGCGAGTTTCGAAGACTCGCAGTCGGCCGTCGCCGTCGATGCGCGTGCCATTCGGTGTCAGCGCAGTTCCGTCGGGCTGCCATCGCCAGCCGTCGACGGCGCACTCGAGCGCGTCACCGACGACCCGCCCGGCCTCCCCGAGGTGCACGCCACGCCGGGTCTCCCGCGCGTCCATCACATAGATGCGCCCGCCTTCGCCCCTCCACACCACCAGGTCCCGGCACCAGTAGTGGCGTGATGCAACATCCCCCGCAGCCAGCTCCGGTGACCACGCCACTTGAAACCAGCCCGTGGGGAATGCCTTGTGCTGCCATCCGACAATCGCGCCCTGTCTCATCTCAAACCGCCTCTGTCGCGAACGGTCGAGGATGACGCGCCGAAAGACTGCGCCGGCGCAGCAAACACGAATCGGGTCTCCGTGTGTCATCCACGAGTGAACGACATCAACGTACGCCCGGGCCGACTAATCGTCAATATGATTCAGGTGATTTGCCTTCGGCCGGCTCTCTCATAGGTATTCCGCGTCTTCAAGACGGCAGAAGACGTGAAAGATGGGCGCCGATTGACAAGCGATCCTTGATACATTGAAATAAGCTATAGGATTTTGACACCCGACAAAAACATTGAGGCATTCCCATCGTGTCGATCAGACCCGCACCCCTAGGTGACCTGCGATGACCTGCGCTGTTGTCGGTGTAGGCCGAACAGCCTTCAGCCGACAATCGAACCGCACCCCCCAGGCGATGGCGGTGGAGGCCTGCCGCTCGGCGATCGCCGACGCCGGGCTCACCGTCGCCGATATCGACGGTTGGGCCTCCTACCAGTACAACGACTCTGCCATGTCCGCCGAGGTTGCCTGGGCGGCGGGCAGAGACGAAGTCGAGTGGGCACCGACGCTCTTCGGCGGCGGCGACATGGCCGCCCAAGTCGTTATGGACGCGGTCGCGGCGGTCGAGTCGCGGCGTTGCCGGGCCGTCGTCGTGTTCCGGTCCCTCAACGGGCGATCTGGTTACCGGTTCGGCACCATGACGGGCCAGCTGCGCGTCGCCGGCAAGGCGCAGTTCGACGCGCCCGCCGGCTTTCTGGTGCCGACGCAGTACGTCGCCACCTGGGCGCGCCGGTACCTGGCCGAGTACCACCGCACCGAGGAGGACCTCGCCCATGTGGCGTTGACCCAGCGTCGACATGCCCAGAGCAATCCGCGTGCCGCGATGCGCACGCCGCTGTCGATGGAGGACTATCTGGCCAGTCGATGGATATGCGAACCGTTCCGCGTCAACGACTGTGCGTATGAAGTTGACGGAGCCGTTGCCATGGTGATCACCTCGGCTTCGATCGCCGCTGACACCCCACACCGCCCAATCTGGTATCTCGGCGGCGCGGGATCACTCAGCGGCTCGGGCTGGTTGGCCTGGTCGGACATGACGCAGATGTATTCGCGCACAGCTGGACCCCGGCTGTGGCAGCGAACGGGTGTGAAACCGACCGACATCGACGTCGCACTGATGTACGACTGTTATACCTACACGGTGCTGGCGACGCTCGAGGACTACGGCTTCTGCGGTCGGGGCGAAGCCGGGGCATTCATCTCATCAGGTCGCGGCACCTACGGCGGTGACGTCGTCGTCAACCCACACGGCGGCCTGCTGTCCGAGGGTTACCTGCATGGTATGAACCATCATTTCGAGGCGGTCGCACAATTGCGTGGTAAGGCGGGAGACCGACAAGTTGACGCTGCCGAGTTGGCATTGGTGACCGCCGGCGCCGGGCCGTTCGGCGGCGCGGTGATCTACGGAACGGAGGGGTCATGACGACAACCGACATTGCCGGGTGGCCGCAACCGCTGCCCGACCCCGATACGGCCGGGTTCTGGGACGCGACCGCGACCGGCCATCTGTCGATTTGTCGCTGCACAGAATGCGGAACATGGATGCAGCCGCCTCTCGAGCGGTGTCGGCGATGCGCCGGACCCGTCGAGTTCGCCCGGGTATCCGGTACGGGCACGCTTTACAGCTGGATCACCGTGAATCGACAATCGGTACCGGGACCGCAGGTCCCCTATCAGATCGGTATCGCCGAGCTCGACGTTCAACCCGGCATCCGGTTGGCGGGCATCATCGAGAACGCGGACCCGGCACTCCTGCGGGTCGGAATGCACGTCCGGGTCGACCTCAGGCCCGTCCCAGGAACCGACTTCGTGGCACCGGTGATTGCCGCGTTGCCACCGGGTGCAGCCGGCGCCGTGCAGTAGCGGGCGGCCGCTACAGAATGTCGAGCACCCTGGAGCGACCGGCATTTCCAAGCGCGTACAGCGCACCGTCGGCGAGATGCCGGCGCCACAGACTCTCGGCTCCGGTTGCGTCTCCGGCTTCGATCATGTCGACGAGCAGGCTGTGAACGTTAAGGCTGACATCGCCGAAGTGTTGCCATTCGGGCTTTTCGCCCTCGGTCCGGGCGCGCGCCGCGTAGTCCTTGTTGATGATCTCGTTGACGATCTGATGGAGCATTATCAGGGTTTCGTTGCCACTGAGCTCAACCAGATCCGCGTGGAACGCCACATGGGCGGCCACCTGCCGGTCGGGCCGGCGCCCGGCTTCTTGGGTCTCCGTCAGCCGACGCCGCAGCCTGGCGATGTCGTCATCGGTGTGGTTGCGCGCCAGCCCGGCAGCGCACGGTGCTTCCAGCACAGCCCGTACGTCATAGACGTCAGCGAGCGGGGTTCTCTTGTACTGCAGCAGCAGGCCCGCGTACCGGGCCGCGACCTCCAACGACGGCGGTTGCACCCGCGCTCCGCCGTGGACGCCCCGTTGGACGACAAGCAGGGACTCGGCCTCCAGCACTCGAAAGGCCTCGCGCAGGGTGGGCCGGGACACGCCGAATTCCGCCATCAATACCGACTCCGGCGGTAGCGTCGAGCCGGCGGGCAGCTCACCGCGGATGATCTGCTCTTTGATCGCGTTGGCCACCAGTTCGGCCATCTTCGGCACCCGAACACGCCGGTTGGTCGGGATTACACCCGCCTTACCGTCTTCCGCGGCGGCCCGAGTCATCATGTCCTCCGTACTTGCCCGGCCGCAGATTCGGAATTCACTAACTCATTTGTATTATCCTGCAGGCAGACCCTATTTATACCATGCAGTAAATCCCTCGACGTCGAGTGCATCGGCTCACCACGCCGAATCTTCACGGCTGGTCCGCCAAGTGCCGGCAAACTCACGCGAGCAGCGCGTATCCGCCATCAACGAGGACGACCTGCCCGGTCACAGATCCGAAGTCGGGTCCGATCATCGACGCGATCACCCGCGCGATGTCATCTGGGCGCACCAACCGGCGATTCAGCGGCGTGCGTTTGGCCGTCGCCCCCAAGAAGCGCGCGACCTCGGGCGCGTCGGTCACATGGGCGGGATCGTCGATGAGGCATGGCGATACCGCGTTTACACGTACGCCGCTGCGGCCGAACTCGACGGCCAGGTAGCGGACAGTGGATTCCAAGGCCGCTTTGGCGGGGCCAAGTGCGCCGTAATAGCCTGCGTACCGGTCAGATCCGAGGCTGCTCACCGCGACGATCGACCCGTGCGATTCAGCCAAGTACTTGTGTGCCGCGAGCGCTACATGCCGAAAGCCGTGGACCACCACGTCGAAGCATCGAGCGGTGTCGGCGTCGGTGGTATCGGTCAACCGGCCGACGATCAGCGGGACCGCAGTCACAACAACGGTATCGAGTCCACCCAACCCCTCGGCGGCCTCATCGACCATGCGACTGCCGTCGACGGCGATGTCACCCTGCACAAGCACACTGCGGGAACCCGGCGGCAGTTCGGCGGCAACGCTCTTGGCCTCCTCGACCCCGGCGTGGAAGGCGAGAGCGATGTCATGGCCGCGACATGCCAGTTCCAGCGCGGTGGCCCGGCCGACACCACGGCTGGCGCCGACCACCAACGTGCGGGGTCGTACCGTCACGGGTCCTCCATCGGGCACACGCCGTGGTCTTGGCATCTGCCGCGGTCGACACTGACGCGCACTTGGCGCACGGCGACTTCGCCGTCGGGCTTGCCCATCCTGAGCACCCTTCGTGGCTATCTAGTTAAACAGATAGCGCTTTACACTACCAGTGGGTGACGTGGCGGTCCAGTCGCCTGACGAGTAACCGAATGGCCCAGTGCCACAACGTGCTTGACCGCACACTAGGAAAAGGTCTATTTTGTAATCGGCCGATTACATTTGGATCGCGGCCCGATCTCGGAGGTGTGCGATGGATGAAGCGCAAGCGATGACACGCGAGCAGCTCGACAGCTTGCGAGTTCGACAACTGCTGACGGCCTGGTCAGGACCGGTTCTTGTGGTGCTGTTCTTCGTCGGGCTGGTGGCCTTCATGGACTTCGTGCCGCCGCCGTCGCCCATGAACAGCGGGGAGGTCACCGCCGCGATATACCGCGACAACCTGCTCTCCATGCGGATCGGAATCGTGATCTGCAGCTTCGCGGTGGCGCTGCTCGCGCCGTGGGGCGCCTCGATCGCAGTGCGATGCCGACGTACCGAGACCCGCTTTCCGGTATTCACCTACACCCAGCTCGGATGCATCGGTACCGGTCTGATGGTCGCGGTGTTGTGCTTCCTGATGTGGGCTGTCGCGGCGTTTCGCCCCGATGATCTGGCACCGGAGTCCACCCGAATGCTCCACGACATCGGTTGGTATCTCTTCCTGTTCGATGTCCCCCCGTTCATGGTGTGGATGATCGCCATCGGTCTGGCCGTCCTGATGAATCGCAGCGGGCGGCGGCTCTTCCCCCGATGGGCCGGCTACTTCTGCATTTGGATCGCGTTGTGCGAGGCACCGGCAGTGCTGATCCTCTTCTTCAAGACCGGTCCGTTCGCCTACAACGGGGTGGTCGGGTTCTGGCTGCCGACGGTGGCCTTCTTCGCATGGGTCATAGTGTTCACCTGGCTGGTGATCAAGGACGTCAACGACGAGCACGCCGAGGCGGTGGCCGCACTGGCACCGGCACAGCCGGCGACCGCCGGGTAGCCGGGGTCCGCCCGTGTCAGCATTCGACGTGGTGGTCGGAAGACCCGAGAACGAATCCGCGCCGTCCGGTTACAGCGGTCAGCATGTCCCTGGTGAGCCCGGGATCTGGGTCCTGCTGTTCGGCGACATGGCGGTGTTCACCGTCCTATTCGCGGTCTATCTGTCCCGCCGGGGCCAGAGCCCGGAGCTCTTCGCGCAGTCCCAGGACACTCTCAACCGGACATTCGGCGCCCTCAATACCGTTGTCCTGCTGACGAGTTCACTACTGGTCGTCTTCGCCGTGCTGGCATTGCGGAGTGAGCGGTGGCGACACCTTGCGCTGCGACTGACCATCGCCGGAATCGCCGTCGGATCCTGCTTCGTCGTCATCAAGGTCTTCGAGTACACCGAGAAGATCGCGGCCGGAATCACGCCAAGCACCAACGAGTTCTACATGTACTACTTCGTGCTCACCGGCCTGCATCTGTTCCACGTGATCGTGGGACTGGCGGTCCTGCTGGTCCTATGCGTGCTAGCGCGAAAACCCGCGCCATCGCGCACTCACATCGCGTTCGTCGAGGGCGGTGCCTGCTTCTGGCACATGGTGGATCTGCTGTGGATCGTCATTTTCCCCCTTCTCTTCCTGGTTCGGTGATCGTGACATCGCTGGTACGGACAAACGCTTCCCTTGTCTGGCTGATCCTCATCGTTCTGACGGTGATCTCGTGGGCGTTGGGCACCGAGCATGGTTTCGGCACCTATCACACACCGGCAAGCCTGGTGATCATCGCGGTCGCGGTATTCAAGATCCGGCTGATCGGGCTCTACTTCATGGAGTTGCGCAATGCGCCACTAGCGCTTCGAGGCATCTTCGAGGGCTATTGCGCCATCCTTTTCGCCCTGCTGACGGGGATGTATCTATTGGCCTGAGCACCCGATGTGATTGGTGCGGTTGCTGTGAGGCTAGTTTGCACCGCATGGGATACTTCGCCGAGACACTGCGGTGCACCGGTGGCTGACGGGCACACCCGGCGATCCTCGCCACGGCGCGCTGAGGCAACGCGTCAAAAGATCTTGGATGCCGCGCGTGAAGTCTTCGCCGCAGAAGGCTTCGATCGGTCCTCTACCAGAGCCATCGCGGCGGCCGCCGGTGTCAACTCCGCACTGATATTCCGCTACTTCGGCTCCAAGGCCGGGCTCTACGAGGCCGCGGTACTGCGGCCCCTGCAGACCTTCGTCGAAGAATTCATGGACAAATGGGACGCCTACCAAGATGAGCCCCACCCCCCGACCCAGACCGCCGCGGAGTGGCTCGGCGGGCTCTACGACCTATTCTGTGAGCACCGCGAACTGGTCCTGGCGCTGATCGGCCGTGGGACGCATCGCCCCGACTCCGACAGCGACGCCGCCGACGTCGCCGGTTGGATGACGCGGGTGCTCGACCAGGTGGAGGTGGTCATCACCACTGAAGCCGAGCGCCGCGGCTGGTCCGGCTTTGACACCCGGATGTCCATCCGGATCGCCCTGGGAATGGCGTTTTCCCTCGCCGTGCTGCGGGACTGGTTATTCGACGACGATGGGCGCCGACCCGGCCGCGACGAAATCGTCTCCGGCATGGTGTCTTTCGTGCTCCGGTCGATGTCAAACCCCGGCGGCCGCGACGGTCTTCTGTCCGGTTCGCTCGTCGATCCACCACAAACGCACGACGATTGACCGGCTTTTCGACGAATCACATTCACTCCTTGTTATACCGATATATGGTTAACTATATGATGATGGACGCAAGGAACGGAATGTGAAAGTGATCGCGTCGATCGACGCAGCGGTCGAGGCCGTAGGCCAGGAGTTGGGCGTCAGCGACTGGAAGTTGATCAGCCAGGACCGCATCAACGATTTCGCCGACACCACCGAGGACCACCAGTGGATACACGTCGACGCCGAACGCGCAGGGAAAGAGAGTCCCTACGGCGCCACGATCGCCCACGGCTTCCTGACCCTGTCGCTGCTACCGGTACTCAGCAAGGAAACGTACGTCGTCGAGAACCGCAAGATGGGCGTCAACTACGGTTTGAACAAAGTCCGCTTCCTCGCGCCCGTCACGGCCGGTAGTCGCATTCGCTTGCGCTCCCACCTCATTGACGCCACCAAGGTGACCGACGACACGGTGAACCTCACGATGCGCCATACGGTCGAGGTGGAAGGTTCGGACAAGCCAGCAGCCGTCGCGGACCTGATCGTGCGGCTCATCTTCTGAGCGACAACGCCGGAGCCTAGCGCTGGGCGAGGCAGCGCGATGCCCGTGGGCTGACAACTGGACTTGTTTTTGACAATCAGATATATATTTATAGTGTTAACGGATGTCCGGCGAACAACCTCCCGCCACGGCGACGGAGACCGGCCCGGTGACACGTCGCGGCCGGCGTGCTGGCGCAGTCCCACCGGCTGGGCGACTTGTAGGAGGAACCGATGACGATGCTGCCCCTGGCCGAGCGCCAGGAATTGGCGCACTCCGTCCGCGCAGCTTGCCAACGCCTGGCATCCGCCGACCGAGTCCGCGCGGTCGCTTTCGGCGATCAGCGGGGTTTCGACCGAGACTTCTGGAAAGTACTGTGCAGCCAAGTCGGAGTCGCCTCCATCGCAATCCCGGTACACCTCGGGGGAGCCGGCTGTGGCATGGGCGAACTCGGTGTCGTCGCCCATGAGCTGGGTCGGGTGCTCGCGCCGGTGCCGTTCGTCGTATCGGCCGTGCTTGCCACCGGCCTGTTGGCCGATACCGGTGCCGATTCCGATGTGTTGGAGGGACTGTCCGATGGCGACCGGACGGTGGCGGCGGCTCTCACCGGTGATGGCGGTATGTGGAGTCCCGGAGCAGTCACTCTCAGCGCCCGACGCGTGCACGGACGGTGGTCGATTCACGGTACGGTCCGTCACGTCTTGGGCGGCAGCACTGCCGACCATCTCGTCGTGCTGGCGATATCCGAAGGTGAACTAGCGGTATTCCTGCTCGACGCCACGACAGCCGGCATTTCCGTCAGCCCGGAACAGGTACTGGATGCCACCCGCCCGATGGGCACCATCACTTTCGCGGGGGCTCACGCCGAGCAGCTGAAGACGGTCGGGCCGGTCGAAGCGCTCATCGAGCGCAACATTGCCCGAACCCTCGCAGTCCTGTCAGCCGAACAGGTCGGAGCGTGCGAACGTGTGCTTGAGATCGCCACCGAATACGCCTGCACTCGTGAACAATTCGGCCGTCCGATTGGCAGCTTCCAGGCGATCAAGCACCGCTGCGCCGATATGCTCGTCGGCCTGGAGTTCGCCCGCTCGGCGTCGCAGGGGGCGCTGCGGGCCTTGGATGACGATGCCGACGACGCCGGCTGGCTCACCAGCATGGCCAAAGCGGTGTGCTCCGAGGCATTCCGCGACGCGACACACGCCAACCTGCAAATCCACGGTGGCATTGGCTATACGTGGGAGGACTCGGCGGGCATGTACCTGAAACGCGCCCGGACCGACGAGGTTCTGTTCGGTGGTCCGGGCCAGCATTGGGATGTTCTGGCAGCCAGGGCTTTGCGCAACGGCGATTCGGGCGGGATGTAGATGGACGACGTTGAGCAGCTGCGGGCCGAGATCCGCAGCTTCCTGCAGAGCCTGCCCAGACCCGAGGGGCTGCGCGACTACGGGCCGACGCCGACTGCCGCAGACGTCGGTCCCGGCCGACAGTGGCACCGTCTGCTCGCCGAGCATGGCTACACATGCCTGCACTGGCCGCGTGAGTTCGGTGGTTCCGACGCCTCCGTACAGTTCCAGGCCGTCTTCGCCGAGGAGTGCGCCCGGGCCGACGTGCCTCGCCAGCTCAACATCACCGCTGCTGACCTGGTCGGGCCGGTCCTGATCAAGTTCGGTACCGACGAGCAGCGGGGGCGTTTTCTCGAGCCGATCCGGCTCGGCGACCACATCTGGTGCCAGCTGTTCTCTGAACCTGGCGCCGGGTCGGATCTGGCCGGTCTACGTACGAAAGCGCAACGAACCCGGACCGGTTGGCGCATCGACGGACAGAAGGTATGGAGTTCAGCGGCGGCCTCCGCGCAGTTGGGACTGCTGCTCGCCCGGACCGGACCGCACAAGCATCGCGGCCTTTCGATGTTCGTGCTGCCGATGGACACACCCGGGGTGAGCGTGCGTCCACTGCAACAGATCGACGGCGAGAGCAAGTTCAACGAGGTGTTCTTCGACGGCGCCGAGATCGGCCACGACGCGCTGATCGGACAGGTGAGCCAGGGCTGGGAGATCGCGCTGGTGACTCTTGGCCGCGAGCGCCTGACCCTCGGATCGCAGGCGGTGTCCATGCTGCAACTGCATGAGCAGCTAGTCGATGCAGCGCGCACCCGGAACACGCTGAGCCCCACGCTGTCCCGGTCTTTGACCAGATTGTGGGCACGGCTGTGGCTACTGCGGTTCACCTGGCAGCGCGCCGTCGAGAACGGCGACCTGACCTCTCCGGCTTTCTCGGTGCTCAAGCTCATGACCTCCGAAACCGAACGCGACCTCGGGGATCTGGCCACTTCGGTGTTAGGCACCGATGCATGTTCAGATCCCGCGACCAATCTGCTGGTCAAGCACATGCTCGTCGGGCGCGCACAGACCATCCTCGGCGGAACCAGCGAGATTCAGCGCAACATCCTCGGTGAGCGTGTGCTCGGATTGCCGAAAGAGCCCCATTGATTTCCGCTTTCGCCACCACCATGTCCGAGGTCTTGCACCCCGGCATGACCGTGGCGCTTGGGGACGGTGCCGGTGCGTTGGGCACCCTCGACGACGGTACGGCGGTCCTCGGGGAGCTCAGCAAGGCCGCGCGCGAGGTGGGCGGGATTCGCCTTGTGCTGGGCTGGCTGCCTGCAGCGCCGCAGGGACTCGAAGTCGATGCGTTCGCCGAGGTGGTCACCATGATGCCCGGATGGGGCGTACGCGAGCTGCTGAACAGCGCGAACGCCCGGTTCGTACCCAGCAGCGTGGCTGCATGGCCGGCGCTACTGACCGGACCGCTTCGTCCCGATCTGCTGATCACCCGGCTGGCCGGCCGCGACGGGAGCCTGCACTTCGGCTCCGAGGTCTCCTATCAGAACGCCCTGGTCGATTCCGGCGTGGCGATCCTAGGCGTTGTTGACGAGAAGAGTCCCCATGCAAGCGCCCTGACACCGCTACCGCACGACCGGGTCCGGCTTATCGGGCACGACAGCAGGGGGCCGATCCGGTTTCCACAGCGCGAGCCTGGGCCGATCCACGAATCGCTGGCGGATGCCATACTGCAATTCGTCCCCGAGGGCGCCCGCCTGCAGTACGGGCCGGGGCAGCTCGGCACCGCCCTACTGCGTAGAGCCAAGGTCCCTATCCGGATCGATACCGGCCTGCTCACCGATGCGGTCCTCGATCTCGAACGGCATGGCCTGCTCATCGAGATCCCTTCGGCCACCTATCTGATGGGCACTGAGGAGCTCTACGACTGGGCGACGGGACGGCCGATTCTGCGGGGCATCGACTACACCCACGACGTGACTCGCTTGTCGCGGGGCGGACCGTTCGTGGCGGTGAACACCGCGATCGAAATTGACCCTGTCGGCCAGATCAATGTGGAAGGCATCGGAGAGAACGTCATCGGCGGCATCGGCGGGCACCCGGACTACTGTGCTGCGGGTCGAATGAGTCGGGGCGGGCTCTCCATCATCGCCGTTCCGTCGTCCGTGAATGGGCGGGCACCGCTCGTCGAGCAGCTCAGTCGTCCGGTGTCCACCCCGGCCCACGACATCGATGTCATCGTCACCGAGTCCGGCCACGCCGATTTGCGTGGTGCCGACTGGACCACGCGTCGAACGCTCATCACCGAATTACTCGGAGCCTGAAGGAGATACATCCATGAGAAAACTCGACGGCCGGGTCGTCCTGGTCACCGGTGGTGGACGTGGGATAGGTCGGGCGCACTGTCTGGCGCTAGCCGCCGAAGGCGCTGCGGTGGTGGTCAACGATCCCGGTGTCGGCACGGACGGCGGCGGCGGCGGCGGTGGACCTGCAGCTGAGGTTGTCGCCGAGATAGAAAGCGGTGGCGGCAAAGCCGTTGCACACACTGGATCGGTCGCGTCCTGGGACGACGTCGCCGACATGGTCACCACCGCGGTGTCCACGTTCGGCATGCTCACCGGTGTGGTCAACAACGCCGGCATCGTCCGCGACGCCATGGTTGCCAACGCCACCGAAGCCGACTGGGATGCGGTGATCGCGGTCCACCTGAAGGGCACGTTCGCGGTCACACGGCATGCCTGCGACTACTGGCGCACCCAGGCCAAGCAGGGCAACGCCATTGACGCGCACATTGTCAATACCGTCTCCGGCGCCGGGCTCTGGGGAAACATCGGCCAGAGTGCCTACGGCGCCGCCAAGGCAGCGATCGCCAATTTGACGGTCATCACAGCAATGGAGATGCGGCGCTACGGCGTTTCGGTCAATGCGATTTCGCCGCTGGCGGCCACTCGTATCAGCGCGGACTTCTTTGGCGACCGAACCGACGATCCGACACTCGACCCAGGGCGCAGCTCGGCGGTCGTGGCCTGGTTGCAGTCGGCAGAGTCGTCATGGCTGACGGGCCAGATCTTCCGAGTCAGCGGCGACACGCTCAGCCGAATCATGGGCTTCACCGAGGACCCGCAGCGCTATCACGCTAAAGACGCTGTAGCGCTGCAATTTTCGGAGGTTGGGCAGGCTGTCAGCTGGCTATGGGGGGCGTCGCCGCGTGGCCTCGCCGGTCCGTTGCCAACAACATGAGATCCCTTCACCGCGGTTAATATAGGTAATTGTTTATCTAAAGGAAGCAGCAGCCAGTGTCCACATCTGTTAGCGGCCTGCAGGACGCGTACGTCTCCGATATAGCGCTGTACCGGCAGGACTTCCGGCGCTACCTGTCCGATCTTGATTGGGCCGGCGAATGGCGTTCGGCATCTTTCATGACCGCCGAAGAGGCGATGGTCCACGACGCCGACATCATGGCGCGCCTGTCGGCGGCCGGATGGAATCGCTACGGCTGGCCCAGCGAAGGCGGTGGCCTGGGCGGCTCCGAACTCCACCGAGCGGTGTTCTACGAGGAGCTCGCGCACGCGACACTGCCCACCCCCGCGCAGCAGTGGACATTGGAAGTGCTCGGCCCAGCCCTGCTCAAGTTCGCACCCCAGACGGCTGCCAAGTACTTGCCCCGATATCTATCCGGTGCCGAGTGGTGGGGACAAGGTTTCTCCGAGCCGGAGTCCGGCAGCGACCTCGCCTCCCTACGCACGAGGGCAACCGAGGACGGCGCCGGTGGGTTCATCGTCAACGGCCAGAAGATCTGGACCAGTCAAGGCTCGACCGCCACTCGGCTACTCGTACTGACCCGAACCGGAACGGCGGAGAGCCGCCACCGCGGACTGAGCATGATTCTCCTCGACGTGGACACACCGGGTGTCACGGTGCGCCCGATCGCGCTTGCCAGCGGGCGCCGCGAGCTCGCCGAGGTCTTCTTCGATGACGTGCGTGTGCCACGCGAACGGCTGGTCGGCGGACTCGGCGACGGCTGGGCAGTGACCATGTTTCTGATGCAGTACGAGCGCGGTATGTATGGCTATGCCGCACTTACGAAAATGCTGACCCTGTTGGGTAGGCTGCGCGAGGCCATGACTGCCAGCATTGCGCCGGCCGCCGACCGTGAACACTTCGCCCGCGTCTTCATCTCCGTGGCCGCTGCGCAGGCACGCTCTGCGGCGACAGTGCAAAGGCTGGCCAGCGGGGAATCCCTCGGACCCGACAGCAGTATCGACAAGCTGCTGTTCGCCCGGGCCGAGTTGGACGTCAACGACCTGATCTTCGACGTCCAGCGTCAGCTGATGTTGACGGGCGAGAATGCAGGCAGCGCTGAGGAATTGGACACCATGCGCGCCGAGTGGTGGTACGCCCGCGCCGCGACGATCATGGGCGGGTCCGCCGAGATGCAGCGAGGCATTGTCGCCGATCACATCCTCGGCCTTCCGAAGGAGGTTGCCAAATGACTGACGACTCATGGCAAATGGTCGAAGAGGCGGTCTTCCGGATCTTCGACGAGATCACCGATGGCGGTCACGTCGCAATCGGCCCGCGCCTGGCCGAACTCGGCTGGGCCGACATCGAGACGGAATACCCGGTCTCTTCATGCGAAGTCCTGTTTCGAGCACAGGGGCGCTCGCTGGTCCAGACCGAATCCCTGAACCGGGTGATGTTGGCCGAGCTGGCCGGCCTCCTGGCGGGACCGGCCGATGCAGTCCTATTGCCGAGTTTGGCGGATGGATGCGCGCCGGCCTCGAGCGACGGGCACGTCACCGGCATCGTGCTGGGCCCACTCGAGGGTCGAGTTGTCGTGCCGGTTGGCGGGCCGGCACGCACCGTGTCGATCGCGGTTGTCGACAGTGCGCACTTGCACGGCGAGCGGATGGACACGTTCGATCCGTCGGTGCACTGGTCGAGGGTCGGCGGCCCGCTGGATGGTGAGCTCGTGGATGCGTCGGCCGACTGGGGCAACGCAATCGCGGCCGCGCACCGCGCTCTGGCCACCGAAATTGTCGCCGTCGCGGATCGGGCGTTGGGTATCGCCGGTGAGCACGCAACGGTCCGGGTGCAGTTCGGCGCTCCGATCGGTTCATTCCAATCACCCCGTCACGCCCTGGCCCAGGCGGCAGCTGACCTCGCGGGGGCGCGTGCCCTTCTCGACCAATCCTGGGCTTACGGTGGCCGACTCTCGGCGCTGGCCGCCAAGGCCGCCGCTGGGCGCGCCCACCGAGTCGTGTCCGACACCGCCATGCAAATCTGTGGCGCGATCGGGCTGACCGCCGAACACGATCTGCACCGCTACGTTGCCCGTGGCCTGCAACTCGACGCGCTCTTGGGGTCGCAACGGCAACTCGAGGCACTGGTCGCCGAGGAGTTGTTCGAGATCCATGCACCGGGCACCCCGCTCCCCGCGATGCTCAGCTGCGGGTGACCAATGTCGGAGATCAACGCAGGTATGGGCTAATCTGCAAAATAATTAGTTGGTTGCGCTTGCGTCGTGGGTGGAGAGAAACAACGTGGAAGTCACCAGTCTTCGCGAACCGAAGATGGCCAACCGGGTCGCCGGCGTCCTGCGCAAGATGATCGTCCGCGGCGACGTCGCAGAAGGCACCATGCTGCCGCCGGAGTCAGAGCTGATGGAGCAGTTCGGCGTTTCTCGACCGACGCTTCGGGAAGCGCTGCGGGTGCTCGAATCGGAGGACTTGCTCGAAATCCGGCGCGGTGTGCACGGCGGGGCTCAAGTGACCAGACCCAAGCGCGAGACACTGGCCAGGTTCGCCGGACTCATCCTGGAAAGCGAAGGGGTGACGATCAAGGATGTCTACGATGCCCGCGTCGTCCTCGAGGTCCCGATGGTGGAACGTCTGGCCAACGCACGCGACCCGGAGGTCATCGCCAGGCTGGAGGAGATCGTCGATCGCGAGGCGAAGCTGACACCGGGTGCCGAAGCGGTTGTACAGCTCACGGATTTCCATGCGGAGATCGCCCGGCTGTCGAACATCAAGACCCTGCAGATCGTCAGCGAGATGCTCCACCACATCATCGAAAAGGCTAATCGGTCACTCCAGCCGACCATGGGTCCGCGCGCGGATCAGGCGACACGACGCTCAGCGAAGACCCACCGGATGCTGTTGGATCTGATCAAGGCCGGTGAAGCGGAGAAGGCCGGCCGGTTGTGGCGCCGACACCTGGAGAAGGCCGAGGAGTACGTGCTGGCCGGGTCGGAGCTGTCGACCGTCGTCGACCTGCTGGAATGACTCAGGCCGGCTCGAAGGCACCGAGTCGTCAAGCGACCGTTGCTATTCCAGCGTCCTTAGCCGCCGCGCCCGCTTCGAACTCCTGTCGCCGGATAGCTTTGAGGACCAGCACGATGTTGCCGATCACCCACACGAAATAAACGAACACCAGCACCCACCAGGCGATCAAACCATTCCAGGCGAGTGGCCCCGTCTTGAAGAACAGATCGAATCCGGCCGGCGACATCAGCAGTCCACACATGATGTTGAAATAGCCGGACCAGCGTGGAAATATCGGCGCCTCGCGCTTGTCCATCAGGATCGCCACACCGATGACGACAGCCTGAAGCACGACGGTGTACACCAGCCCCGTCAGTGGTAACCAGCCCAGGTCCATCAGGACCTGAACGATCTCCGGGTCGCGGTCGGCACGGAACGCCGCAGTGGCGAAAAAGTAGCAGCAGATGATGAATTCCAGCGGCAGCAGACAACCCAATCCAAGTTGGGTGTAGGAAAGCGGTGTGTGCACGCCGCCTTCGACACGTTTCAACTGAACGGTGATTGCCGCTACCCACGGCACCGACAGGGCCCCCGCATAGAACGTGATGAGCATTCCAATGCGGATCGCCAGGGAGTTGTCAGCGAATACTGCAGCGGCCTCGTCCGGGTTGAGAGTGGGCGACAGCGGCGGCATGAATCTGGCAACAGCCCAGAAGCCGATCAGGAAGATCACCATCTGCGCCGGCCCGCACCACGCGCAGAGACGCTGCGACGTTGCGTTCATCTCATTGTCCTTTCGTTGTCGACGCCGGTGTCTTGACTGCTACCGGTATCGCGCGGGTGGTCCATCCAGCAGAAGGAGTTTGGTCTCCAGGTACGGCAGCAGGCCCTCCCGGCCGCCCTCCCGGCCGATTCCTGACTGCTTGAACCCGCCGAAGGAGATCCCGTAGTCCAACCGCATGGCGTTATGGCCGACTGTTCCGGAGCGCAGTCGAGCCGCGACCGCCCGCGCCCGGTCGACATCGGGAGTGAACACCGCAGCGTTAAGCCCGTATATCGTGTCGTTTGCGATATCGATCGCGTGTTCCTCGTCATCGGCAGGTATCACCGACAGCACGGGACCGAAGATCTCTTCCTGGGCGATGGTGTGTTTGTTGTCCACATCGGCGAACACCGTCGGTTCGATGTAGTAACCGCGGTCGAGATCCTTCGGGCGGCCACCACCGGTGACGAGTTTCGCCCCCTCCCCGATGCCCTTCGCGATGTAGCTCTCGACCCGGTCGCGCTGGCGCGCCATGGCCAGCGGGCCCATCTGTGTGGAGGCGTCGAAGGGATCTCCCACCTTGACCTGTGAGAATGCTGCCGCCAGCGCTTCGGCCATCTCATCGTGCCGCCTGCGGGGAACCACGATTCGGGTCAGCGAGGCGCACACCTGTCCCGAAAGCATGCACTCCGCACCGGCGAGCAGGGCTGCTGCCATGGCGATGTCGGCGTCGTCGAGGATCACCGCTGCCGACTTGCCACCGAGCTCGAGGGTGCAGCGAGCAACCCTCCCACCGCAGATTTCTCCGATGCGACGCCCAGCGGCCGTAGAGCCGGTGAACGAGATCTTGTCCACCCGGTGATCGGCGACCAGCCGTTCGGAGACTTCACGATCGGCAGTGAGGACGTTCACCACCCCGGGCGGGATCCCGACCTCCTCGGCGATCTCGGCGAACATGTATCCGCCCGCGGGGGCCTCCGGAGACACCTTCACGATCACCGTGCAGCCTGCAAGCAGGGCGGGGGCCACCTTCAGGGCCAGCAAGGTCAGTGGGCCGTTCCATGGAACGATCGCTCCCACCACACCGGCCGGTTCGCGGACCAACAGCCCGAAGTCACCGCCAGGGAGCGGGGACGGATTCGGGGTCACCGACTCTTCGAAGGGGTACGTGGCCGCCAGGTCGGCATAATCCCCGAAGATCTTGGGAACCTCGACGGAGATGGACTGTGCGGTCATGTGCACCACGCCCGATTCCCGCGGCCAAATCCGGTTGTAGTCGTCGATACGCTCGGAGATCTTGTCCGCAATCGCACGCAGGTAGCCCGCGCGCTCGTCGTGGCTCATCCGCGGCCACGGTCCGCGATCGAACGCTTGCCTGGCAGCGTCGATCGCGCGGTCCATATCCGGAGCCTGAGCCTCGGCGACACGCAGGAAGAGCTCCTCGCTGTCGGAATCCAGCACGTCGATCACCGAGTCGGAGGACGGAGCGACCCACTCTCCTCCGATGAAGAAGAACTCCGGGTGCCGCAATAACGATTTCTCACTGGTCGGGCCCATGCGTGATTCTCCCTCCGTGCGGATGGCTCCGCGTACTTTGAGTCACCATGCGGCGCTCCTTGTGCCACTTGATGTTCCGATGATTCCTTCGTCCAGCAGCTGTTGGTATTCATCCTCGGTTACTCCCAGCTCCCCGCAGAGGATCTGCCGGTTGTGTTCACCGAGCATCGGGGCCGCGGCGCGATGTACCCGGTCGGGACCTGCGGAAAAGCGTGCGGGCAGACCGAAATAGCGGGCCCGCCCGACCACCGGATGGTCGAGGTGTTCGACGAACCCGCGGGCCTGAAGCTGTTCATTGTCCGCGGTCTGGTGTGGTGCCATCACTCGCGCAGCGGGGATCCCCGCAGAAACCAGAGCGGCGAGCGCGTCGGCAGACTTGCGCGCGGCCAGCCATCTGCTGAGTTCGTGGTCGATCTCGTCGTGTGCTCCTTGCCGTCCGGTCAGCGAATCCAGTGCGGGATCGGCCGACCATGGGGGGTTGCCAAGCGCTCCTTTGAGAGCGTCCCATTGTTCGTCGGTGACGACGGAGATGGCGACGAAGGTCTCATCGCCGTCTGCCGATGGGTAGACGCCTTGCGGGGCCACATGTTCGGCTCGGTTCCCCATCCGGTCCAGTCGACGACCGTACGCGCTGTATTCGATTATCTGCTCGGCAGCGATTCCCAGTGCCCCGCCGATCATGGGCACTTCGACAAGCAGGCCCTTGCCGGTTCGGGCTTGGTATTCCAACGCCAGCAGCAGCGCGACCGTCGCGTGCGATCCGGCGATCGGGTCGCAGGGTCCATTGGGAACGACTGGTGGTGAATCTGGATGTCCGGTTCGCCACGCGAGTCCGGAGATCATCTCCATCGTCTGTGCGTAACCGGGGCGATCCCGCCAGGGTCCATCCAGACCGTAGGCGGGCATCCGCACGTAGATTGTGCGCGGGTTGATCGCGCGGACCTGATCCCACCCCAGGCCGAAGGCTTCCATGACACGGGGGCTGTAGTTCTCCAGCACAACATCACAGCTGGCGATCAGCCGCCGTGCCAGGTCGCGGCCCGCGTCCGTGGACAAGTCGAGGGTGAGATCACGCTTGTCGGTGTTGGTGCCGTGAAATAGTCCGGCCCACTCCCACCACTGCGGGTCGCCAAGTTGCTTTGCGGTGTTGTAGCGCATCGCATCTGGCTTCTGGGCCGACTCGACGTGGATGCAGTCAGCACCCAGCATGGCCATCATGTGCCCAACGACCGGTCCCGCCCAGTTAGCGGTGACGTCGGCGATCCGCAGTCCATCGAACGGCAGCGGGTCGGGCCCGTCGGTAGTGGGTCGACTGTCGCTCACGGTGGGCGTGCGTCGCGGCTGGTTTCGGTACTCGGCGGTGTGCTGGCCCAGTGTTGGTGCAGGAGCCGGTGGCGTGTCGAGGTGAGCGCCATGAAAGCTCCACGCGGGAGCGGGCTGGTGGAATTCCCCACCCGGATTGCTCACGAAGGCATGGCGTTCGATCAGATGGTCGAACCTGGCCGCGGTTTCGCCATTTCCAATCGGCGCGGCGGGAATGCGTAGCAGGCTGGCGAACTCGACAATGTCATCGGTGGTGCGTTCGGCTGTCCACGCGTCGATCGCCTCGGTGAGCTCGGCGCGGCGAGTCGCCCGGACCGCCATCCGGACCAGTGACTCGTCGGCGAGCCAGTCGTCGCGGCCGACCATCACGCAAAAGTCGAGCCACTGCTGGCCCGTGACAACCATGAAGCCGACGTAACCGTCCTTGGTGCGGTGCACATCGGGAAGATTCGCCATCCGCGAGGCCCGGAACGGGTAGCCGGCGATGTCGAAGAAGGTCACCGGGTGCATCACGGTATGCAGCAGGACAGCCTCCAGCATCGATAGATCGACGAGCTCCCCCACTCCGGTTCGCCGGGTGCGCCATCGCGACGCCAGCAGCATTTTCGCCGCTTCGAGCCCCGATACCCACTCGCTGAACCGACCACCGACGTGAACCGGGGGAACGTCGGCTGACCCGCGCATGCCCATCCCCCCCGTCAGCGCTTGCAACGTGAGGTCGGATGCGGGCCGTTGCGCCCACGGGCCGGATGTCCCGTACGGGCTGATCGCGAGGACGGTCGCCGACGGATTGTTCTTGCGGATCCGCTGGGTCAGAGTTGCCGCGGCCGGGGTGGCGCCAGGGGTCCAGATCACGGCATCCGCACCCCCCAAGAGGCGTTCGGCCAGCGCGTCGTCTGGACCCACGTCGGAGGCGATCACGCTCTCGGCTCCCATGGCGAGATACCGGAAGAGCGCGCCGTCCTGACCACGTAGGTCCGCGCCGGATGCGCTCCAAGCCCGCAGCGGGTGCCCCCCGGGTGGCTCCAGGAGGATGATCTCCGCACCGCCGTCCGCAAGAAGCCGGCAGCAGTACATGTCGGCAATGGTGTTGCCGACGTTCACCACCCGGTAGCCGGCCAGGGGTCCCTGCCGATCGTCACATGTTTCGGCCATTGAGCTCTACTCGACGATGCTGTAACGCTGCAGCTGGTAGCACTCGATGGCATTGCCCCGGAGGAACTGCCAGCGCTCATGTTGGCTGAGACCCGCTGCACTCATGAGCTTTTCGGCAACCGCGGCAGAGTGGGGGAAGGCCGAGTCGGCATGCGGGTAGTCCGTTTCGAACATGATCTGGTCCATGCCCACCGCTTCACGGAACTGCAGCCCGGGGATGTCGTCGAAGATGCACCCGTAGACTCGGCCAGGAACGTAGGAGCTCGGCCTTTCGGGAACCCGTTCCCGCATGTCTGCCTCGTACATTTGCGAACGCTCCCAGATTCCGTCAATGCGGTTCAACAAGAACGGTATCCAACCGACTTGACCTTCGGATAGCGCGATCTTCAGGCCCTCGTGACGGGCCAGCGCACCCGAGAGTAACCAGTCGACGACGGCATGCATGCTGTTCTCGAACGTCAGCGCGACACCCACAGTCAAAGGCGCGTCGGCAGACGTGTTCGGCATCTTCGACGAGGAGCCGATGTGCATATTGATCACCGTCTGGGTCTCGGCACAGGCCCTGAAGAGCGGCTCCCAGGCTCCCGAGTGGATGCTGGGGAGTCCCAGCGCATGTGGCGCTTCACTGAATGCGATGGCGTACGAGCCCTTCTCAGCACACCGGCGCACCTCGGCCGCGGCCAGTTCGGCATCCCACAGCGGGACGACTGTCAGCGGGATCAGCCGCCCCGCCCCCTCGCCACCGCACCACTCGTCGATGATCCAGTCGTTGTAGACCTTCAGACAGGTCAGTGCGAAGTCCTTGTCCTTGCGCTCGTTGAACGCCTGCCCGCA